>NZ_NOZE01000023.1:0-544862 GCF_002259025.1 Rhodococcus sp. 05-2255-1e | reverse complement strand
GGAAACGCCCGGTCCCATTCCGAACCCGGAAGCTAAGCCCTCCAGCGCCGATGGTACTGCACTCGACAGGGTGTGGGAGAGTAGGACACCGCCGAACACAACTTGAACCAAACAACCCCCGACCATCACGGTCGGGGGTTGTTTGCATTCGAAACCACCACCAACACAACAGTATTCGCCACTCTCGTTGAACTGAACGCGCAGGCATCCACACGTGCACCCCCAATCCCATCATCGCCGTACAAGCCGCCCGTACATTCACCCCGGATCGCACACGCGCGCGCACTCGCCACACGCGAGCAGAACAGCGACACCAGACTGCGCGCACCCGACAAACGCGTGCGCGTTTGTCGGGCCGTCGAACCGGACCCAACCCCAACAAACCAACTACTGCCCATCGAAGCTTGGCGATCGATCGTGGGCAAACTTCGATTCTGCAGACGCGCTCGCATTCGCGAGGCGCGCGCAGAATCGTCAGCGATGTCGTGAGCGTTCGACAAACGCGCGTGCATTCGCGAGGGGGACCGGGCACAGGGCGGCCGAGTCGTCAGTGATGAAAACGGCAGGGGCACAGTGCACTACACGTACTGAGCCCACGGATCGGGTGGATCAGGCGTGAACGGATTCGGCCTCGTCTGCGGAAACCTTCACGTCCTTGGGGTTCGCGAGAACTGTCTCTGCGGATCGCCCTCGAAGGGTTACTCGATCACCGAATTCCCAGCGGTCCGCTTCGTTCTTGGCAGCACCGTCTACCGCTGTCTTGGAAGCGAGTATCGCACCGGGAGCACTCTTGGCCAGTTCCGATAATCGCGCAGCCTCGTTGACCGGATCGCCGATGACGGTGTACTCGAATCTCGACTTTGCTCCCACATTGCCGGCAACGGCTCGGCCGGCTGCAACGCCGACGGCTGCGCTGCACTCGGGTACTTCGACCAGCAATCGGCGGGCAATGGCACGTGCGGCCGAGAGTGCCGATCCGCAGTGATCCGGAATGTCGTTCGGTGCTCCGAAGATGGCGAGCGCCGCGTCGCCCTCGAATTTGTTGATGAAGCCGCCGTGTTCGTCCACCTCGTCCACGACGACGGCGAAGAAGCGGTTCAGTAGATCCACCACCTCGGTCGGCGGTCGTGATGCGGCCAATTCGGTGGAGCCGACCAGGTCGATGAAGAACACTGCGATATCGCGCTCCTGGCCCCCGAGTTCACTTTCGGACTGCAGGGCCTTCTCGGCTACTTCGTGTCCGACGTGTCGTCCGAACAGGTCGCGGATCTTCTCTCGATCGCGCACACCGTCGGCCATGCGGTTGAAACCGCTCTGCAGTTCGCCGAGCTCGGTGCCGTCGTACACCGCGAGTCGGACATCCATGTTGCCCTTCTCGACTTCGGCCATGCCCGCCCGCACGTTGTTGATGGGGGAGGTGGTCGCGAAACCGCCCAGGACGGTCAGGGCGAAGCCGAAGACGATGGTGATGCCGCCGAGCGCGAGGATGGACACAGCGAGCTGGTTTGCACTGGTCTCGGGTCGAAGGAAGCGGAACACCGCGATCATCATCAGGCCGGAGACCGGAACGCCGGTTCCCAGCAACCACGACAGGATGGAACGCCCCATGACACCGGCGATTCGGATGCGCCGTGGGTCGCCCGCCTGCAGGGCACGAGCCGCGATGGGTCGCAGAGCGAACTCACTGAGCAGGTAGCTGAACGCGCACACGACCGTGCCGCCCGCGGCGATGGTGAACGCCACCTTCGGGATCGCCTGGGGGTCGATGATGCCGTCGATCGTGGTGAGCAGAATCAGTCCACCGGTCCACAGCGCAATCTGCATGCGCGTCAGGCGCCAGGGCATGGCCAGCGTCGCGACCTGCTCGGACCGGGTGGGCTCGCGATCCTCGATGCCCCACCGCAGACTGCTCAGCGCACGTGTGGTGCCCCAGACGACACCGACCAGGAATGCCAGAAAGACGTACACCGGGACGACGATGAAGTTGACCCACCAGTAGCGATCCATGTCCAGAACGTCCGGGCCTGGAACGACCACACTGATCAGAACGCCGACGATCACGGCACCGATCAGGTTGGACAGGACCAGGAACACCGTCAGCAACAGCTGGATTCGGATCCGGCGTCGGCGCGGCGATTCGGTGGTGTCTCCGAGGAGCCGGGAACCCAGCGGAGCGGCAGATCGTCTGAATTGGGGCATGGTGGTCACAGAGTAACGGCCGTGCTGCCTTATGGTGGTCGAGTGCGTTTAGTTATTGCTCGTTGCCAAGTGGACTACATCGGCCGCCTCACCGCACATCTCCCTTCCGCTCGACGCCTGCTGCTCGTCAAGTCCGACGGATCGGTCAGTGTGCACGCGGACGACAGGGCGTACAAGCCCCTCAACTGGATGTCTCCGCCCTGTTGGATGGTCGAGACCACCGAGGACGAGACCATCAAATGGGTCGTCACCAACAAGGCGGGCGAAGAACTTCGCATCACGATCGACGACGTCGAACTCGATTCCAGTCATGAATTGGGTATCGATCCAGGGTTGGTCAAAGACGGTGTCGAGGCTCATCTGCAGGAGTTGCTCGCAGAACACGTCAACACCCTCGGTGAGGGGTACACCTTGGTGCGGCGTGAATACATGACGGCAATCGGACCGGTGGATCTGTTGTGCCGCAACGCAGATGGTGGCACTGTCGCCGTCGAGATCAAGCGTCGCGGTGAAATCGATGGTGTGGAGCAGTTGACTCGGTACCTCGAACTGCTCAATCGTGACCCGTTGCTGGCACCGGTCAGCGGTGTGTTCGCCGCACAGGTCATCAAGCCGCAGGCAAAGACTCTGGCCACCGATCGCGGTATACGTTGTCTGACACTCGACTACGACGTTCTCCGCGGCACCGACAGCACCGAGTTCCGGCTCTTCTGACGTCTGTCTGCCGAAGCGGCGCGATTCTCTACACTGGATGCGTGCCTCGTCGCAATCAGCCCCGCAAAGCGAGTCGGAGTGGTCCGAGCAGTCTCGGCCCGGCTACCGATTCCGTCCTGGGCGGCAATCGCGTCGAGGTGGGTCCTGACGGGGACACGTACACGACGCGGATGATTCCCGGTGCCAAGGCCGTCAAGACCTACCGTTGCCCAGGCTGCGATCACGAGGTACGGCCAGGGGTCGCCCACATCGTGGCGTGGCCGTCGGACGACTTCGGGGGAGCCGACAACCGCAGACATTGGCACACCGGGTGTTGGAGCGGCAGAAACACGCGAGGCCTCACCCGTAGATGGTCCTAGCGGGGGAGGCCGAGCGTGTGCTGCGAAGTCAGGACGCCGAGTCGGCGGATTCCTTCTCTTCGTCGTTGTCCTTCTCGGCCTTCGCCGCAGCCTTCTCTTCTTCTTTCTTGAGGATGGCCGTCGGGTCGGGGTTGTCCAGCAACTCGCTTTCGCGGTTGACCGAGGCCAGCATGGCCGGTACCGAATCGAGCTGGCCCCGGATACCCAGTAGCTGAGCGAGGACGCGACTTCGCAGCACGCGCAGCTCCTCGGCCAATTCCTTCGAGTGCGCGATGCGCCGCTCGGCTTGCTCGCTGGCGGACTGCAGCCGGCGTGCGGCTTCGGTCGTCGCCTCTTCGATACGGCGAGCAGCATCGGCCTTGCTCGACGCTTCCAGTTCTTCGAGCGCGGTGAGCACCTTGGTGCGGCGCTCGGCCATCGTGATCTCGAAGTCTTCCTGAACCTCGGCGCGCTTGGCCTCGGACTCGGCAGCCAGCTTGTCGCGCTCTGCCTGTGCGGCCTCGACGACGCGCGCAGCCTCGGTGCGTGCCTGCGCCATGGTCTGCTCGTGCTCGGTCTCGAGTGCCGTGCGGCGCTCCTCGAGTTCTGCGACCAACGACTCGTGACGGCTTCGCAGGCGAGTGCTCTCCTGCTGCGCAACCGAGATCATTTCCTCGGACTCCGCATGTGCTTTCGCGCGAACCTCGGAGGCCTCGTCGGACGCCAGTCGCAACATGCGGGAGATGCGATCGCTCATGCCTTCCGCGGTGGTCGGCGGCACCGAGAGACGGTCGATGTCCTTGCGCAGTTCGTCGATCTCGTCGCGAGCGTCGTCGAGTTGCTTGGCCAGATCACGCGCCTGTGCCGCGGCGGCATCACGGTCGGCCGTCGTCAGCCGTAATTCAGCGTCGAATCGCTCGAAGTAGTTGGTGACTTCGTCGCGATCGAACCCCTTCCGAACGATGGAAAAGGGGAGTTGCACCGTGGAAGTGCGTTCATGATCGATGGCCATGGCCGTCAATTTACCGGTGAGTCAAGTGGAGAGCCATACGGCGTAATCACCGAGTTCGGTCAGTGCGCGTTGTGGTTCGGTTCGACCAGTTCGATCAGTACTCCGCCTGCGTCCTTGGGGTGGACGAAGTTGATACGCGAATCGGCCGTACCGCGGCGGGGAGCGTCGTAAAGCAACCGAACGCCGCGGGCGCGCAACTCGGAGGAGATCTCCTCGATGTCGGTGACCCGATACGCCAACTGTTGGAGTCCGGGGCCGTTTCGGTCGATGAACTTCGCGATGGTCGAGGATTCGTCGATGGGCGCGAGCAACTGCAGTGCTGCCGACTTCTCGCCTGCCCCGGGGAACGAGAGCATCGCCTCGCGCACGCCCTGTTCTTCGTTGACTTCCTCGTGCACCGCAACCATGCCCAGGTGGTCGGCGTACCAGGCGATTGCGGCATCGAGATCGGGTACCGCGACACCGACGTGGTCGATAGCCGTCACCAGGTCGGAGCGGAGTGGGGCACCCGTGTAAGACTGCGTGCTGGAGGTCATGGACAAGACGTTAGCGTCAGCTGCGTCACGGTGTTCCGCCAGGCTGGTATCGGTAGGGAGCCTGGCGAGCGTTGATCTCCACAAGGCCGTCTTCACACTTTCGGAGGAAATCGTGACCACAACAGTCATCGTCGCCGGTGCTCGTACGCCCGTCGGGCGCTTCTCGGGTGCGCTCAAGGACTTCTCGGGTTCCGACCTCGGCGGAATTGCCATCAAGGGCGCACTCGAAAAGGCCGGCGTCGCTCCGGATCAGGTCGACTACGTCATCATGGGCCAGGTCCTTACTGCGGGTGCCGGGCAGATCCCGGCGCGTCAGGCCGCCGTCGCTGCAGGTATCCCGATGACCGTTCCGGCCCTGACAATCAACAAGGTGTGTCTCTCCGGCGTCGACGCCATCGCGCTCGCTGATCAGCTCATCCGCGCGGGGGAATTCGAGATCGTCGTGGCCGGCGGCCAGGAATCGATGACCCAGGCACCGCACATGCTGGAGAAGTCGCGGGCGGGATTCAAGTACGGCGATGTCACCATGCGCGACCACCTCGCATACGACGGCTTGTACGACATCTTCACCGATCAGGCCATGGGTGCGCTCACCGAGCAGCGCAATCAGAGCTCGGAGGCGATCAGCCGTGAGGAGCAGGACACCTTTGCGGCCGGATCGCATCAGAAGGCTGCCGCGGCGTGGAAGAACGGGGTCTTCGACAACGAGGTAGTGCCCGTGTCGATTCCGCAGCGCAAGGGTGAGCCCATCCAGTTCACTGCCGACGAAGGAATCCGGGCCGACACCACGGTGGATTCCCTCGGCAAGCTTCGCCCCGCGTTCGACAAGGCGGGCACGGTCACTGCCGGATCCGCGTCGCAGATTTCCGACGGTGCCGCCGCCGTCGTCGTGATGAGCAAGGACAAGGCCGAGTCGCTCGGATTGACCTGGCTCGCCGAGATCGGCGCGCACGGTGTGGTGGCCGGCCCCGACTCCACCCTGCAGTCGCAGCCCGCTCGCGCCATCGCCAAGGCCTGCGCGAAGGAAGGCATCGACCCGAAGGACCTCGACGTCGTCGAGATCAACGAGGCATTCGCGGCGGTCGGAATCGCGTCGACGCGTGAGCTCGGCATCGATCCGGAAATCGTCAACGTCAACGGCGGGGCGATTTCGATCGGCCATCCCCTCGGAATGTCGGGCGCTCGCATCGCACTGCACCTGGCTCTCGAGCTGCAGCGGCGCGGTGGCGGAGTGGGTGCCGCAGCATTGTGCGGCGGCGGCGGACAGGGCGACGCGCTCATCGTTCGAGTCCCGAAAAGCTGAGTCGGTAGTGGCTCTGGTCCGATGAGACCAGAGCCACTACGTTCTGTCGTAGCAAACCGGGCACAATAGCGGGCATGACGAATTTCTTCGACCTGAGCAGCACGGCCAAACGCTTCCGTTTCATTGCCGTGCTCGAAGCGTTCACCTGGCTCGGACTACTGGTCGGCATGGCGTTCAAGTACCTGCCTGCCGACGGCAACGAAATCGGCGTGAAGATATTCGGGCCCATCCACGGTGCGGTGTTCATCGTGTACCTTGCGGTTGCCGTCCTGACGGCGGTGAAGCTGAAGTGGGACATCAAAGCCGCGCTGCTTGCGCTGGTCGCGGCATTCCCGCCGTTCGGCACTGTGGTCTTCGAGATCTGGGCCGTGCGTACCGGACGCCTTGCCGAGCTGAGCAATGGCCGACCCGCAGCCGACGCGAAGGTTCTGTCCTGACCGCCCGCCAGTGGATGACGCATCGCGTTAGTGACAAACTGTAGGGCGTGACTCGACCCGGTTCCCGTCCTCCTGTCCGCCCGTCGGCCGCCGTCCCCGCATCCATTGCCGGTGCCGTCGACCTGTCCGTTCTCAAGGACCGTCCGGCACCTGCTCCCGCTGCCGAAGCCAGTGGCGATGCGGGAGGGTTGGCTCCGATCGTCGACGTGACCACGGCCAATTTCGAAGCCGAGGTTCTGCAGCGATCGATGCAGGTACCGGTCATCGTCGACCTGGGATCGGCTCGGTCGCCGCAGTCCCAGGCGTTGACGCGTCAGCTCGGGCAACTTGCCGTCGAGGCCGGCGGCACGTGGATACATGCCCGCGTCGATGTCGACTCGAATCCGCAGATCGCGCAGGCATTCGGCGTGCAGGCCATTCCCACGGTGGTTGCCGTCGCGGGTGGGCAACCGCTCGCCGATTTCCAGGGCACGCAATCCGACGAGCAGTTGCGTCAGTGGCTGCAGGCCGTCGAGCAGGCAACCGCCGGAAAGCTGTCCGGTCCACCCGGGTCGGCTCCCGCCGCCGAGCCGGAACCCGAGGTCGAGGATCCGCGCATCGTCGCTGCGGAAGAGGCGATCGACGAGGGTGACTTCGACAAGGCAGCGGCGGCATATCAGGCCATCATCGACGCCGAGCCGAAGAACACCGACGCCGTCGCCGCGTTGCGTCAGGTCAAGTTCCTGGCTCGGGTGCAGAACGTTGCACCCGACGCCGTCGAGGTGGCCGACGCCGATCCCGCCAACGTCCAAGCCCGAATCGATGCGGCGGATGCTGAAATGGCCGGGCAGCAGCCGGAACAGGCTTTCGCACGGCTCATCGACGGAATCAAGATCAGTGCAGGGGACGACCGCACGGCCCTGCGTACCCGCCTACTGGAGCTGTTCGAGTTGTTCGACGCCGCCGATCCTCTGGTGGTCTCGGCGCGTCGCAAACTCGCGTCCGCTCTGTACTGAATCCCTCAGCTGTAGCGCGAATCGCACAGGGGCTTACCGCCGAGAACTCCCGAGCGGAACGCGTCGACTCGGGAGAACCCGGATGGCAGCGTCGTTCCGTTGACGTCGCTGGCGGCCAATCCGTCGCTGAGTAGGCCGGAGACGGCCTCGTCGAGATCGCCGGGGGAGAGCCGGATTTCGAGAGCGGCCTCGTTGGATTCGGCGCTCAACGCTGCGGTGATGACCCCGGACAGGCATGCGGATCGAAGTGCGGTCTGAGGGTCGTCGAGCGTCTGGCCCGCTTCCTTCTGTACTGCGAGGGTGTAGCGAGACGCGAACAATACGTACGCGCTGTAGTCACCGGATACGTTGAGTGGCAGGATGTCTCCGCGCTGAGGTGTCTCGGGTTGCCCTATTTCGGCCAGGTCCTCCACATCGACACCGATGGTGTTGCTCGACGGGCAGTACGACACCGGAGTGGTGGCCTCGGCGTCCGTGCACCCGGTGTCCGATCCCGAATAGTCCACGGTCGGGGGATCGGCGACGGGAAGCGCCGTCTCGAACGATCGCGTGAATGCGCCCAGGGAGTCCTCGGTGACCGGTAGCTCGCCGGAATCGTCGGCGCTGTCGAACTTCTGCGGCAACGACGCTCGGCGTGAATCGATTTCGGCCTCGTCGATGCGTGTGCAGGTGGCCGCGCCGTCCCTGAATCCGATCTGCACTGCCGTGACGCGCTCGAATGCGGACCCGTGAACCGATTCGGGATCGTTGGGGTCCACGTCGCGCACCGCGACGGTCGCAGCAAGAACACCGTTGAGCCCATCCGAGGTGTTGATGGTGAAGTGCTGCGAATCGCCTTCTGCGACATGGCGGATGAATGCGCCGGCGAAACAGTCGGCTTGCTGCTCGGCCACGATGGTCGGGGTGTCGTCGCCGACGAGTCCCGACTGATGCTGGATCGCGTGGCCGTATTCGTGCGCGATCACCATGACCACCGACATCGGCCCGAACGCGTCGACCAACGCCGGAAGCAGAATGGTGCGGTCCCACCCGATCGAGTCGTCGCGGGTGCAGTACGCGGCATTGGGGACTCCGCCGGTTCTGTCGCCACAGAATCGGATGCCGGATCCCTCGTCCTCGGACGCATCCCACGAGGTCAATGCCGAGACCGGCGTGAACGAGCCCTTGAACAGGGCCGGATACTGCTCGGCCCAGAACTGCTGGATGTCGTCGATCGCGTTGGTAGCCAGGATGTCCGAGTCGGTACCTTCGGCGTTCTCGACGGCGATGGTCGAATCCGGCACTCCCGGCCGCGGTCCGCTCGGTCCGCTGGTGACCGGAAGACCGGCGACCGTGAACGGATTCTCGTAGATCGACACTGCATTACCGCCGACGGTGGCGGCGCACGATGTCAACAGTAGTAACCCTGCAGTGGCGGCCGCAGCCAGAAGTCGTGGTCTGCGGCCGCCGGTCATCTACTGCTCCAATTTGATCCAGATCGCCCCGTTGGCGGGAAGTGCAACCTGGCCTGATGCCGGTCGACCGTGCCACGAGTGCGATGTTGCCGTCACTTCACCCAGGTTGCCCATTCCGGAGCCGCCGTACTCCGTTGCATCGGTGTTGAGGATCTCGATCCAACGGCCAGGTTCCGGTAGTCCCACACGATAGCTGCCGTGCTCGGAACCGGAGAAGTTGAAAATACACGCGACGACCGAACCGTCGGAGCCGTACCTCAGAAAGCTGAGCACGTTGTTCTCGGTGTCGTTGGCGTCGATCCACGAGTAGCCACTGGGCGAGGTGTCCAGAGTCCACAGAGCCGGATGCGATCGGTACGTCGAGTTCAGATCTGCGACAAGCGATTTCACGCCTCGGTGCAACGGCTCCTCGTCGATCTGGTACCAGTCCAGGCCTCGCTCCTCGGACCATTCGCGGGTCTGACCGAACTCCTGGCCCATGAACAGCAACTGCTTGCCCGGATGTGCCCACATGTAGGCGAGCATTCCGCGCAGCCCTGCGGCCTTGGCGTAGTCGTCCCCGGGCATGCGGGTCCACAGCGTGCCCTTGCCGTGCACCACCTCGTCGTGGCTGATGGGCAGCAGGTAGTTCTCGCTCCACGCGTAGACGAGCGAGAACGTGATCTCGTGGTGGTGAAAGCTGCGGTGGATGGGATCGCGCCCGACGAAGCCGAGGGTGTCGTGCATCCACCCCATGTTCCACTTCATGTTGAACCCGAGCCCGCCGACGTTCGTCGGGCGAGTGACGCCGGGCCACGCGGTCGACTCCTCGGCGACGGTGACGACTCCGCGGTGCTTCTTGTGCACCGTGGCGTTCATCTCCTGCAGGAAGGACACCGCTTCGAGGTTTTCTCGGCCACCGTAGATGTTGGGCGACCAGCCACCCTCGGGGCGCGAGTAGTCCAGGTACAGCATCGAGGCGACGGCGTCGACGCGCAGTCCGTCGATGTGGAATTCGTCGATCCAGTAGAGCGCGTTCGCGACCAGAAAGTTGCGGACCTCGCGTCGGCCGAAGTCGAAAACCAGTGTGCCCCAGTCGAGTTGCTCGCCTCGCTGCGGGTCTCCGTGCTCGTAGAGCGGC
Source organism: Rhodococcus sp. 05-2255-1e (assembly GCF_002259025.1). NCBI lineage: Bacteria > Bacillati > Actinomycetota > Actinomycetes > Mycobacteriales > Nocardiaceae > Rhodococcus > Rhodococcus sp. 05-2255-1e. Next base: position 534,754 of record NZ_NOZE01000023.1, on the reverse strand, counting down.
CCACCGTCGAAGCGGGCGAGGGCCCATTCGTCCTTGGGGAAGTGGGCGGGGACCCAGTCGACGATGACGCCGATGCCGGCGCTGTGCAGGTGATCGACGAAGAACCGGAAGTCGTCCGGACTGCCGAACCTGGACGTCGGTGCGTAGTAGGACGTCACCTGGTAGCCCCAGGATCCGCCGAACGGGTGCTCGGCGACCGGAAGCAACTCCACGTGGGTGAAGCCGGTCTCGATGATGTACTCGGCCAGTTGCTCGGCCAGCTCCCGGTAACCCAAGCCCGGTCGCCACGACGCCAGATGGATCTCGTAGACGCTCATCGGAGCCTGCGTGGGTTCGATGCCGGCTCGGGTGTCGAGCCACTTCTCGTCGTTCCAGGTGTACGTCGACGCGGTCACGACCGACGCGGTGGACGGCGGAACCTCGGTGGCAAAGGCCATCGGGTCGGCCTTGTCCTTCACCGAACCGTCGGAGCCGTGGACGCGGAACTTGTACAGGGCACCGGGTTCGATGTTCGGGACGAACAACTCCCAGACTCCGGTGGAGCCGAGGACGCGCATCGGCCAACTACGGCCGGTCCACCCGTCGAAGTCGCCCACCAGCGTGACGCCCTGGGCGGCAGGGGCCCACACCGCGAACGAGGTACCGGTGACGGGACCGTCGGGTGTGGCGTACGACTGCTGGTGCGCTCCGAGGATGTCCCACAGACGCTCGTGGCGACCTTCGCCGAACAGGTGCAGGTCGAGTTCACCGAGGGTCGGTAGGAACCGATACCCGTCGGCAGATTCGGACACGTGCCCACCTGGCCAGGTGACCACGAGCCGGTAATCGATCAGGTCCTCGACCGGCACCAGCGCAGAGAAGAGGCCGTGGGCGACGTGGGTCAACTCGTGGTCGACGTCTCCGACGCGCGCGATCACTTTCTCCGCGTCGGGCTTCAGCGCACGAATCGCTGTTCCGCCCGGCACGGGGTGCGCGCCGAGCACGGAATGCGGGTTGTAGTGCCGACCAGCGGCGAGGAGATCGAGGTCGTTGTCGGACGGGGCTGCGACGGTGTCTTCGGGCGTCGTCGGATTCTTGGTCACGTTGAATCCACTCACTTTCGGTTGCCGCGGTAGGCCAGTTCGATTCGTGCCGGATAGGGAATGTGGGGGAGCGTGAATATGTGCGCCACCGAGGTCCAGGGCTCGAGTCGGACGAAGTTGGTGTGGCCCCAGTCGTAATGGATGCCGCTCACCTCGTCCTTGATCGTCAGGGTGTCCTGCCAGTCGTGACCGAGTGCGGGCATGTCCAGGTGGACGGTGCCCTCCTCGGCTCCGAACGGGTTGAGGTTGATGACCACCAACACCGAGTCGCCGGTCTGCGGATCGAACTTGGAGTACCCGATCAGCGCTTCGTTGTCGATCGTGTGGAAATGGATGTTGCGCAGTTGCTGCAGTGCCGGATGGGCACGGCGAATGGAATTGAGGGTGGTGATCCACGGCTCCAGCGATTCACCGCGGGCGAGCGCACCCTCGAAGTCGCGTGGTCGCAACTGGTACTTCTCGGAGTCCAGATATTCTTCGCTGCCCTCGCGTACGGCCTGATGTTCGTACAGCTCGTACCCGGAGTACACGCCCCACGTCGGAGCCAGGGTGGCGGCCAGAGCTGCTCGCAGAGCGAACATTCCGGGTCCACCGTGTTGCAGGCTCTCGTGCAGGATGTCCGGGGTGTTGACGAACAGGTTGGGCCGCGCGTCGTCGGCGCGTCGGGCATGCTCCTCGGCGAACTCGGTCAGCTCCCACTTCGCGGTTCGCCACGTGAAGTACGTGTACGACTGAGTGAACCCGCGTTGCGCGAGACCGTACATGCGCACCGGTCGGGTGAACGCCTCGGCCAGGAACAGCACGTCCGGATCGGTCTTCTTGACCTCGGCGATGAGCCACTCCCAGAAGTCCGGTGGCTTGGTGTGTGGATTGTCGACTCGGAAGATCTTGACGCCCAACGAGATCCAGTATCGGACCACGCGTAGCACTTCCTCGTAGATCCCACGACGGTCGTTGTCGAAGTTGATCGGGTAGATGTCCTGGTACTTTTTCGGCGGATTCTCGGCGTAGGCGATCGTGCCGTCCGGCAACACGGTGAACCACTCGGAATGTGTTGCAGCCCATGGATGATCCGGAGCGGCCTGCAGGGCCAGATCGAGCGCCACTTCGAGGCCAAGTTCTCGCGAGGCGTCGACGAACGCACGGAAGTCGTCCTCGGTTCCCAGCTCGGGATGGATCGCGTCGTGCCCGCCGTCCTTGGATCCGATCGCCCACGGCGAACCGACGTCCTCGGGGCCCGGAGTCAACGTGTTGTTCGGGCCCTTGCGGTTGATCGTGCCGATCGGGTGGATCGGAGGCAGGTAGACGATGTCGAAGCCCATGCGCGCAATGCGCGGCAACTGCTCGATGGATGTCGCGAACGTGCCGTGCCGCGGTGATCCGTCCTCGTTCCACCCGCCGGTGGAGCGCGGGAAGAACTCGTACCAGGCACCGTTGAGGGCCAGGTTTCGGTCGACCCACACGTTCACTGCCCGCGATCTGGTCACCAGCTCGCGGAGCGGGTGCTCGAACAGCAGCTCGGTGACCGACGATGCGAACGCCGAGGACACTCGCGCCGGCAGCGGACGGTCGGTGTCGCGCAGGCCGGCGGCGACGTCGGCAAGCAACTGCCTGCTCTCCGCAGGAACGCCGGTGGCAGCGCGGAGGAACAGGCGCGCCCCGATCTCGAGGTCGTTGGCGAGTTCGTGGGCGCTCTGGCCCACTCCGAGCTTCGCTTCGACGGCGTGACGCCAGGTGCTGATCGGGTCGCTCCACGCCTCGATACGGCAGATCCAGTAGCCGGGCCGGGATGGGACGAACACCGCGTCGAACGTGTCCGGCTCGTGGCCGGGCGTCATCGGGATACGTTCGAGCTTGCCTCCCGGTCCACGCACCGACAGCGTCGCGGCCACTGCGTCGTGACCCTCGCGCCAGACGTCGGCGGAAACTGGAAACGTCTCGCCCACCACCGCTTTCGCGGGGTATTTCCCGGTCGTCGTATCTGGAAGGACATTGTCGATACCAAGTCGACCTGTCACTTCACACTCCATTCTTCGTTAGAGGTATGGCTGCGCGGGCGCAACCTCTGATCGAACCGATATTTGGTGTGCTTCTACTCGTCAACCGTAGTGCAGCAGCGCAGATGGCGCGTGCGCCGACGCATACTGACCGCGACGGGCGCACGAGGAAATTTTCGCCGAGCGCCCCATCGACACAGGTATCCGTGGGTAGGGTTCGGCTCTGTGAAAGCCTTGCGTCGATTCACCGTCCGAGCCCACCTTCCCGCCCGTCTGAATGCCCTCGCCGAGCTGTCGACAAACCTCAGGTGGTCGTGGCATTCGGCCACGCAGGATCTTTTCGAGCACATCGATCCGCTGCTGTGGACCGAACTCGAACGCGATCCGGTGGCTGTGCTCGGTGCCGTCGCACCCGGCCGGCTCGAAGAACTCGCCGAAGACGCATCGTTCCTGGCCGAACTGGACGCCGCCGAGGCGGATCTACACGACTACCTCGCCCGACCCCTCTGGTACCAGAACGAGCTCGCCGACGGGAGAGCTCTGCCGTCGGGCATCGGTTATTTCTCGATGGAGTTCGGGGTCACCGAGGTGCTGCCGAACTACTCGGGTGGGCTCGGCATTCTGGCCGGCGACCACCTCAAGGCGGCGTCGGATCTCGGTCTACCGCTGATCGGCGTCGGACTGCTCTACCGCTCGGGGTACTTCCGGCAATCGCTGACGGCCGACGGCTGGCAGGCCGAGCGTTACCCGTCCCTGGACCCGCACGGTCTGCCGCTACGACTGCTCACCGACGACAACGACTCACCGGTGTTGATACACGTGTCGATGCCGGGGTCGCGCGTGCTGCGGGCCCGCGTGTGGATCGCTCAGGTGGGACGCGTTCCGCTGCTGCTGCTCGACTCCGACATCGCCGACAACGATCCCGAGCTCAGAGGAGTCACCGACCGCCTGTACGGCGGCGATCAGGACCACCGCATCAAGCAGGAGATCCTCGCCGGAATCGGCGGAGTACGCGCGATCAGGGCCTACACGCGCGCGCACGGACTGCCCGATCCCGAGGTGTTCCACATGAACGAGGGCCACGCCGGCTTCCTCGGGGTCGAACGCATCCGTGAACTCGTCACCGGTAGCGGGTTGGACTTCGATTCGGCGTTGGCCGCCGTCCGGGCGGGCACGGTGTTCACCACCCACACCCCGGTGCCTGCCGGCATCGACAGGTTCCCCGCCGATCTGGTGCGGCACTATTTCGGCGGTAGCGACGGTGCACCGGACTCGGCCTTGTTGCCGGGATTGCCGATGAGCCGAATTCTGGCGCTGGGCGGCGAGAGTGATCCGTCGGTGTTCAACATGGCGCACATGGGTCTTCGCTTGGGCCAGCGCGCCAACGGAGTGTCGAAGCTGCACGGGATCGTCAGCCGCGAGATGTTCAACGGCCTGTGGCAAGGATTCGACGCGTCGGAGGTGCCGATCGGATCGGTGACGAACGGTGTCCACGCGCCGACGTGGGCGGCGCGGGAATGGGCCGAGGGGGAGGCCGACGGGCCGTTGTCCTCGGAGCAGGTGTGGTCCACTCGAAACGCGTTGCGCGCACAGTTGGTGGACGAGGTGCGCCGAAGGGTGCGCCGTTCGGCTCTCGAGCGAGGGTCGACCGAGGCCGAGATAAGCTGGACTGCAAATGTTTTCGACCCCAACGTGTTGACCGTCGGCTTTGCTCGACGCGTACCGACGTACAAGCGTCTGACGCTCATGCTGCGCGAACCCGAGCGATTGCGGGCGATGTTGCTCGATCCCGTCCGCCCGGTTCAGCTGGTGGTAGCCGGAAAATCGCACCCGGCCGACGACGGAGGAAAGGCGCTCATTCAGCAGATCGTCAAGTTCGCCGACGAGGCCGATGTGCGACACCGCATCGTGTTCCTACCCGACTACGACATGTCCATGGCGCGCTTTCTGTACTGGGGATGCGATGTGTGGCTGAACAATCCGCTGCGACCCCTCGAGGCCTGCGGTACGTCCGGAATGAAGTCGGCGCTCAACGGCGGCCTCAACCTGTCGATTCGCGACGGATGGTGGGACGAGATGTACGACGGCGAAAACGGGTGGGCGATCCCGACGGCCGACGGCATCACCGACGACAATCGCCGCGACGATCTGGAAGCCGCTGCCCTCTACGAATTGCTCGAGCAGGCGGTGCTGCCGAAATTCTACGATCGCGGGGAAGACGGAGTGCCGGCTCGCTGGATCGAGATGGTGCGGCACACACTGGAACAGCTGGGACCGAAAGTGTTGGCATCGCGCATGGTTCAGGACTACACGCTCGGCTACTACGCGCCCGCTGCGCACTCCGCACGCGCTGTGTCGGCCGATGGCTACCACGGCGCGAAGGACGTCGCGTCGTATCGCGGCCGCGTCGAGCAGGCGTGGCGCAACGTGAAAGTCACCCGAGTCGACAGCGAGGGATTGCCGGACACCCCCGTCATCGGTGCCGAACTGTCGCTGCGCGCCATCGTCGATCTCGGCGGTATGGAACCGGGTGCCGTCGTGGTGCAGGCCGTGGTGGGGCGCGTCGACGAGGGTGAGGACCTCAGCGATACCCACACCACCGAGATGTCGCACGTGGGCAGCGAGGGCGGCGAGCACGTGTACGCGGGCGAGACGCGACTGCCGCACAGTGGAGCGGTGGGCTACACGGTGCGGGTGTTGCCGCGGCACCACGGGCTTGCCTCCGATGCCGAGCTCGGTCTGGTGTCGACGCCGTAGGGAGCAGCTACTTTCCGGCCAGGCGGGTGAGGGCCTTGCGGACCACCTCCGGGTCGGAGGTCTCCCAGAACGGCGGTAAGGACGCGCGCAGATAGCCGCCGTACCGGGCGGTCGCCAGGCGCGAATCGAGCACGGCGACAACACCTTTGTCGTCGACGCTACGGAGCAGTCGACCGACGCCCTGCGCCAGTAGCAGGGCCGCGTGGTTGGCGGCGACGGCGAGAAAGCCGTTGCCGCCACGTGATTCGACGGCCTGCTGCCGAGCCACCAGTAGTGGGTCGTCGGGCCGGGGGAACGGAATTCGATCCAGGATCACCAGGCTCAGCGACGGACCGGGCACGTCGACGCCCTGCCACAGCGACAGCGTCCCGAACAGTGAGGTGGCCTCGTCGTCGGCGAACTTCTGCACCAGTGCGCCGGTGGAATCGTCGCCCTGACACAGGATCGGGGTGTCGAGTCGTTCGCGCATCTCCTCTGCCGCGGCCTTGGCGGCGCGCATCGACGAGAACAGACCGAGCGTCCGACCACCGGCTGCCTCGACGAGCGATTCGATCTCGTCGAGCGAGGACTTGGACAGGCCGTCGCGTCCGGGCGGAGACAGATGTTTGGCGATGTACATGATGCCGGCGCGAGCGTGATCGAACGGCGAGCCCACGTCCAACGAATTCCAGCGAATGGATCCGTTGTCCGAGGGTGGTTCCACTCCCGACGCCATGGCGGTGTCACTGCGGGAGGGTTTCTCTGCGGGCAGGCCCCAATTGACGGCCAGGCCGTCGAAGGATCCGCCGACGGTGAGCGTCGCGGAGGTCAGCACCACGGTGGATTCGGCGAACAACCGCGCCCGTAGCAGCCCGCCCACCGAGAGCGGAGCAATGCGAACGGTGCGTTTGACGTTTCCTCGGAAATCGTCGACGGCGTGCCAGACGACGTCCTTGCGCTTGGCCGGGTCGGGCTCGTCGAAGGCAGTGAGCACTCGTACGGCGCTGTCGTGCACCTCGTCGACTGCCACGAGTGCTGCGCTGCGGGCCGCGGCGGCCTCGGGATCGCTGCCCGCCATGCCCTGTTTGTTCGGGCCGATCGCGGTGCGCACGGCCCAGGCGGCGTCGCGGACGGACGCCAGGGCCGGTCCGACGCCGTCGGGAAGGGACTGCCATCGACCGGGCGGTAGTTCGTCCAGAATCGCGGCCCAGTTCTCGGCAGCTCCTTCGAGCTGATCGACGGTCTCTTCCTCGATGAGCTTGGCGCTACGGCGTGCGGCCGCGGTGACGGTGGCGGCCGAAAGCTCTTCAGTGGCAACGCCGGTCACTCGGTCGACCAATTCGTGGGCCTCGTCGACGACCACGACGTCGTGCTCGGGCAGGATCTGAATTCCGGTGATCGCGTCGATGGCGAGCAGCGCGTGGTTGGTCACGACCACGTCGACCTGTGCGGCCTCGGTGCGGGCGCGCTCGGCGAAGCAGTCCTCGCCGACGGGGCACCGCGATTTTCCGAGGCACTCGCGAGCGGTGACGCTGACCTGACGCCACGCCTGGTCGCTCACGCCGGGCACCACGTCGTCGCGATCTCCCGTTTCGGTCTCCGAGGACCACTTGGTCAGCCGGACCACTTCGCGGCCCATCCGCGAGACGGCGAACGGGTCGAACAACTCCGCGTCCGGTGCCTCCTGTGCGGCACCGGTGTGAATCTTGTTCATGCACAGATAATTGTTGCGGCCCTTGAGGATCGCGAACTTCGGACGCCGACCCACAGCTTCGGTCAGTGCGTCGGACAGACGTGGAAGGTCGCGGTCGACCAACTGTCGCTGCAGCGCGATCGTGGCCGTCGAGACGATGACGGTCTTCCCCGATTCGACCGCATGCCTGATGCTGGGCACGAGATACGCGAGGGACTTGCCGGTGCCCGTGCCCGCCTGCACCGCGAGATGTTCACCGGTGTCGATCGAATGCGCCACGGCAGAGGCCATCGTCAGCTGATTGCTGCGTTCCTTGCCACCGAGCGAGTGCACCGCAACCTGCAGGAGAGCGGGAACGGTGGGCAACTCGGTCTTCGACGGCACCGAAGCAGACTACTGCCGATCGCCCACCGGGTTCGGCACCGACACCGCCCCTAGCCCAGGGCGAACCGGGTCGGTATCGCCGGTTCGCCCTGGGACAGGGCGAGCCCCTCCCACGGCAGGCTGACCAGGCGTCGCGCGAGGAGGTCCCGGCCCTCGGCGAGAGTCGGTAGATCGGCGACGCGCCGGCCGCCACGCATCAGCGGCGTGGTCAACGTCTCCACCGTCAGACCGTCCTCGACCGTCGGGGCAGCGTCGAACGGGTGCACTATTTCCTCGACTGCCGTACCGGTCCCACGCGCGGTCCGCAGCGCTGCCTTGGTACCCCCGCGCGATTCCTTGTGACTGCTGCGCTTGGCGACGGGAATGCCGTCGACGGTGACCAGCTTGTAGACCATTCCTGCCGTCGGCGCGCCCGAACCGGTGACCAGCGACGTGCCGACGCCGTACGAATCGACGGGTTCGGCACGCAGCGCGGCGATCGCGTACTCGTCGAGGTCTCCGGAGACGACGATCCGCGTGTTCGGCGCACCGAGAGCGTTCAATTGGGCGCGGACCTGACGGGCGAGGACTCCGAGGTCGCCGGAGTCGATGCGGACACCGCCGAGCTCCGGACCGGCCACCTCGATGGCGTTGGCCACGCCCTGCTTGATGTCGTAGGTATCGACCAGCAGTGTCGTTCCCACCCCGAGCGCTCGGACCTGAGCGGCAAAAGCGGCCTTCTCGTCGGGGCCGTCGGCGGTGGTGTGCAGCAGCGTGAACGAGTGGGCCGACGTGCCTGCTCCGGGGACGCCGTGGCGTCGGACTGCTTCGAGGTTGGAGGTCGCGGTGAAGCCGGCCAAGTAGGCCGCGCGCGATGCCGCGACCGCCGCCTCCTCGTGGGTGCGCCGCGATCCCATTTCGATGATCGGCCTGGCCTCGGCGGAGGCGACCATGCGCGCTGCCGCAGAGGCGATTGCGCTGTCGTGATTGAGAATCGACAGCACCACGGTTTCCAGGACCACGCACTCGGCGAACGTGCCGCGGACCGTCAGGACGGGGGAGCCGGGAAAGTACAGCTCGCCCTCGCGGTAGCCGTCGATGTCGCCGGTGAAGCGGTAGTTGCGCAGCCACTCGACGGTGTCGGCGTCGAGAAACTTCGACACGACACGCAGCTCGTCCGGGCCGAATCGGAAGCGATCGACGGCGTCGAGAATGCGCTCGGTGCCGGCCACGACGCCGTATCGGCGGCCGCCGGGAAGCCTGCGGGCGAAGACCTCGAAACTGCACGGTCTGTCTGCATAGCCGCTGGCCAGGGCCGCGGACAGCATCGTGTACTCGTACTGGTCGGTCAGCAGTGCAGTGCTGGCTCCGTCGCTGGAAAGCGTGTGATCGGTGGTCGCGTCATTGCTCACCTCGATCACACTACGAGCGCAGGGGCGAACGTGTGGGGTCGGCCCGACACGCCGTACCCTGTTGCCATGCCTTGGTTGACGGTGGATGGATCGCTTCTGCCCGTGGACGGCTTCTCGGCACTCGAAGTCGCGGCGGCGTCGCCGCAGGCGGTGCCGGCCGAAACCGAGGCCGTTGCTGCCGACGAAGCGCACGACACTCCGTGGGTGACCATCGTGTGGGACGACCCGGTCAACTTGATGCACTACGTCACCTACGTGTTCCAGAAGCTCTTCGGCTACAGCAAGGCCAAGGCCACCGAGTTGATGATGCAGGTGCACTCCGAGGGCAAGGCGGTCGTGTCGAGCGGCGAGCGCGATGCGATGGAGAACGACGTCAAAAGGCTGCACGCGGCGGGCCTGTGGGCCACCATGCAACAGGACAAGTAGTCAGCAGTTCGCCACCTCTACGTCAGAGAAGGACATCACCGACAGTGCGCACGTGGACGAGACGAAATTCGTTGTCCGGGGTCAAGATCAAGTCCGAGATCGACGCTCGTGAGGCGGCGGTGCTCAAGTCCCTGGTCGCATCCGTTCTCGGCCTGCTACGTGATCGTTCCGCCGCGGCACCCACCGACGAGCTCGCCGCGCTGACCGGGCTGCGTACCGGCCACAACAGCCCGCCGGACGATGCAGCGCTGGCCCGGCTGCTGCCGGACTTCCACCGCGCCGATCCCGAACACGACGATCAGGATCCGGCCGATCTGAACGGTGCCCTCCGCGGGTTGCACGAGCCCGAGATCATCGACGAGAAGTTGGCTGCCGGGGCAGTGATCCTCGCGACCCTGCCCGATTCCGGCGGAAAGATCGTGCTCACCCAGGAACAGGCCGACGCGTGGTTGACGGGTCTCAACGACGTGAGACTGGCGCTCGGGACCACACTGGGTATCAGCGCGGACACTCCTGACGTACTCGACGAGGGCGATCCTCGTGCTCCCCATCTGGACGTGTACCACTGGTTGACCTGGATGCAGGATTCCCTCGTCCAGGTCCTCGTTCCCTAGGGTGCCGACGTGACCGCAGCCTTCTCGAAACCCGGCCCCCGGGACTGCTTGACCGATGTGGCAGGTCTGATGGTCGGCCACCATCACGAACTCGACGACGACGCCGCGATGGGGTCCGGTTCGGCCACCGGCTGCACTGTGGTGCGCTTCCTCGGTGGGGCGACGGCGGCCGTCGACGTCCGGGGCGGCGGACCGGGAACACGCGAGACCGATCTGCTCGATCCGAGCCATTCCGTTCAGCAGGTCGACGCCATCCTGTTGACCGCGGGCAGTGCGTACGGGCTTGCGGCCGCCGACGGCGTCATGCGGTGGCTCGAAGAACACGAACAAGGCATCCCGATGGGCAGTCCGGCTCACGTCGTGCCGATCGTGCCGGCTGCGGTGATCTTCGACCTTCCGGTCGGCGACTGGGCCGCGCGCCCCACCGCGGAGTTCGGCTACCGTGCTGCGGCCACGGCGGCGACCGAGTTCGCGACGGGATCGGTCGGGGCAGGAGTCGGTGCTCGCGCCGGCGTGCTCAAAGGTGGGGTGGGCACCGCGAGCACGGTGATCGAGGGCGGTCCGGCCGACGGAGTGACGGTCTCGGCGCTGATGGTCGTCAACCCCGTGGGCGCGGTGTTCGATCCGCGCACCGGGTTGTTGTGGGGCACCGGCACACTGGGGCCTGCGGAATTCGGCATGCGCAATCCCGACGTCGACGAGGTGCGGGCCGCGGCGGCGCTCGAACCCAAGGCCACTGCTCTGAACACCACGATCGGCGTGGTTGCGACGGATGCGCCGCTGTCGTCGGCGTCGTGCAAGCGAATAGCCGTCGCGGGTCACGACGGACTCGCGCGGGCCATCAGACCTGCGCACTCGCCACTCGACGGCGACACCGTCTTCGCCGTGTCCACGGGCACCAGGGCCGTCACCGCCGAGTCCTCTGTGCCCGCAGCATTCTCCCCGGAACTACCGGTACTGGCCGCGGTCACCGAAGCGGCGGCGATCGTCGTCGAGCGAGCCATCGTCCGGGCCCTGCTCGACGCCACGTCGGTGGCCGGCATCCCCACCTATCGCCAGATCTTCCCCTCCGCATTCACGGCATCGCGTCTCTGACCGGCAGGTAGCCGCTACCGGTACCGTGGAGAGACCGAGGTTGGAGGCGATCATGAGTGAGACCGGCAAGCTTCCCGGTGAGCGAGAGCGGCCCGCGTGGATGCAGGCAGCCGTCTTCGTCGGAGGATTCGTGGCGCTGCTGTGGATCATCGAGATCATCGACGTCGCGAGCGGATCACGGCTCGAGCAGAACGGTATCGAGCCTCGTTCCGCCGACGGCTTGTGGGGCATCCTGTTCGCGCCCGTGCTGCACGACGACTGGCAGCACCTGATCGCCAACACGGTTCCCCTGATCGTGCTCGGATTCCTGGTGTTGCTCTCGGGCATCGCGCGTGGTCTGGCTGCCACCGGGATCGTCTGGGTGATCGGCGGCGTAGGTACCTGGCTCACGGCCGGCACCTACAGCAACACGATCGGCGCGTCGATTCTGATCTTCGGCTTCATCACGTACCTGCTCGTTCGTGGATTCTTCACCCGCCAACTCGGCCAGCTCGCGATCGGGGTCGTGGTGTTCGTGCTGTACGGCAGCGCGCTGTGGGGCGTGCTGCCGAGCGATCCGAGCATCTCCTGGCAGGGTCATCTGTTCGGCGCGGTGGGTGGGGTCGTCGCGGCTCGACTGCTGTCCGCCGACGCTCGGGCCGACAGAGCGCGCGCCAGAGCACTCGATCGTCCCACTCCGTAGGCGGTAGGTAACCGCGAGCACAGCTGTGTTCGGGCGTGAAATTCGCCGACTCGCGCGGTCAATACTGCCCGAACGTTTCGAGTGACGCGCTCGGCGTGGCAGCATGGCTTACATGCGAATTACCGTCCTGGGATGTTCGGGCAGTGTGTCCGGACCCGATTCACCCGCGTCGGGTTACCTCCTGGAAGAAGAGGAGACCGCGCCGGTCGTTCTCGACTTCGGGCCCGGCGTCCTCGGGGCGTTGCAGCGTTATGTCGATCCGGGTGACGTGAGCGTTCTGCTTTCGCATCTGCACGCCGATCACTGCCTCGACGTTCCCGGTCTGCTCGTGTGGCGTCGCTACCATCCGAACCCGCCGGAAGGGCGCGCGATCGTCTACGGACCGAAGGACACTGCGTTTCGGCTCGGAGTGGCGTCGGCCGAGTGCGGCGGTCAGATCGACGACATGTCCGACACCATCGATCTACGCCGCTGGGTGGACGGCCGGACCATCGAATTCGGACAGCTGTCGATTCTGACCCGGCAGGTGTTCCATCCGCCGGAGTCGTACGGCATGCGGGTCACCACCGGCGGCGGAAAGACATTCGCGTACAGCGGCGACACCGGTATGTGCCAGGCGGTGCAGGATCTGGCGCAGGGTGCCGATGTCTTTCTCTGCGAGGCGTCGTGGACCGACAGCCCGGATCGGCCCGAGGGCGTCCACCTGTCCGGTATCGAGGCCGGTCGCATCGCTCGGGAAGCCGGAGTGGGGGAGCTGCTGCTCACCCACATTCCGCCCTGGACGTCTCGCGAGGATGTCATAGCCGAGGCGAAGGCAGAGTTCAGCGGACCGGTGCATGCCGTCGAGCCAGGGGACGCCTTCACCGTATGACGACGCGCTAGGCTTCGAGGCGTGTCCAGACGAGAAGACGGCAGAGCGGACGACGAGCTCCGCACCATCAAGATCAACCGCGGATTCACCACTCACCCGGCAGGGTCGGTGCTGGTCGAATTCGGCAACACCAGGGTGATGTGCACGGCCAGCGTCGAGGAGGGCGTACCGCGCTGGCGGAAGGGATCCGGCCTGGGCTGGCTCACCGCCGAGTACGCAATGCTTCCCGCTGCCACCCACACGCGTAACGGACGCGAGTCCGTCAAGGGCAAGGTCGGCGGACGCACGCAGGAGATCTCCCGACTGGTCGGACGCTCGCTGCGCGCGTGCATCGATCTGGCAGCGATCGGCGAGAACACGATCGCCCTCGACTGCGACGTGTTGCAGGCCGACGGCGGCACCCGTACTGCTGCCGTGACCGGGGCGTTCGTGGCTCTCAGCGACGCCGTCACCTACCTACGAGCAGCCGGACGCCTGGCCGACCCACAGCCGATCTCGTGCATGATCGCCGCGGTCAGTGTCGGCGTCGTCGACGGCCGGGTGCGTCTCGACCTTCCGTACGAAGAGGATTCGCGAGCCGAGGTCGACATGAACGTCGTCGCGACCGATACCGGCACTCTGGTCGAGATTCAGGGAACCGGCGAAGGCGCGACCTTCCCGCGCACTACCCTCGACAAGCTCCTCGACTCGGCGTTCGTCGGCATCGACAAGCTGTTCGAGGTGCAGAGGGAGGCGCTGGCGTTGCCGTACCCGGGGGATCTGCCCGAGCCTGCCACCGCAGAAACGAAGAAGAAGTTCGGTGCCTGACACCAAGCTGCTGGTAGCCAGTCGTAACGCCAAGAAGCTGCGAGAACTGCGACGGGTACTCGACGCCGCCGGCCTCGTGGGTATCGAGTTGGTCGGTCTCGACGAGGTGCCGCCGTTTCCCGAGGCACCCGAAACCGGAGCGACGTTCGAGGACAACGCGGCGGCCAAAGCGCGCGACGGTGCGGCGGCAACCGGATTGCCCTGCGTCGCAGATGATTCCGGGATCGAAATCGACGCACTGAACGGAATGCCCGGGGTGCTCTCTGCGCGCTGGTCCGGAACTCACGGGCAGGACGAGGCCAACACGGCGCTCGTGCTGGCGCAGCTGAGCGACACCCCCGACGAACGGCGCGGGGCGGCTTTCGTATCGGCGTGTGCGTTGGTGGTCCCGGGCGGAGCCGAGACCGTCGTTCGAGGTGAGTGGCGCGGCGTTGTAGCGCGAGAGCCGTTGGGGGAGAACGGATTCGGATACGATCCGATCTTCGTGCCGGAGGGAGACGGTCGCAGTGCCGCGCAGTTGGCTCCGGACGAGAAGGACGCGGCCTCTCATCGCGGCCGCGCGCTGCGCAAGCTGGTTCCTGCTCTCGAAGCGTTGACGGGGCGATAGTCGTGGCGGCGCGGGCAGTGTTGACGAGAACCACGGTCGTGCTCGCGGCCGCTGCCCTGTGTTCGGTGGGCATCCCCGCTTCGGCAGCGCCGGTCGCGGGATCGTTCGCCGAGGCCTTGGTCTACTCGGTGGCTCATCCAGGTGCGACGCCGGCGGGCGCGAACGATTACTCGTGCGTTCCCAGCGCTCGACATCCCGAACCGGTCATCTTGGTACACGGGTTCCTGGAGAACTCCTACGCGAACTGGTCCTCGCTGTCACCGGCCCTGGTCGACGCCGGATACTGCGTGTTCGCACTCGACTACGGCAACACCGGGCCGGTGCCCGCGTTGGGAGCGCTGGGAACGATTCCCGAGAGTGCCGCGGAGCTGTCCACGTTCGTCGATTCCGTGCTCGCGGCGACGGGTGCGCAGAAGGTGTCAATCGTGGGTCACTCGAAGGGCGGGACGGTGCCGCGCTACTACGCCCGCTTCCTCGGCGGTGATCGCACCGTCTCGCGCATAGTGGCGCTGTCTCCGCCGAACTATCCGACCGCCGGTCCGCCGGTGCAGGACGACGTGCTCGAGCGGTTGAACGAGGGCAGTGACACAGTCGCGGGAATCGATTACACGACGATCGTGACCCGATACGACCAGGTTGTCGTTCCGTACACGGCGTCGCTCCTCACCGGAGCGGGAAATACGAACGTGGTGCTGCAGGACGTGTGCCCCGGCAATGTCGTCGAGCACACAGGAATCTCGTACGATCCGCTGGCGCAGCGGCTGGTGGAGAACGCGCTGGATCCGGAGAACGCACAGCCGATCACCTGCTGACGTCAGACGCCGAAGTCGGCCTTGACCTGCTTGGTGCGCTTGTGTTCGACGTAGAACGACAGGAACGGAACAGTTCCGGCGAGCAGGGTGCCGATGGTCCGACCGGCCGGCCACCGCACCTTGATAGCAAGGTCGATCGTCAGGATCAGGTATACGAGGTAGACCCAACCGTGCACTACCGCAATCCAGTTGGGCACATTCTCGACCTTGAAAATGTACTTCGCGACCATTTCGGTCACGAGGACGAGCAACCAGATACCGGTGACGTAGGCGAGCACGCGATAGCGCAGCAGCGCCGACGCGATCTTCCGAGTCTTGTTGGTGGACGCCTTGGTCTTGTCCGGTGCCGAACTCACGTGGTGCTCCTGTCGGTCCCGCGGGATTCGTTCAGCTCCGCGAGGTAGCTGTTGTACTCGAGAAGTTGCCTGGCCTCGGGGTCGTCCAGATCGCCGACGTCGGGGTCTGCCGCGCGGCGCTGGGGGAGCAGGTCGAGAGGGACCTCGGTCGGTCCGTCGGGCTGCCCGGAGTCGGGCTCGTCCTGGTCCTCGTCTTCGAGGCGGACGAACTTGCGGTAGGCGTAGACGACGAACGCCGCGAACAAGGGCCACTGGAACGCGTAGCCGAGGTTCTGCCCGTTACCGCCGACCGCCTCGAAGCGTTCCCACTGCCACCAGCCGAGACCGAGACACACCGCCGCGGACACGATCACCAGCGCAATGAGCGCGGGTCGACGCTTCGGGCGGGATGAGGTCACCACTCGACGGTACCGGAGCGACTACTACCGAAGGTAGTCACATCGGGTGGTCGGCCGGTGATTCTCACCATGGACGAGCCAGGTCCGACTCACGACCGACGACGGTTCGCCCGTGCTTCGGCAAGTTGCGCGGCACCCGGGCCGGTGATGTCGGCGAGAGCGCTGCTGCGCCCCGTCAGCACCAATGCCAGGGTGCCCGCCGATCCCTCGACGACGGGCCCCTCGCCGCGACTCCAGTCCAGATCGGTTGCGCGCCACTGCAGTCGAAGATCGGGGCCTTTGAACGGTGCTGCACCGCTTTCCGGCACCAGGAAGTCGAGCATCGTAACCATGCGATGCTCGGGAACGTGGTGCTCGATTCCCAGCGGCCTGCACACATCGAGCCCGTGCACGATGACGTCGGACAAAGGGGCCAGCGGACCGTGGCCCGGCGGGGTGAACTTCTTGTCTGCGTGAGCTGTCAGGAGCGCGGGCAATTCGTCGCCGTGCTTGCGCTTGATTCGCTGGGTCATCATCTGATTGGCCCGGTCGAAGTTCCCTCGAGTGCGCACCATGGCGAGTCCGAACTGCCAGAGCGGGACGATCAAGGGCACCACGAGATGGGCGGCGACGTCGCGGACCGTCCAGGCGTCGCACAGCGATGGGGTGTCCCACTGTTCGGGTGTCAGGGTGTCGAAAGTGCGTGCGAGGGAGCGTCGTTCGTCGGAAGTTTCGGCGAAGATCGCGTCGTCATCGAGATCGCTGGACATGCGAGCCACCTTCACACGTTGGAACCTGTAGACCTTGGAGTCTCGAGAAAAGCCGGGTCGAACGACCGTTGTGCGCGAGGGGGGACTTGAACCCCCACGTCCTGAGACACTGGAACCTAAATCCAGCGCGTCTGCCAATTCCGCCACTCGCGCGTGCCGGTGAAGTCTACAACCGATGCTGCTGTGCGTGCGACGCGGTTCTTCGAGCCACGTCGACGTCCGATTAGGCTCGCCGGGTGGTGAAGAAGGAGAACTCGTTCGATCCGGCGCGCATCCTCGAACTGCTGTGGCGGGTCGACGCGAAACCGAGCCGAACCGGCCTGAGCGTCGACGCGATCGTCGACGCGGCCATCGAGATGGCCGATGCGAACGGGTTGGAGTACGTGTCGATGCGTAATGTGGCCGAGCATCTCGGGGTCGGTGCGATGTCGCTGTACACCCACGTTCCGGGGCGTCAAGAGCTGACGGATCTGATGATCGATCGGTCCCTGGCAGATCTGTATGCACACGTCGACGAGCCGGCATCGGTTCCCGGAGGGTGGCGGCCCGCGTTGCGATTCGTTGCCGAGCGCAATTGGGAGCTCTATCAACGACATTCGTGGCTGCTCGACGCCGTCGGTGCGCGTCCGGTGCTCGGTCCGCACACCAACGACAAGTACGAGGCAGAGCTGCGCGCCCTCGTCGGTACCGGGCTCGGTGACGTCGAGATCGATTCGGTGTTGACACTGGTTCTCACTCACGTCTCGGGGACCGCGAGGGCCTCGGCCGCGGTCGATCGGGTGAAGAAGCAGTCGGGAATGTCCGACGCTCAGTGGTGGGCGGCTACTGCACCCGTCATCGAGCGGGTGATGACGCGCGAGCGTTTTCCGGTGTCGTCCCGCATCGGGACGGCCGCGGCGACGTCGTACGACGCCGCCAGCGACCCCGTGCATGCCTACCGTTTCGGTGTGGAGTGCATCCTCGATGGCGTCGAGGTGATGATCTCGCAGAGGTGATAATTCTGCAGAGTCAGCTCGCCGATCGGAGCGCAGCCTCGGAGTGACGCTGCGGCGGTCTGCGCAGCTTGTGCTGGTAGCGCCAGAGCGCGTGCTCGAGCGAGGCAAGATCGACGTGAAGTGCGTCCGCTACGGCGTCGAGAATCACGGGGGAGCGTTCCTCGGCGATGTCGGCGGCCAGGTCTCGATGGAGTGGTTCGAGAGCGTCGGCAACGAACGCGGTCAGATGTGCGGTCGCCTTGTCGGTGCGCACGCCCAGATGCATGAGCATGCACTCCCAGGTGGTCTCGCCGAGGCCAGGGATCGCGCGGAACGCATCGAAATGTTCCTTCGTGTGCTGCTCGAAATCGGCCGAACAGCTCAACCCCGACGCGATCAGCGTCTGCGCTGCCACAGCGGCTGCCGCCGCCTTGGTTCGGCTGTTTCCTGGAACGAGCTGACGGTTGGACAGGATCTGCACGAGCTGATCCGGATCCGAAGTCAGTTCTGCAAGGGTTGTCAAGTCGTCCAGTCGGTTATCGCCGCGGTGTGACCGCCACCGTCCGATGACCGCTCGCACCCCACTGGTCGGTCCTCCGTAAGGAGCGCGCGCGGAGAAGATCGCGTCGAGTAGCGCCGCCTCGGATTCGCCGCACCACCCCGGTGTCCAGTGCGGCGAATTCGATTGCGAGGCAATTAATTCGATGTGCGACAGCATTGCTTCGAGCTCGCCCGTCGTGCAAGTGTCCGTAACCGATGAATACATGAATTCCCCCCGGAGTTCGTCGACCGCCCTGTCGGATGCGGTTCGTAGGAGAAAGCTAGACGACCCCACCGACAGGTCACCGGACGCTGACGGAGTGCTCGAGATCACATCACAAAAAGATAACGAAAAATGCGAGGGTTTCCTCATGTTTCGCCGTCGCCGCCGAGTCTCCCGCCAGGGTCGATACGGGTTACTCGCGAGTTGGGTAAACAAAAAGTAAAGGCGCTTGCGCGGATGTACTCGCTGGTAGCACTCGGACGTCCGAGCAAACCTGAGGATTTCCTCATGATTTTGTGTCAACCTGGAGCAGCGCGAAGGAGACCTGTCGACGAAGACAGGCTCACGCTTTGCCCTGTTGCCCACGACGCACCACGGCAGTCATCACAGCGAACGCCTCGACCCCCCGAGACGTCCACGAGAGGAATCTTCAGCCTTGACGATCAACGAGAGCACACCATCACACGGACGCGGCTCGCGAAGCACAGGCAACGCAGGCAAAGCCCCTAGAAGCAGTGGCGGCTCTCGGACTCTGGCAGATCGATTCGCCGCGGGCGAGCCGTACGCTCTGGCGTTCGGTGGTCAGGGTGCGCCCTGGCTGAGTTCGCTCGAAGAGCTCGCGCGCGATTCCGCACTCGAGCCCGAACTGACCGATCTCGTCAACGAGGCCGCAGCAGTACTCGCGCCCGTGTCCGACGAGCTGCTGGTCGTCCGCTCGGTCGGCTTCGACCCGATCGGTTGGATGCTCGAGCAGGACCTCGCCGACGACGACACCGCCGGCTCCTACGGGCCCTCCGAAGCGGCACTGACCTCGGCTGCGGTGTCTCTGCCGGGCGTCTTCCTCACTCAGGTCGCCGCGTTGCGCGCGCTGAAGCTGCAGGGCCTCGACCCCGCCCAGACCCCGCCGGTCAAGGTGGTCGGACACTCGCAGGGCCTCATCGCCGCCGAGTCCGTCGCCGCGGACGGCGCACAGGACGCCAACTTCCTGGCCATCGCGCAGTTGGTCGGTGCTGCTGCCGGACTCGTCGGACGTCGCCGCGGCATCATCGGTGCCGGTGACCGTGCGCCGATGGTCTCGGTCGGCAACGTCGAGCCCGAACGTCTGCAGGCGATCGTCGACGAGCTCGAGATACCGGGAGCACCCGAACGCTCCGCTGCTCTGGCCATCCGCAACGGTCGTCGCCGCGTCGTGCTGTCCGGCCCGCCGGCTCAGTTGGCTCGCGTGCAGGAGAAGTGCGAGCAGATCGTGGCTCGGGAAGAACGTGAGCGCGATGCCAAGAAGCGCGGCGGCGCGGTGTTCGCACCCGTCTTCGAGCAGCTCCCGGTCGAGATCGGCTTCCATCACCCCGCATTGAACGACGCCGTGGAGCTCGTCGACGCCTGGGCGCAGCGTTGCGGTCTCGACGCCGCCCTGGCCCGCGAACTGGCGCAGAAGATCCTCGTCGATTCCGTGGACTGGGTCGACGCCATCGACGGTGTCGTCGAGGCCGGCGCGGACTGGATCCTCGACCTCGGACCCGGTGACCTCCTCACCCGCATGACCACCCCGGCGCTGCGTGGACAGGGCGTCGGCATCATCGCGGCATCCTCACGCGGCGGCCACCGCAATCTGCTCACTCCAGGAGCCGCACCCGAGGTGCAGCCGGCATGGTCGGCATTCGCACCCAAGCCCGTGACGCTGCCCGACGGCCGTGTCGTCGTCGAGACGTCCTTCACCAAGATGACCGGACGTTCGCCGATCCTGCTCGCCGGCATGACGCCGACGACGGTCGACGCGAAGATCGTCGCGGCCGCAGCCAACGCAGGCCACTGGGCCGAGCTCGCCGGTGGCGGACAGGTCACCGAGGACATCTTCACCGACCGCGTCGCCGAGCTCTCCACGTTGCTCGAGCCCGGCCGAGCCATCCAGTTCAACTCGCTCTTCCTCGACCCGTACCTGTGGAAGCTGCAGCTCGGCGGTCGCCGCATCGTGCAGCGTGCCCGTGCAGCGGGCGCGGCCATCGACGGCGTCGTCGTCACAGCAGGCATCCCCGAACTGGACGAGGCAGTGGCTCTCATCGAAGAGCTCTCCGAGGCCGGCATCAGCTACGTCTCGTTCAAGCCGGGAACCGTCGCGCAGATTCGCGCGGTGATCCGCATCGCCAACGAGGTTCCGTCCTACCAGGTCAACGTCCATATCGAGGGTGGCCGCGCAGGCGGACACCACTCGTGGGAAGACCTCGACGACCTGCTGCTGACCACCTATGCCGAGCTCCGCTCGCGCCCCAACCTGGTGATCTGCGTCGGCGGCGGTATCGGAACACCCGAGCGGGCCGCGGACTACCTCACCGGAACCTGGTCTGCCGTGCACGGATACCCGAAGATGCCTCTCGACGGCATCCTCGTCGGTACCGCTGCGATGGCCACTCTGGAAGCCACGACGGCTCCCGAGGTCAAGCAGCTTCTCGTCGACACGCCGGGAACTCCCGACTGGGTCGGTGCCGGAACCGCCAACGGCGGAATGGCTTCGGGCCGCAGCCAGCTCGGTGCCGACATTCACGAGATCGACAATGCGGCATCACGTTGCGGTCGGCTGCTCGACGAGGTCGCCGGTAACGCCGACGCCGTGGCCGAGCGCCGCGACGAGATCATCGCCGCCCTCGACGGCACCGCCAAGCCGTTCTTCGGCGACGTCGCCGAGATGACCTACCAGCAGTGGCTGAGCCGCTACCTGGATCTGGCCATCGGAACGGACTCACGCAGCGAATTCGACTGTGGCGGCGAGTTCACCGATGCGGTGACCGAGGCCCGTGAATCGGTGTGGCTCGACGTCACCTGGCGCACTCGTTTCCTCGAAATGCTGCAGCGCGCCGAGGCACGTCTGCACCCGGTCGATCGTGGCCCCATCCCCACCCTGTTCGCCGACGCCGAGGTACTCGAACGTCCCCGCGCAGCACTGAAGTCGCTGCTCGCTCAGTTCCCCGACGCCGGTGACGTGATTCTGCACCCGGCCGACATCACCTTCTTCACCTCGCTGTGCCGCATGCCCGGCAAGCCGGTCAACTTCGTTCCCGTCGTCGACGGTGACGTACGCCGTTGGTGGCGCAGTGACTCGCTGTGGCAGGCACACGACGCTCGCTACTCCGCCGATCAGGTCTGCATCATCCCCGGAACCGTTGCCGTCGCAGGTATCACTCGCGTCGACGAGCCGGTGGGCGAACTGCTGAACCGCTTCGAGAAGGCCACCGCGGACCAGCTTCTCGCCGAGGGTGTCGAGCCGGCGGCCATCGCCAGCCGACGCCACGCCGAGATCGCACCGGGACTGCTGGGCATCGTGCTGGCAGCTCCCGACGTCACGTGGGCCTCGCGCATGACGCAGAACCCCGTTGCACGCCTGGGAGATCCGGCCGACTGGACCGTCGACTCCGATACGGTCGCCTCGCACCCACAGACCGGCTCCTCCTTGACCGTGCTCGACTCCGAGCACGTCGAACTGCTGGTCCCGCTCGCCCCGGGCAAGGAAGTACGCATCCGTCTGACGGTGCCCGCCTCCACCATCGACGGCGGCGCTCCCGTCGTCACCGCACAGGATGCTCAGCAGGCCATGTCGGCGCTGCTCGGAGTTGCTGCCGGACAGGAGCTTCCGACGGTCAAGAACGGTGTCGCGCGGCTGAACATCGCGTGGATCCCCGATCTGATCGCCGACCACGCCGGCGTCACCGGATCCGGACTGCCCGACACACTGACCGTCAGCGGCAAGGCCGTTCCCGACGTTCTCGTCGGTGCCTGCTGGCCCGCCGTCTTCGCCGTCCTCGGTGCGACCAGAAACGCCGAGGGCATCGACGTCATCGAGGGCATGCTCGACCTGGTGCACCTCGATCACAGCGTCAACCTCGTCGGTGAATTGCCCACCGACACGTCGATTCTCGTGGTCAAGGCCGCTGCAGGAGAGGTGCTCGACACCGATCTCGGTCGCGTCGTCGAGGTCACCGTCGAAATCGGTGCCATGCTCGGTGAGGGGCTCGACGCCCCGGCCGTCGCAACTCTGGTGGAGCGCTTCGCCATTCGTGGACGCACCGGCAAGGGCGAGTTGGTGGATCCGGCTCGCGCCGGCGGTTCGCTGAGCGCCGATGCCAAGGACACCCCGCGCCGTCGCCGTCGCCAGGCCACCATCGTGGCCCCGCGCAACATGGCCGCATTCGCACAGGTCTCGGGCGATCACAACCCGATTCACACCTCGGATGCCGCGGCGTTGCTCGCCGGCCTCGGTAGCCCGATCGTGCACGGCATGTGGCTTTCGGCTGCGGCGCAGCAAACCGTCACTGCAGTCGACCACGAGGACACCAAGACTCCTCCGCGTCGTCTGACTGCCTGGACTGCTCGTTTCCTCGGGATGGTCCGTCCCGGAGCGGAGATCGACGTTCGCGTCGACCGCACCGGATTCGACCAGGGTGCCGAACTGGTCGAGGTGTCCTGCCGAGTCGGCGGCGAACTGGTCATGGTCGCCACCGCACGCACCGCCGCGCCGAAGACCGTCTACGCGTTCCCCGGCCAGGGCATCCAGCGCCCGGGTATGGGACTGGACGCACGCGCTCGCTCGAAGGCCGCGCGTGAGATCTGGGAGCGTGCCGACAAGCACACGCGCAGCGCTCTCGGCTTCTCGATTCTCGCTGTCGTGCGCGACAATCCGACGTCACTCAAGGCCCGCGGGGTCACGCACAAGCATCCCGACGGTGTGCTGCACCTGACGCAGTTCACCCAGGTTGCGATGGCCGTTCTCGGTGTCGCACAGGTTGCCGAACTGCGCGAATCCGGAGCGTTCGTGGAGAATTCGATTCTCGCAGGCCACTCGGTGGGTGAGTACAACGCTCTGGCCGCTGTTGCCGGTGTGCTCCCGCTCGAGGCTGTTCTCGAGGTCGTCTTCCAGCGTGGCTCGGCCATGCACGCACTCGTTCCCCGTGACGAGAACGGCCGCAGTGACTACCGCATGGCTGCCATCCGCCCGTCCCAGATCGGCCTGGCCGACGAGGACGTGCAGGGCTTCGTCGCCGGTGTCGCAGAAGAGTCCGGTGAGTTCCTCGAGATCGTCAACCTCAACTTGCGTGGCTCGCAGTACGCCATTGCAGGCACCGTTGCCGGCCTCGGTGAACTCGAGAAGAAGATCGCCATCCGCCGGGCAGAGTTCGGCGGCAAGGCCGCCTACATCATGGTTCCGGGCATCGACGTGCCGTTCCACTCGACCGTGCTGCGCGGGGGAGTCGACGACTTCCGCAACCGCCTGCAGACCCTGCTGCCCGAGCAGCTGGATCCGGCGATCCTGGTGGGGCGGTACATCCCGAACCTGGTGCCCAAGCCGTTCTCGCTCGACCGGGCCTTCGTTCAGGAAATCGCCGATCTCGTACCGTCCGAGCCGCTGAACACCGTTCTCGCGGAGTTCGATTCGTGGGCCGCACGGCCGAGCGATCTGTGCCGCGTGATCCTGACCGAGCTGCTGGCATGGCAGTTCGCCAGCCCGGTCCGGTGGATCGAAACTCAGGACTTGTTGTTCGCAGACGAGTCCGACGGCGGCATGGGCGTCGAGCGTTTCGTCGAGATCGGGCTCGGTGCAACGCCGACCGTGGCCAACCTCGCGTCGCAGACACTCAAGCTGCCGGGCCGCTTCGGCCACCCGGTCGAGGTACTGAACCTCGAGCGCGAAGCCGCGATCGTCTACGGCACCGATACCGACCCGGCTCCGGCCGACGAGGACGAGGCAACACCCGCTCCCGAAACCGCTGCTCCTGCAGCAGCGGCCGCTCCGACTGCAGCACCCGCTCCGGCCGCTGCACCGTCGGGTGGACCTCGTCCCGACGACATCGCGTTCGTCGCCGCCGATGCGACCAAGATCCTCATCGGACTGTGGACCAAACTGCAGCTCGATCAGATCGGCCCCGCCGACACCATCGAGGCCCTGTGCGACGGCGTCTCCTCGCGTCGTAACCAGCTGCTCGTCGACCTCGGCTCCGAGCTCTCGCTCGGTGCCATCGACGGCGCAGCCGACGCCGACATGGGTGCGCTCTCGGGCACGGTGAACAAGCTGGCTCGTACGTACAAGCCCTTCGGTCCGGTGCTCAGCGACTCCATCAACGATCACCTCCGCAAGGTCTTCGGCCCCTCGGGACGACGCCCGGCCTCGATCGCCGACCGCGTCAAGAAGACCTGGGAACTGGGCGACGGCTGGGCGCACCACGTCACCGCCGAGGTCGCTCTCGGTACCCGTGACGGTGCCTCGGTCCGCGGCGGTGCACTCGGTGGCCTGGCCGACGGCGCTCTCGCCGACGGCACTGCCGTCGACAACGTCATCGACGCCGCGGTTGCTTCGGTTGCCGCTCGACGCGGAATCGCAGTGTCCATGCCGCAGGCAGGCGGTGGAGCCGGCGGAACCGTCGATGCCGCTGCGCTCGGTGAGTTCACCGAGCACATCACCGGCCGCGACGGCGTTCTCGCCTCTGCAGCCCGGTTGGTGCTCGAACAGCTCGGCCTGGCGGACGCACCCAACGCGCTGCTGGCCGAGAACCCCGATGCTGCTCTGGTGGAGCTGGTTTCGGCCGAGCTCGGCTCCGACTGGCCTCGCCTCGTCGCTCCCGCGTTCGACGCCAAGCGCGCCGTGCTGATCGACGACCGGTGGGCAACTGCCCGTGAGGATCTGGCTCGGTTGTGGCTCGGTACCGCAGGTGATGTCGCTGTCGAGTCCTTCGCCGGTGCAGGCAATGCCGTTGCAGCACAGGCGCAGTGGTGGAAGGCCAAGGCCGACTACGAGAACAGGACCGTGCTGGCCGAGACCTTCGGACGCATCGCGGACATCGCGGTCGCATCCGAGAACAAGGGGCAGTGGGCCGACGACGTCGCAGTCGTCACCGGCGGCAGCAAGGGATCCATCGCCGCGGCAGTGACCGCTCAGTTGTTGGCCGGGGGAGCGACGGTCTTCGTCACCACCTCGCGGCTCGATGACGAGCGCCTGGGCTTCTACCGCTCGCTCTACCGCGACAATGCTCGCAACGGAGCGTCGCTGTGGGTGGTTCCGGCCAACATCGCGTCGTACACCGACGTCGACGCCCTCATCGAGTGGATCGGCAGCGACTACATCGACACTGCCGGTGGCGCAAAGACATTGGTCAAGGCAGCCGCCACTCCGACGATGCTGTTCCCGTTCGCCGCACCTCGGGTCATGGGCGAGATGTCCGACGCCGGAGCTCGCGCCGAGATGGAAATGCGCGTGCTGCTCTGGTCGGTCGAGCGTCTGATCACCGGACTGTCGAAGGTCGGCTACGACAACGACATCGACACTCATCTGCACGTGGTGCTACCCGGATCGCCGAACCGCGGAATGTTCGGTGGCGACGGTGCCTACGGTGAGTCGAAGGCCGCACTCGATGCAGTCGTCGCGAAGTGGGGCTCGGAGAAGAACTGGGCCGAGCGGGTGTCCATCGCACACGCTCACATCGGGTGGGTTCGCGGAACCGGCCTGATGGGCGGCAACGATCCCATCGTCGAGGCCGTCGAAGCAGAAGGTGTCCGTACCTGGTCGACCGAGGAGATGGCGACCGAGCTGCTGCGGCTGTGCACCTTCGACGCACGTCGTCAGGCTGCTCAGGAGCCCATCGTCGCCGATCTGACGGGTGGCTTGGCCAACACCAAGCTCAACCTCGTCGAGCTTGCTCGCGCCGCGGCCGCTGCTGCGGCCGAGAAAACCGAAGAGGCCGTGGACAGTTCGGTCATCGCCGCGCTGCCCGCACCTCCGCGGCTCGCTCCTACGACCGCTCCGGCGTGGCCGACCCTCGACGTCGACCCGAAGGACCTGATCGTCATCGTCGGTGCAGGTGAGCTCGGACCCTACGGTTCGGCGCGTACTCGCTTCGAGATGGAGGTCGACGAGCAGCTCTCTGCCGCAGGCGTTCTCGAACTCGCGTGGAACACCGGCCTGATTGCCTGGGAGAACGATCCCAAGCCGGGTTGGTACGACATCGAGTCCGGTGACCTCGTTCCCGAGGAGGACATCGCCGACAAGTACCACGACATCGTGGTCGAGAAGTGCGGTATCCGCACGTACGGCGACGACGGCGCGATGGTCGCTAACACCGCTCCGCTGATGACCTCGATCTTCCTCGACAACGACCTCACGTTCGTCGTCGGAACCGAGATCGACGCACGGTCGTTCGCGGCTGCCGATCCCGAGCACACGCTGATCACACCGGTTCCCGACTCGAGCGACTGGCAGGTCACTCGCAAGGCGGGCACCGAGATTCGCGTTCCGCGCAAGATGAAGCTCACCCGTACCGTGGGTGGTCAGATTCCGACCGGATTCGATCCCACCAAGTGGGGCATCTCGCCCGACATGGCGAGTTCGGTGGATCGTGTTGCCCTGTGGAACATCGTCACCACGGTCGACGCCTTCATCTCCTCGGGCTTCAACCCGTCGGAACTGATGCGCTGGGTGCACCCGACGCTCGTCGCCAACACTCAGGGCACCGGCATGGGCGGCATGGAGTCCATGCGCTCGCTGTACATCGACACCCTGCTCGGCGATGCTCGTGCGAACGACATCCTGCAGGAGGCTCTGCCGAACGTCGTTGCTGCACACGTGGTTCAGTCGTACATCGGTAGCTACGGCGCGATGGTTCACCCCGTCGCCGCCTGCGCAACCGCGGCCGTCTCGGTCGAGGAGGGCGTCGACAAGATCAAGCTGGGCAAGGCGCAGCTCGTGGTCGCCGGCGGATTCGACGACCTGAGCACCGAAGGGATCATCGGCTTCGGCGACATGTCGGCCACCGCGGACTCGGCAGCAATGTCCGCCAAGGGAATCAGCGATCGACGCTTCTCCCGGGCAAACGACCGCAGGCGCGGAGGATTCGTCGAATCGCACGGCGGCGGAACGATTCTGCTCGCTCGCGGCGATCTGGCACTCGAGATGGGCCTGCCCGTCCTCGGAGTGGTGGCCTACGCACAGTCGTACGGCGACGGAGTGCACACGTCGATCCCGGCTCCGGGACTCGGCGCACTCAGCGCCGGTCGCGGCGGCAGGGATTCGGCACTTGCGCTCTCGCTCAACGCACTCGGCGTCAGCGCAGACGACGTGGCCGTGATCTCCAAGCACGACACCTCGACTGCAGCCAACGACCCCAACGAGGCCGAGCTGCACACCCGCCTGGCCAAGGCCATCGGTCGTTCGGACGGCGCTCCGCTGTTCGTTGTCTCGCAGAAGTCCCTCACCGGACACTCGAAGGGCGGAGCGGCTGCCTGGCAGCTCATCGGCCTGTGTCAGGTGCTGGCCAACGGCGTCATCCCGCCGAACCGCAGCCTCGACTGCGTCGACGACAAGATGACCGGTTTCGAGCACTTGGTGTGGGCTCGTGAGCCGCTGCGCTTCGGTGACTCGGTTCCGCTGAAGGCGGGTCTGCTCACCTCGCTCGGCTTCGGGCACGTGTCCGGACTCATCGCGCTGGTGCACCCTCAGGCATTCCTCGAGGCCGTTCCGGCCGAGCGGCGTGCGGAGTACATCGCGAAGGCGAACGAACGTCGTATCGCCGGTCAGCGCAGGCTGATCTCCGCGATGGTGGGTGGCGACTCCCTCTACGAACGGCCCGACGATCGACGACTGGGACATGACGGGACGCCGGCCAAGGCGTCACGCGAACTGGAGGCCAACGTGTTGCTCAACGAGTCCGCTCGCCTCGGCGAGGACGACGTCTACTCCTCCGGTCTGCCGGGTGCCATCTGATGGCAATCCTGGGAGTGGGTTTCGACCTGGTGACGGTGTCCGACTTCGCCGAGCAGATGGAGAAGGTCGGCACGACGATGATCCGCGACAGCTTCACCGCGGGTGAACGTCGGCACGCGGCGACCAAGAGCTCCGACCCGACGCGGCACTACGCAGCACGGTGGGCAGCCAAGGAAGCAGTTCTGAAAGCTTGGGCGACATCACGTTTCGCGCGGCCGCCGCAGATCGGCGACAATCCGTACCCGTTGATCGAGGTCGTCAACGATGCGTGGGGTCGACCGTCCATCAAGCTGCACGGCATGGCACAGGAGTTTCTGCCGACGGTCAAGATTCACCTGTCGCTGACGCACGACGGCGATATCGCCGCCGCGGTGGCGATCCTGGAGGAGTGACTCCGCGCTGAACGACGACAAGGCCCGTCCGATCCACGAGATCGGGCGGGCCTTTCGTGTGGCTGAAGCGAGCGGGTCAGGCGTCGTCGGTGTTGACCGACCCACCGGAGCGCCTGCTCTCCTTCTCCGCGACGAGCAGATACGCCATCATGATTCGCTTGAGTTCGGCCACGGCATCTTCGTGGCTCTGGCCGTCCTGCACCGAGAAGTTCAGCATCGAGTAGACGATGTGTACCAACACCTGGGCCATCAGATTGCGACGATGCCGCGGTGTGCGCGGCGTCAACGGTCCGAGCATGCGTGAGACCTGATCGGCGAACTCGCGCTCGTGAATGACCCCGGTGGCGCGGGTGGACGGTGTCGACTGCATCGCGAGCCATACCTCGCGGCGCGACGGGTCCGTCATCCACATGCCGGCCATGTGGTCGACGAAATTGTTCAGGAACCGCACCCAGTCCAGGGACGGGACCTCGCCGTCGAACTCTGCCAATTCCTGTTGGACTCCCACGAGGTCCTGACGATTGAGTTCGCAGACGATGACGTACTTGTTGGCGAAGAACTGGTACAGCGTGCCGATCGGTAGCTCCGCCCGCGACGCGACTTCTTCACATGTGAACGACTCGAAGCCCACGTCGCTGAGCAGTTCACGCGACGCCTGAAGCAACGCGTCGAATTTGCGTTGGCTGCGTTCCTGCGTGGGACGGCGCCTCGGCATCAGCTCCTGAGTCTGCGCCGTCGACTCGAGCGCGGCGTCGAGACGGCGCGAGGACTGGGCACGAGCAGAGGATTCCACCCGGTCAGGCTATCCGTCGCGGGTGCACGGTATCCACTTCTGTCGTGCGGGTCGCATCGCCCACTCCGGATTCGGTCGTTCTTGTGGGGGACCGCTGTGTGTGTCGACAGCTGTCGGGCCGTCTCGCTGTGACAATCCCCAAGTTCAATATCAGCCAGCCAAACGGGCAACCGGTATGGTTATAGGCATTGAATCAATTTCCGTGCAGGGTGGCCGTCGTTCGTGTCCGTGGGACGACGTTCATGGTCGGGAGCCTCACCCCGAGCACAGGGAGACTGCAGTGGCAACAATCGGTACAGCGATCGAATCCGGCTCGATGCAGACGGTCCTGCTCGAGCCGACCTCGGGGGAGGTGCTCGCGCACTCCACCACCTCGCTCGACCCCGACGTGACCGCCGTTCTACCGCGCGCGATCTCGGATATGCGTGCCGAGGCAGCAACGCTGAACGTGTCGGTCGACGCCGTCGCCGTCGTGCATCGGTCCGAGTCCGAGCGCGCCGAACTCGCCACGGCAGTGACCGACGAGTCGACGGTGTTCGTCTCGGCATCCCAGTCGTTCCTGTCCTGGTTGGCCCGTACGAAGGACCTCGCCGACGCGAGCACGGTGCTGCTCTATTACATGGGCGAACGCGGCGTATCCATCTCTCTCGCCGACGCAGCCGATGCCACACTCACGCCCGCCAAGAATGCTGCCCTGGACTCGATGTCCCCCGAACGAATCGGCAGCACGATTCCCCTGGCATGGGAAGTGGTCGACGAATCCGGCAAGAAACCGCAGGCCGTGGCGCTGTTCGGAGACAGATCGAGCAACCGGGACTTGATCGACATTCTCTCCCTCGGTCTCGGTGTGCCCGTCGTGCGAGTGGGTGCCGCAGATCGAGTCGCCGCCTGCGGAGCGGCCTGGCTCGCATCGGTTTCGGTCGAGGATCAGGCCCTCGTGGTTACGGAGGCAGTCGACGAGTCCGAAGAGGCCGCAGGGCCGGAGACGATCCCTTCGGTGATGCTCACGGCTCCGGTGACAGCAACGGGCAGGTCGAGTTCAGTGACCGGCGGCCGCAAACTGATCTTCGCTGCGGTGCTGCTCGCCGGGGTGGCCTCGGCAGGTGTCGCCGTTGCGGCCACGCTGCCGAGTGACGGGGATGGCACCGCCGAACAGAGCGCCGACCGACGCGACGGCGGAACCGATTTGGCCGGCGCAACGCGATACGTCGATCCGACGACTATTGCGCCTGCACTGCCGGTCGACGCCCTGCCCAAGACGCTCCCGCCCACGGCGGATTCGGCCGTCGAGCCGACGACTACGCCGACTGGGACGACGCAGCAGTGGACTCCACAGCAAGAGACTCCTCAGCAGTGGACTTCGCCGTCCTGGGTACCGCCGGGCGCTGCGCCTGCAGGTACCCCGAAGCCCGCTGCGGCGACTGTGGATCCGCCGCAATTGACTGTGCCCACCGTCGTTCCCGAGCCGGGCAAATCCCAGGAGCAACTCGAGCAGGAAGCCTGGGATCGGCACTGGCAGCACACAGGTGAGTGGATCGCGCAGGAATTGGCTGGAGGCTGACGTGTCGCTTCGGTAGGTGCGAGCAAATGACAGACTGGCGAGAGCCCGTCTGTCATTTCTCGTTTGGAGGAACCATGCCGACCGATGTACGCCCCGCCGACATTCGATCCGCGATCGCGAAGTCGATGTCTCGCGCGAAATCGGAGCTGGCAGAACTGGTCCGGTTCCGATCTGTGCACGATCCTCGGCAGTTCCCGGTGGAGGAATGCGTCGGTGCAGCGCAGTGGGTGCAGCGGGCGTTCGTCGACGCCGGAATTCCCGACGTGCAGTTGATCGAGACCAGCGACGGCTCACTGGCTGTCGTCGGTTCGCGGCCGGCACCGGCGGGAGCACCGACCGTTCTGTTGTATTCGCACTACGACGTCCAGCCTCCCGGCGACAGAAGCTATTGGGACAGTGAGCCTTTCGAGCTGACCGAGCGTGACGGTCGGTGGTACGGCCGAGGCGCGGCCGACTGCAAGGGCAACGTCTTGATGCATCTGCTGGCGCTGCGCGCGGTGGGGGAGTCGCTCGACGTCGGCGTGCGCATCGTCTGCGAGGGTTCTGAAGAGATGGGCACGGGCGGGCTCGAAGCACTCGTCGACGAGCGGCCCGAGTTGTTCGCTGCCGATGTCGTGGTGATCGGGGACACCGGCAACACTGCAGTGGGTCTGCCGACGGTCACCACCACCCTGCGTGGGATAGCCAACGTCGTCGTACACGTGGAAACGCTTGCCGGAGAGGTGCATTCCGGAATGTACGGGGGACCGGCACCCGATGCGCTCGGCGCGCTGATCCAGGTGCTGGCCACACTGCGTAACGAGCACGGTGACACCACGGTCGACGGTCTCGATGGCGCGCAGACCTGGGATGGGGTGCCGTACGACGCCGAGCAGTTCAGATCCGACGCCGGGGTGCTCGACGGAGTCGCACTGGCGGGTTCGGGCACCGTGGCCGACGCGGTATGGGCGCGCCCGGCTCTGACCGTTCTCGGAATCGACTGCCCACCCGTCGTGGGCTCGGCCGCTGCCATCTCCCCTCGAGCCTCGGCACGGCTGAATTTGCGAGTTCCGCCAGGGATGGATCCGCAGCAGGCGCAGGACGCGTTGGTGGCGCATCTGGAGGCACGTACGCCGTGGAATGCGCGTGTCACCGTCGAGCGTGAGGCGATCGGTTCGCCGTTCCTGGCCAGAACAGACGGCCCGGGGTACGCGGCGTTGTCAGGTGCCTTGGAAGAGGCATTCGGACGTCCCATGGGGACGGCGGGGCAGGGCGGGTCCATTCCGTTGTGCAACGCGTTGGCGGAGGCGTTGCCGGACGCCGAGATCATGCTGATGGGCGTCGAAGAGCCCCGATGCCGGATCCACGCCCCGAACGAGAGCGTGGACCCGACGGAAATCGAGAAGATGGCCGTCGCCGAAGCATTGTTCCTGCAGCGGCTGGCCGGTTCAGACAGATAGGTCGCGGCGCAGTTTGGCGACGTGGCCGGTGGCGCGCACGTTGTACTGCGCCACCTCGATCTTGCCGGCCTCGTCTACGAGGAACGTGGAGCGGATGACGCCCTCGTAGACCTTGCCGTAGTTCTTCTTCTCCCCGAACGCACCCCAGGCCTGCAACGTCGTCTTCTCCTCGTCGGAGAGCAGGGGGAATGTCAGCTCCTCCTTGTCGCGGAACTTGGCGAGCTTGGCCGGCTTGTCGGGGGAGATGCCGATGACCTCGAGGCCTTCGCCGTTGAGCTCGGCGAGGC
This sequence comes from Rhodococcus sp. 05-2255-1e, assembly GCF_002259025.1. Lineage (NCBI taxonomy): Bacteria > Bacillati > Actinomycetota > Actinomycetes > Mycobacteriales > Nocardiaceae > Rhodococcus > Rhodococcus sp. 05-2255-1e. The sequence goes on along the minus strand of NZ_NOZE01000023.1, from coordinate 502,109 downwards.
TGTCGCGGAAGTCGCAGGCCTGCTTGGTGCAGCCAGGGGTGCTCGCGGCGGGGTAGAAGTACACGATCACCTTCTTGCCGGCGTAATCGGCGAGGGAGACGTCGTTGCCGTCGGCATCGGGCAGGGTGAACGCCGGAGCGGTGTCGCCCGGCTCGAGCTTGCTGTATTCGGTCACCGCACGAGAGTATCGAAATACCGCCGTGCTCTAGGCTCGAGTACGACCAAGACTATTTGCAGACAAGTTGGAGGACACGTGGCCAAGGACACCGACCGAATCGAGCGCGAGATCGAGGCCGCTCGCAATCAGCTGGCCAGCACGCTGGACGAGCTGAGCGTCCGTGCCAGCCCCAAGAACATCGTCGCCAACACCAAGCAGACGGTGGTGGCCAAGCTCAACGAGCCGGCCGTGAAGTTCACTCTGCTCGGAGTCGGCGCAGTGGTAGCAGTTCTCGTGGTTCGCAGGATCTTCAACTGACGCAACAGGTGCCTTGACCAGCCGATTTCACATCTGGCCGCATCTGCTGTTAATGTTTCTCCCGCACCGCAGAGAACACGCGGTGCGGATCGGCGCCATTAGCTCAGTTGGTTAGAGCAGCTGACTCTTAATCAGCGGGTCCGGGGTTCGAATCCCTGATGGCGCACAACGAGTGCCCCTGAACAGCGTAATCGCTGGTCAGGGGCACTTTTTGTTGTCCGGGTACGTGTAGGCGACCGCAAGCTTGGCAAGAATGGACAACTCTGTGACCTGCGGGTTCGCAAGCGCCGGAGGGCGTTTCGGAGACTTGACTCTTAATCGCAAATACCGGGAGTCAGGTTCCGGCTGCTATGCCGCTGACCTGCGAGTTGTGTGCCGGATTCGCACCGCCGGGTAGCTGATGGACGTCTGTGGATGCTCCAGTCATCACTTACTCATCTTTTTGAGCCCCCACAATCGCGTGCGGCCAGTGTCCGTGGGCATTCTGCGGCAGTCGATCGAGCCGGTTCAGATCGAGTCCCCCGCTGCAGGTTCCTCAGGTGGCAGGTCTCCTACCGGGGACCTGCCAGCCTCTGCGACGTGGGATGGGCGGAGGTTGACCCGTGCGGCTGTCTTTCGTCCGACGGCCTGACCAAGGCCATTCAGCCGCGGTAGCCCGGTTAAGCTTCTGTTCCCGCACCTGCTGGTGCGGGGACTTTTGCGTGTCTGACCACAGTCAGGTCGCTGCAAGCGCGTCCATCTCGTCGGCTATTTTTGCCAACGCCTCATCTTCGAGGTCTGGAAAGTCTCCGCCGCGCGGTCTTCGGCCGAAGTGCCGTCTCGCTCGCTCGTAAATCACGTCAAGCTCGGCAGTCTTAGATGGGTCGTCTGCAATCGCCTTCGCAATCGCGCGGCGCACCTGCCTCAGCCAGATCACCGACATGACACCGAACTTGGCTTGCCGGTAGAGGATTTGAGCATTCTTCTCCGGAATTACAGCGAAGCGCATCCAACGGTGCTTCCATTTCAGACGCCGAATCTCCCGTGACATGCTCCGCAGTTTGACTTCAGCCTGTAGACGCCCGATATTGGCGGCTTCGACGGTCGTCAGGAAGGTCTCGTCGCCGCTCTCATCTGCTATGCGGTCCCGAGCAAACTGCGCAAAGTCCATAACGTCTCCGACGCCCGGAACGAGCTGCCGTCGGAAGAACTTGGTCGGCGGATAGTCGAGTCCGGTTGGACCGTTCAACACTATGAACAGCCTGTTTATCAGCAAGTCGGCCTTTGCGGTGTTTCTCATTGAGAAGTTGGCTACGTAGGCCGCTCCGAGTTCGCCAGCAATCAGCAGCCAAACAACAGTCCTACTCACGTCGTGGGCGAGCAGCGTCTGAGCAACAATGCCACACATGATCGCTACGGCGAGAGCGATCATGGGAGCCCGTCTGCGGAGTGTCCGCGGATATTCGATCAAGAACGCCAGACGCCGCACGGCCACCTGAGCGCTGCGCCGAAGTTGCTCCTCGCCTACCATGCCGGGCTCGAGTTTGTCCAGGAGTTCGAGAGTGGTCTTTGCTCGGGATTCGAGCCGAGACCGCTCAGAGTAGACCTTGACCGCCGTAGGGATCCCGACAACGGCGGCAGCAGCGACGATAACGAGCTGAACGACTTGGACCAGCGGCAGGTCAGACAGGATTGGCACTCAAACAGACTAAGTGTTTTGTCCGACACCGTGGCTTAGGGTGTCGCACCCGTGGGTCGAGTGGACACAACAAGCGGTGCCCTGGACCGACTTTCCCCGACGCAGTTCGATGTTGCCGTCAGAGTTGAGTAGAACTGGTCGCGCGTCAACTGGCGCTCATGATCGTGGTCGCTGTCACGAATGGCCCTGTTGCGCTGCCTGTTCTACCACCAGCGCGCCGGGGCACCGCATCAGCAGGGTCCGGGTCGAGATCTCCGTCAAGGACGTCGACTTTGAGACGGGCGAACTCGTGCTGCCGATTTCTCTGCAGGCTATTCTTGTTCGTGCAGCCTTTACATCTACGGAATCACCAAACGAGGATGCCGCTGAGCAGTCGAGCCATGCGAGCGACACGCAGTCGTCCAGGGGCCTTTAGATCGCGAAGTGGCTAGGTCCGCATCTGGACACCGTCATAATTATGCATCCCCGGCGATGCGACCAGTCTCATCAACCAATCTTGGTACCTACGAAACGGGGTTTTTCATTGCCTGCTAGCCGGCAATCTCTTGTGTCTGAACGCCCGGATCTTGCGTCACAGTGGCACCCAACGAAGAACGGTGCACTTGGTTCGGGCGACGTCAGTATTGGTTCATCGCGCAAAGTGTGGTGGCTTGGTAGCTGTGAACATGAGTGGGCGGCGACAGTAAGCAACCGCGTGGGTAAAGGTTCGGGGTGTCCTTACTGCTCGCGCAAGGCGGTTCTTTCGGGCTTCAATGACCTTGCGTCCCGCCACCCAGACCTCGCCGAACAGTGGCATCCGAACAAGAATGGTGACCTCAAGCCGGAGGCAGTGGTTGACGGGACGCCTCGTAGGGTGTGGTGGTTAGGTTCTTGCGGACACGAGTGGTATGCGGCGGTCCGAGAGCGGGTCAGAGGTACCGGCTGTCCATACTGTGTCGGAAACAGGACACTTAGTGGTTTTAATGACTTGGTGTCGCAGCGCCCCGACCTCTCCGCTCAATGGCATCCGATGAAGAATGGAGCTCTCAGGCCCGCGGATGTGACCGTCGGAACAAATAAACGGGTGTGGTGGCTGGGATTGTGCGGCCACGAGTGGCGCTCGTCGATCGCGGCTCGAAGCGGCCGTATTACGGCCAAGATTCTGAATAATGCAGTCGCCCCGTCGCGAGGCTCGGGTTGCCCCTTTTGTTCCGGCAGGCGGCCGGTGGCTGGAGTGAACGACCTCGCAACGACGCACGCGGGCTTAGCGGCCGACTGGCATACGAGCATGAACGGCGAACTTGCTGCAAGGGATGTCTCGGCTGGATCCAAGCGGAGGGTCTGGTGGCGGGACGAGCTAGGGCACGAGTGGGTCTCGACTGTGAAAGATCGTGTTCAGGGTCACGGCTGCCCGTTTTGTTCAGGTCGGAGGGTGATCGTCGGAACAACCGACCTCGCCACTCGGTGCCCTGCGATTGCTGAGCAATGGCACCCTGAGCGCAACGGCGATCTGACTGCATCGGATGTGACATTCGGATCGGCGAGGCAGGTGTGGTGGCTTGGTCCGTGCGGTCACGAGTGGCGAACACGCGTCACTTACCGCACTGTGTCCGGCGGTACTGGGTGCCCGCTTTGCTTTCCTCATTGGTCGCGAGCCGAGAAGGAGGTTGTCGCCTACTTTCGTACTGCACATCCCGATTTGGCAGTTGTCGAGAATGGACGAGACCAGTTGGGAGGACGGTTGGAGTTGGATATCTATCTCCCGGAACTTCGAGTCGGGATAGAGTTTAACGGTCTTTACTGGCACGACGAAGCCGAGCCAGCAGTGAAGAGAAGACACGAAGCGAAAGCTAGTCGGGCTGCTGATGCCGGAATTGCCTTGGTGATTGTTTGGGAGGACGATTGGAAAGATCGACGTGAGGACGTGGAGTATGCACTGACGGCAATCGTTTTAGGTGAACCTATACCTCTCTGGATGGGGTACGCAAGGTAGTGCGGAAGCACCAGAGCTCCCCAGGTTTGTAGTTCTCACAGCACTCGGGGGTTTCGAATCCCATCGTCTGATGCGAGGGTTAGAATTGTAGCCAGCTAATTAACGATGTAGTGGTGCGCGGCCAGACTGCCCGGGGGTGCGCCCGTACGAAAATCGGAGTATCATTTCCGACTCAGAATATTAGTAGATAAGCTACATGCCGTCCGATTTCCTCAGTTTTGCTGGAAGTCTGATTTATCGAGAAGGGGGAAATTGAGCGCAACGGAAGAACTCCTCGAAGGTATCGAATCTGAATTCAATGCTAGCAGCGAATTGAAAGACAGTTCGAACCTTGCTGGAAGCGATTTACTGCAGGCAGCAAAACGCAAAACGGAACATGCTCGTTCGCTTATCGAGGGGTCAGTCTCGGTGGGAACCGCGTTCCAAGTAGCCAGGTTGTTGGGTGAATGCTATGGCGTTGCCATGCAGTATGGAAATAAACGTAACGAATTAGAAGTTCGCAGTGTACTCGCTCATGCTATTGCTCGCATGCTGGCCCCAAGTCGAGACGAATGTCGACGTGACGCCAGCCGTCGGTTTTTCGAAATCGCTGAGGAGAGTAGCAGAATTCGGGACCGCACAGCCGCCGCAATTGATCTGACCAATGGAGCGCTATGTCTTATTGAGCTGCACAATCCCACGGCCGACGAAGTGGCGGAGTCTGTTAAGGCATGTCAAAAATCACTTGGAATGAGGGAAAGAAACAGCGTCGACTTCGCCTATGCCCAATTGAATGTCGCTTTAGTCAAACGCAAAGCTCTGCCATATACAAATGAGCCTGATTGGCCAGGAGCATACAAGCAAATTTTGAAGGACTTGGACCGGGCTTACAGAGTGTTCAAGAAGTTCCCGTTTGAATCTGCTGAATACAAGTCAAAATATTTCCACAATGTACTTGAGACGCTTGAATATTGGTTTCGTTATGAATTAGCGGTGTCACGCAACGCGCTCGATGCGGCTGCAAGCAGTGCGGTAGAATATAGAGCATCCCAGGCGGGACTCAAACCTATAGATTACATTGTCGCATTGAGGGCAAATCCAGCTGTACTTGGTTTTCCGGTAACGCCAGATTGGGTTCCGACTAATCTGGCGATTACCTTAAAAGCTCTGCCGCGCATTGGGCAAATTCGCGAAAGAATCGCAAAAGCGGAAAAATATACCGAAGATAGCTCAAGGCGTAATACATCGCTCATGCTCAAGCTGTTTCGCCTCAAGTCCATGTTATCCGAAGTGGACGGCCGCCCGGTATTCCCTTGGTCTGCAATGGACCGCCTCTGGGAAAAGCTGGACTGGGAACACTATTTTATTTATGCATCAGATATTCTCCAGTGGGACTTAGCTGACGACCCCAGTGCTTCTTTCGAATACCCTCAAATGCTGACGAGGATTTCACAATGTGTTGTTAAGTTCAGGAAGGAATGGAGCCAGGCGGATGTGGCGGGTTTTCTATCAAGGAATCCCATTACCTTCAGGTTTGCTGCGTGCGAACTTGCGCGACTCCGGCATTGGGAAGCTGCGTTTGGGCTACTCGAGTATTCGCGGGGCATTAATTCATCGCGTTCTTGGAATGAAGATCCAAGTCTGTATGAAAAAATCGAGGACTCAATTTCGTGGGTGCATGTGACTCACAGCCCGCATGCTTCCTACGTGATCGTGAGAACGGAGGGTTCCTACAAGGGGGCTGAATTTAAAGAACTTTCAGGCACTAAGCTGGTTCCGAACTTCACAAACTTCATGAGTGGTGGAATGCTCCGGGCTGGAGATATCGGTAGAGCTAGGTCTGCCGTCATTGCAGAATCGATTGAGAAGCTGTGCACTCCGCTCGCGGATTGGATCGCCGAAGAGACCGGTGGCTCGTTGGTATTGATGTCGGGCGGTTACTATCAGGGATTCCCTTTATGGGCCTGTGGCGGTCTTGGCAAAAAGCTAATTTCCGGAGAAAAGCAGGTGACTCTCGCACCTTCACGCACTGTTGCAATGCGAAATAGCCTTTCAGGTGTACCGCCGGGAGTAGAACCTGGCATGTTCCTGGCTGAGGCGAGTGCTGTCCCGGGGTGTGCTGAATTGAACTGGTCTAGATACGAAAAGGGTGTGGTCGAGAAGAGTATAGGCGCTAAAATACCCACCATTGCGGAGGATGCTACGATCGGAAATGTTCTTGAAGGTATTGGAAAATATCGGCTTTTTCACTTTACCGGGCACTCAATCGCACGGGAAGATCCGCTTGATTCCGCACTGATAACTTACTCGGGCGAAGTCAAGGTTCGATCGATTTTAGATATTCAATGTTCTGCGGACCTTGCTTTTTTTGGGTCTTGTGAATCTGGTCTGGCAATGAACTTCTCGATGCAGGATGAGATGCTCAGTATTCAGACGGCATCTTATTATTCCGGGGCGCGCATGGCGCTTGGCTCTGTCTGGCCGATTGCGGACTTGTCTGGATTCGTTTTCTCCAAATTGTTCTATGAGAATTTGGGAACAGTAGTTAATCGCAACGATGGCGTAATTTCAGATTTTGACATTGTGTCATCATATTCACAGAGCATCGCCTGGATGAGCAGGGCAACCGTATCCGATGTCATAGCACTTACTGATGGACTTGGGTCGCACACTGCGGTAGTAGACCCTTCAGTCAGAGCGTTTAGGTTTTACGACTGGGCAGCGTTTGGGCTTGTTGGCTTCGATGGTGCTCACCTGAGGCTGGATCGGTGATTGCCGCTAGCCGCGATTGAATCTAACTTGTAGTTGTGGGTTGTTCGGCGATAGCGCCGACTGATCAGTTTCTTCTGTTGTCCGTGCGGCTGTCGCTACCCTTCTCGGTAGCGTACTTAGCTTGAATGCCGAAGGTGCTATCTGGCGACCGGTCGACTTACGTCGACGACCGTCGCACCTGTGGACCCGACTTGGCTCTGTATTGGGGCGGGCCCAGTTTTCCTCAACATAGGACAAACCTGGTCCATTCATGCACCGAGGAACGTCAGCGTCGGCCCGTATCTGCCATATTTTGTGCGCGAGGCAGAACCAATCAATACTTTTACTGCTTCTTTCACCGTTTGAACCGAGTCCACGAGGTGGAGGCATTCCAATGCCAGCCCATGTGAGAGTCGGATGCCAGCCACAGATCGGTGAAGCCTGAGGGCAGGTTAGGCGGCCTCGACGGGGGTTCATCGTGCTGGAACGAAGTAGTGCGCGGACTTGTCGCCGTCCTGGTCGATCCACAGGAACACATGACGTTCGGAGAACACGGTTGACGAGAGTTTGGCACGAATACCTCGTTGGTCGGGCTCGTCTGCGCTGAGCCAACGCTCGATCAGGGTGAGCGCCTCACTCGGGTCGGTGGGCGATATCGAGCCGACAACGAGACCGACCGACACGACGTGTGCTGCTCCCGGTGGGGTGAATGCCGACGAGACCTGCCTGACGCCGAGTGCACTCAGTCTGTGCGACAGGGCGATCGGGTCGTAACGGTCAGGCTGCCATCGAGTGACACGGTCGATCCCTTTCACTTGCATCTCGACAATCATCGGCTTCAGAATTCGCCATAATCGCTTCATGTGGGTAGGCGGCTCGTTGAGAGCGAACCACGAACTCGTCAGAGCTGCATCCTCAAACAATGTGAAAGCATGCTTTCTGAACGCGGCGCCGCCGGACCTCAGACCAGCCTCAGCGACACGACCGATTTCGAGGACACCGATCTGGACACCGGCCCTGTCGTGTAAAAGGTAGTCGACATCGATGGCTCGGTGCCATCGTCATATAGCGACAGCCGACGATCGGAATTTGCTTCGACTATCGAGCGCGCTGCACGTTCCTCCGGGCGCTCTGAAGCGCGCAAAATCATCGGGGTACCCGTAAAAGCTGGGCGATGTCGGTGACCGGGGCGATGCGGGTCGAACCGAGAACCAACCCACTCCTGCATATTGGCACGCGGTTTACGGTCGTGGCCGAAGTACAGCACGTACATCGGCTCGAACGGTTGCGGAAGGGCTCGATGCAAGCCTCTCTGCCAATCCGAGCGTCGCTTCGTTGACCGGCGTCTCGCGAAGAGCGACCGATACCATCCGCGCCACGAGTGTGCCTGCATCAGCGTCCAGGATGTCGGTCAGTAACGCATCCGCGGGCGCATCGTTCTGCCCTGACACCATCCAGCGAGCCAGGCTATTGGCGACTACTGCCCGCACCCATGGATCTGTGTCGTGAGCCATGACTGTGAGTGAATGTATTGCTGTGGCGGGGTTTCTTTGGGCGACGGCGAGCGCGGCCGAAGCACGTTTGTCCGGGTCACCTGCCAGCAGTGCCCATAATTCTTTGTCCGTCAATGAGTCTGGGGCCAGCGCTCCGAGCGCGGCGGCGGCGTCGCTGCGAATGTCCGTGCCGCCGAAGAATGAGTGCTCCGGCCGGGCTTCTGCCATGAGAGTTCGAAGGATCGGGATGAGGGTCTGTGCGGTCTCTTGGGGGATGTTGGCTGCGTGCCGGCGGAGAGCCTGTAGGGGGTCCTTGAGGTGCTGCGTGAATACCGTGAAGTGTTGTAGTAACTCAATTACTCGGGCCCATCGTGCGTGGTCGGGGTGCCATGCATTGAGCAGGATCAGTGTGGCTGCGGTGCTGGTGGTGGCTATCGTGCTGTGGCCCTTCGTGAGGTCTTCGATCTGTTGTGCGATTTGTGTTTCGAGGGCAGCGGTTAGGCATTCGACTGTGGGGGAGGGGAGGTCCCGAACATCGCCGTATGCGTGGAGCGCACTGAGATCACCGGCGGCGATCTTGGCGATCAGTTCGGTGCGTGTGCCGGTATCGTGCGCCGCCAATATTTCTGTTGCCGCTTCGGTGAACTCGAAGTTGTCAGTTGTACTGGCTGCGCGGCTTGCAAGGGCGTCGAGCTGTTGGGTCGTCCAGGCGTCTTCTGGTATGGATCGCAAGATTTTGGCAAACTCGTGTGCCATTGCTTGATCGTCCATTTCGGGTGCAGCGGTGACCTTTGATATGACGTCGTCGATCGCGCGGGGCGAGGCGGCAGGCGCGACGGCGGCGATCAGATTGTGTATACGAAGTATGGAGTGGAAGCTGTTGATGATTGATCCGGTCTTGGAGCCTGGATCGGGGAGCGTGTCGAGTGCCCAGTCGATGCAGCGGTCTGCGGTGTTTTCGCTGAGTACATCGGCGGAATGGATCATCAATTCGAGATTGGCGTCGAGGGTGGTGCGGGTCGAGCGGGCAAGGTCAATGGATTCGGCGGTGTCCTTGACCGCTGAGGTTGGTCCGACGTCGAGCAGGTGGGGGACGGCCTGCTTAATTGCATCGACATCGCCAGACGTCCGTAGTGCGGACAGTGCGGCGCCTGCGTCACCAGGGTCAGAACTGACCGTGGCTGTGCGCTTGGCAAGTTGTGCGTACGAGTACCGCCAGGTGTTGTGGTCGGCCGAGAAGCCTGCGATCAGGGATGCGGCACGGAGATGGTTCCACGCGCCATCGCTGGCTTGTCGGGATTTTCCTCGTCGAGATGCCCACCGCGCGAACGATTCGTCGGCGGTGTGTTGCAGGCCGGATGCGACTTCCTGTGTGCGCCACCATGAGGCATGTGTATCTCGGCTCGTGATCGTTTCGGCCAGGTCCTGGCTGTTCCAATCGCTCACATCGAAGATGAGGTTTGTAGCGGCGCTGGCTATCGCCAGGGCGGTTGGGTCGTGTGGGTGCGTCTGGCGGAGTGCCTGAACTTCGGTCGCCTCGGCTCGCGCGTCGTCGAGCCGACCGGTTTCCGCAAGGATTCGTGCGCGGTGCACGGTCAGCCAGGCGTGGTCTACCGGCGTGGCCTCGTCACGTGATATATCGGCTTCGAGCACCTTGAGCGCCTCTACGGCTTGGTCTTGCTCGACCAGCAGAGCTGCCGTGGCCGCGGTCGCGGCGGCTCGATCAGCGGGGTTGGGGGCAGTGGCGATCAAGTTTTCGAGGTCGTCGATGCTGTCAGTCGCGCCGGACACGAGAATGTCATGTAGTGCTGCGTAGAACCGCCATTGCCAGTCAGGAGAGTCCTTGCATTCGTCTAGGATTGGCGCTGCGGTCTTGCGACGTCGGTCAGGTTCGAGATCCTCGCGGCGCATCTTCACGAGCAGTGCTATGGCTTCTACTGCGTTCATTGCTGTGATGTGGAGGTTCGGATGGGGCGCAACAAGCCGCGGCGTCAGCAGTGCGTAACGCAAGCGCTCGTGCTTGAGGATGTGCTCAGCTCCGGTCCACGCACTGCCATCCCATCGCGGCAGAGACCGCCCAGCGGACACTATCTCCACTAGCGCCTCTGCATGGGCCGGCGCGACACTGGCGGTAGCCGGCACCAAGATCTTGTAGCCCTTACCCGTCGACACGATCCTGTCGGGTGTGACGTGCACCCAGTTCGATTGTCCGGTATCGAGATGGTGAAGAACGATGATGTGCGGAACCTGGTGATTGAGCCAATAGTCGATGTGATCGCCGTCGGACTCGCGGTACCACCAGCCCTCAACTTGACCAGCTGAATCGCGCACGGCCGAATCGAACTGAGAATCTCCACTTTTGACCTGAACTCCGAGCAACGATCCCAAATCGAACCGGCGAGCATCGCGGGCGGCGACCCACAGATCAGTCCCAAGGTCGTGTTCAGTTGGATTGGGTGCAACGCCCCACCCCAGCTCGACGAACTGCTTCGCCACTTCCAGCTCGCCGGCAGATCCAACCAAACCTGTCTCGCTAGCCCGCATCGCTCACCCTTGTTCACTGGTCACGTACAGGTCGGTCCTGTCGCGGCACAGCCTGCCAGAGCCATCCGACAGTAAATCTAACGAGCACCCTCGGTGTCCGCCCGGGGTCGGCAAGACGCACCTGTCAGTTGGATTGGCGCGAGACGCCGCTCGTGTCCCGAGACCACACGTCATCGGGAAGAGCTTCGATGCGTGCTTGCTTTTGGTCGTTGACTGCCTTGTTCATCTCGTAGCTCAGCTCAGCTCGTCGAAGAGCTGGTGCCTCAAGACGGCTCCGGTCGTGACGAAGGTGTGTATAGCTGGCGAGCCAGAGGAGTCGATCTACGCGGCAATGTTTCGGGCGGTACCGCTGTCGGTGTTTTCTTTAGCTGCGGTAGTTCGCTCTAGGTGGTAATCGATAGAATTGTCTTCGCTCCTTCAATCAGGTCGCTGTGGTCGCCGTTCCATTCATGAGGATTTCGTTTATCTTTGCGAAGACTTTTTACTTATGAGTGGAGGACTAGAGCAACTCTCGCCGTCGAAGGGCCGTGCACGCAAGACCGGCTACGCCCGAGATCTGTTCGGGTGGCTTGGTCCGATGACGTCTCCGTCGACGTTGGCGACAACGGATGCGACACGAGAAGCGACGCCATGCAGCGAGATCTGACCGACATCGTCGCCACGGACCGATCCAGTGGATGCGTCGTCTGCACGTGAGTGCTGGCCGACCCCTATGCCGGCATCTCCATCATTCTCACCCGCGGTGAGAGCACCTCGTCGGCCGTGCAGGTCGACACCGTAGTATCTGTCGCTTCGTAGATGGAGATTGGAAAAGAAGGTGCCAACGATATCGTCGGTTGCCGACGAGGGCGAGCGCGTCGAAGATGATTTGCGCGGCGAGTCTGGCATCCGCCTTGACGAGCATCGCCGTTGGCCTGTTGGATTGCCGAGCGAGGGGGACAGCCCGGGCGCAACGGCTGTATGACTGTGCTGGAACATCGGACCTATAAGTCGCAGAATCCGGGTGGGGGATCGCACATGGCTGAACTCACAGAACACGATGAGCGCTACATTCGCGATTACGTAAACAGCCAGTCCCCTGAGGGTGATCAAGCTGGTCTCGTCCAGAAGATTGGTTCGCGGCGGATGGTGGGCCGTATCCATGACCTCTACGACGTGCACTGCGAGTCGACCCGTTGGTGGGTGATTACGGAGCCAACGAACCTGTACCTGCAAACGGATTTTCCTGAAGTGGAACAGGCCTTGATCTTCCACCTCGGGTTGGGCGTATTCATGGCGGAGAGGAGCCGCGCCGACATCGACGAGGAAGAGCATGTCTCCGGTTCTTGGCGCCGATTCCGTCAAGCCCTGAACACGATGAATGAGGCGTCCGAGTCGGAAGATTTTCAATCCGTCGGTATCAAGTGCAGGGACGCACTCATCGCGCTTGCGAAAACGCACCTTGACGCACCCTGGGTCGGTGATGTGCACGAGCCTCCGAAAGCCGCCGACTTCAAAGGATGGGCCAACATTTTTGCGGAACGACTCGCAGAGGGTCGGCTGCGCAGCTACCTTAAGTCTCTCGTTGACAAGACCTGGGATCTGACTGTCTGGCTGCAGCACAATGGGAACGCGACACCGATTGACGCCGATCTCGTTTTGGATGCCACGTCGCATCTGATTGGCACTTTTAGCAGGCTCATTCGCAGGCTTGAGGTGGGCGATCCGCAGCGCTGCCCGAAGTGCGAGTCTTACCGACTCGACGAGGACATCCAGCATGACGAAATCAATGAAGGATTCTCAGAATCAACGATCTGCGCAGCCTGTGGCTGGCGATCCGAGCCCACATTCACCTCCTGGGCCGAACACTTTAAGGGCAAGGACGTAGCAGGTTACTTGGCGGGGTCTGGGCTTGGAGTATCGGACCGGCTGCACAAACCAATTCAAGGCTCAGGGAGCTGAGCCAGGCACCGGGCTGGCGCTAACGGGGTTCGCTTTCACTCCTCCGGGTGGTGCGCTGGGTCCGCGGGCGGCCCAGCGGGCTTTTCTCAGATCGGCATGTGTTCGGGTGGCGTGTGGAAACAGAAGCACTGCGGATCGCGTGTCGGTCCAGTGGTTGTCACGGTGGGCACGAGCGCCGAGCAGTGCGCGGTTGTACATGTTGCGTAGCCAACCTTGCGGTAAGCGAAGCCGTGGAGGAGTGCCGCGTTGACGCGGGTGTTCCATTCGTGCAGCGCGAGCGCCCGGATCCGGCTGCCGCCAACTAGTCCCAGATAAATACGGAACGTTCGGGACTCAGCCACTGCTCGACACAGGTGCAGAGTGCTTGTGTTGTCATGGTTGGAAGTCCTACAGATGGCTATCATCATGGTGCACAGATCGGTGCTATGTCGTTGGATGTGACCCAGTTCAAGAAGTTCGAAAAACTCGGTATTCAGCTCGAGCAGCTGACCCGGGTTCTTTGCTTTCGGCAGTATGCTGCATCGCGAATATGCAAAGCTTTGGTCCGCCCGGACCGGCGCGCAACTACCGGAGGCCGGTGTTTCAGAGCCGTTCGAACTCATCACTTTGAATCGTGGTGGAGTCGAATGTCCATGGCGGTCCGCTTGGTCGATGGGGGACCATACGGGACTCAGATGGACCGGGAGCAGGTCGCCAGTGGTCATCGTTTACTCATCACTTTGGGGCGAATACGGATGGATTCACGCGGACGCCAATGGTCACTCGATTCGCCGAACACCCAGCTCAATGGGCTGATGATGGACGCGAGTGTATCCACTTGAATTGTCATCTCTTGTACAGCGGGTCCGGAGTTCGAATCCCTGATGGCGCACAGCGAAATGCCCGTTCACCAAAAGTTGGTGAACGGGCATTTTTGTTCGGTAGCCCGCGTCGTCAACCCACTCGACCGTCTCCGCCGCTGAGTGCTCGGATCCAGTCGAGCGGCAGGGAGAAACCGTCAGCAACTCGGCCGGCCACCACACCCCTTCGAGCCGCTCTGCCCTCGGCATCTCGCAACAGCCGGCTGTACTCGGCTGAGCCTTCCGCTATTCCAGGGAGTCGCCGACCTGAAACTGTCCGCTGCGCAACAGCTCTTGCGTCAGATCGATTCCAGTGTGGTTGACGATCATTGCTATGTAGACCTCCAGCGTGTGAAACAGGCCGTCGGGCATCGGACCCTCGCCGTCGGGGTCACCGCCAGCTTCACGCATGCGATCTCGCCAAGGGCTGTCAGGTTCATCGAAACCCGGCCCGTCCTTCAGGAGCGCATCGAACATTGCTGTTCGAGCACCGTCGACCCACTGGGCGACATTGCTGTGGCCGACCTGAGTGGCGAACGTGAGGGCCTCGCCACCGATCGACAGCGGTGCCATCAGTTCATCGGCCAACCCTGCCACCGACCTGCAAAGCTGTGCTCATGGCGTTCACCATCAGGCTCACGACTTCGATCGCGGCGAACCCCGCTGACGTGTTCGATCTGGAGTCGGATGCAATCGTTCCTGCAGAGTCTCAGGGAGCGTACGGAGAGAGCGTGCGAGTCGATTCGAAGCGGAGTGCTCTTCGTTTGGGCGATGAAATCCATATTCGTTCCAGGCATCTCGGTGTGTGGTTCACCTTGAGCAGCCGCATCACCGAAGACGAGCCCGCAAGATATTTCGTGGACCAGCAGGTCACCGGACCCTTTGCCTCGATGCGCCACGAGCATTTCTTTCTCGCACGCCGGGGTCACACGCAGATGGTCGACATCATGTCGGTCGAATTCCGTGGCGGACGACTCGGCGCTGCGGTCCTGGATATTCCAGGCAAGCTGTATCTCCGGCGCGTCCTGTGCGTTCGGAATGCGTACATCAAGAAGCGTGCCGAAGCGGTGCGAGAAACTCGCGACCCATAGCGGTCTGCAATCCGACACCGACACAACGGTTCTCGACCCTGTTTCCGCCCCGTTCGGCTGCATTCGGTTCGAAAGATGCTGATCGGTATTTTTTGATGCAGACTGACAACCCGGACATAGTTCACGCGAACCAGGAGGATTGCCATGCGATCGACCAGTCGGATTCTGATCGGAGCGCTACTTTGTGCGCCAGCACTAGCGGCGTTTCCAGCGACGGCATCAGCGGCGCAATCGACAGACGTGACGTATGCGTTCGAGGTCGACGGATCGACGGTGACCAACACGATCACCAACAACTCCGGTAGCGACCTGGCCTGCGGCACATCGTTGGCTCCCGCACCGGGCGGAGTGCTGCCGCCGGTGTGGGAGGTCGTCGGCAACGGACAGTCGCTGTATTCGACCGACGACGGGGGCCAGATCGGAATCAGCACCCAACACGTCACCGATATACCGGCCGGCACCTATGTCGCGCTCGCATCGTGCGGTACCGAAGGCGTCGATCCGACAACAGCGTGGGTCTCCGACTATCCCGGGCTGTCCGACGTCCTCGCGACCCTGCCGTGGAACTCTTATACGGTGCAGCAGGCTTCTCCGATCGTGACGATCGAAGACTGAGCGCCTGCACTGGATTCGAGCCTCGGAAGCCGCAACCACCGAGGTGTCGCTGCCCCGTTCTTGTGGACGGTCAGCGGCCCTTGGATCGGAGGAAGTCCGCCACCGTGGTGACGGCGGCGGGGTTGCGTGGTCCTTCGACGAGCGCTGCGTAGGGGAGGGCAATGATGTTGTTCTCACGTACGGCGGTGGTGCCGGACATCAGTGGCTGTGCACGGAGTTGCGCGATCTTGGCGTCCACCGAATTCGACGGTCCGGCACCGTAATCGACGATGACGATGAACTCGGGGTTCCGTTGGGCTGCGGCTTCCCAGGACGCGGTGGTCCAGGAATCGTCGAGGTCGTCGAAGATGTTGCTGCCACCGGCTTCTCGGATGATCTGCGACGGAGCTGCGGTGCGGCCGGAGGTGAAGGGCTCGGGATCGGCGCTGTCGAACAGGAACACCCGCGCCGGGTCTCGGCCGTCCGGAGCCCCGGCGTTCGCGGCACCGATCTGGTTCTCGTAGTCGGTGACGAGTCGGTCGGCCCGGTCACGAACTCCGAAGAGGTCGCCGAGGTTTCGTAGGTCGGTGTAGAGCGCGTCGAGGGGTTCCATGACTCCGCGTGCAGTACTGCCGGGTTGCCGGCATGCTTCGGTGAGTTGGTAGGGAACTGCGCCTATGCTGCGGATCCAATCGGGAGTCACGCCGGTCGACTCCTTGTAGCCGTAATTCCAGCCGGCGAAGACGAAGTCCGGGTTCGCCGACTGAATCACCTCACGGGTGAAGGCGTCGGCCAGTTCCGGCGCCGTATCGAAGTTGCTCTTCCACGGCGAGGAGTCGATGTCTCGCTCCTTGCCCGGGTAGCTGGTGTATCCGACGAGGCGGTCGGCGAGGCCGAGGGCGAACATCATCTCGGTGATGCCGGTGTCGTTGGTCAGTACCCGCTGTGGGGTACCGGTCACGGTCAGCGGCTCGCCGCAGTTGGTGACCGTCACCTGATCGCCACCCTGCTCGGTGGCTGTGTCGACCTGGGCTCCGCACGAACTGACCAGTGCTGCAACGGCGGTCGCGGCAATGGCGATCGTGCGGGGCCGGCAAAAGAGGTGGGTCATCGAGTGTCCTTGTCGTCGAAGAGAACCTGGGGAACTCCCAGGCGTGGGTGGGTGACGATGTGTCCGCCGATCCCGAACCAGGTCGAGAGCACCTTCTCGGTCACGACTTCGTCGGGTGAACCCGCACAGACGATGCGGCCGGCGTGAAGTACGACCAAGCGGTCGCAGAATTGGGCGGCGATGTTCAGATCGTGAAGCGCGGCGATCACGGTGATCTGCAGGCTCGCAGCGGCGCTCAGCACTGCGTATTGGTGTCGTATATCGAGGTGATTGGTGGGTTCGTCGAGCACGAGCACGTTCGGTTGCTGGGCGAAAGCCCGTGCGATCAGAACACGTTGGCGTTCGCCTCCGGACAATGACAGGAACGATCGGTCCAACAGATGTTCCACGTCGGCGACGGTCGAGGCACGAGCGCACGCGTCGTCGTCGCGGGTGCGGTTGCGTCCGAACGTGGAGTTGTGTGGAAGACGTCCGGTGGCGACGACCTCGCGTGCGGTGAAGTCGAAGTGCATCGAGGAGTCCTGGGTGAGTGCTGCGACCTGACGTGCGTTCTCTCGCATGGTGATTGCGGTGATGTCGCGGCCACCTACCTCGATGCGTCCGGTCGAGGGCTCGGTCGCTCGATACAGACACCGCAGCAGTGTCGACTTGCCGCTCCCGTTCGCGCCGACGATGCCGACGATGCTGCCGGCGTCCAGGCTCATGGTGATGTCGTCGATGATGCGGGTGCCGCCGATATCGACTGCGACGTCGTCGTAGTCGACGCGCATCAACGGTCACCGATCATCGCGCCGCGGCGACGCATCAGCAGCACGAACGCCGGAACTCCGACTGCCGCGGTGATCGCCCCCAAAGGCAGCTCTTGCGGCGGTAGAACCGTTCGGGACACCAGATCTGCGGTGACGAGGAAAGCCGCACCCAGGACCGGGGTGATCACGACAAGCCTGCTGTGGTCGGCCCCGACCAGTAAGCGTGCCACGTGAGGGACGACCAGACCCACGAATCCCACGGCGCCACAGATCGACACGTAGCACCCCGTCATCGCCGCTGATGTCACGAAGAGAGACAACCGTAGACGTGCCGCGTTCAAGCCCAGTGCCGCGCTGACTTCGTCTCCCATCGACAGCGCGTTGAGTCTGCGGGCCGTCAGAGCGGTCGCGGCGACTCCGGCCACGGTGACTGCGGCGGCCAGCGGGACGCTGGCCCAGGTGGCACCGGCGAGGCTGCCGAGCAACCAGAACATCACACTCCGAGCGCCGTCGCCCTGAGGTGCCAGGAAGATCAGCACGGTGGTCATTGCAGAGAATCCGTAACCCAACGCGGTACCCGTCAGGACCAGGCGCAGTGGCACCAGCCCTACCGGGGAGCGTGCCATCAGATACACGAGGGCGGTAGCGGCGAGTGCGCCGAGGAACGCTGCACTCGAGAGCGCGTAGATGCCCAGGGCACCGAAGGTGCCGAACAGGACCACTGATGTTGCGCCTACCGATGCACCCGACGAGATTCCGAGTACGTAGGGATCTGCGAGTGCGTTGCGCACCATCGCCTGCACCACCAGTCCGACCACAGCCAGACCTGCTCCGATGACCGTCGCCAGCAACACCCGAGGCAGCCGAGAATCGATGACGATGCGGTAGTCCGGAACGTCACCGACGGCGATCGTGCCGCCGGACAGCTGGGCCCACAGATAGCCCATCGCGTCGGTTGCCGGGATGTGCGCGGCCCCGAACATCAGTGCCGAGAGTGCAGACACCGCCCAGATCGCGGCGGCGAGCACAGTGAGGGGCAGGACCGATCTGGACTGCATGCGCAACTTTCTCCGCTGATCCCTGACCTGGCGACCTGCGAAAAGCACGGCTTCCGAGGCGAATCCGCGCAGCGCGAACGACGACCTCGTCGACCGTGTCCCTCGGGATCGACAGGCGACCACGCCGGCGGCGCAGCCGCGGTGGCAGGTCTTCGGACTCGCGGACGCGCCGTCCGACCACGTGCTCGGACGATTCCTACTGGCGGTCGCTTCCCGGGACGAATCCCAGTGCTCGATGACCGCGGTCGTTTCCACTCACCGCTGCGGGGCAGTTCCGGATTTTCACCGGATTCCCTCTTACGATCCGATGACCAGCACGGCCATCGAAAACCAACGCCCACGCACGATAACAGCTCATGCGTGACGCGTTGCGTCGGTCGGCTTCGGTGCAAGTAATCGGATGTACTTCGCGGCGGATGAGGCGAAGCGTTGGGGAGAGTAGTAGTTTTCTGCCCACCGTCCACTGGAATAATTGAACCTTCATCGACGCTGATGGGTTCGTCCATCCCGAATCGAGAGGTACCCAATGCACCTGGGCGTAGACAGCTTCGTCTCTTCCGTGACCGATCCGACCGACGGCCGCGTCATCGCGCCGGAGGAGAGGATGGGGCACCTACTCGAGGAGATCGCCCTCGCGGATCAGGTCGGTCTTTATTCGTTCGGCATCGGTGAGCACCATCGCAGCGAGTACTACGATTCCGCTCCGTCGATCATTCTGGCCGCAGCAGCCGCGCGCACCGAGAACATCCGGCTCGGCAGCGCGGTCAAGGTACTCAGTGCCGACGATCCGGTGCGAGTGTTCCAGGAGTTCGCCACTCTCGACCTGATCTCGAAGGGCCGAATCGATTTGGTGGTCGGCCGAGGCTCGTTCACCGAGTCTTTCCCACTGTTCGGACTCGACTTGGCCGATTACGACTCCCTGTTCGCCGAGAAGTTGGATCTCCTGCTGCAGATTCGCGACAACGAGGAGATCACGTGGTCCGGCCGGCACCGGCCGGCGCTGAACCGTCAGGGGATCTATCCTCGTCCGCTGCAGGATCCGCTACCCATCTGGGTCGGTGTCGGCGGAACCCCCGAGTCGTTCGCTCGTGCAGGGCTTCTGGGCCTACCCCTGATGATCGCCATCATCGGTGGAGAACCGCGCCAGTTCGCGCCGCTCGTTGACCTGTATCGACGCGCGGGCGCGCAAGCGGGTCACCCGCCGGAGAAGCTGAAAGTCGGATTGCACGTGTTCGGATTCGTCGCCGACACCACCGAGGCGGCAGCCGACACCATCTACCCGGGCTGGAACGAGATGTTCACCAAGATCTCTCGCGAGCGCGGGTTCGCTCGTCCGAGCCGACAGCAGTTCGACGGCACGTCGGGACCCAACGGCGCGTTCTTCATGGGAGACCCGAAAACCGTCGCCGACAAGATCGTTCGAGTAAGCGAACAACTCGGCGGTGTGGATCGACTGTCGCTTCAGATGACCAATCCGCGTCTCGCCCACGGTGATCTGTTGCGCGGCATCGAGCTACTCGGTACCGAAGTCGCTCCGCTGGTAGCCGACGCGTAAGCGGCAGCGAGCGAGAATCAGGTCGCGGCCCATTCCATTTCGTCCACACCGGCGACCGGAGTGGACAGCGAACGTATCTCGCTCGCATACATCGTGCGCTTGATTTCGCCGAGCACAGGGCCGCGGGTTCCGATCAAATCCGTTGCCCGAGAGAGTGCGTCGTCACGCAGCCGATCCTCGGTGGACACTGCGTCCACCAAGCCGAGGGCGGCTGCGTCCACTCCGCCGTAGCGTCGGCCCGTGGTCAGTGCTTCGTGGAACGTGTGCGGGGCGAGCTTGGCTCGGACCATGTCGACTGTTCCCGGGCTGTAGGTGGCACCGATGTTGACGCCAGGAAAGCACAGGAAGCCGCGATCGGAGCGCATCACGCGGTAGTCGTGTGCCATGACGAAAAATGCGGCACCCCCGTAGGTGTGCCCCTGCATGGCCGCCACCGTCTGCATCGGGAGGGTCAAGAACCGCACCAGCAGTTCCTGCACCGTTCCGATGAACCGGTTGATCTGGTCCAGGTTCTCGGCACCCCAGGACAAGTCGACTCCGGTGGAGAAGTACTTGCCGGTGGCCGTCGTGACCAGTGCAGTCGGGCCACTGCTGGCTTCTACCTCGTCGAGCAGAGCGTTGACCTCGGCCACCCAATCCGGCCCCATCCGGTTCTCGGTGTCCTCCACGTCGCGAGTGCCGAGATTCAATACGAACACGTCCGCGACACGATCCAGGTATGGCATGTCCCGAAGGTACCCAGCTTTCGTTGTTCTATCCCACAGCGACAGAAGGCACGTGTGTTTGCCGGCAGGTACACCGGGTAGTTGTATCAGTACAAACGATCGAATGGAGGATCAGCATGCCCACCAACGATGACCAGCCCCAGCTCAAGGACCAGGATCTGTACGAGAAGCTCCGTGACGAAGGAAACTCGAAGGAGAAGTCGGCGCGCATCTCGAATGCCGCGGCCAACGAGGGCAGGAAGAACGTAGGCAAGAAGGGCGGCGAGTCCGGATCGTACGAGGACTGGACCGTCGACGAACTGACCGATCGAGCGAAGGAGATCGGCCTGGAGGGCTACTCCAAGCTGAACAAGAAAGAGCTGATCGAGGCGCTACGCAATCACTGACGTCATTCCGGCCGCAGAGACGAGTAGTACTCCTGCTGTGCGGGGTAGTAGTCGTCGAAGCTCGGCAGCGGTGCGGCGTCCCTGGATGCGATCAGCATGTCCAGGTAGTACTCCCAGCCCGGACCTATGTCGCCGATGCCGTCCGTGCTGTCGAGGCGGTGGGTCAACACGACGAGTGTGTCGCGGCCCTTCTCGGTGAGCCTGACCTCGAGCGGCCAGCCGCCCTCGTCCGACATACGGACGGCCAGTCGTTGGGGCGGCTCGCAGGCGTCGATCGCCATGTCGGCGACGGGTTCGCCGTCCTCGAAGATCATGGTGACGCGGATGCTGTCGTCCGTCACCCGTTCCCAGGGCCCGAACCACAACGCGGTCCGAGAGGATTCGGTGAGGCTGGCCCACACATCCTCTCGTGACGCGGCGACGGTTCTGCTCAGCTCGAGGGCGTAGCCGGTCTCGGTCTCGCGCAGAGTGCCCGTGGGTATCGGTGCCATCGGGTCATTATGCGTCGTACGACGATCCACCGTCGAGCACAATCGTCCTGTCAATCGGTGAAATCGATCCGCACAGATATCGGGTCGGTCTGGAGGGCGCGAAAACCTGCGCCGATGAGCCGCCCGAACAGTGGGTTCGCGGAAAAGGAACGCGCTCGCGCACTGACGTCGTCCTCGGGCACGAACGTAGCTGTGCCCGCTCGCCACCGATCGCCGACGCGAATCCTGATACGCGGCTCGTCGCCGATGTTGGCTCCCCAACCGGACCTGGTTCCGTGCTGGGAGATCACCCACGCTCCCGCCCGGTCGAACGAAGCAGAGACCGGTACCTGTCGGCGCAGACCGGATCGACGGCCCACTGTCTCGATATCGGTGACCAGCGATGTTCTGACTCCGACGGACGCCAGCCCGTTCACGAGCGGGTTGGCGACGTGCTTTCCGATCCACCGCTCCCGGCGGAACTTCGCAGCTGCGGCGGACGCCGTCGTGGTGCCCCCGGCGCGCCGACTGCGAAACGCGTCCCAGCCGTTGCGCTGCACCATTGCTATCGCCGTTCGCCAGGCGGGGCGTCCCGAATCGGGTTGCCCTCCATCGCCGATGAGCTGCAGTTGGTCGGTGTGCCACTGCAAGTCCAGAGCGCCGTTGATCTGTTTGAAAGCACCAGCTTTCGACGGAACTCGCAACGCGACGAGCGGAGTCTCGACCCGATCCAGTGAGCCATCGACCAGTGAACGGGCCACTGCCGGGGCGAGAGCAGTCGGGCGACCGAGACCGACGACGTCGCACTCTCCCGATCGTACGGCCGCACTCATCACCGAGCGGGTGCGGAAACCACCGGTCACTGCAAGTGGAACGCTCCCGGCTGCGTCGCGCACCGTGTGGGCGTATTCCAGGAAGTAGGCTTCGCGATCGCGAGTGCTGGAGGTGCCCATCATCGCGGGTGATTCGTAACTGCCGCCACTGATTTCGATCAGATCGATCGCTTCCTCGACGAGATGCTCGACGGTGATGCGAGATTCCTCTTCGCTGAATCCGCCGCGCTGGAAGTCTGCAGAGTTCAGTTTGATTCCCACTGCAAAGCCGGGGGACACGGCCGCTCTGATGGCGCGCACGACGTGAAGAACGAATCGCATCCTGCCGTCGAGGTCTCCGCCCCACGCGTCCTCGCGTCGGTTCGACAGGGGTGAGAGAAACTGAGACACCAGGTATCCGTGGGCACCGTGGAGTTGCACTCCATCGAAGCCGGCCGCCTCCGCTACCGACGCGGCCAGGGCGAACCTGTCGATGATGTCTCGAATCTCGTTCTCGCTCAACGCACGCGGTGTCGGTAGTCCGGGAACGCCGGACGCGATGGCAGACGGGGCGACGGGCGTAGCACGGGTGACGATCGGATTGGCCTGCCTGCCTGGGTGATTGAGTTGTACCCAGATGGGGACGCCACCGTCGGAGGTCGATTTCGCCCAGCGCGCCAGCGCATCGTGGTCGCGGTCGTCTTCGATGACGACGTTGCCGGGTTCGCCCAGGTGAGATCGGTCGACCATCACGTTGCCGGTCACCACCAGTCCGTAGCCACCCGCGCCCCAACGGCGGTACAGCGTTTCGAGCCGGGTATCGGGTGCGTGCTCGGCAGTCCCCAAGCCCTCACTCAAGGCCGCTTTCATCACGCGGTTCGGAAGGGTCTGCCCGCAGGGGAGTGGGAGCGGGGTGCTCAGTTCGACGACGTCGGTCTCGGTGGGCATGGCGTGACTCCGGTTCAGCGATAGCGTGACGGGATATGATTGCCGTCATAGTCACACGCGACTGTAGATGTAACTCGGTGTCACGTCAATGATCGTGTTCGGAAAGGTGATGGATGGCGAATCGAAGCAGTGCTCGTGAGGACATGCTGCGCAGTGCGGCGCAGTTGTTTCGGCAGCGCGGAGTCGAAGCGACTTCGTTGGCCGACGTCATCGAGCACGCAGGTGCGCCGAGGGGCTCGATCTATCACCACTTTCCACGGGGCAAGCCTCAACTGGTCGAGGAGGCCACGCGAACGGCCGGCGCGGTGATGGGGGCCATGATCTCCGAGGGGTTGGCCCAGGTCGGGCCGGCGGCGACGGTGCGCGCGATCATCGAGGGCTTTCGCAGTGAACTGTCGAGCACCGATTTCGTGTCCGGTTGCCCCATTGCTCCTGCCGCACTCGAGGGGGCGAATGCCCCCGGTGCCGTCACCGCGGCCGGGGAGTCGTTCTCGTCGTGGGAAGACACGATCGCCGCATCGCTCTGGCAGCACGGGTTGACGAGAGAGCGCGCCCAGGCGCTCGCGACGTTCTCCATATCGGCGATCGAGGGTGCGCTGATCGTGGCGAAAGCGCAGCGATCGACCACCGCGCTGGATCGGACCGAGGGGGAGTTGTTGGCTCTGCTCGACGCGGTCCTGGACGCAGCGGCTGGGCAGAGTTCCCGATAGCACCTATTGCTATAACGCAGAGTTACAGTTACTTTCCCTTCAGGAACTATGTCGACCGTCATAGCCGGAGGGGATCTCATGCCGTCACTCACCACTTCTCGACACCGCGTAGAGGGTACGAAGCTTCGCGGCCGATATCTGGCTCTACTCGTGATCTGCGCAGCGGAGCTGCTCGTCGTTCTGGACAACACCGTCGTCAACGTCGCCCTGCCGTCGATGGGGCTACAGCTACGCGCCGACATCAGCGGCTTGCAGTGGGTGGTCGACGCCTACACGCTGACGTTCGCGGGATTGCTGCTCGCTTTCGGCCACCTCGGAGACCGATACGGGCGCAAGAAGGTGATGATCATCGGCCTGGCGGGCATTGCGCTGATGTCGGTGGGCGGCGCGGTCGCCGCCGACCTCGGGCAGGTCGTTGCCGCCCGCGCCGCGATGGGAGTCTGTGCGGCGGCGGTCTTTCCGGCCACGTTGGCTCTCATCATCAATATCTTCACCGACGCCAGAGAGCGAGCGCTGGCCATCGCAGCGTGGACGGCGATGGCAGGTTTCGCCATCGCCATCGGTCCGACAGCGGGCGGCTTTCTGCTCGAGCACTTCTCGTGGCATTCGGTGTTCTGGATCAATGTTCCGGTTGCCCTGCTCGTTCTGGTGGCCGCACTGGCCTGCGTTCCGGAGTCGAGAGCCGAACATGTGGGCAAGTACGACCCTGTCGGAATCGTGCTGTCGTTGACGGGCATCACGGTCGTGGTGTGGGCGATCATCGAAGCGCCGCACAACGGTTGGTTGTCACCGGCGAGCATCGGAGGCTACATCGCCGGATGCGTCGCGCTTGCTGCGTTCGTGTGGTGGGAGTTGCGAACACCGTCTCCGGTACTGGACCTGAATCTGTTCCGAATCAGACGATTCTCGCTGCCCGCCTTGGCCATTGCTGTGGGGTACTTCAGTATGTTCGGCTTCCTGTTCATGATCACCCAGTATTTTCAGGGTGTCATGGAACTGACGCCGTTGCAGTTCGGCGTTCATTCACTGCCGTTCGCGGTATCCATCGCGGTCGGGGCACCACTGGCTACACTGATCGCGCAGCGAATAGGAACGACAGCCGTCATCGTCTTCGGACTCGTCGTGATGAGCATCGGCATGTTCATTGCGGGCCAGGTCGAGGTCGAAACGCCGTACTTGGGACCGGTCGTCGTCTCGATGATCTTGATGGGCCTCGGGTTGGCGATCGTGCAAGGCCCGGCCACCGAATCCATCATGTCGTCGGTGACGCTCGACGAAGCAGGTGCGGGCTCGGCGGTGAACGACACCACCCGTGAGGTGGGTGGAACACTCGGCGTCGCGGTGCTGGGCTCGATCGTCGCGTCGATCTACACCACGAAAGTGGGCCCCCGAATCGACGTTATTCCCGACGCAATCATGGAGCCCTACCAGAAGGCCTTTGCCCGTGAGACCGTCGTCAGCGTCATCGAAATCGTCAAAGCGCCGACCAACCCGATCTTCGCGACGCAGAAGGCGGAGCTCGTGTATGCGATGAAAGCCGCGTCTCTGGAGGGATTTCAGCTCGCGTCGTTCGTCACCGTCGGGGCCGCCATGGCATGCGCGATCGCTGTGGCGCTCTTCCTGCCATGGCGGCGACCCGAAGGAGACGGGGTGCTGTTGGCGTGGCGGGCACCGAAGTCCGAAGACTCCGAGATCAGTTGAACGGGGTGCCCCCGGTGACCGCAATGGTCTCGCCTGTGATGTAGCTGGACTCGTTCGAGGCCAGGAAAACGTAGGCCGGAGCCAATTCCGCGGGCTGGCCCGGGCGGCCCAACGGAACCGTCTCGCCGAACTCGCCGTACTTCTCGGCAGGCATGGTCGCAGGAATCAGGGGAGTCCAAATAGGTCCGGGCGCAACGGCATTGACTCGAATGCCCTGGCCGGCGAGGTCGCCGGCCAGGCCCTTGGTGAAAGCGACGATGCCTGCCTTGGTGGTGGCGTAGTCCATCAACTCCGGTGACGGATTCGATGCCTGAATCGAGGTGGTGTTGATGATGGTGGAGCCCGCACCCATGACGGCGGCGGCGTGCTTCGAAATCCAGAACAAGGCATACAAGTTGGTCTTGAGCACACGGTCGAACTGGTCGGTGGTGATATCGGCGATGCCGCCCATCTGGGCCATCTGGAACGCGGCGTTGTTGACGACGATGTCGAGGCCTCCGAGAACCTCCACGGCAGTGTCGACCAACTTGGTGCACTGCGTTTCGTCGGTGAGGTCGCAGGCGATCGCTCGGCCCGACCGTCCAGCGGCCTCGATCAGGTCGACGGTCGCTTGGGCATCGGGGCCCTCGGATTCGAGATGAGCAATGACGACATCGGCACCTTCTCGTGCGAATGCCAGCGCCACCGCTCGTCCGATCCCGGAATCACCACCGGTGATCAACGCTTTTCGGCCGTGCAACCGATCCGAACCCCGGTACGACTTCTCGCCGTGATCCGGTGCGGTGACCATGTCGCGAGTCAGTCCCGGATGCTCGAGCTCGGGCTGGTCGTCCCGATCGGGCATGGAGAAAGCAGTGGTGGGGTCGCTCTTGGTGAACTGGTCGGACATTGTCGATCCTTGCCTGGTGTGAAGAGGACCCATTGCGGCAAAACCAAAGCCGCCCCAGTTCTCGAGACGATTCACGGTCGTTACCGACTGGAGTCGCTGTCCACACGAGGTTTGCCGGTTGTACCGGCACGCAAACCTTGCGAATCAGCGAGCGGAGGGATCTTCCCCGATGAAGCTCGCACCCACCGCATCGAGCACCCGGCGCGCCGGCCGGGTAGGAGCGAAGACCTCGACGCGTCCGTCGGAACGTTCGACAGCATCGACGATCACGCTCGCGGCACCCGAGTACATGAAGTCCACCGCCGACAAGTCCAGCAGCACAACTGCATTGCCCCGTAGGGCACCGTCGAGGGCGTTCACCAAATCTGCTCGTGCACTCATGTCCAGCTCGCCGACGGCGCGAACAACGGTCAGATCGGGGGAGTAGGACTCGATACCGATCGAGTGGCGTCGAGCGGGGGCGGTGGAGCGAACATCGGTGAAATCGGAAACAGTCACGGTGCGAACCTCTCAGTTCGGGTGGCCTATCGAACCGGCGTGCTCGGTGTGGAACCCGAGGGCTGCAGGTTCCGGTGCACGCTGTCCCGTAATCCTGACAGCGCAACATCACCGAACCGAGCCTGCAACATCACGGATTCGTCGCTACTTGGTAACGGCAAGGTAACGCAGTTCGATGCCCGGCATCAGGGCAGTGTGTGACCCGCTGCGCGGAACAGGCCGTACCATTCCGCCCTGGTCAGGCGGATTTCCGACCCCGTAGCGGCCTCTACTATCCGATCCGGCGTGGTGGTCCCCAGGACCACCTGAATGTCGGCCGGGTGGCGTGTTATCCACGCGACCGCTATCGCAGCCGGTGTCGTGTCGTATCGGCCGGCAATGTCGTCGAGCGCATCGTTGAGGGCCGGGTAGTTCGCGCGATCTCCGACGAACACACCCGACGAGGTCCCGCTCTGGAGTGGCGACCACGCTTGCACGGTGATGCCCCGTGCCCTCGCGTAGTCGAGCAACCCGTTGTCACGATCCACCGACTGGTCCAGCGCGCCGATGTTGGCGGTCAGGCCCGCAGCGATCAGCGGTGAATGGACGACGCTCAACTGCACTTGGTCGAACAGAAGTGGTTGTGTGACTGCTGTTTCGAGCAATTCGATCTGACCGGGAGTGTGATTGGAGACGCCGAAACCGAGCACTTTGCCCGACGTGTGCAGTGTGTCGAATGCCGCCGCGACCTCGTCGGGCTCGACCAGGCTGTCCGGTCGATGCAGCAGCAGGGTGTCGAGATGATCGACGCCGAGAGCCGAGAGCGAACCCTCGACGGTCGACACGATGTGGTCTTCCGAGAAGTCGAAATAGCCGTCGCGAATGCCGACCTTGCTCTGAATGCTGACGCGCTCACGCTGCGACGGAGTGAGTGTCACCGCTTGTCCGAAGCGCTCCTCGCACCCGTGGGGTCTGCCGCCGTAGATGTCGGCGTGATCGAAGACGGTCACACCCACGTCCAGGGCGGTGTCGACCAACCTGCGAATCCTGTCGTCGTCCAGGTCGAGGATGCGCATGAACCCGAGGACGATGCTCGACACGGTTGTGCCGGTCTGGGGGTGCGTAAAGGTGCGCAAGGTGAGTCTCCCTCTGTGCGGACGTGGTCGCAGTCGAGTGTGTCAAACCGCGGACCCAGTACGCCCGGGCCTCTGTTGCGCAAGGCGTTGACAATATTGCGCAACTTCTGCCATCGTTGTGCTCGGCATCACAAAGAACCCAGGAGGTGAAGCGTGGCACCCACGCTCACGCAGGTCGCACAACGAGCAGGTGTGTCGCTGTCGACGGCATCGCGCGCCTTCAGCAACCCGGATCGAATCGGGGCGGACACGTTGGCTCGGATCATCGCCGTCGCCGACCAGATCGGCTACGTCGCGGCCTCGGGTCGGTCCTCCGACACCAGGGTCGCGGCAACGACGGTCGCAGTCGTGGTACCCGACATCGGCCACACTGTCTTCGCGAGCTTCGTCAAGTCTGCGCAAGCCCAGGGCTGGCATCGCAGGCAGACCATCGTCCTCACCGACACCGACGGAAGCGCCGACCGTGAGCGTGAAGTGATCGGTGACCTGCAGGGCCGAGTCGACGCTCTGATCGTCTGTGCTCCACGACTACCGGCCGAGGACATCGTGCAGCTGGCGGGCGACACACCGCTGGTGCTCGTCAACCGATCATCGAGCGAATGTGATTGTGTCGTGGCCGATTCCGAGGACGGTATCCGGCAGGCCGTCGATTACCTGGCAGCTCTCGGTCACACGCATCTCGCGTACGTCCAGGGATCACCGCAATCGTGGTCCAACGAGCGACGCGTCGACGCCGTCGAACAGTTCTGTGCGGCACGAGGAATCGTGCTCGATGTACTGGGGTGGCAGCAGGAAACCTTGGCCGGCGGCCATGCTGCGGCTGCCAGCGTCGTCGCCACGGGTGCGACCGCCGTCATGACCCACAACGACCCCATGGCCATCGGCGTCATGAACGGGGTCCGGTCGATGGGCCTGGCAGTACCGGAAGACCTCAGCGTCATCGGCATCGACGATTCGCCCCTGGCCGAACTCGCGCATCCCGCCCTGACGAGTATCAGCGTTCCGATGGGCCGTGCAGGTCTGGTGTCCTCCGATCTGGTGTTCCAGCGGGCAGCCGAACCGGAGTCATCGCCCAGAACCATCCACCTCCCTACCCAACTCGTGGTCCGCGGCTCATCGGGGCCCGCTCGGATTCGCACTCTCGCACCAGGAAAGGACGACTCGAAATGAAGGTCGTCATCGCAGATTCCAACCTCCTACCGCATCGTGGCCGCTTCGAGAGCCGAGTCGCCTCCGATATCGAGCTGTCGTGGCACGAGAAGTTCGACGTCGATGCACTCGTCGCGGACATCGCCGATGCGACCGTGTATGTCGGCGGAAAGTTCCCGGCCGTTCTGGCGGAGGCGGCACCCGATCTGCAGCTGGTGCACGTTGCGGGGGCAGGCACGGACGGCGTTTCCTTCGACGACCTGAGCGCTCGGACATTGGTGGCCAACACTTTTCACCACGAACGCTCGATCGCCGAATACGTCGTAGCCACCGCCGTCGTGCTCCGGCGCGGGTTTCTCGGCCAGGACCGCCTCATGCGGGAGGATCGGTGGGCGTCACCGGTGTACGACCGCACGCTTCGGCAGTCGACTTCGCTGGGTTCGGCAACGGTGGGATTCGTGGGCTTCGGTCATATCGGTGCGCAGTCGTGGCAGTTGCTGCGGGCCTTCGGTTGCCGGGGCATCGCGGTCACAGGAAGCGGATCGGTGAACGCTGCCGAGAACGGATTGGCCTGGGCCGCATCGACCGATCGTCTGTCCGACCTGATGACCGAAGCAGATGTCGTCGTGGTGTCCGCACCACTGAACGAGCGCACCACCGGCATGATCGGCGATACCGAACTCGCAGCTCTCGGACCGGACGGCGTGCTGATCAACGTCGGGCGCGGCCCCCTCGTGCAGCAGGATGCACTGTTCGACGCGCTGTCCGCCGGATCGCTCGGCAGCGCCGCCATCGACGTCTGGTACGACTACCCGTCGGCCGACGGCATCGGTGCTCCCTCGCGGCATCCGTTCCACACGCTGCACAACGTCTTGATGACACCTCATTCCTCCGGCATCACACGCGAAACCTTCGAGGGTCGGGTCGACGACATCACCGCCAACATCGGTCGACTCGCCGCGCGTGAACCGCTGACCGATGTCGTTGCCGGAGAGAACTTCACGGAGAAGGCAGAGCACTCGTGACCGACAAGATCGTTGCTGCCGACGTCATCGTCTGCAGCCCTAATCGTAATTACGTCACGCTGAAAGTGACCACCGCAGACGGCGTCGTCGGCTACGGCGACGCGACCTTGAACGGCAGAGAACTCGCGGTGGCGTCGTACCTGCGAGATCATGTCGCGCCGCTTCTCATCGGCCGGGATCCCGCACGCATCGAGGACACCTGGCAGTACCTCTACCGTGGTGTCTACTGGCGCCGTGGGCCGGTGACGATGGCCGCGATCGGTGCCGTCGACCTCGCCTTGTGGGACATCAAGGGCAAATCCCTCGGGCAACCCGTCTACCAGCTGCTCGGTGGAGCCGTCCGCGACCGCATTCTCTCGTACACCCACGCCACCGGCTGGGACACGTCGGAATTGATCGATTCCGTCGATCGACGTCGAGCACAGGGTTTTCGCGCCGTGCGGGCCCAATCGGGTGTTCCCGGCCTGGAGTCCGTGTACGGAGTGCACCGAGGCGCGCAGGGATACGAACCCGCAGGGCGTGGTGCCGTTCCCGTCGAGGAGGTCTGGGATACCGATGCCTATCTCAATCACGTTCCCGGGGTGCTCGCAGAGGTGCGCGAACACGTGGGATCCGAGCTCAAGTTGCTGCACGACGCGCACCACCGACTGACACCGCAACAGGCTGCGCGACTGGGCAAGTCGCTCGAGGACGTCGATCTGTACTGGCTCGAGGACGTCACCACCGCCGAGGATCAGAGCGCCCTGCGGCTGGTGCGTCACCACACCACGACCCCGCTCGCGATCGGTGAAGTGTTCAACACCATCTGGGACTGCCAGCAATTGATCTCCGAGAAGCTGATCGATTTCATTCGGGTGGCCATCGCGCATGCCGGCGGTATCAGTCATGTCCGAAAGATCTTCTCGCTGGCCGAGGTACACCAGGTTCGCTGCGGACCGCACGGGCCCTCGGACGTCTCGCCGATCACCCTCGCGGCGAGCGTGCACCTCGGAATGGCCACCCCGAATTTCGGCATTCAGGAGTTCATGGGCTACGACCCACTGGTCGACGAGGTGTTCCCACACGCATGGTCGTTCGCCGACGGCTACCTGACCCCCGGTGACGCCCCCGGCCTGGGCGTCGACATGGACGAGTCGTTGGCGGCGCGGTACCCGTACGAGCCCGCGTATCTCCCCGTCGCTCGCCGCCTCGACGGCTCGATGACGGACTGGTGACGAGATGAGCGAATCCAGACTGTCTCGTTCGGCACTCGCTCGCTCGGGGGCCGTCCCAGCACGACCGGACGGCACCGGAATCGTCCATCTGGGGCTGGGCAACTTCCATCGCGCGCATCAGGCCGTGTACACCGCTGCGGCACTGGCACAGGACGGCGGCTCGTGGGGAATTCTGGGTGTAGCGAACAGATCTCGCACGATTGTCGATGCCATGCTCGCTCAGGAACTGCTCTACGGCGTCGTCGAGATCTCGCCGTCGGGTTCGAGGGTGAGCGTGCCCGGAGCGCACACGGGAGCCATGGTCGCCGCCGACGACCCCGCCGCCGTCGTACGGGCCATTGCGGACGAGGACGTCCGAATCGTGACGATCACCGTCACCGAGTTGGGCTACACGCTGTCGTCCCGGACGGGCTCCCTCGACCTCGAATCGACTGCAGTGCAACAGGACCTGCAGCGGCCGGAAACGCCGACGACCACGGTGGGGCAGCTCGCGAGGGCTCTGGCGATGCGGGCACGAACGCACGGGGCTCCCATCACCGTGGCCAGCTGTGACAACCTGCTGGGGAACGGTGATCGCACCGCTGCACTCGTGCGTCGGTTCTTGGACCGTTGCGGTGCGGACGACGTGCTCGAGTGGCTGGCGGCGGCGGTGACGTTCCCCAACTCCATGGTCGATCGCATCGTTCCGTCCAGCAGTGCGTTGTACGACGCCGAGTCCACCGCCGAGCTGGGCGCTGTGGACACCATTGCGGTGCCGGCGGAGCCGTTCACGATGTGGGTGATGGAGGACGAGTTCGCCGCAGGACGTCCCCGCTGGGAAGCCGGTGGTGCCGTGTTCACCGAGGACGTCGAACCGTACGAACTGATGAAGGTTCGACTGCTCAACGGAACCCACTCTCTCATTGCCTATCTCGGCGCACTCGACGGTCGCGCGACAATTCCGGACTCGATCGGTCGCCCGTTCGTGGAGGCCGCAGCTCGAGCGGTGTTGGTCGACGAATACCTCCCGACCGTGCCCGTTCCGGACGGGGTGGATATCGACGACTACATCGCCCAGCTGTTCGTGCGGTGGTCCAACTCCGCTCTGGGGCACAAGACCGCGCAGGTCGGTTCGGACGGCTCGGCGAAGCTCGCGCAGAGGATCCCGGACCCAGCGCTCCACCACCTACGAAACGGTGTTGTACCGCAACACCTTTCCTTGACCATCGCCGCCTATCTCTGCTGCGTGTGCCCGCCCGACGGTTTCGACCCGGGCCCGCATGCGCATGCGATGGCCGACCCTGCACGTGCGCGTCTGGCAGGACTTGCCGCTTCGGCAGCGTCCAGTGAGGATTTCGTCCGCTCGGTTCTCGAACGCGGCGACATACTCCCCATCGAGTTGGCGCAGTTTCCCGAATTCATCACACGCACAGCGGAATTGATGGATACTGTTGTTCGTCACGGTCCGATGGCCGCAGCCGTCGAAGCGGCGAGTTCTTCGCTCCGCCCCGTCGTCACGGCATCCCGGACCACACTCGACTGACCCATTCTCCTTCCTTCGTTCGGCCGAGGCCGAAACTCACCCGAGGACAACCATGGACACGACCACAGAACCGTCAGATTCTCCCAGAATCGCTCCGGCCCAACATGATCCTTCCGCCGTACGACGCGCAGCGTGGGCCGGCCTCATCGGAACCACACTCGAACAGTACGACTTCGTCATCTACGGCACGGCGTCCGCGCTGATCTTCAACAAGTTGTTCTTTCCCAACATCTCTCCGGCGGCCGGCATCATCGCCAGCTTCAGCGCGTACGCCGTCGGATTCCTCGCCCGGCCACTGGGTGGACTGTTCTTCTCACGCTACGGTGACCGGCTCGGTCGCAAGTGGGTTCTGGTCGCCACGCTGATGCTGATGGGCGGCGCGACCATGGCCATCGGTCTGCTGCCGACGTTCGAGCAGGTGGGACTACTGGCCCCGGTGTTGCTGGTCCTGTGCCGGTTCTTCCAGGGCTTCGGCGCTGGTGCCGAACAATCAGGTGGCGCAACGCTTCTGACGGAAACGGCCGCGATCGGAAAGCGTGGCAGATTGGCCGCTCTTGTCATGACCGGCGCGGCGCTCGGCACCGCTCTCGGAGCCATCGCCTGGATCCTCGCCCAGTTGCTTCCCGACGACCAGCTCATGTCCTGGGGCTGGCGGATGGTGTTTCTGAGCAGCATCCTGGTCACAGTGGCCGCGTTCATCATCAGGCGCAAGCTCAACGAGTCACCGGTGTTCCAGGAACTGAAGGCGGCACAGGAGCGACCCAAGGCGCCGGTGAAAGAGGTGTTCACCAACGGCAAGCGACCGCTGTTCATCGTCATGTTCATGACCGTCGGCATCAGCGCTCAGTCCTACACGTACCAGGTGTTCATGGCCTCCTACATGAAGAACGACATCGGCGTCGATCCCACGTTCATACCCAAGGTTCTGCTCATCGGCGCAATCTGCGGCGGCATCGCGGCCTGGGGCTTCGGATGGCTATCGGACAAGGTGGGTCGTAAGTCCGTGTACATCGGTATCGTCAGCCTGCTCGTCGTTCTTCCGGTTCCCACGTTCATGGCTCTCAGCACCGGTTCGCACGTACTGATCACCCTGGTGATGATCATCGGATTCATCCTGGCGTGCCAGGGGGCCGTCGGTGTCACGATGAGCTACTTCCCCGAGATCTTCGGGGCTCGATACCGGTACGCCGGAGTCACCCTCGGCCGCGAGTTCGCGTCCGTCTTCGGCGGCGGAATCGCTCCTCTGCTGTGCGCCGCACTGATCACCGCGTTCTCCGGATCCTGGGTCCCGGTCGCGGTCTACATGATGATCATGGCCGTCTCGGTGCTCGTCGCCGCAACCTTCGCACCGGAAACTCGGGATCGCGATCTGACCGATCCGGCCAACGCAACCGATCCGGTGCTCGACCGGGTCTGACCTGCCCACCTCGAACGGAACGGACGACACGATGACCACCGAACCGAATCCGGTGCCCGACAGAACGATTGCCTTGATCGCTTACGGCACCGATGACATCCGCGTCGAAACAGTGGCGGTGGCCGACCCCTCGCCGGACGAGGCGATCGTCGCAATTGCCTACGGCGGAATCTGCGGATCCGATCTGCACTACTGGAAGCACGGGGCGGCAGGACAATCGGTACTGAAAGCGCCGATGCGATTGGGACACGAGGCGTCGGGCACCGTGGTTCGGCGCGCAGGAGACGGCAGTGGCCCCGGTGAAGGCACCCCGGTCACCGTCCATCCGGCGACTCCCGCCGCCACCGGAGCGAAGTATCCGGTCGATCGTCCGAACCTGTCTCCCGGATGCCGCTACATGGGAAGCGCCGCGCAGGTACCGCACGACGACGGACTGTTCATCGGTCATGTTGCCGTCCCGACCCGAATGCTCAGAGTGTTGCCCGACGGTCTGGATCTGAGAATTGCTGCGTTGGCCGAGCCGGCGAGCGTCGCGTGGCATGCCGTCGAGCGCGCCGGGACGGTGTCCGGCAAGACGGTTCTCGTCGTCGGCACAGGTCCGATCGGTGCCCTCATCGTGGCGGTCGCTCGCCGAGCCGGAGCAGCTCGGATCGTCGCGGTCGACCTCGAGGACTACGCCCTGGAAGTGACGCGTCGACTCGGAGCGCATCGAACAGTCGACGCCCGAGACGGGACGGCAGTCGCGGCGGTCGAGGCCGATGTGACGTTCGAGTGCTCGGGGAACCACCATGGTCTGGCGTCGGCAATTAACGGCACGGCTCGCGGCGGTCGTGTGGTCATGGTCGGGCTACCTGCGGCGGGGCCTCAGCCGGTGCCGCTGTCATTGGCCATCACCCGGGAGATCGACCTGATCGGCTCGTTCCGGTTCAACACCGAGATGGACGACGTGATCCAAGCTCTGGCCGACGGTTCACTCGATGTGGCACCCGTCATCACCGCGGAGTATCCGGTGGCAGACGCCCTCGACGCGTTCGCGCTCGCCGCCGATGCATCCCGATCGAGCAAAGTCCTGTTGACGTTCTGACGGGCTACTACTCGAATTCGGTTCGTATCGACTGTGTCGTGAGCTGCAGCATCAGCACGAAGCCGGTCAGCGTCACCACGATCGGGGCCCACAGCACCACCGCCACGAAGGTGTCCACATCCCGTTCCAGCACTATGTACACCGCGACGATCGACGTTCCCAACAGGCACAGGGCGATGTGAGCAGCGAGTCGCCATTTGTCGAAGAAGAACCCGGCCAACATTCCCATCGGGATGAGGAAGGTGCATTTGCCGAGGGTGACTTCCGGCGCGAAATTCGCGGTGATGGTGGCTCCGAAGATCGACAGATCGGCGATGACGACGAAGGCGAAGGCTTGCCCGAGCGTCGGCCACGGTCCGAACCACCAGAACGCGCCCATGACGTACGCGGCGATCATGCACGTCCATTGCACGATCGCGGGGATGGGGGTGGTCGCGCCGTACCCGAACGCCAGCTCGAGGGTGACCACGACGGCCATGGCCAGGGCGGCGGCGGACACGATCCGCTTGACGAGCGTCGTGACAGCGAGCGACGTCATCACGCCCATGCCCCATTGGTAATGCTCGTTGGACCTCGTCAGTGCGCGAGTCACAGTGCCCCCTCGTTCCAATCGGGAGTCGATTGAAACACAGTCGCACCGCTCGACGTTCGGCTTTCACCGTGTTCTGGCCGACGGTGCGGCACGATCAGCTGGTCAATTGGTGTAACAGCTCCGGCAGTGTCTCGCTGATGTCGTGCCGGCTGGCCACCCGATAGCGGGCGGCCTCACCGAGCAGCCGCCGTCGATCGGCGTCGTCGACCACCGCCGAGACGGCGGCAGCGAGAGCATCGGAGTTGCCGGGCTCGACCAGAATTCCAGCACCGTCGGCGAGGAATTCGTGCGTGCCACCGTGGTCGGTTCCGATCACCGGCAATCCGTGCGACATCGCTTCCAAGACCGACAACGGACCTGCCTCGGGAGAAGTACTGGCCGACACGACGACATCCCACCTGCGAAGAGCGGACTCGGCATCGGTGTGTCCGAGGAACTCGACACGTCCGGCAAGATCCGGTTCCGCGGCGCGCGCGCGGAGTTCGTCGACGTATTCGCGATCACCGGGGAAGCTTCCCCCGGCCAATTCGACTCGGACGTCAGGGAGCATGGCGACGGCGTCGAGCAGCACGCGGTGCCCCTTCCACGGCGTCAACAACGCCAGCATCCCGACGACCGGCGGAGAGTGCAGCGCACCGCCGAACCGCGGAACCGGCCACGGCACGCCGTTGTGTGACACCACCACGGGGAGGCCGGCCTTTCGGAGCGGTTCTGCGGTGGCCTCGGACACCGATACCGCAACGCGAACGGCCGGCCGGGCGAACCGGACCACCACACGCTGCTTGAGAGAGGTCATCGTGTCGTGGACGAGCCACGACGCCCCGCGAGCGGGCCGCGCAAACCGCGCCACCGGAAGCGCGAACAGCGAGTTGACGACCGTGGCGGTGCCCGGTGCGCGGGCGATCGTGCGCACGGCGCGCGCCGCCCCGACCCATCGTGCGACCATCTTGATCGCCGCGATACCGCGCGCGGCACCACGTTGCCCACCCAGTCCGAGCTCGTCGATGCGGACGTGCCGCGTCGTGTCGGGTAGACGGTCTGCCAATGGGCCTGCGGGGCAGGCGATCACGGTGGCATGGCCGCGGCGCGTGGCCTCGTCGATCAAATCCAGCAGCACCTTCTCGGCACCGGACACCTGGCCGGTGTGCGCGAGGAAGAGAACTGTCGATTCGTCGGTCATGTATCGGCCCGTCTGTGCGGCGAAGGTGGTTCTGGCGGATCAGTACGCATCGCGGAGCAGTGCCACTGGGTCTTCACACATTCTGCGTAGCGCTGCATCCATGACGGCCACATCGACCATCTTGCTGCAGAACGAGGCCGTATAGGTTCGGCCACCGGCGATTTCGGCGATGAGCATCGTGCAGCCGTCCGGACCGTCCGGTTCGAGCGACGCGGCCATCTGCGGGGGCCTGCCGTCGTCGGCCCAGTCGAGGTGGTCGAACACCCGCACTTTCCCGAGGTCGCTCACGGCCAGCCGCAAGGTCGCGGGTACCTCGACGACCGAATTCTTTTCCTGCGACGGTGCAGACGGCCGAATGCGTGACGCCACATCGCGAAGATGTGACATGCCCAGTACCGCGATGGGCCAGCCGGATTCGATCACCTCACGCATCGATGCGGTGATTCGGACGGGTGTCGTGTCGGCAGGAAGATGCAGTGGGATGCCGACGGCAAAGTTCCCGTGCGCGCCCTGCTGGGCCGGATCGAGATAGCGGCGGCTGTTGAACAACACCATGATGTGCTCGTCGATGTCGACGAATTCCGCTCGTAGCGCCGCGCTCCACAGGGCAATCGAGATCGACGCAGCGGTCGCTCCGGGCAGGTTCTCCGCAGTCCAGTTCTTCAGCTCGTCCACGTCGGCTTTGCTCATGTACCCGGCCCGGCTGACCTTTCCGGCTTCCCAGTTCTCGATCCGACGACGGGGACCGGACCCGCCGTCCGATGCGCGCCGGTGTCGAGCACGCAGGGACCAGAAGTCCGCCAGCGTCTTCGGATGTCGAGAGTAGTGCCGCCACAAAGCTTTCCAGGTCGTACTCGGTGGCAAGCCTGCGGCGAGGCCGGGAACCAGTGATCCGTCGGCATCGTCGCAGAATGCCGCCAACATCAGGACGCCGATCTGGCCGTCCCCGATTCCGTGCGAATAGTCGATGGCGAGGTGATCGTCGAACACGACCACCTCGAGTGGACCGCGAGCACCTTGTCGCGACCGAATGTCGGTGAGCATCTGCCCCAGGTCTTCGGTGCCGCCACTGCTCGTGGTGACATTGTCGCCGGCGATGTTGCTGCGGTAGCGCCACCGTCGAGCATCGGAGCGTGGTTCCAGCGCGATGTGCGGCTCCGCGTCGACGTGTTCGGCGGCGGTGAGCGTTCGACGCGTCCGCTCGATGTCGAGACCGCGGACGGGCCCGACCGCGGTGACTATCCGGGTGTCAGCGAAGACGCGATCCAGTGCAGTCGAGCGATAACTACGCTCAGCGGACGGCATCGACGACCTCCTGCATTCGACTGCGGAAGTTGGCCCGTGAGAAGCCTTCCGCCCATCTACGAATGGCGGCGCGATCGTAGTCGGCTGGGTCGAACGAGCGCATGGCCTCGGCGAACCCGGCGATGACGGCCTCGTCGGAGCCCGGCTGTACGTGCAAGCCGGTCTCACCGGGAATCACCGAGTCCATTGCACCGCCGTCTCCCAGTGCGATGACCGGTGTTCCGGTGGCCATGGACTCGACCGGGACTATGCCGAAATCCTCCACTCCGGGCATGAGCAGGGCGCGCGTCGTGCGGTGCAGTTCGAGAAGCTTCTCGTGCGAAACCCGCCCCAGGAAGGTCGTTTTGGGTCCGGCCAGTTCCCGGCAGGCGTTCATCGCACGGCCGTCTCCCGCCACCACGAGGGGAACGTCGGCCTCGGCGGCGGCGCGCACCGCGATGTCAGGACGCTTGTAGGGGACCAGGCGGCCGGCAAGCAGGAAGAAGTCCTCACGCTCGATCGACGGATCCGGCGTGAAACCCTCGGTGTCGACCGGAGGGTGGACCACCACGGCGTCGTCTCGGCCCCACCAGTCATCGATGCGGCGAGCGACCGCCGTCGAATTGGCCACCACGGTCGTCAGTTTCGGTGCGGCGGCGATCTCGCATCGACGGGCAACGGCCGACAGCGCCGTCAGTATCGCAGCTCCGGCTCTGCCGCCGCCTTCACCTGCGCGAAGTTCGGGGTCCCAGGCCCACCGTGCGGGACTGTGCACGTAGGCGATCACCGGGGAGTCGGTGGCGAACACGGCCTGAGTCGCAAAGGCATGATGGCTCACCACGACGGCGTCGAAACCGCGCAGCGGCATCCGACGAAAGGCCAACGGCATCATCGGAAGAACGGGTGCGTACGACCGTTGGCCCAATGCGTTGTACACCCGATTGAGGGCGGACGTATGCGGCGCGCGGCTGATTCCGGACGGAACCCCGGACGGGCGGGAGATCGGTGCGAACACTTCGGCAGCGGGCCAGTGCAAGGCCAGCTGTTCGATGACGTGCTCGGATCCTGCGATCTCCGTGAATCTTTCGTGTACGACGGCAATTCTGTCAGCTGGCATGGCGTTGGCCTTCCGGCGCGATCGTCTGCGCGGTCTGTTCTGCTCGTCGGGTCGAGTTCTTGTTCTGCAATACCAGGTGTACGGGAATGTCGAAGTCGTCGAGCCGTCGCAGCGCCGCAGTTGCTGCCTTCTTGTCCCGTCCACGCTTCGACACCAGCACGACGACGGTCTCGACGTCACCGACGTCGGTGTACTGCCACCACTGCTCCGACAGGCCGAATTCGGCGGTGGCTCGATGGTGGCCGGTGGTCGGTCCGTCGCCGTGCGTCGACTCGAAGACTGCACCTTCGCCGACCAAGACGAGAATCACGCTGTCGCCCTTCGGGGCTGCGTGTCGCGCACTTCTCGATGCCGGTCGGTCGCCACGCTCGAGGGCAGCGATCCGGGAAGCCACGACGGGCGGTACCGTGTCGCCGGTTGCCGGGTCGAAGTGTGCACCGTATTTCCGGGACACCCGACGAGCCCAGGAGCGAGAGGGCTTGCGGCCGAGCCTTCCTCGAAGCATCACGATCAGTTCGGCCGCGACGATGAGTGCAGCCAGAGCTGCGACGAGTGCCTCCGAGACCGGTTTCGGTGAGACCGGAGTTGTGCTCTGCTCTGGTTTCGACAACACGACCAGTCGATCTCCGCTGGCAGCTGCTTCGAGTTCGCTCTGCTGGGTGCGTAGTTGGGCCAGTTCGGACAGTGCCGCAGGCCGACTCGGATCGTCGGCAGGCAGGGCGTCCACCCGAGCCTGTTGCGCGTCGACGGTGGACTGTCCCTCGGCCGTTCGTTCCTGCGAGTCGCGGATCGCGTTGGCGGAGGACGTACTTGCCATCGTCGACACCATCGCCTCGGCCAGTTCCGCGGCGAGTTCGGGAGATCGGGTCGTCACGGTCACTGTCAGCAGCGCGGGTGAGGTGCCAGGAGACAGTTCGACGCTCGAGGCCAGTTGCGACGCGTCCATATCGGCGTCGACCTGTTCCAGGACCTGATCGAGAACGCCGCGATCGGTGGCCAATTCGATGAACGGTGCGCGCATCTGCTCGATGAACGCGTCACCGGGAACGAGCGTTTGGGCAGGTTCGATCTCCGCGACGATCGACGCGGCGTACTGCTTGTCGGTGAGTTCGCTCCTGAGGTAGAACATGCCTGCACCGACCAACACGGCAATGATCACGGCGGGCAGCAATGCCCGGCCGAGTTCACGCATGTGTCCTGCGAGGTCGATCGGTGTGGGCACGTCGCCCCGGTGTACGGCATCGTGGACGGACATCAACCGCGTACCCTTCCGTCGTCGATGCGAGCGGATGGACCGCTTCGGTGGTTCGTGGAGCCGACAGGCTCGATGATAGCTGGGTGTAGATACAGTCCGCGTAGCCGTGCCGACTGCGAATGAAACTGCATCTCAACGACATTGGAATAGCAGGGGCGGTGGTCGGAAAAGATCGTGAAACCGAACTTCGGCTCCGAAGGCTGCCGCCGGAATCGGGCGATTCGTCTGTTGTGTGTCCGCTTCTCACTGCACGTGCGCACGGTGTCGTCCTTTCTCGGCTGATCCCGGCATCGGTGACTCGACGACTCCGATGGCAACGAACGCGGCGAGCGAGGTCGCGACCAGTAATGCCGCCCCGACGGATACGAGCAGCCACAGGCCGGGGTAGTGCTGTACCAGGAGCCAGCCGCCGACGGTGGCGGCCGCGGTGATCACGACGACGACCGAAAGGGACTGCACCGGAAGTAGTCCGGGGATGGGCATGCTTCGCGCTATCACGATCCACAGCAGGACGAGGGTGGTTCCGATCGTCGCGACCGTGGAGATGGCAGCTCCGTCGTACGACATCCGTGGGATCAGCACGAGGTTCAACCCGATGTTCAGGGCCAGGCCGACCAACGCAACCACGGGGTAGTGACGCTGCATCCCGGCCGAGGCCAGCAGAAAGATGCCCAGCATCACCAACGACATCAGTGCCGCGCCGATGACGAGCAGCCGGGCCGCGTGCGCTCCGTCCACGAATCTGTCGCCGTACAGGAGGCCGATCAACGGCTCGGCCGACGGTACGAATGCCGCCACGGCCATTGCACCGAAGACTGCGAACAGCAGTGCGGCTGAACGTGTGCGCGCTCGAAATGCAGTGGTGTCGTGAGGCCACGACGCCACGAGCAGGGTGCTGATCGGTGCCACTGCCGCCAATACGAAGGTGTCGATCATGTCGGAGAATTTGTAGCCGATCGAGTACAGACCGACGGCCTCGAACGTGTCGAGGAGGCTGAGCATCAGCATGTCGATCTTGAGCATGGCAATGGTGAGGGCGAAGCCGATGGCGAGGGGCACGGCCTCCCTCAGATACGGACCCCAGCGGCGCACCTCGATGTGCCTCGACGGTCGCAACCCCATGGAACGGTTGCCTATGCCGAAACCCTTGGTGATCAGTTTGAACACCTCGTTGACCACAGCCGGCAGTACGAAGATCAGCAGAGTGGGAGCGAGCACGGCCGCCAACACGGTCAAGGCCAACTGGATTGCCTGACCGGCACTTTCGGCCACCGCCACCAGAATCAGCCGGTGACGACTCTGGAAGAGGACGCTCAAGGCGTGGCCCGGTGTGGCGAACACGACCACCAGTCCACCCAGCACCGTCGCGAGGACCACCTCGCTCGGATACTGCAGCAGGAGAACGTATGCCACGGCCAGTACGTAACCCACCAGTCCGAGGGCAGTACGCAGGGCCAGAAACGACGACGCGGTTCGACCGATTTCCTCGGGATCGTCGTCCATCAACTTCGCCAGCACGACGCGTCCGACTCCCAAGTCGGTGACGACGGACATCAGGCCCAGCAGTGCGAAGACGAAACTGAACTGACCCCAGTCGTCCGCACCGAGGGACCTCGCGATGACGACACTGCCGACCCAGCCAAGCGCAGCGATGATCACTCTGCTGATCAGAACGGCAATCGTCGCCTTGGCTGCGGCCTTCGGATCCGCTGCGATCGAGCGGTAGTCCGGGGGCTGCTCGGTGCCGTCGAGCGCGAGCTCGTCCGACATCAGACCACGCCCGCGGCTCGATACGCGTCGGCAGTGAGCTCAGCCGTTCGACGCCAACTGATCTCGCGAGAGGCGTCGGCTGCCGCGCCGACGAGGGCTGCGCGTGCATCCGCGTCGAAAGCGATGGGTTTCATCGCGTGCACCCAGTCGTCCACGTTCTCCGATGCGACGAGCACGGCACCGTCGCCGACGACGTCGGGGAGGGCACCGACTGCACTGGCGACGACCGCGCCACCCGAGGCCATGGCCTCGACGGGTGGGAGCCCGTAGCCCTCGTAGCGAGAGGCGTACGCGGTGACGGTCGCAGCTGCATAGAGGGCAGGCAGGTCCTCGACATCGACGTACCCGAGCCCGCGGGAATTGCGAGGAGCGTGGGGACCGGTCGAGCCGGCTCCGGCCAGCAGGCACGGGATACCCAGACTCTCCGCTGCGTCGGCCACCAGCTGAACGTTCTTGCGAGGCTCCACCGTTCCGACCTGCATGACGAAACGGTCCGGTAGGTCGTACTTGGACCGAACAGCGTCCACTCGGCTGTCGGTGGGGACTTCTGCCCACGCTGCGGGTGCCAGGCCGACGACGGTGGCGTCGCGGCCGCTGACGGCCTTGATCCGGTCGGCGGTGAACTGCGAGACAGCGATGAGCAGATCGGCACGGCGCAGAGCTCGCCGCACCAGTCGCTGTTCACCGAGCGCGCGAAATCTACTGGAGGCCGACGGCATGTCGATGACCGAAAGATCGTGCACCGTGGCGACTGTGAAGGCCTTCGTGAGAAACGGAAGGTCGACGTCCAGGCCGTGTACGACATCGCACCGGCCGACGGGGAGTGCGCCGAGCACCGCCCGAGCCGCGCCGCTGGTGACAGGCCGTTCCATCGCCCGAACCGAGGGTGGCAGCTCGCCGACGGCGTCGCGCTGCACGACCGCGGTGAGATCGGCGTCGGGCAGACGATCCGGTAGCTCGTTCAGGAGCTCGCGAATGTAGGTCTGTACTCCACTTCCGCCCGGCCTGAGGGCGAGCGCCCCGAAGACGATTCGTGTTGCGCTGCTGCGCATCCCACCACTCCTAACAAGAGCCAGAAATAGACATCGATCGGAAAGATCTCGAAATACGTGGAGACCAGACTGGCGAACATGGCGGCGACGATCGAAGCGCCGACGCCGAGAGCGAGCGCCCCGTCGTCGCCCCGTAGTGCCCGGGACAGGCGTGTGCACCACAGCAACGACGTCACCAACAGCGCCACCACCGCCCAGAGGCCGATCGGCCCCAGTTCGAGCAGGGCCTTCACGTAGTAGTTGTCGGGTTGGTAATTGGTCGAGAGTCCTGATTGCGTGAACGCTCGGCCCTCGGCGGTGGAAATGCGGTCTGCCGCAGATCCACTCGATCCCAGACCCGTGCCGAACGGATGAATCAGGATGCTGGCGATGATGTTGGCCCAACCGTCACCGCGTTGACCCAGACTGCTGGACGAGAAGAAGACCGACGTGATCTTGGGTACGAAGGGGACCGTGACGGCGACGGCCAGAGCCGCCAGAGCAAACGGCGCGGCGAGGTATCGAAAACGCACGGCGATCAAGTAGATGACCCCGACCGCGAGCCCGAGAATCGCTCCACGCACGATCGAACTGGACATCGCGACCACCATCATCGGAGACGCGCAGAGAAACAACAAGT
Organism: Rhodococcus sp. 05-2255-1e; assembly: GCF_002259025.1. Taxonomy (NCBI): domain Bacteria; kingdom Bacillati; phylum Actinomycetota; class Actinomycetes; order Mycobacteriales; family Nocardiaceae; genus Rhodococcus; species Rhodococcus sp. 05-2255-1e. Next base: position 457,745 of record NZ_NOZE01000023.1, on the reverse strand, counting down.
TTCGACGACGGCGCGGATCGGCCAGTGCGACCGCACCGCCGACGAGCAACGCCAACATCACGTACAGCCCGAACGGGAACGGCAGGTTGAACGTGCTGAACGTGCGCAGCAGCCCGCCCGATGTTCGGACCTGCGTGCCGTATTCGTAACCCAGCGACACCAGTGCGGCGGGCCCGGCCACCAGTTGAGCGATGCCGACGGCAGACGTGAACACACCCATGCCCATCAGAACCGAGACGAGGTGGTCACGGTCCCTGGCGTCGAACGGCGCGAGCCACATGACGACCACCAGCAGAACGTAGAAGAAGGTGACCTTGATGCCGAACAGACCGACTATTCCGAACGTGGCGAATGCAGACACGCTGCCGAACACGACGAAGACCGCGGCCGCCGGCCACCACGGCACGAACACCCGCGCAGGCGAGCCGGGGACATGTCGTGGTCGGCGTAACCACGCACACAGAACCGTGAAGACGACAAGGCCTTCCTTCCAGCCCGACACAATCCCGGGAAGGGGAACGAGAACCAGAAGTCCGTGCAGTGGAACCAATCCCGCCAACAGCAACACTCCACGTTGCGGGCGGCGGTAGATGGCCGATGCCACCGCGCAGCCGAGCACGAGGACCACCGCTGCGCCGAAAGCAAGCGCAACGTACGTGATCACGGGGTGACCCGAACGTGGCGGTGTTCGGCGTAGACCACGATCAGTCCTCGGCGCGTTTCAGAACGGCCAGCACGGTGAGGAACAGGATCTTGACATCGAGCCAGATGGACCAGTTCTCGATGTAGTAGTTGTCCCACTCCGCGCGGTCGGCAATGGAGGTCTGGCCGCGAAGACCGTGCACCTGCGCCCATCCCGTCACGCCGGCCTTGACCCGGTGCCGTTCGCCGTACCGACGGATCTGCATCTCGAACAGGTCCACGTATTCGGGCCGCTCCGGCCTGGGGCCGACCAAGCTCATGTCGCCACGAAGGACGTTGAGCAGCTGGGGCAGCTCGTCCAACGAGGTCTGTCGCATGATCTTTCCGATACGGGTTCTCCGGTCGACACCCTCGACGCCGCCGGGCGCGTCCCCGGCCTTCCGCTCGAACGCCGCGTCGGATGCCCGCGGGGGCCGCATGGACCGAAACTTCAGGCAGTCGAACGGCAACCCATCCCGGCCGATTCGCTCCTGCGCGAAGAAGATCGGGCCGGGGGAGCTCAGGCGCACGAGCAGCATCAGCGTCAGGAAGACGGGGGAGAGCAGCAGGAGTCCGAATGCCGTCAGGACTCGATCCAGTACACCCTTCAGGGCGAACTGCCACCCCTTGGGATTGACGTGCGGCAGCACCATCAGCGGCAAGCCGCCGATGTGTTCGACACGAGTGTTGACGCCGACGGCGTCGTACAGCCTGGGCACCACCCACACCCGCATTCCGAGTCGGTGCGCAGTCCTGATCGCGCCGACCAATACTCGGTCTTCTGTCGGAGCGAACGCAACTATCAGCTCTTCCGCACCGGTCCTGCGCGCAATTGCCTCGAAATCACTCGGGAGCCCGAGGTGCGGCAGATCGGGGAGCTCGCCCCCCGGCGAGACGTCGGCGATCGGGGCTTCGCCGACGTAGCCCACCGGAGCGAGACCGTACTCGGGGAATTGTCTTGTGCGAGAGACGAGTTGGTGCGCAATCGGATCGTTGCCGAGCACGATGGTGGGGGCAGCGGAGCCGAACTTGGTGCGCAGCATGCGCTGGACGACGATGCGAATGAGACGGGCGATCGCGATCGTGAATGCGCTGAGTAGCCACAGTCGCAACACGACCGCGCTGGGCCGGTAGTCGGTGTCGGACAGGAACATCACCACCGTCAACGCGAGCACAGCGAACGCAACAGCCGTTTCGGCCGGACCGATCTCGTCGAGGAAGTTACGACGAAGGCTGCGCCTGTACATCGACTTGCCGGCCATGATTCCGATGAGCAGCGGCAGGAAGAGCCATGGCAGCCAGCCGGTCTCGACGAGACTGCCCGAGTACCACAGCAGCGCTCCGGCCACCGCGACCGCGGCACCGAGCACGTCGACCGCGACGTTGATCGCGGTGTTCAACGGATCGGCCCGTAGTCGGTCCGCGAGTGCGCGACGGGCTACGACGACGTCGGGCTCGGCAGCCCGCGGGCGAGTGTGCGGTGATTCCAGTGTTTCGGGCACGGCTTCTTCCGGTGGTTAGTTTCGAATGAGGTCGGTCCTGAATATCCCAATTAATGTATACCGCCAGGAAAGAGGACACCCGGTCGACTTCATGAAAAAAACTCGAAGTCGGTTGTAGGTCGAAAATGCTAATGCCCGTCGGGGAAATCGACCTTTATTCGAAAACTCGCTCGCGAATAATCCAGGCCAAATCCTGAAGAATCTGGATGTGACCGGTCGTCCACTGCCGCGGCTGTCGATCCCACACACAGAGGGTGCCCACGGAATGGCCGTCGTCGTCGACGAGCGGAACTCCGAGATAGGACACGAGCAGATTGCCCTGGACCGACGGATGGTCCTTGAGGACGTCGTTGAGCCGCGCATCCTCCACCACCAGTGGTTGGCCGAGGTCGATCGCGTAGCGGCAGATGGACCCGTCGAGAGGAACCTCTTGCGCGCCACCGAGTTCCGACGGAAGTCCGAGTGCACTCTTGAAGTACTGACGTCGGTCGTCGAGCAGAGAGAATGCGGCCGACGGGGCGCTCAAGGCATCGGCGACCATCGCGACGATCCGGTCGTAGCCGGCGTCGGAACCGGTGTCCATCAAACCCGTTCGAGCCACTGCGGCCAGCCTGTCGGGGTCGTCGATCGGGGTACCGAACGCCCGGGTCACCTCGGCGGGGCCGACGCCCTTCTCCGCGCCGGCCTGTAGAGCCCGGAGCAAAGCACCGACCTCGGAATCCTGATCGTCGGACAGTTCACGAACGAGTCGATCGACCACGGCCCGCCGAATGAATTCTTCGGTCCCGAGGCCGGATTTCTCCGCCTGCCGGGCGAGTAACTCGTTGAGACGCTCGTCGAAACCGGGAAATCCTGTTGTCATTGGGCATATGGTAGTACAGGCAATGTCGTCCTACCGATGACTGCGGGGTCGAATTCTGCGTCAATCCGAATCGTTGCCATAATTGCCACAAAGCGTATGACAATCCGTTTCGGCGAAGATCGCCTACCGGTGTTGCTATCATCCCGCAGATGAAAGCAAATGCTCCTCTGCGGGTGATGGCCGTTCTTGCGGCTCTGGTGTTGCCGTTCGCTGCCACGCCGGCAGTGGGTGCAGCTCCCGTCGTGCGGGCTCAGGCCGGTCCGGTGAACTGTGGCGGACAGTCCGACGCCATCCGGATCGGAGTCTCGCCGGGCGCGTCGATAGGTAGCCTCTCCCCGGCAGATCTGGATCGCGAACTGACGCTTGCCAAAGCCGCAGGAGCCTTCGCGGTTCGTCTCGATATCGATTGGTCCGCAATCGAATCGACACGGGGCGCTTTCGATTGGAGCCGAACGGACCGAGTGATCGATGCCGTCGTGGCCCACGGGATGTGCCCGCACGGCATCATCGCCTACACCCCCAGATGGGCGCGAGTAGCTGCCGCGGTCAACGATTCTCACTCCCGTCCTGCAAACCCGTCCACTTACGCGGCTTTCGCCAAGACGGTGGTTCAGCGGTACCAGAACCGCATCAAGATCTGGGAAGTATGGAACGAGCCGAACATCGTGACGTTCTTCAAGCCTGTTCCCGACGTCACGGCGTACTCGGCGCTGCTTCGAGCGGCCTACACGGCGATCAAACAGGTACAGCCCGGTTCGACCGTGCTCGTCGGGGGGATGGCACCGTCCGAGGACACCAACGGCAACATCGCGGGTACGTCGTTCCTGTCGAAGATGTACGCGCAAGGATCCAACAAGTACTTCGACGCCTTCAACGTGCATCCCTACACGTGGCCGTTCCTACCCAACGACCCCAGCACAGCGTCATGGAACACCGCCATGAAGATGTGGTCGATGCGAGACACCATGGTTGCCGGCGGTGACAGTGGCAAACAGATCTGGATCACCGAATTCGGCGCACCGACCGGGACCAACCCCAACAGCGTCAGCGAGCAGGTGCAATCGGACAGCATCGGGATCGTCCTCGACGCCGTCCTCGGCAACGATTGGCTCGGACCGGCTTACGTCTACAGTCTCCGAGACGCCGGGTCCGACACCGCCGACACCGAACAGAACTTCGGCTTGGTTCGCAGAGACTGGACCCCCAAGATCGCCTACGGTCGCGTCGATGCCTACGCCGCGGAGCATTCGGTACCGTAGATCCAACGATTCCGCTGCCGGTGTTCGTGGGCTATGGTTCGCCCATGAATTCGCAGCCGGGGGGCGCGGTCCCTGATCGTAAGGACATCACGTTCGACTCGAACGGCGTCGACTGTGCGGCGTGGCTGTACCTGCCCGACAGCACCGAGCCGGCCCCGGTGATCGTCATGGCGCACGGTCTCGGCGGAACCCGGGGAATGCGACTCGACGCCTACGCAGAACGATTTCGCGCCGAGGGCTACGCGTGCCTGGTGTTCGACTATCGGTACTTCGGAGACAGTGGCGGGCGACCGCGACAATTGCTCGATATCGAGTCCCAGTTGCAGGACTGGGCGGCAGCGATCGCGTGCGCCCGGGGTCGGCAGGACGTGGACGGTTCGCGAATCGTGTTGTGGGGCTCGTCGTTCGGCGGTGGCCACGTCATCGTCGCGGCAGCACGGGATCAGCGTGTCGCCGCGGTGGTCGCGCAGTGTCCGTTCACCGACGGCATCGCCTCCGGGCTCGCTTCGAACACATGGACCTCGGTCAAACTGTCCGTGCGGGCCGTGCGCGATCTGCTGGGATCGGTGATCGGGCGGCCGCCGGTGATGGTGGCGACCGCCGGACGACCGGGGACTACCGCATTGATGACGTCACCCGACAGTTACGACGGGTACCTCGCGCTCGCTCCGGACTCCGACGAGTCGTTCCACAATCGGGTTGCCGCCCGCTTCGCGCTGCAGATCGTGCGCCATCGGCCCGGACGTCGAGCGAAGGACGTCCGCTGCCCGATACTCTTCGTCGTCTGCAACACGGATTCTGTGGCACCGGCGAAGGCCACCCTGCGATACGCCCGGACAGCCCCGCTCGGCGAGATCGAAACCTACGACGCAGGCCATTTCGACATCTATCTCGGTGCTGACTTCGAGCAGGTGGTCGCAGACCAAATCGCCTTCCTCCTGCGCACTGTCCCGCCGCTGGTGGCTGCGGATCAGTAGACGTCGCGCACGTACCGCTTCTCCGCAGCGAGAGCCTTGACGTACGCCTCGGCGCTGCTCGGGGCCAGCTTCCCGTGCTGTGCGACCACGCCTTTCAGGGCCGCATCCACGTCTTTGGCCATTCTCGACGCGTCGCCACAGACATAGAAGTGGGCACCTCGGTGAATCCAGTTCCACAGCTCGCTGCCGTGTTCGCGCATGCGATCCTGCACGTAGACCTTGTCCTTCTGATCCCGGGAAAAGGCGACGTCGAGACGGTCGAGCGACCCGTCGCTCAGCATCGCGGTGAGTTCGTCGCGGTAGTAGAAGTCGGTGTCCGCGTGTTGTTCGCCGAAGAAGAGCCAGTTCGGGCCGGTGTGCCCGAGCGCGCGCCGCTCGTGCAGGAACGCCCGGAACGGTGCAATGCCGGTGCCGGGACCGACCATGATCATCGGCGTGGCGGGATCCTCGGGCGGTTTGAAATGGGTCGATTTCTGTACGAATATCCCGATGTCATGGTTGGCGGCATGGTCGGCCAGATACGTCGAGCACACCCCGCGTCGAGCGACACCGTGCACGTTGTATCGCACAGCCGAGACGGTCACCTGCACCTCCTCGGGATTCTCTTTCGGGCTCGACGAGATGGAATACAGACGCGGCTGCAACGGCTTGAGAACGCCGAGCCAATCGTCCACCGACGCGCGAACCGGATGTGCGGCAAGTACATCGATCGATTGCCGTCCCCACATCCAGTCGGCGAGCGTGTGTCTGTTGTCCGGATGCAACATGGCCTCGAGGTCGTCGTCCGCGGTACGCCGGTGCACGAACTTCAACAGATCCGGTGTGGCACGGGCGATCTCGAGGTGCCGACCCAACGCCGTACGGAGCGGCATTTCACCGTGCTCGGCCAGGTCGACGACGGCGTCACCGTCGAGTCCGGTGGCACCGAGCCACTCCTGCACGTACTGGTCGCTGTTGCGCGGCCAGACCCCAAGTGCGTCACCCACCTCGTATTCGAGGGTGCCCGCAGGAAGGTGGAACCCGAGTTGACGGACGTCTTTGAGCGATCCGCGTGCGGTGAGCACTCGATTCCGAACGAGGGTGGTCACCAAGGGCGACTTCTTGCTGTACCGCGGTCCTACGTCAGCGGCCGCAGGCCGACATGCGGGTGCCCCAGGCTCGGCCGGCGCGGTGGCGGGATCGGACGTTGGCGAGTCACCTGCCAGCAGCGCGCTCACCGAGTCGAGCCACTCGGCGGCCTCGTTCTCGTAGTCGGGCTCGAGGTCGACCCTGCCGAGTAGTCGCCGCGCGCCGAGTTGCTCGAGGCGTTCGTCGATCTTGCGGCCGTGCCCGCAGAAGTCTGCGTAGCTCGAGTCGCCGAACGCCAGCACGGCGTAACGGATTCCGTCCAGTGCGGGTACCGAATCGGTTGTCAGGCTCTCCCAGAAGGTTGCGCCGTTGTCGGGTGCTTCGCCGTCCCCGGTGGTACTGCTGACGATCAACACGTCGGCCTCGGCCGGTAGTCGGTCTGCGGTGAACGAGTCCATGGAGTGTTCGGTGACGGCAGACCCAGCAGCTCGCAGATGAGAAACACTGGACTGGGCGAACTCCTCGGCAGTTCCCGTCTGCGAGGCCCACAGCAGGAGCAGTGGTCTGCCCGCTGCCGACGAGGTGTCCCCGGCGGTTGCTTCGGTGCCCGGCGAGGGAGTGCGCGAGAACAGGCCTGCGAGAACACCGTCGAGCCACGCGTGCGTCTCGGGAGTCAGCGGGGTCTTTTCGGGCAGCGTGGGGGTTCCCGGCGCAGAACGGGCGGCGTCGGTCCGAAGTCCCTCCAGCAGGCCTGCCATGTAACTTTGTTCGATGACGGTGAACGGTTCTGCGGGTCGGCTCGGGCGGCCGACCAACACGGCGAGAGCGTCGACCGGATCGTGTACGACCTCGGACGTGTTGGGCGAATCCGATTGAGCAGCAGATACTTTCGTCAGCGACACCGCGCAGGCCTTGAACTCGGGTTGCTGCGAGTAGGGATCGACGGCGTCGTTGGTCACCGCGTTGATCGCCAGGGATTCACCGAACTCGTCGCTCCAGTGGAACGGTGCGAAGCAGCCGCCGGGTAAGACTCGATCGGTGACCACGGCGGGCAGTACCGCACGGCCTCGACGCGACGACAGTTCGACGGTATCGCCGTCGGACAGATCGAGCCGGCCGGCATCGGTCGGGTGTATTTCCACGAACGGGCCGGGGTTCAGTTTGTTCAGCTTCGCGACTTTGCCGGTCTTGGTCATGGTGTGCCACTGATGGGGGAGTCGCCCCGTGTTGAGCAGGAACGGATAGTCGTCGTCCGGCATTTCGGCCGGTGCCATGGCGGGTCGGGCGAGAAACTGCGCTCGACCGCTCGCGGTGGGGAACGACAGGGCAGGAATCGAGCCGTCCTCCGACACCCGCAGGGTTTGGCTCACTCCGTCGTTGAGGTACCGGATGGGGTGTCTGGTGGTAGTCGACTCGGGCGGGCACGGCCACTGAATCGAACCCTCGCGGAGCCCGTCGTAGGTGACGCCGCGAATGTCGTAACCGGTGGCGGGGTTCGAGAACTGCTTGATCTCCTCGAAGATCTCTTCGGCACTGGAGTACGTGAACGACTTGGAATAGCCGAGAGCGCAGGCCATGTCGGCGATGATCTTCCAGTCGGGGAGTGCTCCGCCGGGTGCATCGACAGCCGGCTGGAACAGCGTGAGGTTCCGCTCGGAGTTGACCATGACACCATGGGCCTCGGTCCACAGCGCAGCGGGCAGCATCACATCGGCGTATCGGTTGGTCTCGGTGTCGGCGAAGGCGTCTTGGGTGATCACCAGTTCGGCACGTTCGAGACCGTCGATCACGGTTGTTCGATTGGCCACGGACGCAACAGGATTGGTGCAGATGATCCAGCAAGCTTTGATGTCGCCCGCAGCCAACTTCGAGAACATCTCGATGGTTCCACCACCGACGTCGGTGCGCAGTGTTCCGGGCGGGATTTTCCAGGCCTGCTCGACGAACGCGCGGTCGGTGTCGTTGGTGACCGCCCGTTGGCCCGGCAGTCCGGGACCCATGTATCCCATTTCCCGGCCACCCATCGCGTTCGGCTGACCGGTCAACGAGAAGGGGCCGCTTCCGGTCCGGCAGATAGCACCCGTTGCCAGGTGGAGATTGCACAGTGCGTTGGTGTTCCAGGTGCCGTGGGTGGACTGATTGAGTCCCATCGTCCAACAGCTCATCCAGTTCTCGGCAGTCCCGATCATCTCCGCTGCTGCACGCAGATCTTCCTCGGCGAGACCGGTTGCAGCGCAGACCTTCTCGGGGGTGTAGTCGCGAAGAAACTCCGGCATCGCGTCCCAGCCGTCGGTGAACTGGGCGATGAAGTCAGGGTCTGTGTTTCCGCTGTCGACGATCAGAGCCAGCAGGCCGTTGAGCAGCGCCAGATCGGATCCCGGTTCGAGCATGAGGTGCAGGTGCGCCTTGTCGGCGGTGGCGGTGCGCCGCGGATCGACCACGATCAGTTTCGCACCGGCCTTGACCCGGTCCATCATTCGCAGAAACAGGATGGGGTGGCAGTCGGCCATGTTGGAGCCGATGACGAGGAACACGTCGGCGTTGTCGAAGTCTTCGTACGACCCCGGCGGACCGTCGGCTCCGAGTGACTGCTTGTAGCCGGTCCCCGCGCTGGCCATGCACAATCGTGAGTTGGATTCGATCTGATTGGTACCGATGAACCCTTTGGCCAGTTTGTTCGACAGGTACTGAGCCTCGATCGACATCTGCCCCGATACGTACAGCGCAACGGAATCGGGTCCGTGTTCGTCGAGGATCGTGCGGAGCCTGCGGGCAGTATAGGTGATGGCCACCGAGGTGTCCGTACTCTCCGGCCGGTCACCGCGCCGGTGGCGAATTCGAGCCTTGTCGAGGCGGCCCGGCGCGGCAAGCATGTCTGCGGTGGTGCTTCCCTTGGTGCACAGTCGGCCGAAGTTCGCCGGGTGGGTCTTGTCGCCGACCGACTTGGTGACCGTGGGCCCGATCGGCAGCGTCGACTGGGAGCTCGACTGGGACTTCGCCGCCGACGGCCCACCGACCTCGAGCACCATGCCGCATCCCACGCCGCAGTATGCGCAGAGTGTCTTCACCGTGGTGACCATGGCTTCCACAGTGCCCGGTGCAGTGTGCACGGCCATTACACATCGGTTAGCCGGATATGACGTTGTCCTCACCGGGCGTCGAACGAGGCGGTGATGTGCGTTCGCGGCACCGCCCTGTGTGGCAGGGAGGTAACACCAACTTTCTGCAGTGCGATTGGTACTCGAACGTTATTCGTCGAACGGGCTGTCGAGTGGAATGTGTGGATTCTGCGCTGGCAGAATCGTCCGGGTCGGGCTCGAAGTGGGAAGTGGTGTGTTCATGAGGGTGTCTCGAGGATTCGTTCTCGCCGCGGTGGGAGTTGTCGCTTCGGTGGCAGTGCTGTCCGGGTGCAGCTCGCAGACGGACATCTCCGAACCCTCCGTTCCGATCGATTCCAACCCGATGACCGAACTGATGAAACCGAAGCTGACCGCGAGCGTGCTCGACGGAGCAGTCGGATTCTCACCGGCGGACCCGGTGACCGTCTCGGTTGCGGACGGCAAGTTGTCCTCGGTCACCATGCTCAACCCCGACGGCGAGCCGGTATCGGGAGCCATTGCTCCGGACGGGCTGTCGTGGACCAACACCGAACCCCTCGGCTACAACCGCGAGTATCGAGTGCAGGCCGATGCGTACGGACTCGGAGGATCGTCGAGCACGGTGTCGAGCTTCACCACCAGCCAGCCGGGCAATTTCACCAAGCCCTACGTTCTGCCGAACCCGGGCGACGTGGTGGGTATCGGGCAGCCTGTCGCGGTCCAGTTCGACGAGGCGATCACCGACAAGCTTGCTGCCCAGAATGCGATCACGGTCACCACGACGCCGGCCGTGGAAGGTGCGTTCTACTGGGTGAACAACAAAGAGGTTCGCTGGCGACCGCAGAACTACTGGGCACCGGGCACCAAGGTCGACGTGGCCGTCAACGTGTACGGGCGTGATCTCGGTGACGACATCTACGGCCAGGAGAATGCGACGACGTCGTTCACGATCGGCGACGCGGTCATTGCCACTGCGGACGACAACACCAAGCAGGTGACGTTCAACGTCAACGGCCAGGACGTCATCACGATGCCGACGTCGATGGGCAAGGACTCCACCCCGACGGACAACGGCGTCTACATCATCGGTGATCGATTCGAGCATCTCGTCATGGATTCGTCGACCTACGGTGTGCCGGTCAACTCGTCCACCGGGTACCGCACTCCGGTCGACTGGGCGACGCGTATGTCGTACAGCGGCATCTTCTTCCATTCCGCACCGTGGTCGGTGGGGCAGCAGGGCTACTCCAACGCCTCGCACGGGTGTCTGAACCTCAGTCCGACCAACGCCAAGTGGGTCTACGACAACACCAAGCGCGGTGACATCGTCGTGGTCAAGAACACCGTCGGTGGAACGTTGTCGGGCACCGATGGTCTAGGCGACTGGAACATTCCCTGGGACGAGTGGAAAGCGGGCAACGCCACCACGGTCTGATCGGTATCGATCGGGTCGATTAGCTTCGATCGCGGGTTTGGTAGAGCGAAGGATCTATCCCGAGTGTCTTCAGGTACGCGACCGGTTCGATGCTCGAGCCGTTGTTGCGGACCTCGAAGTGCAGATGCGGTCCCGTCGAATTGCCGGTGCTGCCGACCGCCCCGAGGACATCTCCCGGTGCCACCTCGTCACCGACGGACACAGCGAGGCTGGACTGATGGCCGTAGTAGGTCTCGGTGTTTCCGCTCTTGACCCGAACGAGCTTGCCGTAGCCGTCGCCCGCGTCTCCGGCCTGAACGACGGTTCCGCCGGTCACCGCATGGATCGGGGTTCCGCTGTCGGCAGCCAGGTCCACACCCTGGTGGTACTGCGCGCCGTTGCCGGTCGGGTTGTTGCGTCCGCCGTAACCCGAAGTGATGCGATATTTGCCTGCGTCGATCGGGAGCACGGCACCGCCGAGCCCCACCGTGGGCGGCGCACTCGGAAGTTCGATCTCGGGTACATCCGCGGGAGTTGCGGTATCCGGCACCGACAGCACGTCGCCGTCGAGAACGATCGCCGCGACCTGGTTGATGAGCACACCGGTGGCGTCGAGCACCGCGGCGAGTATTGCGGCCCGCTGCTGCGCATCGGGCTGGGGGATCGGGATCTGAGGTAGTTCGATCGTGGGTTGAGCGGTGGCCACCGCTGGGCTGAGCAAGCCGGTTGTGCCGATGCACAGTGCTGCCGACAAGATCGAACCCGCTATGACTCTGTGCATTCTGCGACCCACGAAAAGCCTCCTCGTCTGCGTCCACCGGGCACCCGTCGGATGGGCGCCCACAGGACGTAAGAACATGTTCGGTGACGCTTCGGGGCGCGCTGAACTCACGTAGCAGAAAACACATGAATCACATTGGTACTTTTCTTCCCCAAAAGTGCCATTGGTAACCGTACGTCACAGAAACCCCATAAGAAACTCGAAAAGTGAATTACAACAACGTAATTCGAGGTCAGGGTGGGTACGCACCGTCCGCTCGAACACCCTGGCGAAGGGTGGAGTGAATACACGAAAAAGGCCGGTCTCGCGAGGAGACCGGCCTTATTCGTGTGGGGTGAGCGACGGGACTCGAACCCGCGACATCCAGGATCACAACCTGGTGCTCTACCAGCTGAACTACGCCCACCATTGCACGCGTCCGCAGAACCTTTTCGGGCTCTGCATCAGCAGCGTCGACAATACTAGCGGGTTGAATCCGAGGTTGCTAATCCGCCCCCGATTGCGTGTCGAGTTCGGCAACAACTGCTGCGATGTCGCTGGTAGAGGGCCCCGGCGGAGCCACGAAGGCCGTCCGGCGGTAGTACTGCAACTCTTTGATCGACTCCTTGATGTCCGCGAGGGCGCGGTGCGCAAGGCCCTTGGCCGGCTGCCCGTAGTAGATCCGTGGGTACCACCGTCGAGAAAGTTCCTTGATCGAGCTGACGTCGATCATTCGGTAGTGGAGGTAGGTGTCGAGCGCGGTCATGTCGCGAGAGATGAATCCACGATCGGTCCCGATCGAGTTTCCCGCGAGTGGAACCGTTCCGGCCACCGGGACGTGCTCCTTGATGTACGCCAGCACGCGCTGCTCGGCTTCCTCCAGGCTCACCGTCGACGCGCGCACCTCGTCGGTCAAGCCCGACTTGGCATGCATGTCGGTGACGACGGCCGGCATGTTCGCCAACGCATCGTCGTCGGCGTGGATGACGATGTCGACACCCTCCCCGAGGATGTTGAGCTCACTGTCGGTCACCAACGCCGCGATTTCGATCAGCTTGTCCTTGCTCAGGTCCAAGCCGGTCATTTCACAGTCGATCCACACGAGTTTGTCCTGCACTCGCTCCACAGTAGTGCGCGCACCACAGCCACTAGGGTTTGCGGTGGCGATCGACCCCGTTCACTTCAGCGCACGTTCACGAAAGGATGCGGACATGACAGGCGACCCGACGCAGCCGGCACCCACGCTCAGCCCTGCCGAGAAGGCGAAGGCGGCCAAAGCGGCGGCCGTGGAAGCCGCACGGGTGGCTGCCGAAGCTCTGGCTGCGGCCGACGCCGCCGAGGCCGAGGCGCGTGCCGCAGAGCAAGGGTCGGCAACGGCGGTGCACGGTAAAGCAAGCGAGATCGCCGCCGGATACACATCGGCAGGTGCGGCATTGGAACTGGGAACCGTCGTTCTGGACGGTGTCACCGACCCCGCTGCCCGCATTCGTATTCCGTTGGCGACGTTGAACAGGCACGGTCTCGTAGCCGGGGCCACCGGAACCGGCAAGACCAAGACGCTTCAGGGGATAGCCGAACAGCTTTCTGCCGCAGGGGTTCCCGTCGTCATGGCCGACGTCAAAGGAGATCTCTCGGGCTTGTCCGCGCCGGGCGAAGACAACGACAAGATCCGCAGTCGCGCTGCGGACACCGGCCTGACGGACTGGGCTCCAGCCGGACACCCGGTGGAATTTCTCTCGCTCGGCACCGAGGGAATCGGGGTGCCGGTGCGGGCCTCGATCACCGCGTTCGGACCGATTTTGCTCAGCAAAGTGTTGGGGCTGAACAACACTCAAGAGTCGACCCTGGGGCTGATCTTCCACTGGGCCGATTCCCAGGGACTTGCCTTGCTCGATCTCAAGGACCTGCGGTCGGTGATAATGCATCTGACGAGTGACGAAGGCAAAGCCGACCTGAAAGGCATCGGCGGTGTGTCGTCGGCGACCGCCGGAGTCATCCTGCGCGCCTTGGCCAATCTCGAGGCCGACGGCGGCGACACCTTCTTCGGCGAACCGGAACTCGAGACCGAGGACCTGCTCCGCGTCGGACCCGACGGACGAGGCGTCATCACCCTGTTCGAGCTCGGCGCTCAGGCGTCACGTCCGGTGATGTTCTCCACCTTCCTGATGTGGGTACTGGCCGATTTGTTCCAGACGTTGCCCGAGGTCGGTGACGTCGACAAGCCCAAGCTCGTGTTCATCTTCGACGAGGCGCATCTGCTCTTCGCCGACGCGTCGAAAGCCTTTCTGCAGCAGGTGGAACAGACCGTCAAGCTCATTCGCTCGAAGGGCGTCGGCGTCTTCTTCTGCACACAGCTGCCCACCGACGTCCCCAACGACGTTCTCTCCCAACTGGGTGCGCGAATCCAGCATGCCTTGCGCGCCTTCACTCCCGATGACCAGAAAGCACTGAACAAGACGGTGCGCACCTACCCCAAGACCGACGCGTACGACCTCGAGAAGGCACTGACGTCGTTGGGGACCGGCGAGGCGATCGTGACGGTGCTCTCGGAGAAAGGCGCGCCGACACCGGTGGCGTGGACGAAGATTCGCCCGCCCCGCTCCCTGATGGACACCATTGGCAATGACGCCATCGCGGCCGCCGCGTCGTCGAGCACCCTGTCCGCCAAGTACCGCGAGACGATCGATCGCGAGTCCGCCTACGAGCGGATGAACGCACGGGTGGCGGATGCGCCCGCTCCGGTCGAGAAGTTCGACATTCCGCCTCTGCCCGCCGATCTTCCGGATCTGCCGCCGAGCGAGCCGGACGGGCCGTCGGCCGCGGAGCGCATCATGGGCAACCCAGCGGTCAAGAGCTTCCTTCGATCGGCTGCCTCGGCCGCCGGGCGGGAAATCTCGCGCAGCATCTTCGGAACCGGACGACGGCGTCGGCGGCGCTGAGCTTGCTCAGTCGGGAGTGGAGCCCGCGGAACGACCAGGATTCGGGTACTAGTTGCCCAGCTTTTTGTAGAAGCTGCCGATGATCGGTGCCGAAATGCTGCGCGGGCTGTACTGCCCGGCGACCGACATGCCCTTGCTCAGCAGGCCGGGAACGACGCGCATCTTGTTCTTCGCCAGGCCGTCCAGTGACAGCTTCGCGGTGTAGGCGCTGTCGATCCACAGGAAGTCGGGAACCATCTTGTCGACGATCGACGCATCGGCCGGGTCGGGTGTCTCGGTGCGGACCGGGCCTGGAGCGAGCAGGGTGACGTTGACGCCGGTGCCCGCGAGCTCACCGCGCAGTGACTCCGAGAACGTGTTGACGAAGGCCTTCGTCGCGGCGTAGGTCGCGTTGTTGGGGATGGCCATGTTGCCCGCCGCAGAACCGGTGATGAGGATGCCGCCTGCTCCGCGACCGATCATGCCGGGCATGACCGCCAACGTGAGGTCGTGTACGGCAACGGCATTGAGCTCCACCTGATCACGCTCGTACGCGGGATCGAGCCCGGCCACCGGTCCGAACGTCGCGATGCCTGCGTTGTTGCACAGGATCGAGATCTCACGCTCGGAGAGCTCGGTGACCAGCTCCTGGCGCTGCTCGCGGTTGGACAGATCCGACGCCCGCACCTCGACGGTGACGCCGTGCTCGGCGGTGAGCTTCGCGGCCAGCGCCTCGAGCAGTTCACCACGTCGGGCCACGACGATCAACGAGTGACCACGGGTGGCGAGTTCGGTGGCCAGGGCTTCACCGATACCGGAGGAGGCTCCGGTGACGACGGCGCGGGCATCGGGGCTGGGCTTGGGCAGGCTCACGGTGAGACAGGCTAGCGGACAGATCAGATCGTGGCCGCGAGCCGGGTGCCCTGCTCTATCGCCCGTTTGGCGTCCAACTCTGCCGCCACGTCCGCACCGCCGATGATGTGTGTGGTGGTGCCCGCGGCCTTCAGCTCGTCGACCAGATCGCGGACCGACTCCTGGCCCGCGCAGATCACGATGGTGTCGACCTCGAGCAAGCGTGGGCGTTCGTGCTTCTCGCCGAACGAGATGTGCAGGCCCGCATCGTCGATCTTCTCGTAGTTCACCCCCGAAAGCTGATGCACGCCTTTGGCTTTCAACGCTGCGCGGTGAACCCACCCGGTGGTCTTCGCGAGACCGGCCCCGATACGTCCCGGCTTGCGTTGCAGGAGGTAGACCTCCCGAGGAGATGCGGCAGGCACCGGGGTGGTCAACGCGCCCGGCGCGGCCTCGGGCTCCGTGACTCCCCACTCCTGCTTCCATTCCTTCAGGTCCAGCGTGGGGGAGGCGTCGGTGGTGAGGAACTCGGAGATGTCGATGCCGATGCCGCCGGCACCGATGACCGCGACCCGGTCGCCGACGGCCCTACCGTCGCGCACCAGTTCCGCGTACGAGAGCACGGACGGGTGATCGATACCTGGGATCTGCGGCATTCGAGGAGTGACACCGGTGGCCAGGACCACCTCGTCGAATTCGGCCGCGGCGAGTTCTGCGGCGGTAACCCGAGTATCGAGGTGTACCGCAACATCCGCGTCGCGCAGAGCGGTGGAGAAGTAGCGAATGGTCTCGGCGAACTCTTCCTTGCCGGGAATCAGACGGGCGATACCGAATTGGCCGCCGATCTCGCTCCTGGCCTCGAACAGGCTGACGGCGTGTCCGCGTTGCGCAAGGGTGAGCGCCGCAGACAGTCCGGCGGGCCCGGCCCCGACGACTGCCACCTTCTTGGTCTTCTTCGTCGGCAACAACTGCAGGTCGATCTCGCGACCGGCGCGAGGGTTGACCAGGCACGAGACCTTCTTGTGTACGAAGGCGTGGTCGAGGCAGGCCTGATTGCAGGCGATGCAGGTGTTGATTCGATCCGCGGAATCGGAAGCAGCCTTCTCGACCCAGAACGGATCGGCGAGCATCGGCCTGGCCATGGCGATCAGCTGCGCGTCGCCGCGGGCGAGGATGTTCTCGGCGATCTCGGGCATGTTGATGCGGTTGGACGCGGCGACGGGGATGCTCACGTATTTTTCGAGCTTGCCGGTGATGTCGGCGAACGCCGCCCTGGGGACGGAGGTGACGATGGTCGGCACCCGCGATTCGTGCCAGCCGATGTCGGTGTTGATGATGTTCGCGCCTGCGGCCTCGACGTCCTCGGCGAGGGCAACGATGTCGTTCCAGCTCTGGCCCTCCTCGACGAGGTCGGCCATCGACAGCCGGAACACGATGAGGAAGTCCGGGCCAACCGCAGCCCGCGTCTGTCTCACGATCTCGACTGCCATTCGGCGACGGTTCTCCGCGGAACCGCCCCATTCGTCGCGTCGCTTGTTGGTGCGCTCGGAGAGGAACTGGTTGATGAAGTAGCCTTCGCCGCCCATGATTTCGACGCCGTCGTAGCCGGCGCTCTGTGCGAGTCGGGCGCACCGCACGAAGTTTCTGATCTGCCAGCGAACGCCCCTCGAGGTCAATCGCCTGGGCCGAAAAGGATTGATGGGAGCTTTGATCGACGATGCCGACACACTCAGCGGCTGGTAGGAATAGCGTCCGGCATGGAGGATCTGGAGCGCGATCTTGCCGCCTTCGCGGTGCACGGCAGCGGTGATCCTGCGGTGCCGACGGGCCTCGATGCGGTTGGTCAGCTTGGCCCCGAACGGCAACAGCCACCCGGTGCGATTGGGGGCGTAACCCCCGGTGATGATGAGTGCGACTCCGCCGCGGGCCCGCTCGGCGAAGTAGGCCGCGAGGCGTCCGGTGTCGCGGGCGCGATCTTCGAGGCCGGTGTGAATCGATCCCATGATCACGCGGTTCTTCAGCGTGGTTGCGCCGACGTCCAACGGCGACAACAGAATCGGGTACGGACCAGTGGTCTGCTCGGTCTTCACAGTTTCTCCAATACCTCGGTGCACCATTCGGTGAATCCTTCTTCGACACGAATCCCGCCGCGGAGCACCAGGTATTGATGCAGCGCGGTACCGGTCAGGGCAGCGGGGGCCGGAAAGTCCTGCTTCTCGATCAGTCGATACACGTCGAGACGGGTGGCATGTACGTCGCGGTGGCGGGCGACTTCGACTTTCAACGCTTCGATGTCACCGTTGGCGGCACCGCGAATCTTCACTGCGAGTTCCTCGCGAAGCTGCGAGGGATCGGTCGGCGCAGCAATCCACCGATCGAGCTCGGCGCGGCCCGCAGCGCTGACCGAATAGACCTTCTTGTCGGGTCGGCCGTCCTGCGCGACTGCCTCACCGGTGATCCAGCCCGCTCCATCCATCCGCGTCAGAGTGCGGTAGATCTGCTGATGAGTTGCACTCCAGAAGAAGCCGATGGACTTGTCGAACCGTCGGGCGAGCTCGTACCCCGAGCCGCTCAGCTCGGCGAGGGAGACCAGAATCGCGTGTTCCAAAGCCACACCCGAGAGTATGTATGCAACGTGGTGACTATGCAACTAGGTGCACCCAAACGTGGGCCCGTCGCGGGCTAGTGTTGGCAACCATGGGAACCCAGCCGGAGGCCGCTGTCGTCGGAGTCGCCACAACGCGTAAGCAGGTCACCGCCTGGGGGTTCTGGGACTGGGGATCGGCCGCGTTCAATGCCGTCATTCTCACGTTCGTGTTCTCGGTGTATCTCACCGATGCCGTAGGTGACGACCTACCCGGATCCATCTCGGCGACCACGTGGTTCAGCTGGTCGATCGCCGCGTCCAGCGTCGTCATCGCACTGCTCGCGCCGGTGTGCGGGCAGTACTTCGACGCCCGCGGCAAGAGAAAATGGCTGCTGGGGCTATTGACCGCGTTGACGGTCGTGGCCATGGCCGGCTTGTTCTTCGTACAGGACGACTACCACTATCTGTGGCTCGGGCTGCTGCTGCTCGGTCTCGGATCCATCATGTTCGAGCTGGCCAGTATTCCGTACAACTCGATGCTGCGGCAGGTCTCCACCCCGGCCAATATCGGACGCGTGTCCGGATACGGTTGGGCGATGGGCTATTTCGGTGGAATCGTCCTACTGCTTCTGTGCTACCTCGGTTTCATCGTCGGGGACGGCGACACTCGGGGCCTGCTGGGGCTGAGCACCGACGGAGGGCTCAACATCAGGCTCGTCGCCGTGCTGGCGGCCGTCTGGTTCGCGGTCTCGGCCATCCCGGTGATGTTCGCAGTTCCCGAAGTACCCAGGGCCATCGCCGATCCCGAGGCGGCACAGGCCGGCTTCGCGGAGTCCTATCGCGTTCTCTTTCGTGATGTGCGCGAGTTGTGGAGCGCAGACCGGCGTGCCGTCTACTACCTGATCGCCAGCGCACTGTTCCGAGACGGACTGGCGGGCGTGTTCACTTTCGGAGCCGTTCTCGCCGTCAGCGTCTACGGCATCGGCGCGGCGGACGTACTGCTGTTCGGCGTCGCCGCCAATGTCATCGCAGGCCTCGGTGCCATCGTCGCCGGGCGGTTCGACGACAGAATCGGACCCAAGAAGGTCATCGTCTTCTCGCTCACGTCGATGATCGCGGCCGGAACCATTCTGCTGTTCGTGTCGGGCCCGACGATGTTCTGGATCTTCGGGCTGATCCTGTGCCTGTTCGTGGGGCCCGCGCAATCGTCTGCGCGCACCTTCCTGGCCCGACTGGCACCGCCCGGGCGCGAGGGGCAGTTCTTCGGACTGTTCGCGACGACGGGTCGGGCCGCGTCGTTTCTCGCGCCCTCGCTGTTCGGGCTGTTCGTGTGGATGTTCGACGCCGACCGCGCAGGTATCGCCGGGCTGATCATCGTCCTCGCCGCCGGGCTGCTGGCACTGCTCAAAGTTCGCGCCCCGGAACAGGTTTAGACCGACCCGATGCGATCCAAGATCTCGGCTGCGAGTCTGTCGGGGGCTTCCTCGGGGATCCAATGGGAGATGCCGTCGAGTTCGACGAATCGGTACGGCGCATCGACGAACTCGCCACAGCGCTCCGCGCCGGCTCGACCGATGGCGGTATCGCCGTTGCTCCACACGTAGGTGGTCGGCACCGTCACTGCGGGTAGGTTCGCGAACTCCCGCGTCATCGCGGCATACCAACTCGACGCAGCCGTCAGTGCTCCCGGCACCGTCAGATGCCGAACGTATTCGTCGTCCAGGCTCTCGGCCCCGAACATCGCGCGGAGCCGTTGCGCGTTGTTCTCGGTCAGTACTCGCTCGGCCTTCTCGGGTTCGCGAAGCAAACCGAAGTACTGCGACCGCTGTTGCTGGTCCGGGTCCTCGCGAATGGCCCAGTTGAACGCCGCGGAATGCGGAACGGATGCGGCAGTGAGGCTTCGGACGCGGTCGGGATGTTCGGCAGCGACATGCCAGGCGACCACAGCACCCCAGTCGTGGCCCACGAGGTGCGCCGAGTTCAGGTCGAAGGCGTCGAGCAGACCGAGGACGTCCTCGGTGAGACGCTCGATGCGGTAGTGCTCGACGCCGATCGGGCGGGCACCGGGGGAGTAGCCCCGCTGGTTGGGGGCCAGGACGCGGCAGCCCGCGGCCGTCAATTCGGGGGTCACCCGCGACCACGACGCGTTGGTCTGTGGAAAGCCGTGCAGCGCAACGACGGGTACGCCGTCGACGGGACCTGCCTGCGCCAGCTCGAACGTGTACTCGCCGATGTGTACCTCGGTGGTCATGATGCTCCTTCGCGGCTCGCGCTCGTGCCCGACGGTCAAGCCCGTCGCGGTTCCCATTTGCTCATCCCCAGCATGATCATCCGGATCTGCTTCTCGGTGCGTTCGATGAGGTCTTTCTCGTTCTGACTACCCGGTCGGTCGATTTCCAACAGACCGACCACTGCCGTCAGCATCGTCGAGACCAGGAGGTCGGCCGTCATCTCGAGATCGGAGACGTCCCATCGTTCGAGACCGGGCATGCGAGAGAGGTCGATGGTCAGCTCGCTGACGAACAGCCGGAGCTCGGTGGCGAACGCGCGACGTACCTCGGTGACTCCGCCGTAGCGCTCGCGACTGAGGAAGCGGAACTGATCCTCGTGGCTGCGGACCTGACGAACCAGGATGCCGAAGGATTCGGTGGCCGTCTTGGTACTCGGGTTGCGTCTGGCGTCGCGCAGCATCTGGCGCAGCATGCGCATGCTGTCCTCGACCAACGCGACCCCGAGGTCTTCCATGGACGCGAAGTGTCGATAGAACGCGGTGGGGACGATGCCGGCGGACCGCGCGACCTCACGCAGGCTCACGCTCGCGAACGACCGTTCGCGAAGCAGATCGAGTGTGCCGTCGATCAAGGCCTGCCGCGTGCGCTCCTTGCGCTCCGCGCGGGTACCCGGTTCTGTCACGGCGTCCAGTTTATGGGCGGGCACTCTGTGATCTCCCCTCCGGTTGCTTCCGCGGTCCCCGTGAACTTCACATGAGGTCTGTAATGGCGGTCACATAAACGTTGACAGGTACCGGTGTCGCTCTGTCACACTCATGTTAGTGCACAATCGTTCACTGAATGGGTCGTAGGGTTCGATCCGGTTAGGGAGGATGGAATGACGCTTCAAGAACGTCCGACGCGACCCACGGGTTCGCGCAAGTTCTCGCTTCTTTCCCTGTTCGAGGCCATGGCCACGCCCCACGCGCTCGATCGGTACCTGGAGCTGGTCGACCCCATGACGACCGTTCGTGATCTGCGCGGCGAAGTGACCGAGATACACCGGTCCACCGAAGATTCGCTGACGCTCACCATCCGCCCCACACGACAGTGGAAGGGCTTTCAGGCCGGCCAGTTCGTTCAGGTCGGGGTGGTCATCGACGGCGTACGTCAGACTCGCTGCTACTCGCCGGCCTGTTCGCAGTACCGCAAGGACGGCCGAATCGAGCTGACGATCAAGGCGCACCCCGAGGGGCTGGTCTCGCAGTATCTGCACAAGAACGCGCACGTCGGCCTCGTCGTCAGCCTGTCGCAGGCGGACGGCACGTTCAAGCTTCCCCAGCCACGCCCGGCGCGCACGCTGCTGATCAGCGGCGGCAGCGGCATCACGCCCGTGCTGTCCATGCTCAGGTCGCTGCTGGACGAGGGGTACAGCAGCGACCTGACGTTCCTGCACTACGCGTACACCGAGAACGACGTCGCGTACAAGCAGGAGCTCGAGAAGATCGCCGCCGAGCACGACAACGTGAACCTCGTCTTCGCGTACACCGAGCAGACGACCGGCGGGGACCTGCACGGGTTCTTCGGCAAAGAGCATCTCGACGCCGTGGCACCGTGGTTCGCAGACGCGGACACCTTCCTGTGCGGTCCGCCCGGGCTGATGAAGGGCGTGACGTCGTTCTTCGACGACGCAGGGCTCGGCGACCGACTGCACCTCGAGGAATTCACACCGTCCTTCGCCACCGTGAGCGACGACGTCACCGGAACCACCACGTTCTCCGGAAGTGACGTCGCCGCCGAGAACGACGGTGCAACGTTGCTCGAACAAGCCGAGGGAGCCGGTCTGTCGCCGGCCAACGGGTGCCGAATGGGCATCTGCTTCACCTGCACCTCGGTGAAGAAGTCCGGCTGCACCAAGAACATCAAGACCGGTGAGACCGACACCGAATCCGACAAGAAGATCCAGCTCTGTGTGTCCGTTGCCGTCGGCGACGTCGACATCGACATCTAGTCCCGGAGCTCCCGCCCACCACCCGATCGAATTGGAGATCAGCAGATGCTCGGAACGATTCTCTCGATCCTGCCCACCGCCGTCATTCCCTTCCGACGCAACGAAACGCTGCCCGACGAGCCGACCGTACTGACGTACGAACAGGTCGAAGAGCTCGGCCGCGAACTCGACGACCTGCGGGCCCGCACCGTCGCCAAACTGGGCGACGAGGACCGCGAATACATCTACAAGATCATCAAGGCGCAGCGCGGGCTCGAGATCACCGGACGCGCACTGATGTACCTGCCTTTCGTCCCGCCGGCATGGCTCGCCGGTGTCGGCGCACTCGGCGTCGCGAAGATCCTCGACAACATGGAGATCGGCCACAACGTCATGCACGGCCAGTACGACTGGATGCGTGAGCCGGGTCTGAACTCCGAGGTGTTCGAGTGGGACACCGTCTGCCCGGCAGACCAGTGGAAGCACTCGCACAACTACATGCACCACACATTCACCAACATCGTCGGCATGGACCGCGACATCGGGTACGGAATCCTGCGCATGGATCAGGACCAAAAGTGGAACCCGTACTACCTGGGCAACCCCGTCTACGCATTCCTGCTCATGACGTTCTTCGAATGGGGCGTCATGCTGCACGACCTCGAGACCGAGAACATCGTCGCCGGCAAGAGGAAGTGGCACGACGTCAAGCCGTTGCTGCAGGGAATGTGGCGCAAGGCGGGCAAGCAGGCTCTCAAGGATTACGTCATCTTCCCAGCTCTGACCGGGCCGTTCTTCGCCTCGACCGTGGTCGGCAACGTTGCTGCGAACCTGATCCGCAACGTGTGGACGTACTCGATCATCTTCTGCGGCCACTTCCCGACGGGGGTGCAGACCTTCAGTCAGGAGGAGACCGCCGACGAGAGCCGGGGCGAATGGTACGTCCGTCAGATGCTCGGATCGGCCAACATCGAGGGTTCGCCGCTGTTCCACATCATGTCCGGCAACCTCTCGCACCAGATCGAGCACCACCTCTTCCCGGATCTGCCCGCGCACCGCTACCCGCAGATCGCACCCGAGGTCAAGGCTCTGTGCCAGAAGTACGACCTGCCGTACAACACCGGCGGCTTCTTCCACCAGATCGGTACCGTGTGGGGCAAGATCTTCAAGCTCGCTCTGCCCAACTCGCTCACCGGATCGGCGGCTCCGGCCAGTGTTATCGTCGAGCGTAAGAAGACCGACGCAGCGTGACGACTTCGAAGGGGGCGGTCCTGGTGGTGGGAAGGTTCGAGCGCAACAAGGACACCGTGCAGGATTTCACCGAGTCTGCGGCAACACACGTCGGCAGAATCGTGGTGATCATCGCCGGAGCGGTCCGTGACGTCACTCGCGAGATCGGCGATCTGATCACCGATGGAATCGAAATGCGCGAGGCCGCGAAGAAGGCCGAGCGGGACGCGCCGCTGGGCACGGTGATCAACGGGGAGTTCGAGACCCGCGACCGGCACTGACTCACCGCACGATCGACGAAGCCGCCCGAGCATTGCTCGGGCGGCTTTCTCGTGTCTCGGGCGCGGATGGCTAGCGGCGGCGCAGTCTCCACAGCGACGTGGTCTCGCGCGACCGGGCTTCGTGCAGAACATCGGAGGCGTCGGTCGCTCGAGAATGCGATGGCGCGGTGTCCATCCGGTCGACGACGGTCAGGCCGGCCTTGTCGATCGACGCGAGAAGGTCTGTGCGCGTAACCAATCCGAGCAACTCGGCGAGGTCGGACAACACCAACCAGGCCTCGCCGTCGGGCGTCAGATGCCCGCCGAGGCGGCTGAGGAACGATTTGAGCATGCGAGAACCGGGATCGTAGACGGCATGCTCGATCCCCGACGTCGGCTTGGTGGGTATCCACGGCGGGTTGCAGACGATCAATCCCGCGCGGCCGCTCGGGAAGATGTCGGTCTGCACCACCTCGACCCGATCGCTGTACCCGAGTGCGTCGAGATTGGCGCGGGCGCACGCGACCGATCGGGGGTCCTTGTCGGTCGCCACCACCGCAGGTACGCCCCGGCGCGCGAGTACCGCAGCCAGCACACCCGAGCCCGTCCCGATGTCGAAAGCCCGGTCCGTGGCAGGTAGCGGTGCGTCGGCGACGAGCTGAATGTACTCACCGCGGACAGGCGAGAACACTCCGTAGTGGGGATGAACGGACGCGTCCAGCGCCGGCACGAACACTCCCTTGCGGCGCCACTCGTGTGCGCCGATGATCCCGAGGAGTTCACGGAGTGACAGCACGCAGGCCGAGGCATCGGGACCCAGTGCTTCCGCTACGGCCGATCGCACCTCCGGCGCTCGGCCGAGATCGAGCCGTAGATCCGAATCGAGTTGCACCAGAAGCATTCCCAATACCCGTGCGCGCCGCGCCTGATACTGACGATGCAGGTGGAACCGCTCGGCGGGCGACGCGTTCTCGGGCTGTGTGGCCGGTGGTACCCGCCGCGTCATGGCCGACAGGAGCTGGCGAGCGTTGTTGTAATCGCTACGCCACAGCAGGGACTCGCCGATCGTCGCCAGCTTGTAGGCCACGTCCGCCGTCGTCGCGTCGTCGACGATCCGTATCACCCGCGGTGGCGGCGCACCGTTCTCCGACTGCCAACGCGCGGATCGTTCGATGCCGTCCTCGACCCACGTGACGCTCATGCTGCAGTGTGCGGGTACTCCGCACTGCGATGTTGGAAGGCAAGGATATTGGGGTTCACGATGACGCCCTCCCTGATTTCGATGGAACGCTCGATGGTGGCGTCCTCACTCCACGCCGCGGGCCCGTCGAGAACCACGCGAAGGTAGGGCAGCAACGATTCGCTGATCTCCCACGTCGCCGAATTCCACAGATAGGACGGGCTGTGGTCGACGGCGTAGTAGTGCACGTTGTCACCGACGGTGAACATCGGGTCGGCGAACGACGTGGGCCGAGCCCATTCGAATCCCATTCCCTCGTCACACGAGACGTCCACGACCAGCGTGCCCGGCGTCAATGTGGGCAGGTCCTCGTTCGTCAGGAACGTCAGCGGTGAGTTCGTATCCTGTAGTACGCAATTGACGATCACGTCGTGGTCGGACAGGAACTGCGAGAGTGGGATTCGACCGTCGGGAGTCAGAGCTCGGCTCTGGCGGGGATCGGCGTCGTCGAGATCGAAGTTGACGATGTTGGCCGAGTGGATCGGCGAACCCACCGCCGTGACCCCACGCTGAGTGAGGACATCGACGTCGTGAATCCCGTGTGCACTGAGCGCGGTGACCGCGCCGCGAGCCGTGGCCCCGAAACCGATGACAGCGGCCCGCAACCTGCGGCCGTAGTCCCCGGTGGAACCGATCAGCTGCAATGCGTGCAGCACCGAGCAGTACCCGGCCAATTCGTTGTTCTTGTGGAACACATGAAGATTGAACCAGCCGTCCTGCGTCCAGTGGTTCATGGCCTCGAAGGCGATCAGCGTGAGTTTGCGATCGACAGCGATCTGGGTGAGCCTTTCGTCCTGCACACAGTGCGGCCAACCCCAGAGCGTCTGGCCGGGTCGAAGAGACTCGAGATCTTCGGCCTGAGGCTTCGGCAGCAGAATCACGTCGCATCGAGCAATGAGTTCGGCGCGGGTGCCGATGCCCGCGACCTGCGTGGCCAGGTGCTCGTCGGAGATTCCGAACGGTTCGCCGTAGCCGGATTCGAGGAACATTCGGCTTCGAATGTCGGCGTCGATGCGATCGAAATGAAGAGGATGAATCGGTAGTCGACGCTCATCGGGCTTGCGCGAACGTGAGAGGACTCCGAGAGTGAGCTGATGCACGTGTAACCCTTCGTTACGCGAAGTCAACCACAGTAACGCGAGTCGTCCAGCGTCAGCGCTGGTCAGAGGGTGCCCCCGGCAGGATTCGAACCTGCGACCAAGGGATTAGAAGGCCCTTGCTCTATCCCCTGAGCTACGGAGGCTGGCACGTGCGGACAGGCCCGCTCGAGCACGGTTGACGAGTGTACCTTTCCGCCTACGGCGACGACACCGGCATGGGTTGAGGGAGCAGTGCAGGGGGAAGCCTGTGATGTCGTAGACGTTCCGGCCGGCACCCGAAGGAGGTTCGATGCACGACATTCTGGACGAGCTGCTGCACGCCTGGCAGACCGGCGACGCGGCCGCGATGGCAACGGTCGTGCAGACATTCGACTCCGCGCCGCGTCCTGTGGGTGCGTCGATGATGGTCGGCCAGGACGGTGCGGTCGCCGGTTCGGTGTCCGGCGGCTGCGTCGAGGGTGCCGTGTACGAGTCGGCGCAGGACGTGATGCAGTCCGGTACGCCGATACTCACTCGATACGGGGTGTCGGACGACGACGCATTCGCAGTCGGGCTCACGTGTGGGGGAACGCTGGATGTGTTCGTGCAGGCGGTGTCGAAGCACACCTTTCCCGAGTTCGGTGACGTCGTGGCGAACGTGCGCCGCAACGTCCCGGTTGCAGTGGCCACCGTGATCGCTCATGCCGACGCAACACGGGTCGGTCGGAGAGCAGTTCTGACGGAGTCGGGTATTCGCGGTTCCCTCGGCAGCTCGCGGGCCGACGCCGCCATTGCCGACGACGCGAAAGGGCTACTCGCAGCGGGACGTTCGGCTGTTCTGACGTACGGAACCGACGGCCAGCGCCGCGGTCAGGGAATGCAGGTGTTCGTGTCCAGTCATGCGCCGTCGCCCAGAATGCTCGTGTTCGGTGCCATCGACTTCGCTGCGGCGGTTGCGCAGCAGGGTGCCTTTCTGGGCTACCGCGTCACCGTCTGCGACGCCCGATCCGTGTTTGCGACCCCGCAGCGCTTTCCCGCTGCCGAGCAGGTGGTGGTCGCGTGGCCGCACGACTACCTGAACCAACAGTGGGCGGCGGGGGAGTTGGACGAACGGACCGTGGTCTGTGTGTTGACTCACGACCCGAAGTTCGATGTGCCACTGCTCGAAGTGGCGTTGCGGATTCCGGCCCTGGCGTTCGTCGGAGCGATGGGCTCGCGGCGAACCCATGACGATCGCATCGCCCGGTTACGGGCGGCAGGAGTGACCGAGACCGAACTCGCACGATTGTCGAGCCCGATCGGACTCGACCTGGGTGCACGCACGCCGCAGGAGACCGCGGTGTCCATTGCGGCGGAGATCATCGCCCAGAGATGGGGCGGGAGCGGCACGCCTCTCCGGCAGCAGCACGGACGCATCCACCACGACTCGCTGGACGCCGAGGACGGGGCAAAGTACGACGCTGTGTAGGACTCGCGTTTCGAGTACTGCCGAACACCTCTTACTCTGGTGGTATGGCCACACCGGATCTCGACAAGACCGACCCGTCGCACGCCGGGGACTCCACCGGCGATGTGCGGTCGGACGAGGGTACGGGCAGTGCAGATCCCCGCTCGACAACCACGTCGGTGTTCGTCACTGCCGGCGTCATCGCCGGTGTCGTCGCTGCCCTGATCGTCATGCTGTCCGCGTCGGACGCGTTGGTCCTGCTCGGTATCCCTGATCCCGGCCCGGCCACCACCTACGGACTACCCGCCCTGCGTGCGATCGGTGAGATCGCAGCGGTCATCGCGGTCGGCTCGTTCCTGCTGGCGGCGTTCCTGGTTCCGCCGCAGAAGAACGGCGTGCTCGACGTGGACGGTTACCGGGCGGTTCGCACCGGCTCGGTCGCATCCATCGTCTGGGCCGTATGTGCGCTTCTCCTCGTGCCGTTGACGCTGTCCGACACCTCCGGCCAGCCGTTCGCCGAGGCCGTGAAGCCGGCGAATCTGTGGATCGCGCTGGATCAGGTGGAGATCGCCAGTGCATGGCGGTGGACGGCCATCATGGCCGTCGTGGTCGCCATTGCGTCGCGGACGGTACTGCGGTGGTCCTGGACGCCTGCGCTGCTCGGATTCTCGCTGGCCACCCTGCTGCCCATTGCGCTCAGTGGTCATTCCTCGGCGGGCGGATCGCATGACATCGCGACCAACTCGCTGATCCTGCACCTCGGTGCCGCGTCGTTGTGGGCGGGCGGGCTGTTCGCACTGCTTGCACATGTCCGCAGACGCGGCGCGCACACCGACGTCGCTGCTCGGCGGTTCTCCACGATCGCCGGTGTCTGCTTCGTCGTCATGGGCATCAGCGGAGTCATCAACGCCCTGGTTCGGGTGTCCCTCGCCGACCTGTTCACCACGACGTACGGCCTGCTGATCGTGGGCAAGATTCTCGCGTTGATCGTGCTCGGCGGATTCGGCTGGATGCAGCGGCGCCGCGCTCTGCCCGCACTGATCGCCGATCCCACCGCCCGTGGACCGCTGCTCCGGTTCGCCGGGGCCGAGGTGCTCGTTCTCGCCGCGACCGTCGGTCTGGCCGTCGGCCTCGGGCGAACACCACCGCCCGCCGAGATCGACCCGAACCTGACGCCGACCGAGGCCGCGCTCGGATACGACCTCAGCGGACCGCCGACGTTCGCTCGTATGGCTTTCGACTGGCGCTTCGACCTGATCTTCGGCACCGCCGCGATCGTGATGGCCGTGGTGTATCTGATCGGGGTCCGTCGGCTGCGACTGCGCGGCGACGCGTGGCCCGTCGGTCGCACCGTCGCCTGGGTCCTGGGCTGCCTCACACTGCTGATCAGTACGTCTTCGGGTATCGGACGGTATTCCACGGCAGTGTTCAGCGTGCACATGACCGGACACATGATGCTGTCGATGCTCGCGCCGGTTCTTCTCGCGCTCGGTGGTGCACTGACGTTGGCGTTGCGTGTCCTGCCCGCGGCAGGCAAGGACGGCGTCCCGGGGATGCGCGAGTGGTTGCTGATGGGCCTGCACAGTCGACTGTCGCAGTTCGTCACCCACCCGCTCGTCGCGGCGCTGATCTTCGTGGGCGGCTTCTACGTGCTCTACCTCGGCGGAATCTTCGGGGCCGTACTGGACAGTCACGGAGCTCATCTGTTGATGAACCTGCACTTCGTGCTCAGCGGATACCTGTTCTACTGGACGGTCATCGGCGTCGATCCGTCTCCGCGCAAGATTGCTCCGGTCACCAAACTCGCCGTGGTGTTCGGCTCACTGCCGTTCCATGCGTTCTTCGGTGTGGCGCTGATGAGCATGAACACCGTCATGGGTGCCTGGTTCTACCGCACGCTCGGCCTCGACTGGAACTCCGACCTACTGGGGGACCAGAAGCTCGGTGGCGGCATCGCGTGGGCGACCGGCGAGGTGCCTCTCGTGCTGGTCATGCTCGCACTGCTGATTCAGTGGTCCCGCAGCGACGATCGCGACGCCAGGCGCGGTGACAGAGCCGCCGAGCGTGACCACGACGCCGACCTGGCCGCGCACAACGCGATGTTCGCCGAGCTGGCCCGTCGTGATCGGGACGGCAGGCAGTAGCTTCTCGTCAGTCGCTGTCGGCGATCTTGTGCAGAAGACGGTCGAGTTCGGTGCGTTCGGCCGGCTCGAGGCCGTCGAACATGTCCGCGGACACCTGACGTCGTGCCTCGTCGACGCGGTCGAGCAGGGCGCGGCCGGCGTCGGTCAGCTCGACCAGGACAGCGCGGCGATCACTCGGGTCCGGCGCTCGCGTCACCAGTTCTGCCGCTTCGAGCGAGTCGACGATGTCGGTGGCCGATCGCGCGACGATGCGGAGGTGCTCGGCCAGATCACGCAATCGGACCGATTCTCGTTCGCGCGCCAAGACGTGCATGGCCCTGCTCTGCGACGGGTTGAGTCCGAACGGTTCCAGCGCAGTCATGTGGCTTCGCCGAATTCTTCGGGCAACGGCCATGAACGAATCGCTCAGGTTGGGCGAGTGTCCGGTGTCCATACGACGGATCATAGCGAGGCTTGCTCACAACCTCATAGTGAGGTAACCTCTGCATATTACTTCAGCTACCACGGAGGTCTACTTGGAAAGCCGTCCCGAACGCGTACCACTCGCTTCCGATCCAGCGCCCGTCCGACGAGTCCTGGCTCTGTTCACGCCCTACCGGCGCAAGATCGCTGTCGTCAGCGCGATCATCGTGGCCAGCGCCATCATTGCGCTCGCCTCTCCTCTACTTCTTCGCGAACTCCTCGATCATGCAATTCCCGACCGCGACGTCACGCTCGTCAGCCTCATCGCGGTCGGCATGATCGCTGTTGCAGTCGCCACCAACACTCTCGGCGTGGTGCAGACCTGGATGTCCAACGGCGTCGGTCAGCAACTCATGCACGATCTGCGCGTGCAGGTCTATTCGCACCTGCAGAGACAGTCCCTCGGATTCTTCGCGCGAACGCGCACCGGTGAGGTGCAATCGCGTATCGCGAACGACATCGGCGGCATGCAATCCGTCGTCACCAACACCGCGACGTCCATCGCGCAGAACGCCACGACGGTCGCTGCGACCGTGGTCGCGCTCTTCCTGCTCGATTGGAAGCTCGCCACGTTCTCGCTGATCATCCTGCCGATCTTCGTGCGAGTCGCTCGACGTATCGGCGACGAGCGTCGCAAGATCTCGACCAAGCGGCAGAAATTGCTCAGCGATCTGTCCGTCCAGATCGAGGAATCACTGTCCGTCAGTGGAATTCTTCTGGGCAAGACCACCGGTTCCGCCCAGGCGTTGACCGACAAATTCGCCGACCGATCGCACGAGGTGGCCGGTGTCGAACTGGCCGCGATGATGGCGGGCAAGTGGCGGATGGCGAGTATTCAGATCAGCTTCGCCGTGATGCCCGCTCTGGTGTACTGGTTCGCCGGCATCACCATCGGTCAGGGGAGTGCGTTGACGATCGGCACCCTGGTCGCGTTCACCGCATTGCAGACCCAATTGTTCCGGCCCACCATGCAATTGCTCAACACCGGCGTCGAAGTACAGGCATCCTTGGCGTTGTTCGGCAGAGTCTTCGAGTATCTCGACCTGCCCATCGATGTCGCCGAACCCGAGCACCCGGTCACACTCACGCGAGAGAGCGTGCGCGGCGATGTCGCTTTCCGCGGCGTCGACTTCACCTATGCCGCCGCGACTGTCCCGACGTTGTGCAACATCGATCTCGACGTACCGGCCGGGAGCACGCTCGCGCTCGTCGGCGCAACCGGATCGGGCAAGACCACGCTGGGATACCTCGTTGCCCGCCTGCATGATCCGACAGCCGGATCGGTGACCATCGACGGTGTCGACTTGCGGCACCTGGCGTCGGAGAACATTGCCGACCTGGTGGGCGTCGTCTCTCAGGAGACCTACCTGTTCCACGCCACCATCAGGGAGAACCTGCGGTTCGCCAAACCCGACGCCACCGACGACGAGATCGTGGCTGCCGCTCGGACGGCCCAGATCCACGACTTCATCGACGGTCTCGACGACGGTTACGACACGATGGTCGGTGAGCGCGGCTACCGATTCTCCGGCGGTGAGAAGCAGCGCATCGCAATCGCCCGAACTGTCCTGCGCAACCCGCCGATTCTGGTGCTCGACGAGGCGACGAGCGCCCTGGACAATCGCACCGAACGCGCAGTGCAGACAGCGCTCGACGGTTTGATGCACGGGCGTACCACCATTCTGATCGCCCATCGCCTGTCCACTGTGCGTGCAGCAGACGCCATCGCGGTACTCGATCACGGCATCGTGCGCGAGGTCGGGAGCCACGAGGCTCTGCTCGCCGAAGACGGTATGTACGCCCAATTGGTCCGTGCCGCAGACGATGTCGTGGACAGCGTTGCTGCATGAGCAGGGCTGTTCAATGAGTTGGGCTGCCGCGTGAGCGAGCTTCGAACGATCGCCGGCCGGGTTGTGTGCGAGACCGAGGTCAAGAGATCGCGGTTCGTCACCGTGGTGGACAGGGCGAGCACCGAGGCCGACGCTCGCGCGGTCATCGCAGCGGCGCGGAAAGCGGATCCGACTGCCGGACATCACTGTTCGGCATTCATCGTCGAATCCTCGGCTGCAGGCATCGTTGTCGTCCACGAAGACTTGACCCACCGCATCGAGCGATCCAACGACGACGGCGAACCCAGCGGCACGGCAGGAACGCCCATGCTCGAGGTGTTGCGCGGTCATCGGCTGACCAACGTGGTCGCGGTGGTCGGCAGATATTTCGGCGGCACCAAGCTCGGTACCGGCGGATTGGCCCGCGCGTACGGCGGTGCGGTCACCGAGGCACTTGCCCAGGCTCGGTTTCTCACCCGAGAGCGACGCGACGTGCTGACCCTCGAACTCGACCACGCCGAGGTGGGACGCGTCGAATCGGAGTTACGCGGACACGGGGCCTTGGTGCTCGATACCGCCTACGACACTCGAGCCGTGCTCACCGTCGCCGTCGCAGACGCCGATTCGACTGCAGCGCTGGTGGCGTCGCTCACCGCCGGACGGGTGGTGCCGGCTCTCGGTGGGCACGTTTACGTAGAAACAACCGAGTAGCACACCGGTCCGACACGAGTGGCGTCATGACCAGCCGATCCTGGACGTTCATCCACAGGCTCAGCGGTTGTCCACATTTCGCGAACACGTCCGTCACGGGCGGCTCCGGCGTAGCAGTGTCGATCTCGATCGCAATCACGCGACATTCATCGAGAGGAAGACACCATGTACGAAGCTCAGTGCGCTGTTGTGGGCACCGTCATCACCAATCCCGTCAAGCGCTCCACGCCCACCGGCGACGAGGTCCTCAGCTTCCGGATGGCGAGCAATGCCCGACGGCAGGACCGCAACACCGGTGAATGGACCGACGGCGGCACCCTCTATCTCACGGTCACGTGCTGGCGTCGACTCGTGCGCGGCGTCGGCGCATCGTTGATGAAGGGCGATCCGATCATCGCCTACGGACAGCTGCGCACCAACGAATACACCAATCGCGACGACGTCGAACGATCCGACCTCGAGATGCGGGCCAGCGCCGTCGGGCCGGACCTTGCGCGCTGCAACGTGGCAATCCAGCGGACCAGGACGGTCGCGCCCGAAGTACCTGCAGACGAGGCACTCACCGACGACGATCGGGGTGCCGCCGAACCACCGGAGGACGAGCCGGATCGCGATCGAATCGGTGACGACATCCGCGAGGCGGTACCCGCCTGACGGCCCGCCGACATCCGTCGTCCCCGGTGGATGCAACCCGCGCACGACCGCGGACGACGGATGTGGGCTCGGCGCGGACTCGGTCGATGGTGTTCCGACGCGGCCGCACCGATAAGCTGGGCGGCATGGCTGAATTCATTTACACCATGAAGAAGGTGCGCAAGGCGCACGGCGACAAAGTCATCCTCGACGACGTGACGATGAGCTTCTACCCGGGAGCGAAGATCGGCGTCGTCGGCCCGAACGGCGCCGGTAAGTCGAGCATCCTCAAGATCATGGCGGGAATCGATCAGCCCGGAAACGGTGAGGCGTTCCTCGATCCCGGTGCCTCGGTCGGCATCCTCATGCAGGAGCCGATTCTCGACGACACCAAGACCGTTCGCGAGAACGTCGAGGATGGTCTCGGCGAGACGATGGTCCAGCTCAAGCGCTACAACGAGATCGCCGAGCTGATGGCAACCGACTACTCCGACGAGCTCATGGAAGAGATGGGCGAGCTGCAGGAAAAGCTCGACCACGCCGACGCCTGGGAGATCGACTCCCAGCTCGAGCAGGCGATGGACGCGCTGCGCTGCCCGCCGCCCGAGTCCCCGGTCACCAACCTCTCCGGTGGTGAGAAGCGTCGCGTGGCCCTGTGCAAGCTGCTGCTCAGCAAGCCCGACCTGCTGCTGCTCGACGAGCCGACCAACCACCTCGACGCCGAGAGTGTGCTGTGGCTCGAGCAGCACTTGGCCGCCTACGCCGGTGCCATTCTCGCCGTGACTCACGATCGATACTTCCTCGATCACGTCGCGCAGTGGATTTGCGAGGTCGACCGCGGTCGACTGCACGCGTACGAGGGCAACTACTCGACGTACCTGGAGCAGAAGGCAGCGCGCCTCGAGGTCTCGGGCAAGAAGGACCAGAAGCTGCAGAAGAGGCTCAAGGACGAACTCGCCTGGGTTCGCTCCGGTGCCAAGGCTCGTCAAGCCAAGAGCAAGTCTCGTCTCGCGCGCTACGACGAGATGGTGGCCGAGGCCGAGAAGACCAGGAAGCTCGACTTCGACGAGATCCAGATTCCCAACCCGCCGCGCCTCGGCGACGTCGTGGTCGAGGTCAAGAGCCTGGACAAGGGCTTCGACGGCCGCGTGCTGATCAAGGATCTGTCGTTCACGTTGCCGCGCAACGGAATCGTCGGCGTCATCGGACCCAACGGTGTCGGCAAGACGACGCTGTTCAAGACCATTGTCGGGCTCGAGGAGCCGGACGGCGGCGAGGTCAAGATCGGTCAGACCGTCAAGCTCAGCTACGTCGACCAGAACCGTTCGGGCATCGACTCGAAGAAGACGGTCTGGGAAACGGTGTCCGAGGGGCTGGACTTCATCACCGTGGGGAGCTCGGAATTCCCGTCGCGCGCGTACATCAGCTCGTTCGGATTCAAGGGCCACGATCAGCAGAAGCCCGCCGGAGTTCTCTCCGGTGGTGAGCGCAACCGTCTGAACCTGGCAATGACGCTCAAGCAGGGCGGAAACCTGATCCTGCTCGACGAGCCGACCAACGACCTCGACGTCGAGACACTCGGATCGCTCGAGAACGCGCTCGAGGAATTCCCCGGTTGCGCCGTGGTCATCTCGCACGACCGGTGGTTCCTGGACCGCACCTGCACCCACATCCTGGCGTGGGAAGGCGGCTTCGGAGACAACGAGGCTGCCTGGTACTGGTACGAGGGCAACTTCGAGGGCTACGAGGCCAACAAGGTCGAGCGGCTCGGCCCCGACGCGGCGCGTCCCCACCGCGTCACGCACCGGAAGCTGACCCGAGACTGACATGTCGGCACAGACCTTCACCTGCACACTTCAGGTGCGGTGGGGTGATTCCGACCGCCTCGGGCACGTCAACAACACCCGGTTCGTCGAGTACCTCCAGGAAGGCCGCGTTCAGTTTCTGAACGCGGTCCTGGGGGGCTCGAAAGGTCGCGGCGCGGTGGTGGTTCGTACGTTGACCACCAACTTCCTGCACCCGATCCTGGACGACTCCGGCCCGCTGGTGATCGAGCTGTGGATCACTCGTATCGGAACCACCTCGTACGGCGTTCGGCACGTCGTCACCGATCGAAACGGAACGGTGTGTGCAGACGCGGAGGCACTGATGGTGGCCTTCGATCTCGACACCTCCTCGTCCAGGCCGCTGCGCGAACACGAACGAACTGCACTGAGCGAGTATCTCCACAGCGATTCGTCGTGACTGCCGGATCGGCCTGACGCGCTGGTTCCCGAGATCTCTGCGGTTGTGGGGGCACCCGCACTAGGGTCGAGGGGTCATCGACGACCGGCGATCGGCGGGCGTCGGGAAATCCTCACGAGGGAGTACTCGAAAACAATGTCACGCTCGCTTGACCTGACCGACGACGACTGGGCCGACGGGCTCGACGACAGGCTTGTGGCCGAGTTGGCGACATTGCGTACGGAGTATTTCGAGCACACCGACGCCACTGCGGTCGCAGTGTCCGCGCATACCCCCGACATCGCCTCTTTTCGGCGGCACGTTCGGCTCGCCGCACAGCGGTTGCCGGGGATGGCAAACGTGGCGGTCCATCGACCGAACGAGTCTGCAGCACAGCAGGGTGCGGGAAGCTACCTACAAATCGTCACCGACGACATGCCGTTGCTGGTCGAATCGATCATGTCGCTGCTCTCGCGTCTCGGCATCGAATACACCGACGTCGTCCATCCCATTCTCTCCGTCGATCGGAACGCAGAGGGAGTGCTCGTCGGGCCGAGCTCGGCCGGCATCGCGGAATCCTGGATACACGTGCAGCTGCACCCGTCCACCTCCGACGATGCCGTCGCGCAGCTGGAAGAGGAGACGAGTCGAGTACTTGCCGATGTCCGCCAGGTCGTCGGCGACACCGACGAGATGCGTCGCGTGCAGGCTGCCGTGGCCGATCGGTTGGACGGTGTCGCCGCAGCGTCCGGCGACCTCGACTCCGAACCAGCCGTCGCACACCGGGATGCGGCTGCCTTGCTGCGTTGGCTGGGTGACGGCCATTACACCTTGCTGGGTTACCGCAGATACACGATCGACGGTAGCGACGGTGACCGAACTGCAACCGGTGTGGAATCGAGCAGCCTGGGTGTGCTGCGCGATGCCGGTCAACATGGAGACGGACCCGAACCGGTCGGTGAGCGCGATCTGGTTGCTCTGACGCAGGGTCCGAACCCCGCCACGGTTCATCGTGCTGTCTACCCCTATTTCGTCAGTGTGATCGACGCCGACGACTCCGCCGAGCATCGATTCGTCGGCGTCTTCACCGTCACCGCGCTGCACGAGAACGTCCTCGACATTCCGGTGATCGAGCGTCGAGTGCGGTCGGTGATCGCCAAGGCCGGCCATGATCTCGGGTCCTTCTCCGGCCAGGCCATGCTCGAGGTGCTGCAGTCGATGCCGCGGTCGGAACTGTTCGCGACCTCTGCCTCGTGGCTGTTCGAAACGGCGAGTGCTGTTCTGGCGCTGGGTCGTCGGCGCAAGGTCAAGCTGTTCGTGCGACCCGATGCGAGTGGGTCCTTCGTCAGTGCTCTGGTGTACCTGCCGCGAGATCGCTACACCACTCGCGTCCGACTCGCGATCCAGGACCGACTGCTCCGAGAGCTCGGTGGTACCTCGCTCGACTACACCGCACGCGTCACCGAATCGGATCTCGCGCTGCTGCACGTGACGGTGCGCCGCGCACCGGGCACCGTCTCTCCCCACCTGTCCGCCGACGACATCACCCGGATCGAAGCGGCGCTGACCGAGACCACCCGAACGTGGGAGGACTCGTTGGGTGACGCCGTGTCCCTCGACCGAGCCGTCGACCCGGCGCGCATTCAGCGCTACACCGAGGCTTTTCCCGAGGCGTACAAGCAGGACTTCAGTCCGGCCAGGGCCGTCACGGACATTGCCCGCCTCGAAGCACTCGGCGACGAAGCGATCGACATGCAGCTCTACCGAAACGAGCGCTCGGCCGTGGGGAGCTGGCGCTTCTCGCTGTACATCGGCGGTGCGGGCGTATCACTGTCCCAGGTGTTGCCCATTCTGCAGAGTCTCGGTGTGGAGGTCGACGACGAGCGGCCGTACCCGGTGGTGCGTCCGGACGGAATGTCTTGCTGGATATACGATTTCGGTCTCTCTGCCTCGCGTGAGATGTTGCGCTCGGCCATCGACGGGGACCTCGACGCCGAGCTGTCCGAGGCAGGCACGGCCGATCGCGAGAGCCGGGTCCAGCATCGATTCACCGACGCATTCGCGGCCGTGTGGAGCGGCGCGGCAGAAGCGGATCGTTTCAACGAACTGGTGATGCGCGCAGGTCTGCACTGGCGGCAGGCAGTGGTGTTGCGTGCCTACGCCAAGTACCTGCGGCAGGCGGGTTTTCCCTACAGTCAGTTCAACATCGAGGGCGTCCTCCTGGCGCATCCGCGTACCGCGCGGCTGCTCGTCGGACTGTTCGAGGCGCAGTTCGACCCCGAGACCAGTGCCGAGGCGGACGCGCAGGCCATCGGAACCCAGCTCGGCGAGCTGATCGACGAGGTCGTCAGTCTCGATGCCGACCGCATTCTGCGCAGCATGTTCGAGCTCATTCGAGCGACGTTGCGCACCAACCACTTCGTGGTGGGATCCGACGGTGCACATCGCCCGTACCTCTCGCTCAAGTTCGACCCGCAGTCCATCGCAGAGCTGCCCAAACCGAAGCCCACGTTCGAGATCTTCGTGTACTCCCCGCGCGTCGAGGGGGTGCATCTGAGGTTCGGTGCGGTGGCCCGAGGTGGGTTGCGCTGGTCCGATCGACGGGAGGACTTCCGGACGGAAATTCTCGGTCTGGCAAAAGCTCAGATGGTCAAGAACGCAGTCATCGTGCCCGTCGGGGCCAAGGGCGGATTCGTCGTCAAGCGTCCTCCGGTCACGACAGGTGAAGCCGACCGAGATCGACAGGCGTACGCCGAGGAAGGCAAAGCCTGCTACCGGCTGTTCATCGCCGGGTTGCTCGACATCACCGACAATCTCGACCGCGCCACCGGATCGGTATCGGTACCTACCGGGGTGGTGCGCCGCGACGGAGACGACACCTACCTCGTCGTCGCGGCGGACAAGGGCACCGCGACCTTCTCCGACATGGCCAACGGCATCGCCGCCGAGTACGGATTCTGGCTCGGTGACGCCTTCGCATCCGGTGGATCTGCCGGATACGACCACAAAGCCATGGGAATCACCGCGAAGGGTGCATGGGAGAGCGTCAAGCGGCACTTCCGTGAGCTCGGAATCGACACGCAGAGTCAGGATTTCACGGTCGTCGGCGTCGGCGACATGAGCGGAGACGTATTCGGTAACGGCATGCTGCTGAGCCGACACATTCGTTTGCTCGCGGCGTTCGACCACCGGCACATCTTTCTCGATCCCGACCCCGATCGGGAGTCGTCGTTCGCCGAGCGGGAGCGCTTGTTCGCCCTGCCGCGGTCGTCGTGGGCGGACTACGACACCTCGCTCATCAGTACCGGCGGAGGGGTGTGGGAGCGGACCCGCAAATCCGTACCCATCAGCGCCGCAGCACGTTCGGCCCTCGGGTTGGACGAATCGGTTGCTGCACTGTCACCACCCGAGTTGGTGAACGCGATTCTGAAGGCCCCCGCCGATCTGTTGTGGAACGGCGGAATCGGCACCTACATCAAGGCATCCAGTGAGAGCAACGCCGAAGTCGGCGACAAGGCCAACGACGCAGTGCGGGTCGACGGCGTGGATGTGCGGGCGGCCGTGGTGGGGGAGGGCGGAAACCTCGGTGCCACCGCACTGGGCAGGATCGAGTACGCCGCAGCCGGCGGCAAGATCAACACCGACGCCGTCGACAACTCGGCGGGCGTCGACTGTTCCGATCACGAAGTCAACATCAAGATCCTGCTCGAGACTGCCATCACCAACGGAAACCTGGCGCGCGAAGACCGCGATGAGCTGCTTGCGTCCATGACCGACGAGGTCGGGCGATTGGTGTTGTGGGACAACATCATGCAGAACGAGTTGCTCGGTACGTCCAGATTCGACGCACCACATCTGGTGACGGTGCACAGCCGGGTGATCGAGGATCTGGAGACGCGTCGAGGGCTCGACCGGGAGCTCGAGGCTCTGCCCACCGAGGCCGATCTCCGTCGTCGCAAGCAAGACGGGCGTGGACTGACGTCGCCGGAACTCGCGACGTTGATGGCGCACGTGAAATTGGCACTGGAAGCTGAACTGCTCGACAGCGAGCTTCCCGACAGCGACGTCTTCGCCCCCCGGCTACCCAAGTATTTCCCCGAGCCACTGCGGGGTCCGTACGCAGATGCCATCAAGGCGCATCCGCTACGGCGTCAACTGGTGGCGACGACGCTCGCCAACGAGGCCATCGACTGTGGCGGAATCACCTACCCGTATCGGTTGACCGAGGACTCCGGTGCTGCAGGCACCGACGCCATCCGGGCATTCGCCGCGGCCACCGAAATCTTCGGCCTAGACGAGGTGTGGGATTCGATTCGCGCGGCCGACGTACCCACCGCAGTGTCCGCCGAGCTGCTGCTCGAATCGCGTCGCATGCTCGATCGAGTATCCCGGTGGCTGTTGGCCAATCGGCCGCAGCCGTTGGCGGTCGGGGCCGAGATCAGTCGCTATGCCGGGCAGGTTCGCGCTCTGCAGCCGCGGGTCGCGTCGTGGATCTCCGGTCACCAGGCGGTCGATTTGGACCGGCGTTCGGGGGCCGCGATGGAACGAGGTGCTCCGGCCGAGCTGGCACGTCGGATCTACGGCTTGCTCGACGTGTACTGCTTGCTCGACATCATCGATATCGCCGACATCGTCGACCGGGACGGGGCGGAGGTGGCCGAGCTCTACTTCGCGCTCGACGCGCACATCGGCATCGACTGGTTGCTCACCGCGGTCTCGAAGCTTGCCCGCGGTGATCGATGGCATTCGTTGGCGCGCTTGGCTCTTCGTGACGATCTGTACGCCTCCCTTCGCGGAATCACCAAGGCCGTGTTGGCCGCAGGCGAACCGGACGAGTCGGTCACGGAGAAGATCGCCGAATGGGAATCGACCAATTCGTCGCGGTTGGCCCGCTCGCGTGCAGCGCTCACCGAGATCGCCGAGACGGGGACGCTGGACCTGGCCACACTCTCGGTTGCCGCCCGACAGGTGAGAAACATGGTTCCCTGACACCATGGAACTTCCGTTCGATCGAGAAGAGGTAGTGACCGCGTGAGTGTGCCCGACGACCATCTGTCCGACAAGCGACCCGCCACCGAGCGGGTGGGCTTTCACGCCGCTGTGGATGTGCGGTGGTCGGATATGGATGTGTATCAACACATCAACCACGCGCGAATGGTGACGTTGCTCGAAGAGGCGCGGATCCCGTGGCTGCTGGTGGACGGCAGGCCGACTGCGAATCTGCGTCACGGTGCCGTCATTGCCGATCTGCACGTGAAGTATCGCGGGCAGCTGCGACACGAGGACGGACCCCTCGACGTCTTCATGTGGATCGATGCGGTCCGCGCGGTGGACTTCGTCGTGGGGTACGAGGTGCGGGCACGCGGGGCGTCGCTGGATACGCCGGCAGCGGTGGTGGCGTCGACGCAGATCGCGGCGTTCGACATCGATGCGCAGCGACTGCGCCGGCTCACTCCCGCCGAGCGCGAGTTCCTGGTGAGTTGGCAGCGTGTATGAGCGCGTTCTGACCGTTCCCGATGCGGTCGAGCGGGAGAACCTCCAGACGTTCTGCAGCAGGGCATTGCGCTTGGACGAGGCTGCTGTCGTTCGGTTGCGCACTCGGGCCGGCGGGGGCGTGTCGTGTTGGGCGGCAACCGGTTTCGATGCGCTCGCCGCGCGGGTGATTGCGGGAACCATCGTGCCCGACGACACCAGTGCGGGTGCCGATGTGTTGGTGTCCGCTCTGCAGAACGCGGACGACGGCGTGATCGACCCGGGTTTCTCGATGGACTCCGCCTGGCGTGGCACCCTTCCTCCCGACAGCGGATTCGAGCATCTCGACGACGTCCCCGCGCGGGTGCTCATCGGACTCGCACAGCGCGGTGCCGCACTGGCGAAGGAACACGGCAGCAGTCACGGGCCGCCGAGCTCGTTGCTCGAACAGCAGGTGTTGCACGTGACCGGTGACGGCGACGACGTCTCGGTCACCATGCGCACCGTATTCGCTTTGACCGCAATGGGTTTCGTGCCGCACGACGGTAACGATCCGTTGACGATCGACGTCGACCCGGAGAGGATCGCCGCCGCAGAGGTGGTACGAGTACGCGCCACCAAGGTGTGGTTGCGCCTCGATGCCAGGTTCGGGTCGGTGTTCGTTCGCCGCCCGGGCCAACAGTTGTCGCTCACCGTCGAACGCTGAGCGTGGCCGGTCGGCCGGTTCGGACGAGCCGGCCGACCGGTTCAGACGAGCCAGGCGGCCGCGTTCGCGGGAAGCATCCCGTCGACCAGCGGAGTGCTGGCCAGCAACACTTCGCCGGGTGGGAGTGGGATCGACTCGTCGGAGGCGTTGAGGGCGCAGATCAAGCCCCCGCGGCGCCGGAAGGCCAGGCACCCGGGAGGGGCACCGTACCAATCGATTCCGCCGCCGGTGAACTCCGGCCGCAGGGTGCGCAATTCGAACGCCGTGCGGTACAGGCTGAGCATCGAATCGACCTCTTCGAGCTGCGCCTCGGCGGTCAGCCCCTTCCACTCCGGCGGCATCGGCAACCAGGTGCGATCGGTGGTGGAGAACCCGAACGGAGGGGCATCACCCTCCCACGGCATGGGGACTCGGCAGCCGTCGCGTCCGCGCTCGGTGTGCCCGGACCGCTCCCACACCGGGTCCTGCAGGGCGCTGTCGGGCAGCTGCACGTTCGGTAGCCCGAGCTCGGCACCGTTGTAGACGAAAATTGTTCCAGGAAGGGCCAATTCGACGAGAATCATGGCCCGGGCCCGGTGATAGCCCAGGTCTCCGTCGCCGTATCTGGTGACCTCGCGTTCGACGTCGTGGTTCGACAGTGTCCACGTCGGGGTGCCCCCGACCAGTTCGACGGCCGCGAGCGAGTTGGAGATCGCATCGCGGATGGTCTCGGCGTCGAAATCGACACTGGCCAAGCGGAAGTTGAAGCCCAGGTGCAGCTCGTCGGGCCGGATGTATTCGGAGAACCGAACGTTGTCCTGGACCCAGATCTCGCCGACCGTCACCGCGTGGGGGTACTCGTTCATGACGGCTCTGATGCGGCGGTGCAGTTCGTGGACTCGGGGGTTGTTGAACCGGGGATCGTCGTCGTCGTTCTTCATCAGTGCGTTGAACTCGAGGCTCATGTCGGCCAGCTCGGCAGGTTTTGCCATGCCGTGGGCGACGTCGAGTCGAAATCCGTCGACGCCTCGGTCCAGCCAGAACCGAAGTGTGCGCGCGAAGTCGTCGAAAACCTCGGGGTTGTCCCAGTTCAGATCCGGTTGTTCGGGCGCGAAGATGTGCAGGTACCACTGACCGGGGGAGCCGTCCTTCTCGTCGACTCGCGTCCAGGCGGGACCCCCGAAGATGCTCGGCCAGTTGTTCGGCGGCTGCGAACCGTCGTCGCCGAGCCCGTCTCGAAAGATGTAGCGCGCTCGCTCGGCGCTGCCACGAGGGGCGTTCAGAGCCGCCTGGAACCACCGGTGTTCGTCACTGGTGTGATTGGGCACCAGATCCATCGTGACCTTGATGTCGCGGGCGTGAGCCTCGTCGAGCAACGCGTCGAAGATCTCGAGACTGCCGAACATGGGGTCGATGTCTCGGGGGTCGGAAACGTCGTAGCCGTGATCGGCCATGGGCGACCGCGTGATCGGTCCGATCCAGATGGCGTCGATACCGAGCAATTCGAGGTAGCCGAGCTTGTCTCTGATGCCGTCGAGATCACCGATTCCGTCACCGTTCGCATCTGCGAACGACCGGGGATAGATCTGGTAGAAGACGGCGTCCTGCCACCACGACAACTCGGTGCTTTCGATCGGATCGGTCACAACTGGCAATAGTGCCAAACGAATGGGCTGCGAACGATTCGAGGGCGCTGGGGTGCACCCGGCACCCTGCACTGGCGGTCGATCGGAAGGTAAAGGATTGTGCTCATTCATATGACCGACACGTATCCCCACGTTTGGAAAGTGTTGTATGTTCTGCAACGTAAAACGTGCAGCGGCCGGCGCCGCGCCCGACGGTGAGGACGCGACGACACCATGAGAACCTCGACCATAGAAGCCGTGCGGCTGGAAGATGTTTCGCTCTCCGACAGTCCCATCGAACCCACGTGGATCCTCGAAGGAAACCCGCGGGCTCGCGTCGCGGAGTGGTCCAGGAGTACCGACGGCACCACGACCACCAATGTGTGGGATTGCACGGCCGGACGCTTTCGGTGGTACTTCGCGGTCGACGAGATCGTCCACATCATGGACGGGTCGGTCGTGGTGTCCAGCGAAGATCACGCGCCCCGGACTCTGGTCCCCGGCGACGCGGCGTTGTTCCGCGCCGGCACCTGGTCGGAATGGCGCGTCGACAACTACGTGCGTAAGCACGCCATCTTGCGGCAGCACCTGCCCGCGCCGCTGAGCTTCGTGCTCGGGGTAGCCGGCTCGCTCCGCCGCAGGCTCGGCCGCCTCAGAGGTGGCGCAGCGGGCCCGCGGCGAGGCGCATCGCTGTAGTTCGTGACGCTGTAGTTCGTGACGCTGTAGTTGGTAACGCTGTAGAACGTGACGCCGTAGCTCTCAGATTGCCGAGTTCATCATCGAATTGGCGGCCATCTCCATGTAGTCGACGAGTTGCGTTCGGTGCGCAGAATCCAGGACGGCCGGGTCGATCGAGG
Organism: Rhodococcus sp. 05-2255-1e; assembly: GCF_002259025.1. Lineage (NCBI taxonomy): Bacteria > Bacillati > Actinomycetota > Actinomycetes > Mycobacteriales > Nocardiaceae > Rhodococcus > Rhodococcus sp. 05-2255-1e. The sequence goes on along the minus strand of NZ_NOZE01000023.1, from coordinate 413,670 downwards.
CGATCGCGATGTGCATGCATCGAAGCCAGGCGTCACGTTCGAGCGGCCCGATCCGAAACGGGTTGTGCCGCATCCGCAGTCGTGGATGACCACGTTCGTCGGAGTACGTACGAGGCCCGCCCCAGTACTGCTCGAGGAACATTCGCATCCGCCGTTCGGCCGGTGCCAGGTCCTCCTCGGGATACAGGGGCCGCACGATCTCGTCCTTGGCCACTTCCTCGTAGAACTTCGCCGTGAGCAACCGGAACGTCTCCGCACCGCCGACCGCGTCGTAGAACGTCTGTTGCGGTTCGGTCATCACACTCTCTCTGTTCGTTCCTCGTCGGCGTCGGTCACGCTCATTGTCCCTCAGCTGCTGCTCTCGACTGCAACCCCACCCGGACGGCCCAGCGCATACGGGGCTTTGATACCGGCATCGTCGAACGACTGCAGGATGTCGCGGTGGAGGCGACGCTGCACTGCCCATTGGCGGCCGGGTCGGGTCTTGATCGTGATTCGGATGGTCACGGTATCGGCGCTGACGGCATTGACGCCGAGCATCTCCGGGGGTTCGAGGATGTCACTGTCGAAGTCGCCGGAGTCCACGACCTCGTTGGTGGTTCTCTCGGCCACCGCGCAGGCCTCGTCGATGTTGGCCGTGTGGGAGACGGGGAGGTCGAGGACAGCTACCGCGAACCCTTGGCTCATGTTGCCCACCCGCAGAACTTCACCGTTTCGGCAGTACCACACGGTGCCGTTGACATCTCTGATCGTGGTGACGCGCAATCCCACGCTTTCGACCGTGCCGATCGCCTCACCGAGATCGACGACGTCGCCGACCCCGTACTGATCCTCGAGAAGCATGAAGATTCCGGACAGGAAGTCGCGGACCAGGTTCTGCGCACCGAAACCGAGGGCGACACCGACGATCCCCGCCGACGCGATGAACGGGGCGACGTTCACACCCACGACGTCGAGCACCGACAGCACGAACCAGGTCAGGATCATGACCGACACCGCAGATCGGAGTACCGAACCGATCGTGTTGGCCCGCTGTCTACGCCGTTCGTTGAGTATCTCGCCCTTCACCGTTCCCGAGGACCGGTCGCGTAACGGCCGGAGAAGTGCAGGTGATCGGCCGGCGTCGTGTCGAGTGAAGCGGTCGATCATTCGGTGCAACACGAGCCTGAGCACGATCGCCAGAACCAGATAGCCGAGGATCTGCAACGGACGGTCGACCAGCCAGTCGCGTCCGGTGTCGGTCAGTTCGAATGCTCGGGTGTCGAGCTCTCGCAGCAGCGAAGGTTCGGGTAACGGCGATACGGACAGAAGGGTTGATACAGCCACCCGAAAAGTCTACGGAGACACAGAAATCTTGCCAGTCGCGCAGCGCATAGCGGTATCGATCCTCGAACTCGCCGATCGGAAACCGGAATGTTCACCGATCGGCAACAGAAAATGCGCAGAAAAAGGCTGTGCGCGGGCGGTGTATTCGTGTTCCACTGTGAACCGTGTTCCACGCAAGCCATGCGCGGGCGCCGACACTCCCTGGAGTAATGCATGAAGAACTCTCAACACCGCCACCGACAACTCCCGCCCACTGAGGGCCGCACCGCGCACGACCAGCGTGAGACGGCCTCGGGGGCTTCTCCGCTGCGCGTGGTGCCGACGGCCCACAACGCCACGGGCGACGACGCCGTGCCGGCGTGGGTCAAGCGCCGTGTGCTGCTCCTCAACGCAACTTTCGAACCACTGACCGCGCTTCCGATGCGCCGGGCGGTGGTTCTTCTCGTTTGCGGCAAGGCCGACGTGATCCACGACGATCCGGAGGGGCCGTTCATCCGGTCGGCCGATTACTCCGTCCAGGTGCCGTCGGTGATTCGATTGCGGACGTTCGTCCGAGTTCCCTATCGAGCGCGGGTGCCGATGACGCGCGCGGCACTGATGCATCGCGACAGATTCCGCTGCGCCTATTGCGGCAGCAAGGCCGAGACCGTCGATCACGTCGTGCCTCGCAGCCGCGGCGGCGGCCACTCGTGGGAGAACTGCGTGGCGTGCTGCGCCTCCTGCAATCACCGCAAGGCGGACAAGCTGCTCAGTGAGATCGGGTGGACGTTGCGAGCCCAGCTCGTGCCACCGAAGGGCCCGCATTGGCGTCTGCTGGCGACCACCAAGGAGTTGGACCCGAGCTGGTTGGCGTACCTCGGCGAAGGTGCTGCCTGACTGTCGGCCGTCGGCTCTTTTCGGTCACAACACCGGCCCCGACGTGGTCCGACGGGCAATTGTCGACTAACGTCACACCCCGTGAGCATTTTGGAGACCACGCTGATATTCGGGGTGATTCCGGTTGCGGTGATCGGAATCGTCGGCGCGCTGTCCTACTTGACCGACAAGCAGCCGGGGATGGACGTCGCTCCGTACCGGCTGACGGACGAGTGGACGCGCGAGCCATTGCTGTGGAGCGCTACGGACGAGGTGACTCCGTTCGGAGGCCACGGATCGCACGACGCGGACACAGCCGATTCGATCGGAGGTGCTGCAAGTGGCAAGTGGTGAACTGGTACGTGGCGGTGACATCCGAGAAGAGGACCTGCCGTTCGGGGCTGCGCTGACGGCGAGTGGTCGCGTATCGGTGGCACACGAGTTCGGCACGCCGAGCCCGGAGCACCTGCCTTTCGCGACGCAGGATCTGGTCGCGCTCGACGACGCACTGAGCGAGGCGACCCGGAAGACGAAGATTCGGTTCAACATCTACATCGGTGACCTGGGAGTCGATCCGGCTGTGGGAGCGGATTCGGTCTTCCCCGGCACCCCCGATGCGATTCGTTCGGTTCTGATCGCTGTCGACCCCAACCGGCACGCGCTCGAGATCCGGACCGGTAAGCGGGTCTCGAACCGCGCTACCGATCGGGTTGCTCAGCTCGGCGTCACCGCCGCGCTCGGCCCGTTCCGCGACGGCAACCTCATCGACGGTCTCGTGACCTCGGTCCGCGTGATGGCAGCATCCATCCTCGCGCCGTAGCTCGTCGCGCTCCATCCCCGTAGTTCTCGGCCGGCGGTCCCGGCGACGACGAGGGCCGGTTGCATCTCACCTTCGCGGGTGAGACGCAACCGGCCCTCGTCGTCTGTGTACCTGCGATCAGCCGGCGTCGTATGCCCGGGCCGCGAGTGCCCGAACGACTCCGGCGCGGCCTTCGATCACCAGTCGGCGCAGAGCGGGTGGAAGATCGCCATCGAGGAACCTGTCGGCTGCGGCCAACGACTGCTCGCTGATCGACCACGATGGGTAGAGGCCCACCACGACGGTCTGTGCGACTTCACTCGATCGACGAGCCCACACGCCGTCGATCGCCTCGAAGTAGCGGTCGACGTACGGCTCGAGCAGTTCGCCCTGGCCGGGGCCCGCGAAACCACCGATGATCGACCGCGCCGTGATGTTCGGAACCGCGTCGTCGTCGACGACGGTCGTCCATGCCCGCTCCTTCACCTCGGCACTGGGACGCGCAGCTCGTGCAGCGGCAGCCGACCGCGCTCCGGCGGCGGTGTTGTCCTTCTCGGCTTCGGCGTCGATGACCGGCGAATCGAGCCCGTCGGCATCGATGGCTCCGGCCGCCGCAAGGGCGGTGACGATGCGCCACCGCAGATCCGTATCGATGTCGAGTCCGGCCAAGGACTGCCCCTGGGCGTCACCGTCCAGGAGGGCGCGCAATACCTCGACATGGCGCTCGCTGAGTTCGGTACCGGTGAGGGCGTTGACGAACGCCAACTGGTGATCCGAGCCCGACTCGGCACCGCGGGCCAGCTCGAGCACTGCGTCGGCGAACTCCGGGACTCCGTGTTCTGCCGCCCACGCCGGATCGGCGTAGCTGGTGACAGCCGTCTGCGCCTGGAGCAGAAGACGTTGCACCACACCCACTTCGGTCTCGCTACCGATTCCGCGCTGGACCAGAGCCACGAAGTCGCGTGCCTTCATCTCGGCGGACCGAGTCATTTCCCATGCGGCCGACCAGGCGAGAGTGCGGGGGAGCGACTCGGCGATGTCGCCGATCCGATCGACGAGAACACCGAGCGAATCCGGATCGAGCCGCACTGCGCAATACGTCAGGTCGTCGTCGTTGACCAGCACGAGCTTGCCGCGCGATACACCTACGAGCGCTTCGACATTCGTCGATTCGGCAGCATCGAGGTCCAGCTCGACGCGGTCGGTACGCACCAACTTGCCGTCGACGTCGTCGTAGATGCCGACCGCGATGCGGTGTACGCGATGCTCGCCCGCGCCCGGTGCTGCGCCGGTCTGCGACACTGCGAACCGGGTGAACTTACCCTCCGAGTCGACGTCGAAATCGGGGCTCAGAGTATTCAGGCCGGTGGTCCGCAGCCACTGCGCACCCCAATCGGAGAGATCGCGACCCGATGACTTCTCCAGTGCCGCAAGCAGATCCGAGAACGTTGCGTTGGCGAAGGCGTGATCGACGAAGTAGGCCCGCAACCCGGCCAGGAAGTCTTCCTTACCGACGTACGCAACCAGCTGCTTGAGCACGCTGGCACCCTTGGCGTACGTGATGCCGTCGAAGTTGACCTCCACGGCGGCCAGATCGGGGATGTCCGCGGCGATGGGGTGCGTCGAGGGCAGCTGGTCCTGTCGGTATGCCCAGGCCTTCTCGACGTTGGCGAACGTTGTCCACGCGTTGGTGTACTCGGTCGCCTCGGACTGGCACAACACGGAGGCGAACGTCGCGAACGACTCGTTGAGCCACAGGTCGTCCCACCATGTCATCGTCACCAGATCGCCGAACCACATGTGCGCCATCTCGTGCAGCACCGTCTCGGCGCGTCGCTCGTAGGAGTACCGCGTCACCTTGGACCGGAAGACGTAATCCTCGAGGAACGTGACGGCCCCGGCGTTCTCCATGGCACCGGCGTTGAATTCGGGCACGAACAGCTGGTCGTACTTGCCGAACGCATACGGGGTGCCGAAGTTCTCGTGGTAGAAACCGAAACCCTGCTTCGTCTCGGTGAACAGTCGCTCGGCATCCATGTGTTCGGCAAGCGATGCGCGGCAGTAGATTCCGAGAGGGATGGTGCCGTGATCGTCGGTGTACGAATCGGTCCACTCGGCGTAGGGACCGGCGATCAGTGCAACCAGGTATGTGCTCATCAGCGGCGTCGTATCGAACACGTGCTCACCTGCGGCCGGCTCGGCACCGTGCGCTGCGTTGGAGATGATGGTCCAGCTCTCGGGAGCGGTGACCTTCAGGTCGAACGTGGCCTTGAGATCGGGTTGATCGAAGCACGCGAACATGCGCTTGGCGTCCGCAGTCTCGAACTGCGAGTACAGGTACACCGAACCGTCCGACGGATCGACGAAACGGTGCAGGCCTTCGCCGGTGTGCGAGTAGACGCAGTCGGCATCGACCACGAGCTCGTTGTGCTCGGCGAGATCGACCAGAGCCAGCCCTGTCGACTCGTCGTAGTTCGTCGTGTCGAGCGCTGTGCCGTTGAGCGTCGCCGACCGGATGGTGCCTGCGACGATGTCCACGAAAGTCGACGCTCCGGCGGTCGCGGCGAACGTGATGGTGGTGAGCGAGCGGAACGTCTTCTCGCCGGGATTGCCCTCGCCGTCGGTGAGATCGAGAACGATCGCGTACTTCGTTTCCCCGATGATCGCCGAGCGCTCGGAGGCTTGGTCACGCGTCAGGTTGGGAGCAACCACTTCAGTCGACACCTCTTCGTGTAGTTATGGGTAGTGCCGTCCATCCCATCACGTCCGCCGTGTCGCGCGCTGGCTGACGGGTCGCGTGGAATGTCCGCGCGGTGGCCGGGTGTTACGACATGAAGAGACAGCGACATCGACTTTCGAGGAGCAGACAGTGGCCGGTTCAGGACAGAAAGACACCGCTGATTTTTGGTTCGACCCGCTGTGCCCATGGTGCTGGATCACCTCACGTTGGATTCTCGAGGTCCAGCAGGTGCGCGACATCGACGTCAATTTCCACGTCATGAGCTTGGCCGTCCTCAACGAGGGCCGCGACCTGCCCGAGGAGTACGCCGCGATGATGAAGAAGGCGTGGGGTCCGGTGCGGGTGGCGATCGCCGCGGCGAAGAGCAACGGCGACGAGATCCTCGCGCCGCTGTACGCGGCCATGGGCACGCGAATTCACAACGAGGGCAACAAGGATTTCGACGTGGTCATCCGGGAGTCCTTGGCCGAACTCGACTTGCCCGCCGATCTCGCCTCGGCAGCCGAGAGCACCGATTACGACGAGGACCTGCGCACCAGCCACCACGCAGGAATGGACAAGGTCGGCCCCGATGTGGGCACTCCCACCATTCACGTCAACGGCGTGGCGTTCTTCGGCCCTGTGCTCTCGCGGATTCCACGCGGTGAAGAGGCAGGCAAGTTGTGGGACGCCTCGGTGATCTTCGCGGCGTACCCGCACTTCTACGAGCTCAAGCGCACCCGCAACGAGGACCCGCAGTTCGACTGATCGCGAGACCCTCGTGCGTGGAAACTCGTAGCAGGATCCGAACTTTCACGCACGAGGGGCCAGTTCGCGCACGGGGGATTAGGCGACGATTCGATCCGAGCCGCTGTCGGTGCCGAACGTCAGATGCTCGCCCAGATGGAAGCGCCTGGCCGACCACGCCGCTGCGGCCGCATCGAGGACGTCGTCGACGAGCGGCCCGTTCGGCAGGTCGTCCAGATCGAGATCCCCGGTCCATCGGGTCAGTGCGGCCAACCGTTGCCCGACGCCGCGGCCGGTCTTCTTCGATGCGTAGACCGTGGTCGGTGACATCGCCCTGAACGAGCATTCGGGATGCACTTCGACGTACCGTTCCGGATCGAAGTCCGAATCTCGCCACGCCCGGACCGCGGGCAAGATGTGCCACGTTTGTTTACTGATCGCCTTGCCGGTCCTCGACCGCGAGATCGAGCACGCCTGTTCGTACGACACCGCGCCCAGAACATCCGCGACCGGGGTGTGAAAGATCGAACTGCGCGCCGTCCCCAGGAACTTCTTCGCCTCCAGTTCGCTGACGCGATAACCGTCCACGGGTAGCGACAGCGGCATGTCGACGCCCACTCGCGCGCAGTCTCGGGTGTGCTCCAACACGTCGGAGACGGAGGAGCAGGCCGTCCACGTCACTCTCGTGCCGTCGACCACTGCGACCACCCACGCACCCTTCGCGCCGTCGACACCGGCGAATTTCTCGGCTCGTGACATCACCTGTCAGACTCTAGGCATGCGCGTATACCTGGGTGCCGACCACGCCGGCCTCGAGTTCAAGAATCAGATCATCGAACACCTGACGGCAACCGGGCACGAGCCCGTCGACTGCGGTGCTTTCGACTACGACCCCGTCGACGACTACCCGGCCTTCTGCATCGACGCGGCACGTCGCGTCGTCGCCGATCCGGGCAGCCGCGGCCTCGTGCTCGGCGGATCCGGAAACGGCGAGCAGATCGCCGCCAACAAGGTGCCGGGCGCACGCTGTGCCCTCGCGTGGAGCGTCGAGACGGCGAAGTTGGCTCGCGAACACAACGATGCGCAGCTCATCGGCATCGGCGGCCGCATGCACACGTTGCCCGAAGCACTGGCCATCGTCGACGCGTTCCTCGGTACCCCGTTCTCGGGCGAGGAGCGCCACCAGCGTCGCATCGACATCCTGTCCGAGTACGAGCGCAGCGGCGAAGCACCCGAGGTTCCGGGAAAGCCCGAGTAAGTGCCCGAAGGGCATACCCTGCACCGACTCGCTCGGTTGCATCAACGTCGGTTCGGCGGGGCACCGGTGGAGGCGAGCAGTCCCCAGGGACGGTTCGTTTCCGGTGCCGCGCTGATCGACGGCCTCGTCCTCGAGAAGGCCGAGGCGTGGGGCAAGCATCTGCTACACCGCTACGAATCCGACCTGATCGTGCACATTCACCTCGGCCTGTACGGAAAGTTCACCGAACACGCTGTGCCACTGGATGATCCGGTGGGTGCGGTGCGTCTGCGCATCGTGGGGGAGAAGTACGGTGCCGACCTCCGCGGCCCCACGGCCTGCGAGATCTACACCGAGCAACAGGTCGACGCCCTCCTGGCGCGTCTGGGGCCGGACCCGCTCCGCAAGGACGCCGACCCGGATGCGGCCTGGGCACGAATATCCAAGTCACGCACGGCCATCGGCACGTTGCTGATGGATCAGAAGGTGCTCGCCGGCGTCGGCAACGTCTACCGCGCCGAGATCCTCTTCCGGCACGAGATCAACCCGATGCGGCCCGGAAAGGACCTCGACCGAGCCGAGTGGGACGCCATCTGGCTCGACCTCGTGGACCTCATGGCCATCGGTGTCCGGCGCGGGCGCATCATCACCATCAGGCCCGAAGACGATCACGGCGACACCTACGGTGCCCGCCGACCGCGTTCGTACGTCTACCGCAGGGAAGGCCTCCCGTGCCGCGTGTGCGGAGCCGAGATCCTGCACTCGACGATGCAGGCGCGAAACCTGTTCTGGTGCCCCGTCTGTCAGGCGACGTAAGGGCGGGCGAGCTAGAACCCGCCGAAATCCCCTCCGCCTCCGCCGCCGTCGAAGAAGCCACCGCCGTCTCCGCTGTCGAAGAAGCCGCCACCGTCACCGCCGTCGTTACCTGCTCCGGCGTCGCCACCGTCGTAATTGTCACCAGCACCCCCGTCGGAACCGTCCGCACCCAGGTCGCCACCCGCTGCGGTCTCGTCCGGAACTCCGGCCATGCCGGAGAACATCGCCGAGAACAGGAACATCGAGCCCATTCCCCAAGCGCCGGCGACCAAGGCCGGACGCCACCACGGTTCGGAGTACCAGCCTGCGGGGACGGGTCGGCCCGCCACTCGTCCGCCGGGGTAGTAGTTCGGGGTCCGGTCCGACGGGTCCGGTGAGGCCGCGATCTCTCGTCCCTCGAAGTCGACCTTGCGTTCCTCGGTGACACGGCCTGCCTGCTGTTGGCCGTCGATGCCCTGTACCTCGGGGCCCGGGTCCATGCCCATCGCCAGGCGCGCGGCGCGAATGTAATAGAGCCCCTCGAGCGCGGTCTGCTTGGCCAGCCTCGCCTGTTCGACGGTTGTCGCCTGGTCGATCTGCGAGCCTGCTGCGATATTGCGCTCGGATGCGTCGGCGAGGGCCTGCTTGGATGCGGTGTCGGAGCCGACGAGGTTGTAGACCTGGCCGCCGAGCCGTTCGATCGACTGGCGGGCGTCGGCCTTCGCATCGGCCAGTGCGGTGGCCGCGGCTGCGGCGGAGTTCTTCTTGCTGCGAAGCACCAGCAGTGCCACTACGGCCACGACGATGACGATCAGGACGATTTCCACTTCTGAGCCTTCCATCGGCGATACATGTCCAGTTCGTCCGATTCACTCGAACACTGTCGACGATACGCGGACACGAAAAAGCCCCGCACTCGTGAAGTGCGGGGCTTTTTGATGGAGCCGATGACGAGAATCGAACTCGCGTAGCCTGTTTGGAAGACAGGGGCTCTACCATTGAGCTACATCGGCGTGCAAACAACAGTCGTGGGATCGCCAGTTCCGTCGCCTGCGTTTCAAGACTGTACCCAAAGCGGTTGCCGGATTCCAAACCGGCCCGTCGAGCCCGGTCTCGCGGAACGTCATGGGTGGGGCGCCCATGAGGGGCTACTATCGGTTGCTGTTCAATGGTGTCCGTACGACGGGGTGTGGCGCAGCTTGGTAGCGCATCCGCTTTGGGAGCGGAGGGTCGCAGGTTCAATTCCTGTCACCCCGACAAATGAGAGCCGCGGGCACGGCTCACCGTGCTCGTGGCGAGCGGAAGACAGCAAGCCAGAACTGCCAGCAAGCAAGAATCACCACAAAGGAGCATGTCCCGTGAAGAGCACCGTCGAGCAGCTGAGCCCGACGCGAGTCCGTATCAACGTTGAGGTGCCCTTCGAGGAGCTCAAGCCTGATTTCGACCGCGCGTACAAGGCTTTGGCTCAGCAGATCCGCCTCCCCGGATTCCGTCCCGGCAAGGCTCCGGCCAAGTTGCTCGAGGCGCGAGTCGGCCGTGGTGCAGTACTCGAGCAGGTCGTCAACGACGCTCTTCCCTCTCGCTACTCCGAGGCCGTGACCAACGAGAAGGTCAAGGTCATCGGCCAGCCCGAGATCGAGATCACCAAGATCGAAGACGGCACCGAGCTCACGTTCACCGCCGAGGTCGACGTGCGTCCCGAGATCGAGCTGCCGGATTACTCGACCATCAGCGTCGTTGTCGATCCGCTCGAGATCAAGGACGAAGCCGTCGACGAGCAGCTGCAGTCGCTCCGTCAGCGTTTCGGAACCCTCACCGGTGTCGATCGCCCGGTTCAGTCCGGCGACTTCGTGTCCATCGATCTCTCGGCCACGGTCGACGGCGAGAACGTCGAAGAGGCCACCGCGAGCGGACTGTCCCACGAGGTCGGCTCCGGTCAGCTCATCGAGGGCCTCGACGACGCGATCATCGGCGTCTCGGCCGGCGAGTCGAAGGAGTTCACCTCCACGCTCGTTGCCGGTGAGTACGCGGGCAAGGAAGCCGTCGTCACGGTCAAGGTCGTCTCCGTCAAGGAGCGCGAGCTGCCCGAGGCCGACGACGAGTTCGCCCAGCTCGCCAGCGAGTTCGACACGTTCGACGAGCTGCTCGCCGATCTGAAGACGCGCGTCGAGCGAGTCGCGAAGGTCGAGCAGGCCGGTCAGATTCGCGACAAGGTGCTCGAGACGCTACTCGAGACGCTCGAGATTCCGGCTCCCGAGGCCGTCGTCAAGGCCGAGGTCGATTCCCAGGTGCACGAGGCCATCCACGGCCTCGATCACAACGAGGAAGCGCTCGCCGAGTTGCTCGAGTCGCAGGGTTCGAGCCGCGAGGAGTTCGACAAGGACGTCAAGGAGGGTGCCGAGAAGTCGGTGCGCACCCAGCTCCTGCTCGACGCCATCGCCGAGGCAGAGAACACTCAGGTCGGCCAGGACGAGCTGACCGAGCGGATCATCTTCCAGGCCCAGCGCTACGGCATGCCGCCCGAGCAGTTCATCCAGCAGGTGCAGCAGGCCAACCAGCTCGGTGCCGTGTTCGCCGATGTCAAGCGCGGCAAGGCGCTTGCCTCGGTCGTCGAGCGCGTCACCGTGACCGACACCAACGGAGCCAGCGTCGACACCGCCGAGCTGTTCGGCAGCCCTGCCGATGCTCCCGACGAGGTCGAAGCAGCTGATTCTTCCGAGGGCGAACAAGAGAAGTAACGCTCACAGCGAACGACGGCGGTTCCGGGACTCCGGAGCCGCCGTCTTTCGTTAGTGTCTGTGTCAGGAACCAACGATTTGTTATGGAAAAGGCAGGTACCGTGACTGTTCAGAATCCGGCGGCTTCGCACGAGCAGAGTCCCGTCATGACTTCGGCCGCAGCAGGGCTGAATCTCAGCGACTCCGTGTACGAGCGTCTGCTTCAAAACCGCATCATTTTCCTCGGTACCCAGGTCGACGACGACATCGCCAACAAGTTGTGCGCGCAGATCCTGCTCCTGTCGGCCGAGGACCCCACCCGCGACATCTCGCTGTACATCAACTCGCCCGGTGGCTCGGTCACCGCAGGTATGGCGATCTTCGACACCATGGAATTCGCCGAGTGCGATATCGCCACCTACGGGATGGGCTTGGCTGCCTCGATGGGCCAGTTCCTGCTCTCGGCCGGTGCGAAGGGCAAGCGGTACGCCCTTCCGCACGCGCGCATCATGATGCATCAGCCTTCGGCCGGTATCGGCGGCAGCGCTTCGGACATCGCGATCATGGCCGAGCAGTTCGCGCACACCAAGCGTGAGATGGCCGAGCTCATCGCTCAGCACACCGGCCAGACCGTCGAGCAGATCACCGAGGATTCCGACCGTGACCGGTGGTTCACGGCACAGGCGGCCAAGGAATACGGGTTCGTGGATCACGTCGTCAGCCGCGCGCGGCAGGCCGGCGGAGTCGGCGAGTAATTCGGCCGCTACCGGCGACCCTCGATCACTCACATCTTGGAGAAACGATGACAAACCTGTTCGATCCCAACCAGTTGCCGTCCTCGCGGTACATCCTTCCGTCCTTCGTCGAGCACTCGAGCTACGGCGTCAAGGAGTCGAACCCGTACAACAAGCTGTTCGAGGAGCGCATCATCTTCCTCGGCGTCCAGGTCGACGATGCGTCTGCCAACGACGTCATGGCACAGCTGCTGGTCCTCGAGGGCCTCGACCCCGACCGTGACATCACGATGTACATCAACTCACCCGGTGGCTCGTTCACCTCGTTGATGGCCATCTACGACACGATGCAGTACGTCCGCGCCGACGTGGCGACAGTGTGCCTCGGCCAGGCGGCTTCGGCTGCCGCGGTACTGCTCGCCGCCGGCACCCCCGGCAAGCGCGCGGCTCTGCCGAACGCACGAGTGCTGATCCACCAGCCCTCGAGCGGCGGCATTCAGGGCCAGGTCTCGGACCTCGAGATCCAGGCCGCCGAGATCGAACGTATGCGTCGACTCATGGAGACCACCCTCGGCCGCCACACCGGCAAGGATCCCGACGTGATCCGCAAGGACACCGATCGCGACAAGATCCTCACCGCCGAGCAGGCCAAGGACTACGGCATCATCGACACCGTGTTCGAGTACCGCAAGCTCTCGGCTCAGAAGTAGCACGCAAGTACCACCGGTCGGATCGCCTCGCGGTCCGGCAGACGATCGGACGCCGGGCACGAGTGGACAACTCGGCCCGGCTGTCTCGATTCACGCCCCGAATGCCGTGATTGGTGAAAACGGGCGGCGAATCACCGGAAACAACCCGCCCATGTTCGGCGAACACGGGTAGCGTCGCATCCAAGAACTCGGTCGGAGCATCTCGAACTCGGCATGCCATCGATCGAGAAGTAGCCCGTCCTTCCGCGTATGCGGTCGGCCGGGTCGTACGCGGACAAGGAAGTAGGAACCTCCGAATGGCACGCATCGGTGACGGTGGCGATCTGCTGAAGTGCTCGTTCTGCGGCAAGAGCCAAAAGCAGGTCAAGAAGCTCATTGCAGGACCAGGGGTGTACATCTGCGACGAGTGCATCGACCTGTGCAACGAGATCATCGAGGAGGAGTTGGCCGAATCGAGCGAAGTCAAGCTCGACGACCTGCCCAAGCCTTCCGAGATCAAGGACTTTCTCGAGAACTACGTGATCGGCCAGGACGCTGCGAAGCGCACGTTGGCCGTCGCTGTCTACAACCACTACAAGCGCATTCAGGCCGGCGACAAGGCGCGCGATGTGCGCGGCGAATCCGTCGAGCTGGCCAAATCGAACATCTTGATGCTTGGTCCCACCGGGTGCGGCAAGACGTATCTGGCCCAGACCCTCGCCAAGATGCTCAACGTGCCGTTCGCGATCGCCGACGCCACCGCACTGACCGAAGCCGGGTACGTGGGTGAGGATGTCGAGAACATCCTGCTCAAGCTCATCCAGGCCGCGGACTACGACGTCAAGCGGGCCGAGACCGGCATCATCTACATCGACGAGGTCGACAAGATCGCTCGTAAGAGCGAGAACCCGTCGATCACCCGCGATGTCTCCGGTGAAGGCGTACAGCAGGCACTGCTGAAGATCCTGGAAGGTACCCAGGCCAGCGTCCCGCCGCAGGGCGGACGTAAGCATCCGCACCAGGAGTTCATCCAGATCGACACCACCAACGTGCTCTTCATCGTCGCCGGTGCTTTCGCCGGTCTGGAGAAGATCGTGTCCGATCGCGTCGGTAAGCGCGGTCTCGGCTTCGGAGCCGAGGTGCGTTCCAAGGCCGAGATCGACACGCAGGATCACTTCGCCGAGGTGATGCCCGAGGATCTGATCAAGTTCGGTTTGATCCCCGAGTTCATCGGTCGTCTCCCGATGATCGCGTCGGTGACCAACCTGGACAAGGAATCACTGGTCACCATCCTGTCCGAACCGAAGAACGCGTTGGTCAAGCAGTACCGTCGACTCTTCGACATGGACGGCGTCGAGCTCGAGTTCACGTCCGAGGCACTCGAGGCAATTGCCGATCAGGCGATCCTGCGTGGCACCGGTGCTCGTGGGTTGCGCGCGATCATGGAAGAAGTGCTGCTTCCGGTGATGTACGACATCCCGAGCCGGGACGACGTGGAGAAGGTCGTGGTCACGGCAGAGACGGTCAACGACAACGTCCTGCCGACCATCGTTCCGCGCAAGCCCGAACGCCCGGAGCGTCGCGACAAGTCGGCCTGACCAGCTCCGGCACGACACAGAACGAGCCCCGATCATCGAACGCGATGATCGGGGCTCGTTCTGTGTTGTGGAGGTTCTCGATCGAGGTTGTCAGCCGAGGACCGAGATGTGCGGGTGCAGGTCCGGGTCGACCGCGGCACACCGCTGCGCCACCAACGGGTCGTGGCCCGGCACGACATGCTCGGGGCTGTCGGCGAGTTCCTTGATCCGGTCGAACGCGCCGAACATGTCCGGCAGGCAGTGCAGAATCGCGAAGGGACTGTCGGATTCGATGTTCTCGTAGAAGTGACTCGCATCCGACGCCAGCACCAGGGTCCCGCGCTCGGTGTGCACGCTGACTACCTGCATGCCCGCGGTATGTCCGCCCACCGCATGCACCGAGAGTCCCGGTGCCAGTTCGCGGTCGCCGTCGACGATGTCGAGACGCGGACTTCCCGTGACGTGGTCGATGTCGGACCGCGAGTGCAACCAGCGTTCCTGCCCGACGCGGGTCGCCCACGGACCGTTCCAGTAGTCGAGCTCTTTCTGCTGGACGACGTAGCGGGCCGACGGCAGATCTGCGACGACTCCGGTGTGGTCGTAGTGCAGATGGGTCAGCACACATACGTCGATGTCACCGGGGGAGATTCCCAGCTCTCCGATGAGGTCCACGGGGGAGCCGACGTAGTTCAGTCCCTTCATCCGTGACGCCGTCGCCGGTGCGAGACCGGCGTCGACGAGGACGGTCTCGGTGTCCGACAGCGCGAGCCACACGTAGTACGCGGTGGGGTGCGGCTCGTGACCGCGCTCGTCCGCATAGTGGAAGTGCGTGCTGCGCAGAGATGTTCGGCTCGCATAGCGCACGGCGTACACACGCCATTCACCGCTGCGGTCCGGTCGCAGACCGTCGATCATCGCGGGTCAGTTCGACGTCGTACGAGCGACCGACTCGCGCCGAGTCGTTCGAGTGGATCGTCCGAGCTCGTCGGTGGGCGTGCGATAGGTCTCTTTGGACGTGGACACGATCGCAACGTTGACGGCGCAGAACACGGCGGTGACGATGGCGACCGGCAACCACGCACCGATCTCGGCCCCGGCGATGGCACCGGCAATGGTGGGCGCGAATCCTGCTATGGCGAAACCGATCTGGGTTCCCAGCGCAGTTCCGGTCAGACGTACCCGAGCCGGGAACATCTCGCCGTAGAACGAGGGCCAGACACCGCCAGTCGCGCTGTGGACGAAACCGAACATGACGATGCCGAAGACGAAGATGAGCGCGTAGTTTCCGACCGAGATGGACCAGAGGTATCCGAACATGAGGATTGCGCAACCGATCGATCCGAACAGGAACACCGGCTTGCGACCGACGCGATCGGACAGCGACCCGAAGAACGGGAGTGCGAACAGCGCGACGACGTTGGCGAGTACGCCGACCCACAGCATCGGAGTTCGTTCCAGGCCGACTGTGTTGACCGCGTACGACAGCGCATAGACGGTGAAAATCGTACTGACCGAGGCGATCACGGCGGCAAACATGACTCGAAGAACGGCGGGCCAGTGCTCGGACAGCAGTTCGGTCAGCGGGAGACGCTGCGGCTCGGCGGACGCCACCTCTTCCTCGAAGACGGGGGTCTCGTCGAGCGAGCGCCGGATCAGGAATGCGGCGACAACGACGAATGCGCTGAGGAAGAACGGGATTCGCCAGCCCCAGCTGAGCAACTGGTCCTCGGGGAGCATGGCGACCGGGAGAAAGACAGCGGTGGCAAGGATCTGACCGCCCTGGGTGCCGCTGAGGGTGAAGCTGGTGAAGAACGCCCGTCGGTGGTCGGGTGCGTGCTCGAGGGTCATGGAGTTGGCACCCGCCTGCTCACCGCCCGCAGAGAAGCCCTGGGCCAGGCGCAGCAGGACCAGGACTATCGGGGCCGCGAGGCCGATGGATTCGTACGAGGGAAGGACGCCGACTCCGAGAGTGGCGACTCCCATCAGCAGGACGGTGGCAACCATGACCTTCTTGCGGCCGTAACGGTCACCGATGTGACCGAGCACCAATGCGCCCAGTGGGCGGGCCAGGTAGCCGACCCCGAAAGTCGCCAGGGCCAACAACGTTCCGGTGGCGGGGTTGGAGCCGGGAAAGAACACGCGGCCGAAGACCAGCGCAGCGGCGGTGCCGTAGATGAAGAAGTCGTAGTACTCGAGGGCGCTGCCCACCCAGGCCGCGGTTGCGGCTTTACGCGGGTTGGCTCCGGGGCGCAGGGGCGGGTGACCGGACGTGAGGGGATCCATCGGTGTCGTCTCTTTTCGTGTGACGGGAAGCCGGGCGCACAGTTCGACATCCACGACCCGATCGGCCGCTAATGTACGAAATAGTTAACTCCGGGCGCTCCTAGATATTGAACGTGATCCATGCCACGTGTCAACCCCCGATGCGATGCGGGTCGCTCGATCTCGGTGTCAGGCGTCGGTGGAGGTGAGGAACGCGATGATCATGTCGCCGAGCATGGCCCGCAGTCGTGTGCGGTGCGCCGGGTCGGTGAGGTCGCGCCCGAACAGTGCCTCGAACGTGTATCGGTTGGACAGCCGGAACACGCAGAAGCTGCTGATCGCCATATGAATGTCCAACGCGTCGACATCGGTTCGAAAGAGCCCGTCGGCCTGCCCGCGCGCAAGAATGTCGGCCAACAGCTCGGCGGCCGGATTGCCGAGATTGCTCAGCGCCTCGGAGGTGCCGATATGTTCGCCGCGCAGAATGTTCTCGGTCGATACCAGCCGGATGAAGTCCGGGTTCTGCTCGTGATGGTCGAACGTGACCGATGCGATGGCGCGGATCGCCTCGACCGGACCGAGTCCTTCGACGTCCACGGCTCGTTCGCGCTCGCGGATGCGGAGGTAGGACCGCTCCAGAACGGCCTTGTACAGGCCTTCCTTGTCGGTGAAGTAGTAGTACAGCATCCGCTTGGTCGTGTGTGTTCGCTCGGCGATCTCGTCGATGCGTGCGCCGGCGAAGCCCTTGTCCGCAAACTCCTCCGTGGCTACCTCGAGGATGTTGTGTCGGGTCAGATCGCTGTTGCGCCGACGTTTGACGGCCGGTCCGCTGTCGTCGGAGGTGTCGGTTGTACGCGGAGCCATGGGTCGACTCTATCGCCGCGAATTGCGGAGAAAGGGTGTGTGCGTGCCGTCACCGTAGTACCGTCGAGCTAACTCACCAATTAGTACATTAAAGCTCGAGGAGATCGACATGCCGGAATCCCTGCTCTGCGGGCTGATCGGGACGGGTATCGGCAAATCGCTCACGCCCGCGATGCATGAGCGAGAGGGTGCCGAGCACGGTCTGACCTACCTCTATCGGATCATCGATCTCGATCGGCGCGGGCTGACCGTGGACGACCTACCGCGGCTGGTGGCCACGGCAGCCGACCTCGGATTTCGCGGCCTCAACATCACCCACCCGTGCAAGCAACGGGTTCTTCACTGCCTCGACGATCTCTCGGAGGATGCCGCGCGTCTGGGTGCCGTCAACACCGTTGTGTTCTCCGACGGGCGCGCGATCGGTCACAACACCGACTGGTCCGGGTTCGACCGAAATTTCGGACGTGGCTTACCGGGAGCCGATCTGAGTGATGTGGTGCAACTCGGAGCCGGGGGAGCAGGTGCGGCCGTGGCGTACTCAATGGCACGCCGGGGAGCCGCCAAGCTGACACTCGTCGATGCCGATCGTTCTCGGGCGCAGCAACTTCGAGACTCGCTGGCCTCGATGTTCCCCGAGCCCGAGATCTGCTCGACCGGCCTCGATCGGCTCGGCGACGTGCTGAGCACAGCGTCGGGGTTGGTGCACGCAACGCCGGTCGGAATGCTCGAGCACCCGGGATCTGCTGTGCCGCAGGAATTTCTGCGTCCGCAGATGTGGGTTTCGGAAGTCGTGTACAGGCCGGCCGAGACCGAATTGCTCATGCAGGCAGCGCGAGCGGGGTGCCGAACCCTGAGCGGCACCGGCATGGCCGTGTTCCAGGCAGCGGACGCCTTCGAGATATTCACCGGCCGAATTGCGAACGCAGATCGGATGATCGCGCACATGGGCACCCTCATCGACAGCGAAGAGCGCGTCGCTGCTGCTGGGGCCTCCGCATGACGGCCATTGCCACGTCGGTGGCCACTGTCTCGCTCAGTGGGTCTCTCGACGAGAAGATGCGCGCCATCGCCGAAGCCGGGTTCGACGGGTTCGAGGTGTTCGAGCCGGATCTGATCAGCTCACCGGACCTGCCTGCAGACATTGCGAAGAAGGCTGCAGATCTGGGACTGACCGTCGATCTCTACCAACCCTTCCGTGACGCCGACTCCGACGACCCGGACCAGTTCGCGCGCAACCTCGTTCGCGCCGAACGCAAATTCGACGTGATGGAACAGCTGGGATGCGACCTGCTGCTGGTCTGCTCGTCACCGTTGGCCGGCGCAGTGCGCGAGGACGACATGTTGATCGAACAGATGGCAACTCTCGCCGAGCGTGCACATCGCCGCGGACTGCGGCTGGCCTACGAAGCGCTCGCCTGGGGTAGCCACGTCGACACCTACCGTCATGCCTGGGACATCGTCCGGCAGGTCGACCACCCAGCGCTCGGGACCTGTCTCGACAGCTTTCACATCCTCTCCCGCGGCGACGACCCATCGGGCATCCGCGAGATACCCGGCGAGAAGATCTTCTTCGTGCAACTGGCCGACGCCCCGCACCTGGTGATGGACGTCCTGCAGTGGAGTCGCCATCACCGATGCTTCCCCGGTCAGGGGAACTTCGATCTGGCAACCTTCGGAGCCCACGTCGTGGCCTCGGGCTATACGGGCCCGTGGTCTCTCGAAATCTTCAACGACGTCTTCCGGCATTCCGACACCGGCCGAACGGCGTCGGACGCACACCGTTCGCTGCTCCACCTGCAGGAGCAGGTCCGCAGCGTCGACACCGTCGTGCCGAATCCCGATCTGTTCTCCCCGCCTCCGCCCGGCCCGATCGAGAACATCGTGTCCCTACGTATCGCCGCGGGCCCTGCCAAGGCCGCCCAGTTGGGCACCACCTTGCGTCACCTCGGCTTCGACCTCACCGCCGCGCACAGCGAACACGGACTGTCGCTGTTCACCCAGGGCCCACTCGCCGTCGCGGTCGACACGACCGTCGACACCCTGTGGACGGCACCGGGCGTCCCCGCCCACCTGCCCGCACTGGCCCAGATCGGGGTCCGCAGCGAGCGGCCCGACCTGTGGTTGACCAGAGCCCGCGCCCTGGGGGTCCCCGCCGCGACGGTCACCATGCCGGGCGTTGCCGACGCGACCGACGCGGTGGTGCGGCTCGCCGTAACCGGTGCAACCTCGCTCGACCTACGCACCCGAGACAGCGCCGGTGCCTGGCAGTCAGCATTCGACCTCGCTCCCAGAGTGCCTGTGCCGCAGGACAAGCCCCTGGTCTCGCACGTGGACCACATCGCCCTCGCGGTCCCGGCGGAAAGCTGGGACGGCGTGATGCTGTTGCTCCGCTCGGTGTTCGGCATGGTGCCCCGGGACGGTCAGGACGTCGTGGACGCGATCGGACTGGTGCGAAGCCAGGCCCTCACCCTGACGACCACCAACGGCACCATTCGCCTGTCGCTCAACATGGTTCCCGGTCGCCCATCCGATGCCGACCCCCTGCCCGCCGCCCGCCGCGGAGGCGTCGGACATGTGGCGTTCGGATGCGAGGACATCTACGCCGCGGCCGAGGCAATGACCGAACGCGGTCTCACGCCGTTGCGCATCTCGCCCAACTACTATCGCGACCTGAACGCACGGTTCGGCCTCGGTCCGGACACCCTCGACGCGATGCAGCGGCTCGGCATCCTGTACGACGCCGACTCCGCAGGCGGCGAGTTCTTCCACTTCTTCACCGGCACCGTGGGCGACGACCTCTTCTTCGAGGTGGTGCAGCGGGTAGGCGGGTACGAAGGCTACGGGGAGACCAACTCGGCTGTGCGCCTGGCTGCGCAACTACAGCAGTGAGTAGCGATCAGGACAGTCGCTCGAACACCGCGGCCAGGCCCTGTCCGCCGCCGATGCACATCGTTTCGAGTCCGTAGCGGACCTCTCGACGATCCATTTCACGGAGCAGGGTGGCAAGGATTCGGGCGCCGGTGGCCCCGACCGGGTGGCCGAGCGAAATGCCGGAACCGTGCGGGTTCAGCCGCGGGTCGTCCGACTCGATACCCCAGGACCGAGTCACGGCCAGCGCCTGGGCGGCGAAGGCTTCGTTGAGTTCGATGACGCCCATGTCGTCGAGAGTGAGCCCCAGGCGTCCGAGCGCTTTCTCACTGGCGGGCACCGGACCGATTCCCATGGTGCGCGGAGCGACTCCGGCAACGCCCCAGCTCGCGAGCCGCGCCAGTGGTCGAAGTCCCAGCGCCGCAGCCGTTTCGGGTGTCGTGACGATGGCGATCGCGGCACCGTCGTTCTGCCCGCTGGCATTGCCCGCGGTGACCGTCGACTCGGGATCGATCGATGCACGGATTGCCTTCAGCTTCGCCAACGACTCCACGGTCGTGTCGGCCCGTGGATGCTCGTCGGTCGAGACCAGAACCGGTTCCGACTTACGCTGGGGGACAGACACACCCACGATCTCCTCGGCGAACACGCCGCTGTTCTGCGCGGCGACCGCACGCCGATGCGACTGCACGGCCAGCGCGTCCTGATCGGCGCGGCTGATAGAGAACTCCTGGCGAAGATTCTCGGCGGTCTCGATCATGCCGCCGGGCACCGGAAAGTTCTTGCCACCCGCCGTCACTCGGGCCCGCGCAAGTCGGTCGGAGAGGGCGACCGCCTCGGCCTTGACGCCCCACCGCATGCCGGTCGCGTAGAACTCGGTCTGGCTCATACTTTCGACGCCGCCTGCCAGAACCAGGTCGTTGCCGCCGGACTGCACCTGCATGCACGCCTGCAGTACCGCTTGTAGGCCGGAGCCGCAGCGTCGGTCGACCTGCATGCCTGGCACATCGATGCCGAGATCGGCGTCGAGGGCCGCGATTCGACCGATGGCCGGTGCATCACCGTTCGGTGACGCCTGGCCCAGGATCACGTCGTCGATGTCCGCTCCGGAGATGCCCGTTCGCGCAACCAGTTCGGTGATGACCGTGGCCGCGAGGGCCTGGGCGGAAATGTCGCGGAACTGGCCACCGAAACGGCCGACGGGGGTACGCAGGGGCTCGCAGATCACGGCTTCAGGCATGGGTGTTTCCTCGCTTGTCGTTGGCTCCGGTACTCACCCGGAGCAGATCGGTCTCGATGGCGCGGGTGGCGTCGAGCAAGGCCGGGAGTAGTTCGGCGCGCACGGCGTCCGCAGAATGACGTGCAGCTTGAGTCGAGACGTTGGCTGCCGCGACAACCACGCCGGTGTTGTCGCGGATGGGTGCGGCGATCGAACGCAGTCCCTCTTCGAGTTCTTGGTCCACCAGGCAGAAGCCGTCGACCCGCACTCGTTCGAGTTCCCGCGCGAGCGAGGCCGCGGTCGTGATGGTCTTGCCCGTCAACGGCGTCAACCGCACTCGCTCCAGGTACGCATCCAGCTCGTCCTCGGGAAGACCGGCCAACAGCACCCGGCCCATCGAGGTCGCGAACGCCGGAAATCTGGTGCCGATGTTGATGCCGACGGTCATGATGCGGCTGACCGGAACCCGGGCGACGTACACCACATCGTCACCGTCGAGTATCGACACCGAGGACGATTCACGCACTCGTTCGGCGAGCGCCTCGAGATGGGGGCCCGAGACCTCGGGGAGCGAGAGACTCGACAGATAGCTGTACCCCAATTCGAGTACGCGCGGGGTGAGCCAGAACATCGAGCCGTCGGTACGCACGTATCCGAGTTCGACGAGCGTGAGCAGAAACCGTCGGGCGGTGGCGCGGGTCAGGTCGGTCGCTCGGGCCACGTCGGCCAGCGTTCGACGCGGATGCTCACCGTCGAAGGCTCTGATCACTGCCAAGCCGCGTCCGAGAGACTGGACGTAATCCGAGGACGGCGGTGTGTCCGCGGCACTCACGAGGTTTCGCTCTCGGTGATGGCGGCCTGAGCCAATGCGAAAGCGTTGTTGCTGTTCGGTACTCCCGCGTAGACCGCGGTGTGCAAGAACACCTCGGCGAGTTCGTCGGGTGCGATACCGGCACGCAACGCCGCTCGGATGTGCATGTCGAGTTCGTGGTGGTTACCCAGGGCCGTCAGAACGGCCAGAGTCAGCAGTCGGCGGGTGTGGTGGTCGAGTCCGGGACGAGCCCAGACGTCGCCCCATGCGGTTCGGGTGATGAAATCCTGGAACGGGGCCGTGAATTCGGTTCTCGATGCGATGCTGCGGTCGACGTGGGCGTCACCGAGCACACTGCGCCGTACTGCCATTCCGGTGTCGTGCGCCGCGGACCGTCCGGCGGAGTACGCATTCGCTCCGACGTGAGCGGCAATGGCCGCCGTGACGCGGCCTGCCTGTTCGACGTTCGCCAGATGTGCGGCCGGGTCGAGTGTCAGGAGCGTCGATCCTGCAACGCCGTCGGCGATGAAGCGCAGATCGTCCGGAGTGGTCGACGGATCCTGTCGGCCCGCGATCACGAGGGTGGGAGCGGCGATCCTGGCGAGGTCCGCGCGAGAATCCCACTCGGACAACGCCTCACAGCATGCCGCGTACCCCTCGTCGGAGGTCTCGGCGATCATGCGTCGACACCGTGCGACGAGATCGGTGTCGCGGGCGGCGAGTTCGGGCGTGAACCACCGTGCGAGTACAGCGTCCGCGAGTGCTGCTGTCCCCGAGGCGCGTACGGTCGCGGCACGGTCGATCCACTGAGCGGCTTCACCGAACTTGGCGGACGTGCACAGCAGAGACAGAGTGCGCACCCGCTCGGGGCGATGAATCGCAATCCATTGAGCGACGGCACCGCCGAGGGAGAGTCCGACCACGTGGACGCGTTCCAGAGCGAGTGAATCCAGCAGTGCAAGAACGTCACCGGCGAGATCGGCCACGGAATAGGGGCCGGGCGGTACCGGTGATCGACCATGTCCCCGTAGATCGACCGTCAACACGTGGACAGAAGCCGACAGTGCGCCCACCTGCGGGTCCCACATCGATCGGTCCGAGCCGAGCGAGCCGATCAGCACGACGGTATCCGCATCGGGGTGCGGCCCCTCGGTGCGGTGGTGAGCCAGAGTGACTGTCATCAGATGTCCTTCGAGTCCGTGGGGCGTTCGGTGTCCGGTGCACACGCAGCGAGGATGACGTCGACCAAGTCGGGTGCGTGACCCACATAGCCTGCTGGATTCAACATCTCGCGCACCGCCGCCGGCGTCAGGAAGGCGGTGATGGCGGGATCCGTGTCCAGTGGCGCACCTGCTGCGCATCGGTCGGTGACGATGTCGCGGGCGCGCTCGGTGTGCGGTGCCAGCGCGGCCGTGACCCGTTCGGCGAGTAGTGCACCACCCGTCGCTTCGAGGTTGCGCGCCATGGCATCTGGATGCACATGCAGACCCGTGAGGCTCGTCGCAATACGATGCGCACCGCCGCCGGTGAGTCGTAGCAGATCGGTGACGGTCTCCCATTCGGCGTGCCACGGGCCAGCGGCGCGCTGCTGCTCGTGGTCCATATTCGCCAGCACTGTCGCAACGGCTCCCGGCACCCGGCGGGCCGCAGCCCGCGCGGTGATGGCGGCGATCGGGTTGCGCTTGTGTGGCATCGCCGACGAACCCCCCGGCGCGTTCTCGGACACCTCGGCCAGTTCGGTGGCGGACATCGACACGATGTCCCCGGCGATCTTCGCAATGGAGCCCGCGGCAATACCCAACGCGCACGCCAGATCTGCGACGGTGACGCGGTCGGTGTGCCAGGGCGCAGTCTGTGGTGCCAGACCGAGGGCGTCCGCGAGCGCGGCGGCAATGGCCGGACCGTGCGGATGTACGGCGGCCATCGTTCCGGCGGCACCTCCGTATTGCACACAGCACGACCGCCGAACCGCAGCGAGACGGTGACTCGAACGATGCAGCGCCCCAGCCCAATTGGCGGCCACCAGCCCGAAAGTAGTGGGTAACGCCTGCTGGCCGAGGGTGCGCGCGACCATAGGAGTGGTTCGGTGCGCCAGCGCCAGGCCTCGCGCCGCGGTATGTGCATCACCGAGCGACGCCTCGACGACCGTGAGTGCGTCACGTGCGACGAGCATGGACGCGGTGTCCATGATGTCCTGGCTGGTCGCCCCGGGGTGCACTGCAGCAGCAGGAACTCCGCGCTCGGACACCGCGTTTCGCAGTACTTTCACCAGTGGTATCACCGGATTCCCACCGGCCGCTGCAGCCGCTCCGAGTGCCGTGATGTCCAGAGATTCACCCAGCTCTGCCGCGACCGCGGTGATGATGTCCGCATGCTTCGCGTCGACCACGCCGACAGAGGCAGCGGCCCGGGAGAGGGCTGCCTCGACGTCGAACATCGCCCGAACCCAGCCTCGGTCGCCGACGATCGGTGCGATGATCTCGCTGCCGAATGTCGGATCGAACAGTGCCCCTCTATCGGAAGCCATGGTCCTCTTTCACCGCATCGTCGATCAGTTCGGGAGCGTGCATCACAGCGCGAAGAACGGGGTCTCGTCTCCGTCCGGATCGGTGTTCTGTAACACGATATCGAGGTGGTAGCCGCCGTCCACTGTGGTGGCGACGAGTCGGGCTCGCTTGTCGGCGGGCAAGTCGGACAGCACCGGATCGATTTCGTTGGCCTCGGCCTCGTCCGGGAAGTACATCCGCGTGACGACCCGCTCGAGCATTCCGCGGGCAAAGATTCCGACGTCGATGTGGGGTGCTTCGACGAGGTCGTTCTCGGCGGGCAACGGCCCCGGTTTGATGGTCGTGATCGTCATCGTTCCCCGTGCATCGGCAAATGCTCGACCGAAGCCGCGGAAACCTGCGACACGTGGTGCCACGGCACCCCGTGGATCGTCCGGATGGTCGAAGCGACCGTCGGAGTCGGCCTGCCAGGTCTCGATCATGGCGTCGGACACCGGTTGACGAGCCCCGTCCACGAGGGTGAACGTCAGGGTGATCGCCTCGGCGGTGCCGGGAGGTACCACGTCCTGTCCGTCCGGCCACAGCAGACCGATGTGGACGTAGGGCCCGACCGTCTGAGAGGGCGTCTGACCGAACGGTGCGGTGGTGAAATCGGCACCGGTCACCACCGGGTACCGGGGAGCGAACTCGGGGTCAGTCATCGTGGTCGTCCTCCTCGAACGGGGTGGCGTTGCGTCCGCGCAGAACGATGTCGAACTTGAACCCGAGAGCCCAGTTCGGTTGTGTTGCTTCGTAATCGAAGGTGCTGATCATGCGAGCACGCGCGTCCTCGGGGGCTGCGTTGTAGATGGGATCCTGGAAGAACATGGGGTCGTCGGGGAAGTACATCTGCGTCACCAACCGCTGGGTGAATGCGTGACCGAACAGGGAGAAGTGAATGTGGGCAGGCCGCCATGCGTTGTGGTGGTTGCCCCAGGGGTACGCGCCCGGTTTGATCGTGGTGAACCGGTATCGGCCGTCGGCATCGGTGAGTACTCGGCCCACGCCGTCGAAATGCGGGTCGAGAGGTGCAGGCCAGCGATCACCCGAGTGTCGGTAACGCCCGCCCGCGTTGGCCTGCCATACCTCTACGAGGGTGTTCGGGATCGCTCTGCCGTCGCTGTCGAGCACTCGACCGTGCACGATGATGCGTTGACCCTGAGCTTCGCCACCTCGCGCGAGCGTCAGGTCGGCGTCGGAGTCGGTGACCCGTCCCTCGCCCAGAACCGGACCGGTGATCTCGGTCAATCGTTGGGGGAGAAGCGTCAACGGCTGCGCCGGATGCCGCAGGGCAGTGGTCCGGTACTCGGCGAAGTCGCGTGGTGCATGGACACCCGTCTGGTCCCGGTACTCGGGCGGGAGATGAAGCATCGACAGCTCCTGACGATCGTGGTGATCAAGCGCACTCGCCACCGTATACAGGTGTTCGCATGGTGGCAACCTGTTCACATAACGCACATTGTCGGGTACCGTCGCTGCCATGTTGGACAAAGTCGTGGCCAGTGCCACAGAAGCGGTAGCGGACATCCCCGACGGGTCGTCGATCGCCGTGGGCGGGTTCGGGTTGGTGGGAGTGCCGGAGATCCTGATCGCCGCGGTGCTCGAGCAGGGAGCTACCGACCTCGAAACCATCAGCAACAACTGCGGGACCGACGGCTTCGGTCTGGGAGTGCTGCTGGCGCAGCACCGCATTCGGCGCACGATCAGCTCGTACGTGGGATCCAACAAGGAATTCGCACGGCAGTACCTCGGCGGCGAACTGGAGGTGGAGCTGACCCCGCAGGGCACCCTCGCCGAGCGGCTGCGAGCCGGTGGTGCCGGTATTCCGGCGTTCTTCACCCCCGCGGGTGTCGGGACGCAGGTGGCCGACGGCGGTTTGCCGCTGCGCTACGACGGCAGCGGCGGCATCGCCGTGGCGAGTCCGCCGAAGGAGACCCGGGAGTTCGACGGGGTCACCTATGTGATGGAGCGCGGCATCGTCGCGGACTACGCCTTGGTCCACGCCTGGAAGGGCGACCGGCACGGAAACCTGGTGTTCCATGCCAGCGCACGGAACTTCAATCCACCCGCCGCCGCGTCGGGTCGGATCACCGTGGCGCAGGTCGAGCACCTGGTCGAGCCGGGGGAGATCGGTCCGGACGAGGTGCACACCCCGGGCATTCATGTGCAGCGGGTCGTGCATGTCGGCCCGGTCGAGGTCGGCATCGAGCAGAGGACGGTACGAGCATGAGCGAGAAGATGTCCCGCGAACAGATGGCCGCCCGGGTGGCGCAGGAGCTCGGCGACGGGCAGTACGTCAACCTCGGAATCGGCATGCCGACCCTGGTGCCCAACTACATTCCGACCGACGTCTCGGTGATTCTGCATTCCGAGAACGGCGTGCTCGGCGTCGGCCCCTATCCCACCGAGGACGAACTCGATCCCGAGATCATCAACGCGGGCAAGGAAACCATCACGGTGCTTCCCGGCTCGTCCTACTTCGACTCGTCGCAGTC
Source organism: Rhodococcus sp. 05-2255-1e (assembly GCF_002259025.1). Classification (NCBI taxonomy): domain Bacteria; kingdom Bacillati; phylum Actinomycetota; class Actinomycetes; order Mycobacteriales; family Nocardiaceae; genus Rhodococcus; species Rhodococcus sp. 05-2255-1e. The sequence goes on along the minus strand of NZ_NOZE01000023.1, from coordinate 386,410 downwards.
GTTCGGAATGATCCGCGGCGGCCAGGTCGACGTCGCCGTGCTGGGTGCGATGCAGGTCAGCGCCACCGGCGACCTCGCGAACTGGATGATCCCCGGGCACATGGTCAAGGGGATGGGTGGTGCCATGGATCTGGTGCACGGTGCCCGTCGCGTGATCGTCATGATGGAGCACGTCTCCCGGAAGGGTGAACCGAAGATTCTGCAGTCCTGCACTCTGCCGCTGACCGGGAAGGGCTGCGTGCACAGGATCATCTCGGACATGGCGGTTCTGGACGTCACCGACGACGGACTGCGCCTCGTCGAGACCGCGCCGGGAATCTCGGTGGACGACGTCAGGAACGCCACCGCAGCCGAGCTACTCGTCGATGTTGCTAGGGAGTGGAGCCTGCGGAACGACTCAGGAGATACCGTCTGACACAAGGACGCGGTCGGCGCGGGAGTAGATGTTCATCGACCGGCCGCGGAGAAAGCCGATCACCGTCAGTCCTGATTCGGTCGCGAGATCGACCGCGAGAGACGACGGTGCGGACACCGCAGCAAGTATGGGGATCCCGGCCATCACGGCTTTCTGCGCCAGCTCGAACGAGGCGCGGCCACTGACCATCAATATCGTGCCGCGCAGCGGAACTCGATCGTGCTCGGTGGCCCAGCCGACGACCTTGTCCACCGCGTTGTGGCGTCCGACGTCCTCGCGGAGGACGAGCATGTCGCCGTCCGCAGTGAACAGCGCCGCAGCGTGCAAGCCGCCCGTGGTGTCGAAGACCTTCTGCGCTGCGCGCAGGGTGTCCGGTAGCCCGGCGAGGGTATCGGACGTCACCACGACGTCGTCGTCAGCAGGAGAATGCTTGGTGCGCAACCGAATTGCGTCGAGTGATCCCTTGCCGCAGACCCCGCACGACGAGGTCGTGTAGAAATTGCGTTCCACCCCGGTCTCGGGGGCTGCCACGCCCGGTGCCAGCGTGACGTCCAGGACGTTGTAGGTGTTCGCGCCCTCGTCGTCGACGCCGTCGCAGTACCGCGCCGCAGCGATATCGGCACGCGATGCAATGACGCCCTCGGTCAGCAGGAAACCGTGGGCCAGTTCGACGTCGTGGCCCGGCGTACGCATCGTGACGGCAAGGGCTCTGCCGTCGACGCGCAGTTCCATCGGTTCCTCCACCACCAAGGTGTCGGGACGGTCGACTCGGTGTTCGCCGCGTATTCGGACGACGGGTCTGCGAGCGGTGATCCGGCCCATCAGTGCCGACTCGATACGCGGCGACGTCGAAAGCTCATACCTCGATTGTGGACCCTCGTGTCATCGGTCCGACGACTCGGTTGCCATTGCCCGCACGAGCGACACCAATCGCGGGTGTTCGGCGAGGTCGTCGACCAGCACTGCCGAGCCGTCGGAGTCGGCGAGCGGGACCTTCCAGTTGCCGTACTGGGTCTCGTCCGTACCCGGTTGGTTCTGAATGCGATGCTCACCGACCGCGTCGACGAGAGCGACGCCGATCAGCAGTGACGGGCTGCGCTGGACCAGCCGGTGCAGCGCCTCGACGGTCTCGTGGTTGTCGGCATCGGCGGCGAGCAATCCGCGGGTGCGGGCCAGGTCCAGGACCGCCTCTCGCGCACGGGAATCCACTTCCTTTTCCGCATCGATGTCGCGCTCGAGCAGGCCGAGTCGGGACCGCAGTTCGATGTGCTCGCCTTCGAGGTATCCAGCGGTGGGAGGCAGGTCGTGCGTCGTCACCGACGTCAGGCACAGAGTCCGGTAGTCCTCGGGCGGGATGGGTCCGGAATCATCGGCCTCGAACCAGAGGATGGAGGTGCCGAAGATTCCGCGCTCGGTGAGGTATTCCTGCACCATCGGCTCGAACACCCCGAGGTCCTCGCCGACCACTACCGCACCCGCGCGCTCGGCTTCGAGGGCGAGGATGCCGATCAGCGCCTCGTGGTCGTATTCGACATACGTTCCCCCGCCGGCGTTCTCGGCCTCCTGTGGAATCCACCACAACCGGAACAGGCCCAGGATGTGGTCGACGCGGATGCCCCCGGCGTGACGCAGAATCGTGCGCAGCATGTCTCGGTACGGGACGTAGGCCATCTCGCGCAGTCGATCCGGATCCCAGGGCGGTTGATTCCAGTTCTGGCCCTGCTGGTTGAAGTTGTCCGGCGGCGCTCCCACGGTGACTCCGGACACCAGCACGTCGCCGAGCGTCCACGCATCGGCCCCGCCGCGGGCGACTCCCACCGCGAGGTCGTGCATGACGCCGATCTCCATCCCGGCGTCGAGCGCGGCCCGCTGGGCAGCGGCCAGTTGCTCGTCACAGATCCACTGCAGCCACATGTGAAAGTCGATGCGCCCGGCCAGCTTTGCGCGTTGTTCGAGGACGAAATCGGTGCGTGGGTGCGCTGCGCGATCGGTCCATGCGGGATCGTTCGGGCCGAACTTCTCCGCCAGCGCGCTCCACACCGCAAAATCCCGGAGCCCGGTGCCCTCGCGTTCGACGAACGCCCGGAACGCGGACTCGCGGGCCGGACTGCGCTCGACCTTGTGGACGCGTTCGAGGGCGCGGAGCTTGGCCTTGAACGTCGCGTCCCGGTTCAGCTTCTTGGTGCGAACGTTCGCCTTGTCGAATCGAGCCGCGGCATCCTGGATCTTGCCGAACTGCTTGGGCGAGAGCAGCGCCGTCTCTCGAATGTTCTCGACACGGATGTACAGCGGATTGAAGAAGCGTCGCGTGGTCGGTAGATACGGAGAGGCCTCCACGGGCGTCGTCGGCCGGTCGGCGTGCAGCGGATTGACCAGCAGATAGTCGAATCCATGCACGCGGCCGGCGATGTCGACCATGTCCTCGAGGTCGGCGAGATCACCGATGCCCCACGAACGCGTCGAGCGCACCGAGTACAGCTGTGCCAGGAGACCGGTGCGTTGCCTGTCGGCAAGTTCGGCATTGGGCGACAACGACTTCGGTGTGACCACGACGACCGTGTCCGAGGTTCGGACGGTGTTGTCCTCACCGATCGTCGTTGCAGTGAGGCTGTGCCATCCCAGCGGGGCATCGCCGGGCACCACGAACGTGGCACGTCCGATCAGCCGTCCGTCCACCTCGCGCGGATCGACCCAGACGTCGGCCTGCGGTACCTCGATGGCGTCGCCGTCCTCGGACACCATCGACACTTCCACCGGATTGCCGTGTGGCACATGCACCCACACCGTCGCCTCGGTGCCCTGGGTCGTGACGACCACAGGAGGAAGCAGGCGACGCCACGGTGCGTTCTCGATGTCCTCCAGTGCCCGATCGACATCCTCGGTGGTTTCGGTCGCGTAACCGCGTGCAGCCAATACCTGCCGCAGGGTCGCGTCGCTCACGTCGTGCTCGGTGTCGTCCCAGCCTCGGTACGACGTCGACGTACCGAGCCGCTGGGCGAGAGTTCGTAGGGCCTGCGAGTAATCCTCATCCGAATGTGCCACGGTGTCGATCGTGCCAGTTCGACGGGCGCACGTCACCCGCACCGGTCGGCCGTTCACCGCAGGTTCGTTCCGCGGTGTGTTCGGGGGCGACACCCGTGTACTGCGAGGGTTGAAAGCTTCCCCGCTGGGTAGTCTTGCTCGGCACACGAGAAACGAACTGCTTGGCGACGATGGGAAGTGCGGATGGCTGGGGTCAGCAAGATCGAAGAACTGGAGCGAGATTCCGGTGCACCGGTCGAGCTGAGGGTGCGCGCCGAAGCCGACCAATTGCCGGTGGTGCGGGCCGTCGCGGAGACTCTCGTGGTGCTCAGTGACTTCACTCTCGACGACATCGCCGACGTGAAACTCGTCGTAGACGAGGTGTGCTCCCAGCTCATCAAAGGTTCGGTCGCCGACGCGGAACTCTCGTGCAGGTTCTCCGTCAACGATGCCGGGATCCGAATCGTCGTGACGTCCACGCTGACTCCGACGTCGGTCCCGAAGCAGGACAGCTTCGGTTGGCACGTATTGCAAACTCTCGCAGACTCCATCGAACTCCGCGCCGACGACGCGATCGACGACGTTGCCGGCCGCACCGTCGCGATCGACGTGGTCAAGCGGAGGAGCAAGGTCTAGTGCCGGTGCCGCAGGAACGAAGCACACGGCGAGAGTCCGACGATTACAGCGACGTGGTCGCACTGATCCAGCAGATGCAGGCGCTGGACGAGAATTCACCGCAGCGTTCCGTGCTGCGTGACCGCATCATCACGCGCTGCCTTCCTCTCGCCGAACACATCGCGCGCCGATTCGGTGGGCGCGGTGAAGCGCACGAGGACCTCTTGCAGGTGTCCAGGCTGGGTCTGGTCAATGCAGTCGACCGGTTCGACATCGAGCGTGGGTCGGATTTCGTCTCGTTCGCCGTCCCCACCATCATGGGCGAAGCACGTCGCTACTTCCGCGACGCCGGCTGGTCGGTACGGGTACCGCGACGCATGAAAGAGCTGAACTCGATGATCTCGCAGGCGGTGGGATCGTTGTCGCAGAAGCTCGGTCGCGCCCCGACCGCGAGCGAAATCGCCGCCGAACTCGGGATCGACGTCAAGGAAGCATCACAGGCACTGCTTGCCCGCAGCGCGTATCAGACCGTGTCGGTCGATTCGGTGGTGAGCGAGGATCGCCTCCCGCTGATGGACACGCTCGGTGCCGACGACCCGGAACTCGAGAAGATGGAAAGCTACCTCGCTGTGCGGCCCGCACTGGAGAAGCTGCCCGAGCGCGAGCGTCGCATCGTGGTGCTCCGGTTCTTCGGGTCCATGACTCAGACGCAGATCGCCGAAAAGGTCGGAATTTCGCAGATGCACGTGTCGCGCATTCTGGCGCGCACGCTCGCTCAGTTGCGTGAGGATCTCGGCGAGGACTGAACCGGACACAGCCGACGCGGAACGATCTGTTGCCACTACTGTCGTTCGCATGAGTGTCTACGACAACATCGACGAGTACATCGCGGCCCGACGTGTCACGGGGTTGGCGGTGGATCGCAGTGGTTCTCGTGCGGTCGTTGTCGTTGCTGCTCTGAGTGATTCGCGCACCGAGTACCGAACGTCGCTGTGGGAGATCGACGTGGACGGACGTTCTCCGGCGCGGCGAATCACCCACGGCGAGCTGGGCGAAAGCGCGCCGGTGTTCACCGCGTCCGGGGATCTGATGTTCTCGCGCCGCTCCAGCGAGGAGGATCCGGCACAGTTGTGGATACTGCCCGCCGCCGGCGGGGAGGCCCACGTGGTCGAGACCCGGTCGGCGGGAATCGGTGACGTGCGAGCGGCTCGGTCCGTCGATCGGTTCGCCGGCTTCTCGCCGGTGTTCGGCTCGTCCACGACAGACGAGGACGACGACGGCCTGCGTACCGAGCGCAAGACGAACAAGGTGAATGCAATTCTGCACACCGGTGTGCCGGTGCGTTTCTGGGATCACGATCTCGGTCCCGCAACCCCGCATCTGTTCGCAGGCGAGACGGAAACCGACCTCGAGTCGGCACCACTGCGTGATCTGACGCGTGACGCGGCAGGCGCTCTGCAGGAAGCGGCCTTCGACATCAGCGCCGACGGCACTTTCGTCGTCTCCACGTGGTCGGTGCCCGGCCCGCTGGCAACCGTCCGCACGATACTGGTGCGCATCGACACCGGGACCGGAGAACGGACCACGATCGTCGACGACGCGGATGCCGATCTGGGTGCACCGGCCATCTCGCCCGACGGCCGTGCCGTCGCGTTCGTCCGTGAATCGATCTCGACTCCCGAACATGCGCCACGAATGACGTTGCAGCAGTACGATTTCGGTACGGACTCCGTCACCGATCTCGCTCCGGGCTGGGATCGATGGCCGATCGGTCCGGTCTGGCTGCCGGACGGGTCCGGCGTGTTGGTCACCGCGGACGACGACGGCCGGTCGCCGATCTTCGTGATCGAGGCGGGTGCGGAGCCGCGTCGTCTGACGCATACCGACGACGCGTACACCCACATCCATGTGTCGTCGGACGGCAATCGCGTAGTCGCTGTGGCCGCCTCGTATCTGGCCGCCCCGCACCCGGTCTCGATCGACCTGTCCGACGGCACCGTGGTCGACCTCGACGCCGGAATCGACAACGGCCCGCTGCCCGGCACGTTGACCGAGATCGAGACCGTCGTGGAGGACGGCAGTCGAGTCCGAGGATGGCTGGCGTTGCCGCACGGTGTGTCGGACGATTCGCCCGCGCCGCTGCTGCTGTGGGTGCACGGCGGCCCACTGGGTTCGTGGAACACGTGGTCCTGGCGGTGGAACCCATGGCTGATGGTGGCGCGAGGGTACGCGGTGCTGCTCCCGGATCCGGCGTTGTCCACCGGCTACGGCCAGAACTTCGTGCAGCGTGGTTGGGGCGCGTGGGGCAGTGCCCCGTTCACCGATCTGATGGCGTTGACCGATGTGGCGGTTGCCCGAACCGATATCGACGACACGCGCACCGCCGCAATGGGTGGCTCGTTCGGCGGGTACATGGCCAACTGGATCGCCGGGCACACCGACCGATTCGACGCCATCGTCACCCACGCCAGTCTGTGGGCACTCGATCAGTTCGGACCGACGACCGACGCACCGTGGTACTGGGCGCGGGAGATGTCCCCCGAGATGGCGGTGGAGAACTCTCCGCACCTGTTCGTCGCGGACATCTCGACGCCGATGCTGGTCATCCACGGTGACAAGGACTATCGCGTGCCGATCGGCGAGGGCCTACGGTTGTGGTACGAACTGCTCAGCGAATCGGGACTGCCCGCCGACGACGACGGTCAGACCGAGCACCGATTCCTGTACTTCCCCGGCGAGAACCACTGGATTCTGACGCCTCAACACGCCAAGGTCTGGTACGAGGTGGTACTGGCATTTCTGGCGGGGCATGTCCTGGGCGAGAGCGCGTCGATGCCACGAATACTGGGCCACTAGAATCGACCGGTGACCAGTTCAGCGCCAGAGACCCCAGACAACCCAGCCGACCGTTTGCCCAAGAGCTGGGACCCCAGCGAGGTAGAGGCCGAGCTGTACCGGGGTTGGGTGGATGCCGGTTATTTCGAGGCCGATGCCACCAGCGACAAGCCGCCGTACTCCATCGTGCTGCCGCCGCCCAACGTCACGGGCAGCCTGCACATGGGCCACGCCCTCGACCACACGTTGATGGACGCGCTGAGTCGGCGCAAGCGCATGCTCGGGTACGAGGTGCTGTGGCTCCCGGGAATGGACCACGCGGGCATCGCCACGCAGTCGGTGGTGGAGAAGCAGCTCGCCGCCGACGGAAAGACAAAGGAAGAGTTCGGTCGCGAACTGTTCATCGACAAGGTGTGGGATTGGAAGCGAGAGTCGGGCGGGACCATCGGCGGCCAGATGCGACGTATCGGCGACGGTGTCGACTGGAGCCGTGAGCGATTCACCATGGACGACGGCCTGTCCGAGGCCGTGCAGACCATGTTCAAGCGCATGTTCGACGACGGTCTGATCTACCGCGCCGAGCGGCTGGTCAACTGGTCGCCGGTGTTGCAGACGGCAATCTCCGACATCGAGGTGAAGTTCGAGGACGTCGAGGGTGAACTCGTCTCGCTGCGATACGGGTCGCTGGACGACTCCGAACCGCACGTCATCGTGGCCACCACTCGCGTGGAGACGATGCTCGGCGACACTGCTGTGGCGGTGCACCCCGACGACGAGCGCTACCGGGCTCTGGTGGGCACCACCCTCGAACATCCGTTCACCGGACGACGAATACCGATCATCGCCGACGACTACGTCGATCCCGAATTCGGTACCGGCGCAGTGAAAATCACTCCGGCGCACGACCCCAACGACTTCGAGATGGGCGTTCGGCACTCACTGCCGATGCCGTCGATCATGGACAAGGCCGGCCGCATCGCCGATACCGGAACGCAGTTCGACGGTATGGACCGATTCGAGGCGCGTGTCAAGGTCCGTGAGGCCCTGGCCGAGCAAGGCCGAGTGGTCGCCGAGAAGCGCCCGTACCTGCACAGCGTCGGACACTCCGAGCGCAGCGGTGAGCCGATCGAGCCGCGTCTGTCGCTGCAGTGGTGGGTCAAGGTCGACACCCTGGCCAAGGCGGCCGGTGACGCAGTTCGCAACGGCGACACCGTCATTCATCCCAAGAGTCAAGAGCCACGCTGGTTCGCCTGGGTCGACAACATGCACGATTGGTGCATCTCGCGTCAGCTGTGGTGGGGCCACCGAATTCCGATCTGGTACGGCCCCGACGGCGAGACGGTGTGCCTGGGACCGGGGGAGACCCCACCCGAGGGGTGGGAGCAGGACCCCGACGTCCTCGACACCTGGTTCTCTTCCGGCCTGTGGCCCTTCTCGACGATGGGCTGGCCGGAGGCCACTCCCGAACTGGAGAAGTTCTATCCGACCGGCGTACTCGTCACCGGCTACGACATTCTGTTCTTCTGGGTCGCCCGGATGATGATGTTCGGCACCTACGTCGGAGCCGACGACGCCATCACCGCAGGAAAGCAGGGCCCACAGGTTCCGTTCCGAGATGTCTTCCTGCACGGACTGATTCGCGATCAGTTCGGTAAGAAGATGTCCAAGTCTCGGGGCAACGGCATCGATCCGCTCGACTGGGTCGACCGCTTCGGCGCGGATGCACTGCGGTTCACGCTGGCCCGCGGTGCCAACCCGGGTGCCGACATGTCCGTCGGCGAGGATCATGCGCAATCCTCGCGCAACTTCGCCAACAAACTGTTCAACGCCACCAAGTTCGCCCTGATGAACGGCGCAGCGCCGGCCGAGCTGCCGTCGCGCGCCGCACTCACCGACGCCGACCGTTGGATCCTCGACCGGCTCGATCAGGTTCGAGCAGAGGTGGATTCGGCGTTCGATCGCTACGAGTTCAGCAAGGCGTGCGAGGCGCTCTACCACTTCACGTGGGACGAGGTCTGCGACTGGTACCTCGAAATTGCGAAGGTGCAGTTCGCCGACGAGAGCATCGCCGAATCCACCCGTGGAGTCCTGGGCAACGTTCTCGAAGCGGTGCTGCGCCTGCTGCACCCGGTCGTCCCGTTCGTGACCGAGACCCTGTGGAAGGTGCTGACCGGGGGCGAGTCCCTGGTGGTCGCCACGTGGCCGACCCCTGCCGCCGATCCGGTCGATCCTGTTGCTGCGCAACGCATCGAGGACATGCAGCGCCTCATCACCGAAATTCGTCGGTTCCGCAGCGATCAGGGGCTCAAGCCCTCGCAGAAGGTCGCCGCTCGCATCGTGGGAGTGGGCGACGCCGACCTGGAGGGCCAGATCTCGGCAGTGACCTCGCTGGCCCGGTTGACCGAGCCGGGTGCGGACTTCGCGGCGACGGCATCGGTGGAGGTGCGCACGAGCAAGGCCACCGTCGTCGTCGAGCTCGACACCTCGGGCACAGTCGATCTGGTCGCCGAACGCGCGCGACTGGTGAAGGATCTCGCTGCTGCGGAGAAGGAGTTGGCCCAGACGACCGGCAAACTGGGCAACGAGGCATTTCTGGCCAAGGCCCCGGATGCGGTGGTGGACAAGATCAGAACTCGTCAGACGATCGCTCGCGAAGAGATCGCGCGCATCGGCGCGCGCCTCGAATCGATGGGAAGCTAAGTGACCGAGCCGGACGACGCCCTGCCGTCACCACCACCGACCCCGGTCGACCTGGCCGAGCTCGCACTCGTCGAGGCCGAGCTCGACAAGCGTTGGCCAGAAACGAAGATCGAGCCGTCTACCGCCCGAATCTCGGCCCTGATGGACCTGCTCGGTTCCCCGCAGAAGGCGTATCCGTCGATCCACGTGGCCGGAACCAACGGCAAGACGTCCGTCACCCGCATGATCGATGCGTTGCTGACAGCTTTCCATCGGCGTACCGGCCGGACAACCAGCCCGCATCTGCAGATGGCCACCGAGCGGATCAGTATCGACGGCCGTCCGGTGTCCCCGCGCACCTACGTGGACACCTACAACGAGATCGCACCGTTCGTCGAGATGATCGATGCACAGTCCGAGGCCGCCGGTGGACCGCGGATGAGCAAGTTCGAGGTCGTCACCGCCATGGCGTTCGCGGCCTTCGCCGAGGCACCGGTCGAGGTCGCCGTCATCGAAACCGGGCTGGGCGGCCGCTGGGATGCCACCAACGTGGTCGACGGTGAGATCGCCGTCATCACCCCGATCGGTCTCGACCACGTCGAATTCCTCGGGGACGATCTGTCCACGATCGCGGGGGAGAAGGCCGGCATCATCAAGAAGGCACCGGAACTACTCGTGCCACGGGACACGGTGGCCATCCTAGCCAAGCAGGAACCCGAGGTGTCCGAGGTCCTGCTTCGTGCGGCGGTGCAGGCAGACGCTGCCGTGGCACGTGCCGGATCGGAGTTCACCGTTCTCGGTCGGCAGATAGCCGTGGGCGGACAACAGCTGGAGTTGCAGGGGCTGGGCGGTGTCTACACCGACATCTTCCTGCCGTTGCACGGAGAGCACCAGGCGCACAACGCCTCTCTCGCTCTCGCAGCAGTCGAGGCATTCTTCGGGGCGGGCCCGGACCGTCAACTCGACCAGGACACCGTGCGCGAAGCCTTTGCGACCGTGGTCAATCCCGGTCGTCTCGAGCGAGTGCGTAACGCGCCCACGGTGTTTCTCGATGCCGCGCACAACCCGCACGGGGCCGCTGCACTGGCGGCCGCCCTGACCGACGAATTCGACTTCCGCAAACTCGTCGGGGTCGTCAGTGTCATGGCGGACAAGGACGTCGGCGCGATCCTCGAAGCATTGGAACCGGTGTTCGACGACATCGTCGTCACCCACAACGGGTCCGGTCGAGCGATGGATGTCGACGCGTTGGCCGACATAGCCGTGGCCAAGTTCGGCGACGAGCGGGTCGTGGTGGCGTCGACGCTGCCCGATGCGCTCGAAACGGCAATCGGGTTGGCCGAAGAAGTGGCCGAGCCCGGCGAAGCCGTGTCCGGTGCCGGGGTCGTCGTCACCGGCTCGGTGGTGACCGTGGGCGCAGCGCGCACGTTGTTCGGAAAGGATCCCGCGTGAGCGAAGCAGAGTTTCGACCACCGACAACCGACCCGTGGAAGGGATTTCGCGGTGTGTCGGCGGGCACACTGGTACTGGAAGCGATCGTGACTCTGCTCGCTCTTCCGGTCGTGGCGACTCTCGGCGGCGGCGCAACGTGGTTCTCGACCACCTATATCGTGGCGCTCGCCGTGGTGATGATTCTGGCCGCGGGGAAACAGGGCGAACCCTGGGCGATGAAGCTCAACCTCGCGTTGCAGTTCTTCGTGATGGCCGGGGCGGTGTTCCATCTGTCCATCGGCGCCGTGGGTCTGATCTTCCTTGCCGTGTGGCTGTATCTGCTCTATCTGCGCCGGGACATCACCGAACGCATTCGACGCGGCATGCTGCCCGGGCAACGCGACTGACACCGGACCGGTCGGTTGGGGCCATGCGCCGCGCGACCGGGTGCCGGTGTCCATTACTGTCGTCGACGTGACCGATCGCACCCTAGTACTGATCAAGCCAGACGGAGTTGCCCGGCGTTACGTAGGAGAGATCCTCGGCCGCGTGGAGAAGAAGGGTCTGAGCATCGTCGCCCTCGAGCTCAAGACCGTCTCTCGCGACGTGGCCTCGGCTCACTACGCGGAGCACGAGAGCAAGCCGTTCTTCCCCGACCTTCTCGAGTTCATCACCTCCGGGCCCGTGGTGGCCGCGGTTCTCGAAGGCCCCCGTGCCATCGAAGCCTTCCGTCAGATCGCCGGCGGCACGGATCCGGTTGCCAAAGCAGTTCCCGGCACCATCCGAGGTGACCTGGCCCTCGACGGTCAGCAGAACCTGGTACACGGATCCGATTCGGTGGAATCCGCAGAGCGCGAGATCGCCCTGTGGTTCCCCGACTTGACCGCCTCCTAGAAGCCCGTCGCAGAGCCTTTCCGCAGTCACGCCGCACCCGCTCGAAGTCCGATCGGTGCGGCGTGGCTCGTACGGATCATCGCGTGTGGGATACTCGACGGAGATCGACCCCACAGCACTTGTACGTTCACACGCTCCACCTCTGTTCAGCTCCACCGAAGTTCGCTAGAGAAAAAGTGCTCGTGGGATCGATCGGATGACTGTCGTCGACCCGCTGCCCGTCATCGCAGAGTCGCGAACGAGAGACAGGCTCGTTCGCGTTCATGCTTGATGATCAGGCGCTCGGATCGCCGAGACACCACCATCCAGCCAGGCACTGCACACGCCGTCGTCGGCCACCGAGATTCACGAGGTGGCTCACACGATTTGTGGAGAGCGAGACCGAACAGCTGACGTCCAACCCGACGTGAGTACACAAGGATTGCCCTCGCGTGGCCGCGTCACACCCGATTTCGGATGAACGCGCCCGGGGGCCCGAGGAGACTACGTGGCCGATCAAAGCCCGCCCGAAGATGTACAGAGCACGAACGCAGGAAATCCGGAGGACACCGACGCGGTGTCGTCCGCGAAATCCGACGCGGTTTCCGTGCAACCCGACACCATCGAATTGCCGACCAGGCTGCGCGTGCATGCACTGGCGAAGATTCTGGGTGTGACCAGCAAGCAGTTGCTCGTCACTCTCGGTGAGCTCGGCATCGAAGCCCGCAGCGCGCAGTCGAGTCTGAGCCGAGACGTTGCCGAGTCGGTGCGCGATTCGGTGAACGGGCCGACCGCACCCGCCCCCGATGCCTCCGCAGCGGAGTCGCCGGCACCGGATGCGTCGACAGACCAGCAGCCCGAGCCCGCATCGGTAGAGGTGCCGGCCGAGACGGCTCCCTCGGTAGAGGTCCCCGCTGCCGAGGCAACGCTGTTCACCAGCGCGCCCACGGCCGAGCCCGAGGCCGCCCAACCCACGGCCACGACCTTTGCGACGCCGGTGTTCCTGCAGCCGGCAGCGGCAGAGCCCGCAGCAGAATCGGCGGATGCGCCGTCCGAGGCCCCCGCGCGGCGTCGACGTAGCCGCAAGGCCGCACCCAAGGACGAGGCACCGTCCGATAACAACGCTACGTCCGACAAGGCCACGGACGAGCCCGCCACCGGCGAGTCACCCGTCGCCGAGAACGTCTCTACTGTCGCCTCCGACACCGCCACGCAGGACACCGCTGTGTCCGGTGCTCCCGTGTCCGAGTCCGGTGCTTCGGATGCGTCCTCCGACGAGTCCGGGGCTTCCTCGGCAGCGGACGGCTCGGGCGACGACGACGACCAGTCTCAGCCCCGTCGCCGTCGGCGCGGTCGCCGCGGTCGTGGGCGTGGACGCGGAGAGCAGTCGTCCGACGACAACTCGACCGACGACAACTCGACCGACGAGGATTCGGACGACACCGACTCCGAGACGGACAGCAGCACGTCCGCCTCTTCGGCAGACGGCGAGTCCACCGGAGCGGACGAGTCCGACGATTCCGATGCCGACGAGACCTCCGGCGACGACCAGCCCTCGAGTTCGGGACGGCGTTCGCGTCGCTCGCGGTCACGCGGCCGCGGGTCCGATCGGCAGAACGCCACGACCGACGCCACCACCGACGGGTCGGACAAGCAGGGCGAGGACAGTGACGACGAGTCCGAGTCCGGCGCTCAGGACAACTTCGGCGACTCCGACAACGGTGATTCCGACAACGGCGATTCGGACGGAGACGGCTCGAGCCGTCGTCGTCGGCGCCGCCGCCGTCGTAAGACCGGAGCCGAGGCCGCGGCAGAAGCAGCTGCGTCGTCCGAGGACGACCCGCCCAACACCGTCGTGCACGAACGCGAGCCGCGCAACAAGAGCCGCGCAGCGCGCGACGAGGTGCAGGGCATCTCCGGTTCGACTCGGCTCGAGGCCAAGCGGCAGCGTCGCCGTGACGGCCGCGATGCCGGGCGACGTCGTCCGCCGATTCTGACCGAATCGGAATTCCTCGCTCGTCGTGAGTCGGTGGACCGCGTGATGGTCGTTCGCGAGAAGGCCACCCCGGACCATCCGTTGACCACGCAGGTCGCCGTGCTCGAAGACGGCGTTCTGGTGGAGCACTTCGTGACCAGTAGCGCCACCGCCTCGATGGTGGGCAACGTCTATCTCGGCCGCGTGCAGAACGTCCTGCCCAGTATGGAAGCAGCGTTCATCGACATCGGCCGTGGTCGTAACGGTGTGCTGTACGCAGGCGAGGTCAATTGGGACGCTGCCGGTCTCGGCGGAAGCGCGCGCAAGATCGAGCAGGCCCTCAAGCCGGGCGATCAGGTTCTGGTGCAGGTCAGCAAGGACCCGGTGGGACACAAGGGCGCTCGCTTGACGACTCAGCTGTCGTTGGCCGGACGCTTCCTCGTCTACGTTCCCGGTGGCAGTTCCACCGGCATCAGCCGCAAGCTGCCCGACACCGAGCGCAAGCGACTCAAGGAAATTCTGCGCGACATCGTTCCCCCCGAGGCCGGCGTAATCATCAGGACCGCAGCCGAGGGCGTCAGCGAGGAAGAACTCGCGCGTGACGTGACGCGGCTGCAGGCCCAGTGGGCCAGCATCGAAGAGCGGTCCGCGAACGCAGAAACGGGCAAGGGCGTGCAGCCGCAGACGCTGTACGAAGAGCCCGACATGCTGGTGAAGGTCATTCGCGACCTCTTCAACGAGGACTTCTCGAAGCTCGTCATCGAGGGTGACAAGGCGTGGACGACCACGTCGAACTACGTGGAGACCGTGGCTCCGGACATGATGGAGCGCCTGCAGCGCTACGAGGCCAACGGCAGCTCCGTGGACGTGTTCGCAGCTCACCGCATCGACGAACAGCTGGCCAAGGCCCTCGATCGTAAGGTGTGGTTGCCCTCGGGCGGCACGCTGGTGATCGATCGCACCGAGGCGATGACGGTCGTCGACGTCAACACCGGAAAGTTCACCGGCTCCGGCGGCAACCTGGAAGAGACCGTCACCCGCAACAACATCGAGGCGGCCGAGGAAGTCGTCCGCCAGATGCGTCTGCGCGACATCGGCGGCATGATCGTCGTCGACTTCATCGACATGGTGCTGGAATCGAACCGTGATCTGGTGCTCCGCCGCCTGACCGAGGCGTTGGGCCGTGACCGGACCCGTCATCAGGTGTCGGAGGTGACCTCGCTCGGTCTGGTGCAGATGACGCGCAAGAAGCTCGGCACGGGATTGGTCGAGGCCTTCTCCACCACGTGCGAGCACTGCCAGGGTCGCGGAATCATCGTGCATCCGTTCCCCATCGACGCCAAGCCGGACTCCGACGGTGGACGCCCGAGCTCGTCACGTTCGGACTCGAACGGTTCGGGCAACGGCAGCAGGCGTCGACGCGGCAAGGACGCCAAGTCCGACGGAAACGATCGGTCCGACAACACCGAGCGGTCGACGCCGAACGGACAGTCGGGCACGACGGACGGGACCGACCACCCGGTGGTCGACCCGTCGATCAAGCGGGCACACCCCGTGGCTCTGGCGATGGCAGCGCATCATGACGACGTGGTGGCCGATGTCAGCCCCGCGGAGGTCTCGCAGGCATCGTCCGGCTCCGCCGGTGACAGGGACGAGTCGGTCACCGTGGTCTCGGCCGAGGACGTGGCTGTCGCGGCAGCGGCGAACGAGGACGCGGACGCCGCGCAGGCAACCGTGGACAGCGCGCAGGCTCACGAGCCGGTGCCGGCTGCAGAATCCGTCGGCGACGGCGGTTCCGCGGATACCGGGGCGACGCAGTCCTCCGACGACACCCCCGCCCAGCCGGAGCCGGTGGTGGCCACCCCACGACGGGGCCGACGGGTGGCTCGGAAGGCCGCCGCGCCGACCAGTGCTGCGCCGGATGCCGGTGTGCTGATGGTGGTTTCGGCCACGGCAGACGCCGACGATGTTGCCGACGCAGGTTCGGTCGGCGGTGACACGGTGGCCGATTCAGCGCCGCTGACAGCGGCGGCGGAGCAGCCTGTCGAGCAGGTGGACGTGCCGACCGCACGTCCGCGCAGGAGACGGGCAGCGGCACGTCCGGCAGGCCCGCCGGTGGACATCGATGTGTAGGGGTCGAGGCGGTTTGACCCTGGCCGTCTCTCTGCCGTAACCTTGATAAGTCGCTCCCGGTGACACTGTCTTGTTGTGCCTAGCGGTCCTGCAAGTGGAAACAGTTCTCGAGTGGTTCGGATGCAGTTCGGTCCGGATCGGCCGAATGGGAGCAAGCAAACACGTTTTACCAGACCAGTCGCGGTGCCATGCGCAACGCGAGCAAGTTCGAAGAAGCAAGGGGTAGCCCTCCGATGGCAACGTACGCGATCGTCAAGACCGGCGGAAAGCAGTACAAGGTCGCTGTTGGTGACCTCGTCAAGGTCGAGAAGATCGAGGGAGCGCCCGGCACTGCTGTCTCGCTTGCTCCGGTCCTCGTCGTAGACGGATCCGACCTGACCACAGATGCAGACAAGCTGGCAAAGATCTCGGTCGCCAGTGAGATCGTCGAGCACACCAAGGGCCCGAAGATCCGCATCCACAAGTTCAAGAACAAGACCGGATACCACAAGCGTCAGGGACACAGGCAGAAGCTGACTGTCCTCAAGGTCACTGGCATCAAGTAACCAGGTCTCACCGGACCCGAGTTCTTTTCAGCTGATTCACCCCGAGGAGGGTATGCAACATGGCACATAAGAAGGGTGCATCAAGCTCCCGTAACGGTCGCGACTCGAACGCACAGCGCCTCGGCGTCAAGCGTTTCGGCGGCCAGACCGTCGGCGCAGGCGAGATCCTGGTCCGCCAGCGCGGCACGCACTTCCACCCCGGCGTCAACGTCGGCCGTGGCGGCGACGACACCCTGTTCGCACTCGCTCCCGGCGCAGTCGAATTCGGTGCCAAGCGCGGACGCAAGACCGTGAACATCGTTCCGGTCACTGTAGAGGCCTAGTCCTTCTGCAGCTCGCGCTCACGATGACCGGCACGGCAGGCAACTGCCCGGGTCGGACGTCCACCGCGCACGTTCACAGCTCCCGATAGGGGCGGACCAGGGTCACGAGACCGGTCCGCCCCTATCGCTTTTTTCACCCCGTTTTTCTTCCAGAAAGGATCGAAGACAGCTATGTCACGATTCATCGACCGCGTGGTGCTGCACGTCAGCGCCGGCAAAGGTGGCAACGGCTGCTCTTCGGTTCACCGCGAGAAGTTCAAGCCTCTCGGCGGCCCGGACGGCGGCAACGGCGGTCAGGGTGGCGGAGTCATCTTCGTCGTCGACAGCAACGTCCACACATTGCTCGACTTCCACTTCTCCAGTCATGCAAAGGCCGGCAACGGAACTCAGGGCATGGGCGGAAACCGTGAAGGGGCCAACGGAGAGGACCTGATTCTCAAGGTCCCCGACGGCACCGTCGTGCTCGACAAGAAGGGCAACGTCCTCGCCGACATGATCGGTGAAGGAACGCGTTTCGACGCCGCTCCCGGCGGGCGCGGCGGGCTAGGCAACGCAGCACTGGCGTCCAAGGCTCGTCGAGCGCCCGGTTTCGCTCTGCTCGGCGAAGAGGGGATCGAACGCGAGCTCGTCCTCGAACTCAAGTCCGTCGCCGACGTCGGCCTCGTCGGGTTTCCGTCGGCCGGTAAGTCCTCGCTGGTTTCGGTTCTCTCCGCAGCGAAGCCGAAGATCGCCGACTACCCGTTCACCACACTGGTGCCCAACCTCGGTGTCGTCTCCAGTGGAGACACCACGTTCACCGTCGCCGACGTCCCCGGACTGATCCCCGGCGCGAGTCAGGGCCGCGGTCTCGGACTGGACTTCCTGCGTCACCTCGAGCGATGCGCTGTGCTCGCACACGTAGTCGATTGCGCGACACTGGATCCGGGCCGTGACCCGATCTCCGACGTCGACGCTCTCGAAGCCGAGCTGGCGGCCTACAAGCCCGCCCTGTCCGGTGATGCCAGCCTCGGTGATCTCGCCGACCGGCCCCGCATCGTCGTACTGAACAAGGCAGACATTCCCGAGGGTGCCGAGCTCGCCGAGATGGTCACCGCGGAATTCGAGTCTCGCGGCTGGCCGGTGTTCACCATCTCCGCAGTGACGCGCGCCGGTCTCAAGCCTCTGACGTTCGCGTTGGCGAAGCTCGTCGAGGATTACCGCACAGCTCACCCGGCACCGGAGCCGCGGCGTCAGGTGCTGCGTCCCGTCGCACGAAACGACGACAGCTTCAAGGTCGTCAAGGATCCGGACATCCCGGACGGCTTCATCGTGCGCGGTACCCGTCCGGAACGGTGGGTGCGCCAGACGCAGTTCACCAATGACGAGGCCGTCGGCTACCTCGCGGACCGCCTCGCGCGGCTCGGCGTCGAGGATGCACTGATCAAGGCGGGCGCTCAGCCGGGCGCGTCGGTCACCATCGGCGACGTGTCCTTCGATTGGGAACCGCAGACCCCGGCCGGTGTCGAGATCACGATGACCGGTCGCGGCACCGATGCTCGACTCGATCAGGTCGAGCGCATCGGTGCCTCCGAGCGCAAGCACGCCCGTCAGGTTCGCCGCGGGCTCGATACCGAACAGGAGTAGACGAGGTGTCGGTGCGTGAATCCGATTCGCCCGCAGAGGCTCTCACCGATACCCGTCGTACGATCGCCGACGCCAAGCGCATCGTGGTCAAGATCGGATCCTCGGCGCTCACCAGCCTCGATGCCGGTCTCGATCTGGCTCGACTGGACCTGTTGGCCGACGCCATCGAGTCGCGGATGCGTAGCGGCACCGACGTGGTCGTCGTCTCGTCGGGCGCGATCGGTGCAGGCATGGCACCACTCGGCCTCACCAGACGCCCGCGTGACCTCGCAACGAAGCAGGCTGCGGCGAGCGTAGGGCAGCTTGCTCTGGTCAACGCCTGGAGTTCGTCGTTCCACCGGTACGGCCGCACGGTCGGGCAGGTGTTGCTGACCGCCGAGGACATCGCGCGGCGAACCAATCACCGTAATGCCCAGCGCACCTTGGATCGGCTACGGTCGCTCGGCGCAGTAGCGATCGTCAACGAGAACGACACCGTGGCCACCGCCGAGATTCGGTTCGGTGACAACGATCGGTTGGCGGCACTGGTGGCACACCTCGTCGGTGCCGACGCGCTGTTCCTGCTCTCGGATGTGGACGGGCTCTACGACGGTGACCCGCGTAAGGGTTCGGCCACGTTGATCCCCGAGGTGACCAGCCCGGAGGATCTGGACGGCGTCGTCGCCGGGTCCGGGGGAGCGCTCGGTACCGGCGGTATGGCCTCCAAACTCTCTGCTGCGCGCCTGGCGGCCGACGCCGGGGTTCCGGTGCTGCTGGCCGCGGCATCCGATGCTGCTCACGCTCTGACGACGTCCGCAGTGGGCACCGCCTTCGCGGCGCGCCCGACGCGGTTGTCGGCACGAAAGTTCTGGGTGCGGCATGCGGCCGACGCGGCAGGTGAGCTACACCTCGATGCCGGTGCCGTGCGAGCAGTCGTCGAGCGGCGCAGGTCGTTGTTGTCTGCGGGGATCACGGCCGTGTCCGGTTCTTTTCACGGCGGAGACGTCGTCTCTCTCGTCGATACCGACGGTGTACTGGTGGCCCGTGGGGTCGTCGCCTACGACTCCGGGGAGTTGTCCGGAATGCTCGGGCGGTCCACGGGGGAGTTGGCCGCGGAGCTACAGCGTCCGGTGGTTCACGCGGACGATCTCGTCCGCGCCTGATCGGACGCGTCGGCCAGCGCTGTCGCTGTTTCCGAACAGCCGGTATGCAGTGTGAGAGAGGCGAATTCGTCGCCACGGGTAGAACCCCGATTGACGATGACAACGGGCGTGCCGGTCTTGAACGCGTGTCTGACGAATCGCAGGCCCGACATCACGGTCAGCGAGGACCCCAGCACCAGCAGCGCGTCGCTGCGATCGACGAGGTCGAAGGCCTCGGCGACGCGCGGTTTGGGGACACTCTCGCCGAAATAGACGATGTCGGGTTTGAGTATGCCGGAACAGGATTCGCAATCGACCATCCGAAAATGCGCGGTGGACGAGATGATCGCGTCGGCATCGGGTGCGATCTCGACGCCCTCGGCCGGAGCAACGGATTCGACGAAGCCGGGGTTGGCTCGATCCAAGCGTCTGGCCAACTCGAACCTCGACACCAACCGCTCGCAGTTCAGGCAGCGCACGCGGGCGTAGACACCGTGGAGATCGATGACGTTGCGGCTGCCGGCCTTGGTGTGCAGCATATCGACGTTCTGGGTGATGATGCCGGTGACGACTCCTGCGCGTTCGAGACGGGTCAGGGCTCGGTGGCCGTCGTTGGGCACTGCCGCGTCCATGTGTCGCCAACCCACGTGATTACGCGCCCAGTAGTGCCTTCTGAACTCGGCATCACCGATGAACTGCTGAAAAGTCATCGGATTGCGCGGTGGTGACTTCGGACCCCGATAGTCCGGAATTCCGGAGTCGGTCGACATGCCGGCACCGGTGAGCACTGCAACAGTTCTTCCGTCCAGCATCGAGAGCAATTGCCGATACGTTTCCGCGGGCGCGGTCGGAGCATTCACCTCGTCCAGGATAGCGAAGAGTCGTGTCACGCATCGACCGACAACGACGACACCGGGCCCGCACCGACAATGCGTCGGTGCGGGCCCGGTGTTGTGACGAAATGCGTTACGCAGGTACCTCGACGAGGGGGTACACGCCGTTCTCGTCGTGCGTCTCGTTGCCGACGACCGGCGGGTTGAACACACACAACATGCGCATTGTCGTGCGCGGCTCCACGGTGTGACGCTCGTGCCCGTTGAGCAGGTACATCGACCCCGGTCCGAGCTCGTACGTCTGTCCGGTCTCGCGATCGGTCAGCGTTCCTTCACCCTCGATGAGCCACACCGCTTCGACGTGATTCGCGTAGTGGAAGTTGTTCACCGTTCCGGGCTGGATGGTGGTCTCGTGGAACGAGAAGCCGACCTTGTCACCGCCCAGAATGATTCTCTTGCTGCGCCAGTTGCCGTCCTCGCTCGAGATGTCGCGGTCGGTTCCGGTGATTTCTTCGGTGGTGCGAACGATCATGCGATGTCTCCTTCGATGTCGGTGTGTGCTGGGCGCGGCTAGGACAGAACCTTCGCCACTGCACTTTCGATGATGTCCAGGCCGCGGTCGAGCTCGTCGATCGTCGTGGTCAACGGGGGAAGAAGCTTGACGACCTCGTCCTTGGGGCCCGCGGTCTCGACCAGCAGACGCTCGTCGTAGCACAGCTGAGACACCTTGCCGGCCATCTCCGCGTCGTCGAACACGAGAGCCTGGACCATGCCGCGACCGCGAGTCGAGATGCCGTCGAACTTGGCGCACAACTTCATGAACCGATCCTGGATGTGCTCACCCTTGGCGAGAACGTCCTTCTCGAACGTGTCGTCGGACCAGTAGTGATCGATGGCCACCTTCGAGGTGACGAACGACGGGTTGAAGCCGCGGAACGTGCCGTTGTGCTCACCGGGAGCCCAGACGTCGAGTTCGGGCTTGAACAACGTCAGAGCCATCGGCATGCCGTAGCCGCCGACGGACTTCGACAGGGTGACGATGTCCGGAACGATGCCGGCCTCCTCGAAGGAGAAGAACTGACCGGTGCGTCCGCAGCCCATCTGCACGTCGTCGACGATCAGCAGGATCTCGCGCCGCTTGCACAGCTCGGCCAGCGCCCGGAGCCATTCGGGCCGTGCGACATTGATGCCGCCCTCGCCCTGGATGGTTTCGACGATCACTGCCGCCGGACGGTTGAATCCACTGCCGGAGTCGTCGAGCACGCGCTCGAACCACTGGAAGTCTTCCGTGACGCCGCCGAAGTAGTTGTCGTAGGGCATCGGGGTGGTGTGCACCAATGGAATTCCGGCGCCAGCTCGCTTCATCGAGTTGCCGGTGACCGACAACGCGCCGAGTGTCATGCCGTGGAATGCGTTGGTGAAGTTGATGATCGCTTCGCGTCCGGTGACCTTTCGGGCCAGCTTCAACGCCGCCTCGACGGTGTTGGCACCGGTCGGTCCGGGGAACTGAACCTTGTAGTCGAGGCCGCGGGGATCGAGGATGTTCTTCTTGAACGACTCGAGGAACTCACGCTTGGCGACGGTGGACATGTCGAGTCCGTGGGTGATCCCGTCGCTCTGGATGTAGTCCACCAACGCACTCTTGAGAATGTCGTTGTTATGGCCGTAATTCAAAGCGCCTGCGCCACCGAAGAAGTCGAGGTACTCGACGCCGTCCTCGTCGGTCAGTGTCGATCCCTTGGAGGTCGCGAACACTGCGGGCCACTGACGACTGTAACTGCGTACGCCGGACTCGACAGTCTCGAAGACGTCGGGCTTCTCTGTTGTGACGGTGTTCTTTTCGGTCATGTTCTGCTTGTTCCTTTCGTAATTCCGCGATGCATCCGGGCCTACGGTGTAGAGCTCTTCTGCTTCGTGGCTATCAGGGAAATCGTTGGGCGCGAACAAATCCGACTTGACGATGTCGGTACCTCGCTTGCGTGCGAGGCTGGTGAAGGTTGCGATGGACGCTTCGTTGTCCGGGCTGATCGTGGTTTCGAGGTGCGTGATGCCCTGTGGCTCGAGGCGGTCGAGCAGCTCCATGAGCATGCGACCGGCAAGTCCCTTGCCGCGCTGGTCCGCATCCACGGCGACCTGCCACACGAACAAGGTTCGAGGGGCGTCCTGGCGGATGTATCCGGTGACGAAACCGACTGCGCGGCCGTCGATATCGGATACGACGGTGGTGGCCGCAAAATCTCGGCACCACAACACGTACGAGTAGCTGGAGTTCAGATCCAGAACTCGTGAATCTCTTGCGATCTCCCAGAGCCGGACTCCGTCGGAGATCTGTGGCTTACGGAACTTCACTGCGTCCGGCGCAGTGAGCGGGGTACCTCTCAGCAATGCAGGCTTCATAGGAAATACGACCGTAACAAGGAGGCGGGAGTATATCGAGTGCGTCGGAGAATCGACGCCCGAATCGGACATGCTTTGCCTGGTTAACCGCCGATTGTGATGGTGCTCACATATTTCGGGATCGGCTGGCGGTACCCACCTGGCGCGTTTTCAAACCCGTATTCCGAGAAGGCCCTGGTTCGGCGTTGCCGCTGTGCCCTATTTGGGCGTTGCCAATGCGAAGGGGAGGATCGCATCCGCTCCCGCAGCCTGCAGTGCAGCGGTCGCGCACGTGAACGTCCAGCCGGTGTCGGTGAGCAGATCGACGAGCAGAATCGGCCCGTCTACGGACGATACGTCCGGAACCTCCCACGAGTCCACCAGGCCGGCAACTCGGAAGGCCGAATTCGCGGCCGATACCGGGGGATGTCCCGGTCTGACCTGCATCACTCCCAGGTTCTCCAGCTTCCCGACGGTTGCCAGGCGCTCGGCTACCGAGCGCACCAGCAGCGGGTGGGTGGGGGAGTCGAGGGCCAGCACGGCGGTGGGCCGGTCGGCCCAGTCCCAGTTGGCCAGCACCGAGATGCAGGCCTTCTCCAGCGCTTCCGTGACGGGAGCGTCGGGTGCATCCAGCAGGGCTCGCAAGCGTCCACCCCACCCGAGGTCGGTGAGGCGGCCGAGAACGCGACCCGGTCGGTGCGGGTTGCTGATCTTGCCCGAGAGCGATACACCGAGCTTTTTCATCCCACTGGGCCACTGCTTTCGGGGCTGGAGATCGAGTCCGGGGCGATCGAGCCGGGCCCTCGCAGAGTCGACCGACGTGGCATCGACCGCGGACGAGAGATGCTCGCCCGTGCAGTTGTCGCATCGGCCGCAACGGTCGGACTCGGTGCCGGGTGCGCCGAGATCGGGGTCGTCGAGCTGCCGACGAAGAAATTCCATCCGGCACCCATCGGTGCTCTGGTAGTCGAGCATCGCCTGCTGCTCACGGTCCCTGGCTTGCTCGAGGCGTTCGTAGCGGCTCGCGTCGTACGTCCACGACTCACCGGTGGCCATCCAACCGCCACGGACGCGTCTGACGGCCCCGTCGACGTCCAGGACCTTGAGCACCATCTCGAGCCTGCTGCGATTGAGCTCGACCAGTGGCTCGAGAGCTTGGGTCGACTGAGCCTTCTCGGTATCGAGTGCCTCGATGACCTGTCGCACGAGATGTTCCCGCGGGAATGCGACGGAGGCGAAATAGCTCCAGATCTGCCGGTCCTCGTGGCCGGGGAGTAGTACGACGTCGGCGCGTTCGGTGGCGCGGCCGGCGCGACCGACCTGCTGGTAGTAGGAGATCGGCGAGGACGGTGCCCCCATGTGTACGACGAAGCCGAGGTCGGGTTTGTCGAACCCCATGCCGAGTGCGGAGGTCGCGACGAGCGCCTTGACCCGGTTTGCGAGTAGGTCGGCTTCGAGTGATTCGCGTTCGGTGGGGTCGGTCTGACCGGTGTACGACGCCACGACGTGGCCCTGGTCGGTGAGCAGCGCGGCGAGATCCTTGGCGGCCGAGACCGTCAGCGTGTAGATGATTCCGGAGCCCGGCAGGGTCTTCAGGTGATCGCCGAGCCACGCTGCGCGCTCGGTGGCGTTCTCGATCCGCACCACCGACATCCGTAGTGAGTCTCGTGCGAGTCCGCCGCGTAGGACCAGGGTGTCTCCGCCGCCGACCCCGAGTTGGGCGGCGACGTCGTCGACCACCCGGTCGTTCGCGGTCGCGGTGGTGGCCAGCACGGGTATGCCGTCGCGCAGTTCGGCGATGAGGGTTCGGATCCGCCGGTAGTCGGGCCGGAAATCATGTCCCCAATCGGAGACACAGTGGGCTTCGTCGACCACGACCAGGCCGGCGTCACCGGCCAACGACGGCAGCACCTGGTCGCGGAAGTCGGGATTGTTCAGGCGCTCCGGGCTGACCAACAGCACGTCGAGCTCACCCGAGTTCACCTGTTGATGGATCTCGTCCCACTCGGTCATGTTGCCCGAGTTGATGGTCGCCGCCCGCACCCCGGCGCGCTGCGCAGAGGCGACCTGGTTTCGCATCAACGCCAGCAGCGGCGACACGATGACCGTCGGTCCCAGACCCTGGGCGCGCAGTAGTTTCGCGGCGATGAAGTAGACAGCCGACTTACCCCAACCGGTCCGCTGGACCACCAACGCCCGCCGACGGTGCACGACCAGCGCCTCTATTGCCGTCCACTGGTCCTCGCGCAACACCGCATCGGGGCCGGCGAGCTCACGCAGCAGCCTTTCGGCGTCTTCGCGCAAGTTGCCTACGGTCGCGTGCGTCGCTGTCGTCATACTGTTCATCGTGCAGCATCGGTACGACAGAGAGCAGAGCCGGCGGTGAGCGACCCGGCATCGCATCGCAACCTCGCGGCCTTGGCAACGGTATTTGTCGGCGGCGCGGCAGGCACTGCTGCTCGCTATGCGATCGAGGAACGTCTCCCGCACACGACGTCGCAGTGGCCTCTCGCCACCTTCGGAATCAACATCGTCGGTGCGTTCGTGCTGGGGTTGCTGCTCGAGTCGCTGCTGCGCAGTGGTCCCGATACGGGTGGACGGCGTCGGCTCCGGTTGCTCGGCGGTTCGGGGTTCTGTGGCGCGTTCACCACGTACAGCACCTTCGCCCTCGAAACGGTCGAGGGTGTCCGGGGCGGGTTCACCGGACTGGCGTCGGCATATGCCGTCGTCAGTGTGGTGTTGGGAGTTGTGGCGGCCGGAGCCGGAATCATGTTCGCCAACAGAGTGATCCGATGATCGCGGCCCTGGTGATCCTGGCCGGCGCGCTCGGGTCGGTCGCGCGATTCTTCGTCGATGCGGAGGTGAAGTCACGGCTGAGCTCGCGCACGAGCTTCCCGTGGGCAACCGTCGGTATCAACATCTCGGGCTCGTTCTTGCTCGGGTTGCTGGCCGGCTGGGTGATGCTGCGCGCCGGCTCCACCGATGCGCAGGCAGTTCTCGGAACCGGGTTCTGTGGGGGCTACACCACCTTCAGTACCTCGACCGTGGACACCGTGCGGTTACTGCAGCAGGGCCGTCGGGTCGACGCCGCCGTCAACGCGATCGGCACACTGGTGGCGTCCGTACTCGCGTGCGGTGGCGGTCTGGCGCTCGCCTCGGCTCTGTAGTCGAGGCGGGCACCACACTTCAGGCTTGGCTGACGCGCACCATGTTTCCGGCCGGATCACGAAACGCGGCATCGCGGGCACCCCAGGGCTGACTCGTCGGCTCCTGCAGTATCTCGCCCGTACCCGCCGCGCGGATCCGCTCGAACGCGGCGTCGAGGTCGTCGGCGCGGAACAGTAGTCCCGGCAACTCGCCCTTGGCCAGCAGCGCGGCGAGCTGATCGCCCAGTTCCCGAGAACGGCCCGCGTGCGGCTGCGACAACACGACCTCGATCTCGGGTTGTTCGCTGGTGGACAGCGTGATCCAGCGGTAGCCGTCGTTGGCCACCTCGCTCTTGACCTCGAGTCCGAGAGCGTCTCGGTAGAACGCAACCGAGGCGTCGGGGTCGTCGGTGTAGACGTGAACGTGGCTCAGTGAAAGTGTCATGGATGAAGGCTAGGACGCCCCGGCCGCAGATGCTTCTTCGATTCTGCTCGGCTCGGTCACCGCCGCCGTCGAGGATGTGGGCCCTCGCATCGGGCGTCCGAGAACCATCGCGGTGCAGCTGGGTACGGCGTGGCTGCCACGATGATCGCGGGCGCGGTAGGCGCTCGGTGTCTCGCCCACGATCTCGGTGAATCTCGAGCTGAACGACCCGAGGCTGGTACAGCCGACGGCGAAGCATGCCTCGGTGACCGTGACGTCTCCGCGTCGCAGCAGCGCTTTGGCGCGCTCGATCCGTCGTGTCATCAGATGCGCGTACGGCGTCTCGCCGTAGGCCTCCCGAAAACGGCGACTGAAGTGTGCAGTGGACATCAGCGCGGTTCTGGCGAGTGACGGGACGTCGAGCGGTTGCGCGAAATCGCGATCCATTCGATCGCGTGCGCGGCGCAGCAGGCGGAGCTCGGTCGGGTCGTACGCAGTCATCGCGCGTCCGCACCGCGGAGGGATTCGATCTGGGCCCTCGTTCCCGAGGACGCGCTCGCGCCGGCTCCCGTCGCAGCGAAAGCACCTGCGGCGACGGCCCATTCGATGGCAGCGCGGGGTCCGCTCGACCAGGATGCCGCGAGTGCTCCGGCGAATGCGTCACCCGCTCCGGTGGTGTCGACCGCCTCGACCTTCGGCGCGGGTACCTCGAACGATTCCGAGCCGCGATATCTCGCGCCTCGTGCGCCCAGCGTGGTGACCACATGTTCTATGTCGTTCACTCGACTCCCGATGCGCGCTTCCTCGGCCTCGTTGACCACCAGGACGTCGGTGGCCGCAACGAGAGCGTCGGGCAGATCCTGGACGGGGGACGGGTTGAGCATCGTCACGACGGCGCGGGAGTGTGCGTACTCGAACGCGGCGAGTACGGTCTCTAGGGGAATCTCCAACTGACACAGCAGGATATCGGCCTCGTCGATGATTGCCAGGTCGTCGTCGGTGAGCTCGTGTACACCGCCGTTGGCTCCGGCCACGACCACGATGCTGTTCTCGGCTCGGTCGTCGACGGTGATGGCGGCGATACCGGACGCTCCTGCTGCGGTTCGCAGAGCATGGTCGTCGACGCCTGCGCTGGTTAGGGTGTGCCGCAGTGTCGGCCCGAATTCGTCGTCCCCGACCGCCCCGACGAAGCTCACGCGAGCTCCCGACTTCGACGCCGCGATCGCCTGGTTGGCACCTTTGCCGCCGGGTGCGGTGTCGAACGAGGTCCCCAACACGGTTTCGCCCGGTTCGGGCAGGGCGGGGGTCCGAGTGATCAGGTCCATGTTGATGCTGCCCAGTACGACGATGCGCGGGCTGCTCGAGCGGGGGTTCGATGCGGACACGACCGAACCCTATCGCCCTCGGCTCGACCGAACGGGTCGATCCCGCCCCGAATGCATAATTGCAGATTGTTGACAATCCGGAATCGGTGGGTGACGATGGCGTCCATGACAGCGTCGACTCGCACCCACCTCAGCCCCGCACTCAAGCAGGCGACCCCGATTGTCGTCGACCACGGAAAGGGCAGCTGGATCATCGGGACCGACGGGCGTAAGTACCTCGACTTCACGACCGGCATCGGCGTCACCAGCACCGGTCATTGCCACCCCCGCGTGGTCGAGGCAGCTCGCGAACAGGTGGGCAAGATCATCCACGCCCAGTACACGACCGTCATGCATCAACCCCTGCTCGCGCTGACGGACAAGCTCGGAGAGGTGTTGCCTGCCGGGTTGGACAGTGTGTTCTACGCGAACTCGGGATCCGAGGCGGTCGAGGCGTCGATCCGATTGGCGCGCATGGCAACCGGTCGACCGAACATCGTTGCATTCCACGGCGGCTTCCACGGGCGAACGGTGGCGGCTGCATCGCTCACCACGGCGGGAACCAAGTTCCGATCGGGATTCTCGCCGATCATGGGTGGGGTGCACATCGCACCGTTTCCGTATGCATTTCGGTACGGATGGGACATGGACACCGCAGTCGCCTTCGCGCTGAAGGAACTCGACTACCTGTTGATGACGATATCCAGCCCCGCCGACACGGCTGCGTTCATCATCGAGCCGGTGCTGGGCGACGGCGGGTACCTGCCCACGCCCCCTGCATTCCTCGAGGGCTTGCGCGAACGCGCCGACACCCACGGCATCGCCCTGATAGTCGACGAGGTGCAGGCCGGAGTCGGACGCACCGGAACGTTCTGGGGCCATCAGCACTCGTCGATCACTCCCGACATCCTCATCACCGCAAAAGGACTCGCCAGCGGGTTCCCGATCTCGGCGATCGCCGCATCGGCAGAGCTGATGGGCAAGGCATGGCCGGGGTCGCAAGGCGGAACCTACGGCGGCAACGCCGTCGCTGCTGCGGCGGGAGTCGCTACCCTCGACGTCGTGCGCGAGGAAGGTCTGGTCGACAACGCGGCAGCGCAGGGCCGAGTTCTCCTCGACGGCCTTCTCGCGCTGAAGGAACAGCACCCGGCCATCGGTGATGCTCGGGGACTCGGATTGATGCAGGCGCTCGAATTCGTCGACAGCTCGGGCAATCCCGACGCCGCCGCTGCTCTGCGGGTGCAACAGGGTGCCATCGACGAAGGGCTGCTGTTGCTCACCTGCGGTGCGCTCGGCAACGTGGTTCGTATCATCCCCGCACTGATCGTGAACGACGACGAGATGACGTTCGGACTCGACGCGTTGTCGCGGACATTGAAGAACGTCCTGTGACAGCAGCCCCTGTTCGTTCCGAGGTGCCCGCACTCGTACAGCGAGTACGAAGACTGGGCATCGACGTCGACGATTCGTCCCGACGGTTGGCCGAATACTCCTACGACGCGTCGAACTACCGAGTCCCGCCGGCCGCTGTCGTCTTCCCGCGCAGCGCCGACGAAGTGGCTACGGTCGTGTCGCTGTGTGCCGCCGCCGACGTTGTCGTCACCGGGCGTGGCGGCGGTACCTCCATGGCGGGCAACGCAATCGGCCGTGGAATCGTCCTCGACTTCTCGCGCCACATGAACCGGGTGCTCTCGGTCGACACCGAGTCCAGGACGGCCGTCGTCGAGCCCGGAATCGTCATCTCGGAGTTGCAACGTCAGCTGGTGACGCGGACCGACGGTGCATTCACCTTCGCGCCCGATCCGTCCAGCAAGACCCGCGCGACCGTGGGCGGAGCCGTCGGCAACGACGCGTGCGGTAACCACTCCGTGCGGTACGGACGCACCGCCGATCACACGGTGGCCATGGACGTGGTGACCGCCGACGGATACCTGCTGCGAGTCACCCGCACCGGTGTGCAGGCGCTGCGAACTCAGGACTCGGCGGCTGTCGCTGCAGCCGAACGTATCTCGAACGAGCTGCGCTCGCTGGTGTCGGACAACCTGGCGCTCTTGCGGGTCGAGTTGGGTCGCATCCCGCGTCAGGTATCGGGATTCCACCTCTCGCATCTGTTGCCGGAGAACGGTTTCGACGTCGCCCGGGCTCTCGTCGGAAGCGAAGGTGCCTGCGCGGTGATCGTGTCGGTGACCGTCGCCGTCGTGCCCGTACCCCCAGCCGCACTGCTGCTGTGTCTCGGATACGACGACGTGGTGTCCGCTGCGGCGGACGTGACGACCATTCTCGCGTTCTCACCCGCCGCCGTCGAAGGAATCGACGACAACATCGCCGGCACGATGGAGTATCGCCGCGGACCGGACTCGGTACGGGGGCTCCCTGCAGGAAATGCCTGGTTGTACGTCGACCTCGACGGGGTCGATGCGACAGAAGTGCAGGACAAGGCATCTCGGTTGCTCGAGGCGCTCGGTCGGCTCGGGCGCGTCAAAGAGGGTCGTATCGTGACCGATGCGGCCGATCGCGCAGCGTTGTGGCGGGTGCGCGAGGACGGTGCCGGTTTGGCGACGCGCCTGGCGAGTGGAGTCGAGTCCTGGGGCGGTTGGGAAGACGCCGCCGTGGCACCGGAAAACCTGTCGGCGTATCTCGCGGACCTGAATTCGCTACTGGCCGAGCATGACTTGACCGGAGTGATGTACGGCCACTTCGGTGCCGGCTGCATGCACGTACGGATCACCTTCGACCAACGCACCGACGCCGGACGACGAGTGATGTACGACTTCCTGCGCGCTGCCGCACGCGTCGTCGTCAAGCACGGCGGCAGTCTTTCGGGCGAGCACGGTGACGGCCGCGCGCGCTCGGAGTTGTTGCCGGTCATGTATTCCCCTCGCATGCTCGACGCCTTCTCCCGGTTCAAGCGCATCTGGGACCCCGCGGGAATCCTGAACCCCGGATCCATCACCGACCCCGAACCCCTGATGGACAACCTGATGCTTCAAGGCATCCCGGCCCGGGAGTGGAAGACCAGCTTCGATCTGCACCAGATAGGGTCGCGACCCGATCTGGACCCGTTCGTCCATGCGACCCAATCCTGTGTGGGCGTGGGGAAATGTCGAACGACAACCGGTGGCGTCATGTGCCCGAGCTACCGTGCGACGGGTGACGAGAAGGATTCGACGCGGGGCCGGGCGCGGGTGCTGCAGGAGATGGTGCGCAGTTCTCCGACGGTGGCCGACGGATGGGCATCGAAGGACGTTGCGGAGTCGCTCGATCTCTGCCTGTCGTGCAAGGCCTGCTCCTCGGACTGTCCCGTCGGCGTCGACATGGCCACGTACAAATCGGAGTTCCTCGACCATCACTACGCGAGGCGGCTGCGGCCGCTGTCGCACTACTCGCTCGGGTGGTTGCCTCGATGGCTCGCGGTGACGAAGCGAACGGCACCGCTGCTCAATCGTCTGCTGACACCCCGGGTGTCGGCAGTGGCGGCACGTCTGGGTGGGCTGACCACCGAACGCGCATTGCCTCGGTTCGCGTCGTCGAAGGAACTGGCCGATGCCGTCCGAGTCGGCGGTGGCCGCGACGCCGATGTGGTGCTCGTCGTCGACACGTTCACGCAGGGATTTCGCCCCGAGGTCGCGGGTGCGGCACAACGCGTTCTCGAAGACTCCGGACGCACCACCGAATGCCGAACGGATGTGTGCTGCGGCTTGACGTGGATTTCGACGGGTCAGCTGAAGTCCGCTCGCAAGCAGCTGACGAAAGCCGTTGCGGCGCTGGACGACGGTACCGACAGGCCGATCGTCGTGACCGAACCGAGCTGTGCGGCCGCGTTCCGTAAGGACATGCCCGAACTGGTCCCCACGGACGCGGCAAGGAGGGTCGCGGCGCGCGTCCAGAGCTTCGCCGGAGCGGTGATCGATCAAGCAAGCGCGGGCTGGCAGCCCTCGGGCGACATGCCGGCTGCGGTCACGGTGCAGACTCACTGCCACGAGTACGCCGTGTTCGGCGATGCAACGCAGCGCCGGGCCCTCGCCGCCGTGGGCGTCGAGTCGGTACGTGAGGCCACCGGATGTTGCGGTGTAGCAGGTAATTTCGGCTTCGAGAGTCGGCATTACGAGCTCAGCATGGATGTCGCCGAGCAGGCTCTCGCGCCCGCGTTGCGGGCTACCGAACCCGACACTCCTGTTCTGACCGATGGATTCAGCTGTCACATGCAGGTGCGCCAACTGACCGGTGACTCGGGCGACGATGCATCCGTACACCTGGCACAGATACTCGATCCACGTTCGACGAAAGGACCGCGGCCATGACCGCCAGCTCGACCACCAGCCTCACGCGTCCGCGCATCACCTCTCCCACAGACTGTTTCATCGGTGGTGCGTGGTCTCCGTCGGTATCGGACGCCCGATTCGACGTCGTGGACCCGGCCACAGGCGAGGTCATCGCCACGGTTGCGGACGGCGGTATCGCGGACGCAGAGAAAGCGCTTGCTGCAGCCGTCGACTCCGCGGCGGAGTGGGCGGCCACCGCACCGCGAGTGCGAAGCGACATACTGCGGACGGCATACGAGATGATCATGGCCCGCTCGGAGGAGCTCGCTGCGATCATCACCGCCGAGATGGGTAAACCGCTCGCCGACGCGCGCGGCGAGGTGGCGTACGGAGCCGAGTTCTTTCGCTGGTTCTCCGAGGAAGCGGTACGCATCTCGGGTGATCACACCCTGACCGGAGACGGGAAGAACCGCATCGTGGTCACCCGCGCGCCGGTCGGGCCCTGCATTCTCGTCACGCCGTGGAACTTCCCGCTGGCCATGGGAACTCGCAAGATCGGGCCTGCCCTTGCGGCAGGCTGCACCGTCGTGTTCAAGCCCGCCGAGCAGACGCCGCTGACGGCACTTGCGCTGGTGCAGATTCTCCACGAGGCGGGGGTGCCTGCGGGCGTCGTCAACATCGTGCCGACCACCGATGCGTCGGGTGTCGTGGGGTCGTGGATGAGCAGCGGCGCTGCCCGCAAGATCAGCTTCACCGGATCCACGGCGGTGGGCAAGATTCTGCTCGAACAGGCAGCGGCGACGGTGATGCGGACGTCGATGGAGCTGGGCGGGAATGCACCCTTCGTCGTCATGGACGATGCAGACCTCGACCGCGCCGTCGACGGAGCCATTGTTGCCAAGATGCGCAACATGGGCGAAGCATGTACCGCAGCGAATCGGTTCTTCGTTCACCGCAGTGTGGCACAACGCTTTTCGGATGCTTTGGCCGACCGAATGGGCGCGCTGAGGGTGGGCGCGGGCGCTTCTCACGGGACCGAGGTGGGGCCGCTGATCGACGACGCAGGCCGGGGCAAGGTCCAGGCGCTGGTCGACGATGCTCTCGCGCGCGGTGCCCGCGCCGTCGTCGGAGGTGCGGCCCCGGACGGGCCGGGCTACTTCTACCCACCGACCGTCCTGACCGATGTCGATACCGAATCGGATCTGATGTCCCAGGAAATATTCGGACCGGTGGCCGCCATCGTTCCCTTCGACACCGAGGACGAGGTCGTCGCGCTGGCCAACGACACCGAATGGGGACTGGTCGGATACGTGTTCACCCAGGACATCGATCGGGCTCTGCGAATGGGGGAGCGCCTCGAGGTGGGCATGGTGGGGCTCAACACCGGGCTGGTGTCGAATCCGGCAGCCCCGTTCGGTGGTGTCAAACAATCGGGACTCGGCCGCGAGGGCGGGAAAGTCGGAATAGACGAGTTTCTGGAGTACAAATACTTCGCGATTCCCCGCAGCTGAGGAAGGTTCTGATCATGCCCGGTTCGAGACGCCTGACACCGATCGACGCACGCAACACGTCGATGGTGATCGCGGATCAGATTCGCGATCGCATCATCGACGGGTCCTACGCGCCCGGAGAACAGATCAACGAGGCGAATGTCGCGGCGGAGCTGGAGATTTCACGTGGCCCCGTGCGAGAGGCGTTGCAGCGTCTGAATCAGGAGGGACTGCTCGTCAGCTACCGCAACCGCGGTGTGTTCGTCGTCGAGCTCAGCAGCGGCGACGTCGCCGAGATCTACCAGTCGCGTGCAGCGATCGAGGTCGGTGCGGCATGGACTCTGGTACATGGAGATCGTGCCCAGCTGATCAAGACCGCAGACGAACTCTCGGCCATCGTGATGCAGATGCAGCCTTTCATCGATCGGGCGGATTGGCGTGGCCTCGCCGAACGCGACCTTGCCTTCCACACTGCCCTGGTAGCGGCCACGAGAAACAGTCGGATGTCTCGTATGTACGCCACGCTGGCGGCCGAGGCACGCATTTGCATGGCAAATCTCGAAACTGCTTACTACCGTCCCGAAGCCCTGGTCGAGGAACATCAGCTGATCGTCGATCTGCTGCTGGGATCGGATTGGGATGCGCTCGAGAAGGGCGTCCACGAACACATGGACACCGCCGTGCACGATCTGACGCGAGCCATGGTCGACGAGCAGGCCGAGCAATCCGTACTCGCCACACCCGGGTAGAGCCTTCGGGCGCAACACAGCTTTAACACGGCAGCCCTTGCTCCCCACCGACACCTGCGGATAGCCTGATTGTCAACAATCTACTAAAAGACCTCCCGAAGGGGGTGCCCGTGAACGCCTCATCCGACGATGCCTACGTCACCGCAATCGGACCCGCGCAGACTCCAGGACGGGCTGCTCCCGGCCTGGCTCGCTACCCGGACGTACCGAACAGCACGCCCATCACGTTCACCGACGAGGAATACGCCGACCGGCTCGCAGCCGTCCGTCAGCGCATGGCGTCGCAGAACCTGACTGCGCTGATCGTCACCGACCCCGCGAATCTCTACTATCTGCTGGGCTACAACGCACTCTCGTTCTATACCCCGCAAATGCTGTACGTGCCGCTGGACGGCGAGCTGTACTTCTTCGCTCGCGAGATGGATGCCAACGGTGCGTTCCGTACGTCGTGGTTGCCGCAAGACCACACCTTCGGATACCCGGAGACGTTCGTTCAGCGCAGAGACACCCACCCGTTCGTCTGGGTAGCCGCCAAGCTACGAGAGTTGGGGTTGGTCAACAACTTCGAGCACGGTCAAGTGGGACTGGAGATGGACTCGTACTACTTCAGCCCCAAGGCCTTCGAAGCGCTCGTCAAATCGCTACCCGAGTACCGATTCACCGACTCGTACGAGTTGGTCAATTGGATCCGCGTGGTCAAGTCGCCG
Source organism: Rhodococcus sp. 05-2255-1e (assembly GCF_002259025.1). NCBI lineage: Bacteria > Bacillati > Actinomycetota > Actinomycetes > Mycobacteriales > Nocardiaceae > Rhodococcus > Rhodococcus sp. 05-2255-1e. Next base: position 351,470 of record NZ_NOZE01000023.1, on the reverse strand, counting down.
GCCGAGATCGCGTTGATGCGCGGCGCGGCGACGGTGTGCGAGGCCGCGATGTCTGCTGCGCACCACGCGATTTCGGTAGGGGAACGGCAGTGCGATGCAGCTGCCGCCATCATGAACGCACAGGTACGCGGCACAGCCGACTTCGGCGGCGATCACCCAGCCATCGTGCCGATGCTGCCGACCGGGGCAGGAGCGGACACTCCGCATCTGACGTGGTCGGACCAACGGTTCGTCCGCGGCGAGACCACCGTCGTCGAACTGGCCGGGGTGTTCCGGCGGTACCACATTCCGATGGCCCGCACGATCGTGCTCGGCAAGCCGAGTCCGCGTCTGAAATACCTCGCGGAATCCACCGGTGAAGCGCTGAACGAGGTACTGGCAACGGTCCGCCCCGGGGTCACCGCAACCGAGCTGGCTCAGGTATGGAACACCAGCCTGGCCAAGCACGGCCTCCACAAACCCTCGCGCATCGGCTACTCGATCGGCGTCGCGTACGCCCCGGACTGGGGCGAGCGCACGGTGAGCCTCCGCACCGACGACGAGACGGTTCTGGCCGAGAACATGACCTTTCACATCATCGGCGGAATGTGGATGGACGACTACGGATACGAGGTGTCCGAAGCAGTCCGAGTCACCGACACCGGCGTCGAAACCTTCACCGCATACCCCCGAGAACTACTGACGAAGGAGTGAGACATGACCACCTCCACCGCAGGCTCCACTCCTGACCAAAAGGGTCGTTCCGCAGGCTCCACTCCTGACCAAAAGGGTCGTTCCGCGGGCTCCACTCCTGACCAAAAGGGTCGTTCCGCGGGCTCCACTCCTGACCAAAAGGGTCGTTCCGCAGGCTCCACTCCTGCCATTCCCTGGGCCCTGCGCACCGACCAACTGGTGGGATCAGTGATCGACTCGTCGACATCGCTTCTCGCCGCCCAGAAACACGACATCGTCAGGTTCGCGATGGGATCTCCTGCAGCCGAGACGGTTCCGGCTGCCGCGTTCACCGAGATCGCCGGCAGTGTGCTCACAGCGGACGCCTTCGATTACGGTGCCACCGAGGGTGATCCAGGTCTGCTCGACGCGTTGTTGGCGTATCTCGAGTCCGTCGGCGAACCCACGTCCGAGGATCGGGTCGTCATCACCTCGGGCGGCATGCAGGGTCTCGACATCGCTTGCAAGCTGTTCGTCGATCCCGGTGATCTGGTCATCGTCGAAAGTCCCACGTACACCAACGGAACTGCCACCGTGTTGAGCTACGGCGGCGATATTCTCGAGGCACCGATGGACAGTGACGGTCTCATCGTCGAGGCGTTACCCGAACTCGTCGAGCGAGCCGGGCGTCTACCGAAGATGATCTACGTGATTCCCAACTTTCAGAATCCGTCCGGGGTCACGCTCTCGCTCGAGCGTCGACTGTTGTTGATCGAGTTGGCACACCGATGGGGTTCGGTGATTCTCGACGACGATCCTTATGGCCTGCTGCGTTTCTCGGGGGACCCGATCCCGAGTTTCGGGGCGCTGAGTCCGAACGATCCGCTGATCTTCTCGGTGCGGACCTTCTCGAAGATGATCGCTCCCGGTCTGCGCGTGGGGTGGGTGGACGCGGCCCCCGAAGCGCGTCGGTTGATCGTCAACGCCAAGCAGGCGATGGACACCTGTACGAATCTTCCGGCACAGAGGATGGTGGCCGAGTACATCCGGCGCGGGCTGCTCGAGGAGCACCTGCGGTCGCTGGCTGCGGTGTACCTACCGCGAAAGATGGCGATGCAGAACAGCATTGCGACACACTTCGGTGACGCGATGTCCACCACGGACCCCGACGGGGGCTTCTTTCTGTGGGCGACGTTGCGCGGAAACGACCACGATTTCTCGACGCAGGATCTGTTCGAAACCGCACTGGCCGAGGGAGTTGCCTACATTCCGGGACCGGCGTTGTCGGTGGGCGGCAAGTTTCACGATTCGCTACGGCTGTGCTTCGCCTCGTCGACACCCGAGCGCATCGAGGAAGGCATCAGGCGGTTGGCCGTCGCGGTGGAAAAATCGAAGCATCTGCTCGCCTCCGACCCCACGCGATGACCGTTCCGAGTGCCCAGCAGTCTCTGCTCGACGCCGTCGACGAGAACGAGATCGTTTCTCTCACAGCCGCGTTGATCGAGGCGGGCGGTGAAAATCCGGGCGACACCGAAGAAAAGTGCGCGAAAATCCTCGCGGAGCGATGTCGCGCACTGGGATTCGACGTTCGCACGATCGAGGTCGCTCCCGGCAGACCGAACGTGATCGCATCGATCGGACCCGATGACACCCCCGGGGTCCTGTTCGTCGGCCACTCCGACGTCGTTCCGGCGGGCACGGGCTGGACGACGGATCCGTTCACCGCGGTCGTGCGAGAGGGGCGCATGGTCGGACGGGGAGCATGCGACATGAAGGGGGGAGTGGCCGCAGTGGTGGCCGCTATGGATGCGGTGAACCGTGCCGGTCTTGCAGATCGCTTCCCGATGACGTTGGCGTGTCTGGTGGACGAGGAAGACACGGGCTTGGGTATTCGAGCATTCGTCGCCGACCCGGGGCCCCGTCGTTTCCAGTGTTGCGTGGTGGCCGAGCCGACGGACCTGGTGACCATCGTCGGTTGCCGAGGAGCCGCGAATATCGAGATCGACGTGCGCGGGCGTTCGGCTCATGCAGGTCGGCCGCGTAACGGTGCCAATGCGATATCCGCTGCCGCCCGCATCGTCGCCGTCATCGAGGACTGGCAGATCGAATTGGACGAGGATCCACACGCCGAACTCGGTCCCGCTACCTGGAACGTGGGCACCGTGACGGGAGGCACCGGTACGTCGATGGTTGCCGACCGGTGCGTACTCACGGTCGACCGTCGGCTGCTACCCGGCGAGAGCGCTGCGGAGGTGGTGGACGACCTGCGTTCGCGCATCGACGCGGCAGGTATCACCGGTTCGGGAATCGAGGTACATCTCGAGGTGTCGATGGAAATGCCGGGCTTTCTGACCGCTGCGGACGATGGATTGGTCACCACTGCAATGCAATCGGTTCGCGACATCGGATCTGCCGGTTTCACTGACATCTGGACTGCTTCGTGCGATGGTGGTTTCGTGGCACAGCAGATGGGTATCCGCACCGTCGTGCTCGGTCCCGGGGAGATCGAAAACCAGGCGCACCGGCCGGACGAGTCCGTCGCCGTGCAGCAATTGACCGACAGCGCAAAGGCGTACGCGTTGATCGCCACCAGAATCGCTGCGCCACCTGGTCTTTAGTTTTCCAAGAGGGGGTTGTTCGAGACGTGCGCCCGGCGTCGACGTAAAGTCGGACGCTGCGAAGTACCAAACCGACGCTCCACGTTGTCATAAAGCGAGAGGTATTGGACCGTGACCGAAACTTCAGGGTCGGCAGCTTCGCCGACCGGATATCCGCCGAGTACCGACACACTCAGCGCGAACGAAACGAAAATTCTGCATCGCGCGATCGGCGGGTCCGCACTGGGCAACGCCGTGGAGTGGTTCGACTACGCGGTGTACGGCTACCTCGCCGTCTACATCGCCGCCAACTTCTTTCCGTCGGACGACGGGGGAGCGAGCCTGCTCTCCACATTCGCCGTGCTGGCCGCGTCGTTCATCATTCGCCCCATCGGCGGCATCGTGCTCGGCCCGCTCGGCGACCGCATCGGTCGTCAGAAGGTCCTCGTCCTGACCGTCTCGATGATGACGTTGGCCACGGCGGCGATCGGTGTGCTGCCGACGTTCGACACCATTGGTATCGCAGCACCGTTGCTGTTGCTCGTCTGCCGACTGGTGCAGGGCTTCTCCACCGGCGGTGAGTACGGCGGCGCAGCAGTGTTCATGGCCGAGTACGCGCCCGACAAGCGCCGCGGATTCTTCGGGTCGTTCCTCGAATTCGGCACCCTCGCAGGCACGGTGGGCGGGGCCACCCTGTGCACCCTGCTCAACGTCGGGCTCGGAGACGAGACCATGGAGGCCTGGGGCTGGCGAATCCCGTTCCTGGTGACGCTCCCGCTGGGCATCGTCGCGTTGTGGCTGCGGACCCGGCTCGAGGACTCTCCGGTGTTCGCCGAGGCCAAGGAAGACGGCGGCACGGTCGAAGAAGGTGCAGGTGGAGCAGTCACCTCCCTCAAGGCCACCCTGACGTATTGGCAGCGGATCCTGATTCTGATGGGATTCGTGCTGCTGCTCAACATCGCGTACTACACGGTGCTCACGTTCTTGCCCTCGTACCTCAGCGACACGTTGGGGCACAGCACGACTCAGTCCAACTTCACTCTCGTGGCCATCATGATCATCATGATGTTGATCATCAACCCCATCGGCGCTCTGTCCGACCGGGTGGGCCGAAAGCCGTTGCTGCTGGTCGCCTGCGTGGGGTACTTCGTGTTCAGCGTCCCGCTGTTTCTGCTGATCATCAACACCGGACTGATCGGCCAGAGCATCGGCCTGCTCGGTCTCGGCGTGCTGCTGGTCATCATGTGCTCCTGCGTGTCGTCGACGCTGCCCGCACTGTTTCCCACCCAGGTGCGCTACGGAGCGTTCGCCATCGGATACAACGTCTCCACGGCGCTCTTCGGCGGCACGGCACCGCTGATTCTGACGTTCCTGATCGACCGCACGGGTTCCAACCTGATCCCGGGTTGGTACATGATGATCGCAGCTGCCATCGCGTTCGTTCCGATCCTGTTGATGCCCGAAACCGCCGGCCGGTCGTTGCGCGGCACCCAGTGCCCCGGTGACAACGACGACGAGGTCGCTGCGTCCGGCGTCGAGCTCGTCGGATACAAGTCGAAGTAGTGCGTCCGGTTCTGGCCGTTCTGCATGCCGGCGACCTTCCTGACGGACTCGATTCCGTCGCGAAGGTCGCCGACATCAGATATGCCACCGCCGACACGCTCGCCGAGGCCGTCGACGGCGCCGATGCCCTGCTGCTGTGGGATTTCTTCTCGCCTGCAGTCCGATCCGCCTGGCCGCAGTGCGGTTCGCTGAAGTGGATCCATATCGCCGCTGCCGGAGTGGACTCGTTGTTGTTCGACGAACTGGTGGAATCCGATGTGGTCGTGACCAATTCGCGTGGAGTGTTCGACCGACCTATCGCGGAGTTCGTGCTGGCCCAGATCCTCGCGTTCGCCAAGGACTCCGAACGTTCGCGCACACTGCAGCATTCGAAGATCTGGCAACACCGCGAGACCGAACGCATCGACGGTGCACACGTGATGATCGTGGGCACCGGAGCAATCGGACGAGCCATTGCCACTTTGTTGACGGCAGTGGGCATGTCGGTCTCCGGAGTCGGCCGAACAGCTCGCGAGGGCGACCCGGATTTCGGGACGGTACATGCGAGCGACGAGTTGTCGACAGTGGTCGGTGCGGCCGAGTACCTGGTGCTCGTCGCACCGTTGACCGAGCAGACCAGGGGCCTGGTCGACGACGCGGTCCTCGCTGCGATGCGTCCCGGATCCAGGGTGATCAACGTCGGTCGCGGCGAGCTACTCGACACCGATGCCCTGCTCACCCATCTCGATTCGGGACACCTCGCCGGGGCTGCGCTCGACGTCTTCGAGACCGAGCCACTCCCGGCCGATCACCCGCTGTGGGCGGCCGAGAACGTGGTCGTCACTCCGCACATGAGCGGCGACGCGTCAGGGTGGAAGAGTCGTCTCGCCGACGTCTTCGTCGACAACGCGCAGCGATACTTCCGCGGCGAACAGCTGCGCAACGTCGTCGACAAGAAGCTCGGTTTCGTGGTGTGACCGGTCTCGTGATGTGACTGTCAGTAGGCCCGCTCGTACTGCGGTGCCACTGCCGGTGTCATCTCCACTCCGAATTCGCGGGCCGCGCGCCGTGGCCAGTACGGATCGCGCAGCAGCTCACGGGCGAGAAGCACCGCAGTTGCCTCGCCGAGCGAAACGATGTCCTCGGCCTGTTTCGGTTCGGTGATCATCCCCACCGCTGCGGCCGGCATCGTGGTCTCGTTCTGGATACGCCGTGCGAACGGCACCTGGTAACCGGGTTCGACCGGAATCTCGGCGCGTACGTTCCCGCCGGTGGACGTATCGACGAGATCCACGCCGTGCTCGGTAAGTATCTGCGCCAGCGCGACAGTCTGATCAGAGGTCCAACTCGGAGCCTCCAAGTCGGCTGCAGCATCGGACTTCTCGGGTTCGTCGAGCCAGTCCGTTGCCGACAGACGGACGAAAACCGGAAGCTCGGCAGGCCACACCTCACGGACCGCGTCGACCACCTCGATCAGCAGGCGAGTCCGTCCCGCGAAGTCGCCGCCGTAGGCGTCGGTGCGGGTATTGCTGGCAGGCGAGAGGAATTGGTGCAGGAGGTATCCGTGCGCGCCGTGTATCTCGGCCACCTGGAACCCGGCCTTCAGTGCGCGCCGCGCAGCGTTACGAAAATCGTCGACGATCTTCGCGATGTCGTCGGCTGTCGCCTCCCGTGGTGTCGCGTAGCGACCGAACGGTACGGCGCTCGGGCCCACGGTCTCCCAGCTCCGGGGATCCTCGGCGGGCAGTGATGTGCCACCGAGCCAGGGAGCCGCCGTCGAGCCCTTCCGGCCCGCATGCGCCAGCTGGATGCCCGGGACGGTACCGAAGGACGAGATCTCGGTGACGATCTCGGCCAGTGCGTCGGCCTGTGTGTCGTTCCAGATGCCCAGGTCCGACGGGCTGATTCGGCCCTCGGGGCTGACCGCTGTGGCCTCGGTGATGATCAGGCCGGCTCCGCCGATCGCGCGGCTCACCAGGTGGGTGCGATGCCAGTCGCCCGCGACGCCGACGTTCTCGCCCGTCTCGTCGGCCGAGTACTGGCACATCGGTGCCATCCATACCCGGTTGGGAAAGGTGAGCTCGCGCAATGTCAGGGGCTCGAACAGGGCACTCACAGGTGGTTCCTCCGGTCTGTCGGTCTCGACGTCGGTGACGTCGGCGATGTCCACGCTGTGCTGCAACGACGTGGAGATGCAGCTTCATTCCCCGGCCCTATTAGTGTGTAGTGCATGACTGCTTCCGTCTCGGCCGCTTCGGTGCCGTCCTCTGCCGACGAGCGCGAGAACGTGCACTCGGCTGCTCGCCGAGCCCGCGTCGCTTCACGTGCACTGGCGTTGCTGACCACTGCGGAAAAGGATTCGCTGCTGCATGCCGCGGCCGACGCCGTGCTGGCCGCAGCGGAGCCGGTACTCGCAGCCAACGCCGCCGACATCGAGATCGCCCGCGCTGCGGGAACGGACGAGGGTCTGCTCGATCGGCTGCGGTTGACGGCACCGCGCATCGACGGTATTGCCGCCGGGCTGCGGCAGGTGGCGGGCCTACCCGATCCGATCGGCGAGGTCATCCGCGGATCGACGCTCCCCAACGGGCTCGAGATCAGGCAGATGCGGGTACCGCTGGGCGTCGTGGGCATGGTCTACGAGGCGCGCCCCAACGTGACCGTCGACGCGTTCGGTCTGGCGTTCAAATCCGGGAACGCAGTGCTGCTGCGGGGATCCTCGTCCGCGGCGCAGTCGAACGCAGCCCTGGTCGAGGCGCTGCAGGGTGCGCTCACGAGCCACGGGCTGCCGGAATCGGCCGTACAACTGCTCGGCAGTGCTGATCGGTCGACGGTCACCCACCTCATTCAGGCCCGCGGGCTGGTCGATGTCGTGATCCCGCGTGGGGGAGCGGGTCTGATCGCCGCGGTCGTGCGTGATGCCACGGTTCCCACCATCGAGACCGGGGTGGGTAACTGCCACGTCTATCTGCATTCCTCCGCCGACGCGGAGACGGCCGAGAAGATCGTGCTCAACGCCAAGACCCGCCGTGTGAGCGTGTGCAATGCCGCCGAAACGGTGCTGGTCGATGCCGCGATCGCCGAGACCATGGTGCCGAGGTTGTTGCAGGCGTTCCAGATGCACAGCGTCACGGTGCACGGTGATCTGCCGGGGTTGGTTCCTGCAGGCGACGACGATTGGTCGCAGGAATACCTCTCGCTCGACATCGCGCTGAAGGTGGTCGACGGCATCGACGAGGCAATCGACCACATCGACCGATACGGCACCGGCCATACCGAGGCGATCGTCGCGTCGGACATCGGTGCTGCGCGCGAATTCACCCGACGAGTCGACGCGGCTGCCGTGATGGTCAACGCCTCCACCGCGTTCACCGACGGCGAGCAGTTCGGCTTCGGTGCCGAGATCGGCATCTCCACCCAGAAGCTGCACGCCCGCGGCCCCATGGGCCTGCCCGAGCTGACCTCGACCAAATGGACGGTGTGGGGCGACGGGCACGTCAGACCCGTCTGACCGGCCTGCAGCCACTCGACCCGCCAGACCCGATCTTCCAGGAGTTGTGACGTGGACCGTGCCCTACCGACGACACCACCGTTGTTCGCGAGCGTGAACGATGTTCAGGCCCGTCTGGCCGAGACGGGGTATCTGGCCGACAAGGCCACGGCCACATCGGTCTTTCTCGCCGATCGCCTCGGCAAGCCGCTGTTGATCGAGGGTCCCGCCGGAGTCGGCAAGACCGAATTGGCGCGCGCGGTCGCGCAGTCGACCGGAGCCGAACTGGTGCGACTGCAGTGCTACGAGGGCGTCGACGAGGCGAGGGCTCTGTACGAGTGGAACCACGCCAAACAGATCCTGCGTATCCAATCCGGCTCGAGTGCCGACTGGGACTCGACGAAGCTCGACGTGTTCTCCGAGGAGTTTCTGCTGGCTCGGCCACTGCTGCAGGCCATTCGCCGAACCGAGCCGACCGTGCTCCTGATCGACGAGACCGACAAGGCAGATGTCGAGATCGAGGGCTTGCTGCTCGAGGTGCTCAGCGACTTCGCGATCACCATTCCCGAGCTGGGCACGATCACGGCGGAGCGCACCCCGTTCGTCGTGTTGACCTCCAATGCCACGCGTGAACTGTCGGAAGCTCTCAAGCGCCGCTGCCTGTTCCTGCACCTCGACTTCCCCGACGCGGACCTCGAGCGTCGAATCCTGGCCAGCCGCGTTCCCGAACTGCCCGAGGCGATCGCGGAGCAGATGATCAAGACCGTCCGCGTGCTCCGCGGGATGCAGCTCAAGAAGTTGCCGTCGGTGGCCGAGACGATCGACTGGGGTCGCACACTCCTGGCCCTCGGCATGGACACCCTCGACGACGACGCGGTCCGGTCGACGCTCGGAGTCGTGCTCAAGCATCAGTCCGATCAGGTGCGCGCCGCCGCCGAACTGCGGCTGAACTGACATGCTCGCCCCACACGGAATTCCCGGGCATCTCGTCGGCTTCGTCGAGGCGTTGCGTAAGCGTGGGATCTCGGTGGGGCCGTCGGAGACCGTGGATGCCGGACGCGTCCTGTCGGTGTTGGATCTGTTGGACAGAGAAGCGGTCCGCGAAGGGCTGGCCTGCGCGCTGCTGAGACGTCCGACGCACCGCGGGGTGTTCGACGCGTTGTTCGACCTGTGGTTTCCGGTGGCATCGGGTACCAGGGATTCGGGGCAGATCGACACCGCGCTGCCTCGCACCGAGACAGGCGAGGTCGATATCGATGCGTTGCGTGAACTGATCGTCGAACTGCTCTCGGACGACTCGGCGGAGGCGGCCGAACTGACCCAGATGCTGGCGGCCCAGATGGTCGAAGAGCTCGGTCAGTACAAGTCATCGAACGGGCCGTCGTTCTCGGCCTATCAGGCGTTGCGTGATGTCGCTCCCGACACGCTGCTCCGCAAGATCCTCGACGGCCTGCTGGGCCGAAGTGACGATACGCCGGATCGGCCCACCGACGACTACGAGTCGGAGGTGGCCAAACGGACTGCAGCGCAACGCATTGCCGACCTACGCAAGATGGTCGAGAGCGAGACGAGGCGACGGTCGGCCGAGAAACTGGGCCGCGACCGGGTAGCGAGCTACGGCGTGCCGAAACTGGCGGAGGAAGTCGATTTCCTGCGTGCCTCGGACACGGAGATGGTTGCATTGCGGCGTAACGTCGCACCGCTGGCGCGGTTGCTGGCCTCGCGACTTGCGGTGCGCCGCAGTCGAAGCAGGCACGGCTCCATCGATCTGCGACGCACGCTGCGCAAATCCATGTCGACCGGCGGTATTCCCATCGACCTGGTGGAGCGTAAGCCGCGTCGGGCCCGGCCGGAACTGGTTGTGCTGTGCGATGTCTCGGGGTCGGTGGCCGGATTCAGCAACTTCACCCTGCTGCTGGTGCACGCTCTTCGTGAACAGTTCTCCCGGGTACGAATCTTTGCGTTCGTCGACTCCACCGACGAGGTGACTCGGTTCTTCGATTCCGGGGCAGACCTCGGGGCCGCCATGAGCCGGATCGTGCGTGAAGCGGACCTGGTGACCTACGACGGCCATTCCGATTACGGGCATGCCCTGACGACATTCGACGAGAAGTACGCGCAGGTCATCACCAGCCGCAGTTCGGTTCTCGTTCTGGGCGATGCCCGGACGAACTATCGAGAACCGAAGCTGCCGGCGTTAGCCCGAATCGTCTCGGTGGCCAAGCACGCCTACTGGCTCAACCCCGAGCCCAAATCTCAGTGGGGATCCGGTGATTCGGCGGCCAAGGTGTATGCGGACGTGATTGCGATGCACGAGTGTCGGTCGGCCCAACAGCTCGCGACGGTGGTCTCACGACTGTTGCCGGTATGAGGCGTGTAACCGGCGTCGCTGTCACGGACGTAGAATCGACGGTTGTGCAGCACGAATCCGGCCCCGGTGAGGACACGAACACCACGCCGACTCTCCGGTTGGGGGTCATGGGCGGCACTTTCGATCCCATTCACCACGGTCACCTCGTGGCTGCGAGCGAGGTGGCTGCCACGTTCGGTCTGGACGAGGTCATCTTCGTTCCCACCGGGACCCCGTGGCAGAAGGAGGGCCGGTCGGTCAGCCCGGCCGAGGATCGCTACTTGATGACGGTCATCGCCACCGCGTCGAATCCTCGGTTCTCGGTGAGCCGGGTCGACGTCGACCGGGAGAAGTCGACGTACACCGTCGACACCCTGAGGGATCTTCGAGCGCAGCACCCCGATGCCGAGTTGTATTTCATCACCGGTGCCGATGCGCTCGAGTCCATCCTGACGTGGCAGAACTGGGAGGAGCTCTTCGAGCTCGCGAAGTTCGTCGGAGTGACGCGGCCGGGGTTCGAGCTCGGCGTCGATCATCTGGCCAACCATCTACGATCGTTGCCCGCCGACACTCTCACATTGATGGAAATCCCGGCACTCGCGATATCGTCGACGGACTGCCGACGTCGTGCCGGTGAAAATCGGCCGGTCTGGTACCTCGTCCCGGACGGCGTCGTGCAATACATCTCGAAGAGGAACCTCTATCGACCACGGGGCGCGCAGCGCCTCGACGGATCCGTCACCATGTCGGAACCGGCGCCACAGAAGAAGCAACCGGCCGGGTCGGTCACCAGCGCAGTGACCGCGAACCCGAGCCATACGAGTGGGAGTACACCGAAGTGACTGCAACAGCCGAAGCCGCCGAGATGGCGCGTATCGCCGCGCTCGCAGCCGACGACAAACTGGCCAGCGACGTGGTGATCCTCGACGTCTCCGACCAGCTCTACATCACCGATTGCTTCGTGATCGCCTCCGCGCCCAACGAGCGTCAGGTCAACTCGATCGTCGAGAACATCGAGGACCAGCTTCGTGAGGCCGGACACAAGCCGGTGCGTCGCGAGGGCACCAGAGAGGGCCGCTGGGCGCTGCTGGACTACTCCGACATCGTGGTGCACGTCCAGCACAACGAGGAGCGCAACTTCTACGCGCTCGAGCGGCTGTGGAAGGACTGCCCGACGATCGAGGTTCCGGGCCTCGGTCAGCATCCGGCACCGGAACCGGAGCAATGATCCGGCGGCTCATCCTGCTTCGCCACGGTCAGACTGACTACAACGCCACCGACCGTATGCAGGGCCAGCTCGATACCGATCTGTCCGAGCTGGGCCGCAGTCAGGCGAAGACGGCTGCGGCCGAACTGGCTGTCCGCGCGCCCATCCGCATCGTCTCGTCCGATCTCAAGCGCGCTCTCGACACTGCGGAAGCTCTCGGGGATGCGGCTGGAGTCGCGGTGTCCACGGACGAGCGGCTGCGGGAGACACATCTCGGCGACTGGCAGGGACTCACCCACACCGAAGTGGACGACATCGCCCCCGGTGCGCGTCCGGCCTGGCGTGCCGACGCAACCGTCGCCCCGCCCGGTGGGGAAAGTCGCATCGACGTTGCGAACCGCAGCGTGCCGCTGGTGCGTGAGCTCCTCGGCGGCGTCCCCGAGTGGGGTGCCGACGGCGACCAGCGACCACTGGTGCTCGTGGCGCACGGCGGGTTGATCGCTGCCCTGACCGCAGCGTTGCTCGCACTGCCGACCGATCGCTGGCCAGTGCTCGGCGGCCTCGCCAACACCAGCTGGGTACAGCTCGGTGCGCACGGACCCGGTGACAACCCGTCCTGGCGGCTCGACGTCTGGAACGCCTCGGCGCGGGTGGCCAGTGACGTCCTCTGAGGAGGCCGCCGCGCGCCCCGTGCTGCTCGTGCTGGCGGACTCGCTGAGCTATTACGGACCCGAGGGCGGGCTGCCGGTCGACGATCCTCGACTATGGCCCAATATCGTTGCTGCAGAGCTGGATTGGGATGTCGAGCTGGTAGCCCGCATCGGCTGGACGAGCCGCGATGCGTGGTGGGCTCTGACCCAGGATCCGCGAGTGTGGGCGGTGATACCGCGGGCCGGTGCCGTCGTACTCGGAATCGGCGGCATGGACTCGTTGCCGTCGCCGCTACCGACCGCGTTGCGTGAGCAGATCCGCTACATCCGTCCGCCCGCACTTCGGCGGGTCGTTCGCGCGGGTTATCAAGCGGTGCAGCCGGTTCTGTCGCATCTCGGTTGGCCGGTGGCGCTTCCGCCGCGATTGAGTGTCGACTACCTCGAACAGACCCGCGCCGCATTGGCCTACGTGCGGCCGGAATTGCCCGTCGTCGGTACCTATCCGTCGGTGCATCGGTGCGACGCCTACGGGCAGGTGCATTCGGGGCGCGAGCCCGCGGTGCGAGCGCTGCGTGCCTGGAGCGACGAACGTAGTGTTCCCATGGTCGATCTCGCGGAGGCAGTTCGTCCGAACATCGACTCCGAGAACGCCAACCCCGACGGAATCCACTGGGGTTGGGACGCACACGTGGCTGTGGCCGACGCAATGCTGACGGTGTTGCGACCGGTGGCAGCGGCGGCAGCGATCCGGCACCCATGACCGTCGCCGTCGTCACCGATTCGTCGTCCTGCCTGCCCGTGTCCGTAGCCGCCGAGTGCGGTATCACGGTGGCACCGCTGCATGTGTTGGTGGACGGCGTCGACCATCGTGAGGGTATCGACGAGATTCCCGAACGATCGACCGACGGAAAGCCGGTGACGACCGCGGGGGCGTCTCCGGGCGAGCTGACCGAGGTCTATGCCGCAGCTCTCGAACGCAGTCGCGGGGCGGGCGTCGTCGCACTGCACATCTCCCGGGGCCTGTCGAGCACCTGGGAGGCTGCGCGGCAGGCCGCCGAGCAGATCGGATCGTTGGTGAAGGTTGTCGATTCCGGTTCTGCCGGAATGGGATTGGGCTACCCGGCGCTGGCAGCAGCGTATGCCGCAGCGGGTGGAGCCGGACTCGACGAGGTCTACGACGATGCTGTGCGCAGGTCTGCGTCGTCGAGATGTTTCATCGTCGTCGATCGATTGGATCACCTGCGCCGCGGCGGCCGTATCGGCACTGCCGCAGCCCTGCTCGGTACGGCCCTGGCGATGAAGCCGGTGCTGCACATCAGCGATGGTGCGCTGGTGTTGCGCGAGAAGACGCGAACCTCCTCGAAGGCACTGAGCAAGCTGGTGGACGCGGCAGCTGCCGCGGCGGCCGACATCGGTACGGATTCCGGGGTTGTCGTGGCGGTGCATCATATGCAGTGCGCCGAGCGAGCCGAGGACGTCTCTGCCCTGCTGATGGCGCGTATCCCGGGCCTGACCAGCGTCGACGTGCTGCCGTTCGGTGCGGTGCTCGGTGCACACGTCGGTCCCGGTGCCGTCGGCGTAGTCGTCGCTCCTGGTCATCGGTAGAGCGTATCGAGCCGCGTCATCCACAGACTCTCGGTTGTGCACAGGGCAGTTCGTGACCACCGTTCGCCCCGGTCGGGTCCGTCCGGAAGGCGCTAGCGTCCTGAGACATGGGCGGCGACGACGATCGGGCACACACGGTGGCACGATTGAATTCCGTGCGGAGGCAGAGTGATTCCGCGCGCGCCGAGCCGCGCCGAGTCGACGAATTCGATGGCCCCCAGGGCGAGGCGCCGATCGGGCAACCACAGGACGGCGTCGTGCGTCCCGATCCGGAGTGGCTGCTTCCTGCCGCGCAGCGTCCCGAATCACCATGGTCGTCGTTGTTACCGCAGCGGTGGCGATTCGCGCGGATGGATCCCGGCCGACCCGGTGTGAAGGCGTTGGCGGCGGCGGGTGTGTTCGTGGTCCTCGTCGCCGGCTTCGCGGTGTTTCGAGATGCGCCGACGCCTGCGCCCGCACCACCTCTGGCGGTGGTCTCCACCGACGCCGCCGATACCCGCGCGCCGGACTCGGCGATGTCCGAATCCGGGTCGGTGGGCCGGTCGCCGGACAAGACGGCCGGCACGGCACCGGTTGTCGAAACAGAACTTGTCGTCAGTGTCGTCGGACTCGTCGCGCATCCCGGTCTCGTTCGGCTGCAACCAGGCTCGCGCATCGCCGACGCCTTGGCCGCAGCGGGAGGGGCTGTGGAGGGTGCCGATCTGTTGGCGCTGAACTTGGCAGCTCGGGTGTCGGACGGCGATCAGATCGTCGTGGGGCTCGTGCCGGCCCCGGCGGCCCCTCCGGTCAGCGGCACCACGTCGGGTCAGGGCCCTGGACCCGACAGTGGTGCCGGTTCGACCACGGACCAGGCGGGCCCTGCCGCCGGCGGCGCGGTGGACCTCAATACGGCCACGGTCGCAGAATTGGATGCGCTGCCCGGTGTGGGACCGGTGACGGCAACGTCGATCGTGAGCTGGCGAGACACGAACGGCCGCTTCGTATCGGTCGATCAGCTCGCCGAGGTCGACGGTATCGGCCCGGGCCGGCTCACCAAGATTCGCGATCTGGTCCGAGTCTCGTGACCGGGGTGCCGTCGTCGACGGACTCGGAGGAACCAGTTCCTTTCGACATCCGCCTCATTCCGGCGGCGGCGGCATCCTGGTCGATCACTGCGGCCGGTATTCTCGCCGGTCCGAGCGCGGCGGTGAAGGCCACGGTGGTGACGTGCGCGATCATGGTGCTGGGAGCCGTTGTGCTGCAAAGGATCTCCGAGGGTCGAGTGGACGCCGTGAGGCACGTGTGGTCCGGGGCGGCCGCGGTGATCGTCGTGGCGCTGTGCTTCGGCGGTGCGATCTGGCTTCAGATGCGCTCGGTGGCGGAGCATCCAGTGGCTGCGGCCGCGCAGAATCGGGCATGGATCACGGCAGTGGTCGATCTCGAAGAAGATCCGCGACGCCTACCCGCGCCCGGGCCGCCGATGGTGATGTTGCAGGCGGAGATGACCCGCGTCGATGTCGGCGGCGAGGCGCTCTACGCCGGCGGCCGGGTATCGATCGTGGCGCCGGAGTCGACATGGTCGGCACTACTTCCGGGCCAGCAGATCACGGTCCGAGGCCGGCTCGGGGTGCCCACCAGGTCCGATATGACCGTGGCCGTCATCCGAACGACCGGTCCGCCGGTGGCAGTAGGTGAGCCCGGACCGGTCTCGTCGGCGGCGGGCTCGTTTCGCTCGAATCTGGCAGACGTGGCGCAGAATTCGCTCCCGTCGGACCGGGCAGGTCTACTGCCGGGCCTCGTCGTGGGCGATGTCTCACGATTGGACGAGCAGGTAGTCGAGAACTTCCGAGCCGCGGGCTTGACGCATCTGACGGCGGTGTCGGGTGCGAACTTCTCGATCCTGATCGGTGCCGTGCTGTTGGTGTTGCGCGGCATAGGGATAGGGCCTCGCGCCACCGTCACGATTGCCTTCGTCGTTCTGATCGCCTTCGTCGTCGTGGCCAGACCGTCCCCGAGCGTGTTGCGCGCCGCGGTGATGGGGTCGATCGGTTTGCTGGCCTTGGTGACCGGCAGACGGAAGCAAGCGGTCCCGGCCTTGTGCGGCGCGGTGTTGGCACTACTCGGGTGGTGGCCGCGGCTCGCCGTGGACGTCGGATTCGTGCTGTCGGTGTTCGCCACCGCGGGGCTGGTGCTGGTGGCGCCGATCTGGGTGGACTGGCTGCGGGCCCGAGGATGGCCCCGGGCAGCTGCGGAGGTGGTGGCGGTCGCCGCGGCGGCCCACGTGGTGACGGCGCCCGTCGTCGCGGCAATGGCGGGAACCTTCAGCGTGGTGGGTGTGATTGCGAACGTACTGGTCTCGCCGGTCGTCGCCCCCATCACCGTGGTAGGCACTGTGACTGCGGTGTTGGCTGTGGTCAGTACCTCGCTCGCCGACATGACGGTGCAACTGGCGTCGGCACCGTTGTGGTGGTTGATCACGGTGGCCGAGCGTGCCGCGTCGGTGCCGGCAGCATCGGTCGTCGTTCCGGAGGGTGTCCGAGGAATCGCGGCGGCGACCGTCGGCACAGTCGTGCTCCTGGGCGCGCTGCGATGGGCGTTGTTCCGCTGGGTGTCGGCCACGTTCGCGATTGCACTTCTGGCGCTGTGGACGGCCCACGTCGTGTGGTGAGTGACGGTCCGAAGCGGATGTCCGTGGTGTCGGCGGCGCATGGCACGATCATGGTCGTGACTTCGAGTGTGGCTCCTCTGCATCTGGTACTCGGCGACGAGGAACTACTGATGGATCGTGCGGTGGCCGCGATCGTGACGCAGGTGCGCGCGAATGCGGCGATCCCGGGGGAGGACCTGCCGGTGACCCGGCTGCGGACCGGTGACGCAAGTGCTCCCGAGCTCGCCGAACTGCTGAGTCCGTCGCTGTTCGCCGAAGACCGTGTCGTCGTACTCGAGGCGGCGGCCGAGGCCGGTAAGGATGCAGTCGCTCTGGTGCTCGACGCGGCTACCGATCCACCGGAGGGCGCCGTCGTGGTGGTCATGCATTCCGGCGGCGGCCGCGCCAAAGCGATGGTCGGTGCCCTCCAGAAATGCGGGGCTCAGGTCCACGAATGCGTCAAGCTCACCAAACCGGCCGAGCGGATCGATTTCGTTCGAGGCGAGTTTCGCGCGGCGGACGTCCGCGTCAGCGGCGAGGTGATCGAGGCTGTCGTCGAGTCCGTCGGTAACGAACTCCGCGAATTGGCCTCGGCGTGTTCACAGTTGGTCTCCGATACCGGAGGCAAAGTCGATCTGGCCGCCGTGCGTCGGTACTACTCGGGCAAAGCGGAGGTATCGGGATTCGACGTCGCGGACAAGGCCGTCATCGGTGATCGAGCCGGCGCTCTCGAAGCCTTGCGGTGGGCGATGCACCGGGGAGTGGCCCACGTTCTTCTCGCGGATGCGCTCGCCGATGCCGTGCGCACCATCGCGCTCGTCGGCTCGGCCGGTCGCGGTGACCCGTTCCGGATGGCAGGCGAACTGGGAATGCCACCCTGGAAGATCAAGAAGGCGCAGGGCCAAGCGCGCGGCTGGAACGGCCGCTCGATAGCGCAGGCCCTGCGTGTGGTGGCGCAGCTGAACGCCGACGTCAAAGGTCAAGCAGCGGACGCGGACTACGCGGTGGAGCGAGCTGTCGCCGAGGTCGCCTCGTTGGGTGACCGCTAGCGGCGTGCCCGGCGCACGGCAAAGCCCGCTGCGTCCTTGTCGGATGCAGCGGGCTCGGTCGAGCTCAGTACGAGATCAGAGCTTGTTGACTGCGAGAGCCAGTGCCGACTTCTTGTTCGCGGCCTGGTTCTTGTGGATGACGCCCTTGCTGGCAGCCTTGTCGAGCTTGCGGCCGGCATCGAGGAGAATCTCGGAAGCCTTGTCCTTGTCGCCCGCAGCCTGTGCCTCGCGGAACGAGCGGATGACGGTGCGAAGGGAGGACTTCACCGACTGGTTGCGCAGGCGTGCACGCTCGTTGGTGAGAATCCGCTTCTTCTGGGACTTGATATTGGCCACGCGTAAAATCCTTGTCGTCTTCGTCGGTATTCCGGTCAGGGCGATCCATGCTGGAATGCCCGAAGTCTGCTGCTGAGCGTTGAGCCCTGCGCCGAAGATCGAGAATACCAGCACAGGACGGCAGAACCCAATCCGGCGTCGCCCTCCACAGCCGTTTCAAGAATTTAACGCTTCTACCGCGCCTAACTCCTGTCTCTGTAGCAACATTGCCAGGATGAGTCCGCGATCGGCAACGCATGCCGCCTCCAAGGCCAAAGCGACCAGAACGAAGTCAGCGGATCGTGTCGAACCCGATGCAGACGGGGTGTTCGGGGGGTACTCCGACGTCGGAAAGTACAGCCTCGCCTTCGACGAGATGTTCGACTCGGACGGTCGTACTCGAACGCCGTACAAAGGAATCCACACGGCGCTCGCCCCGGCGAACGCCGTGGACCTGGACGCCAGATCGGATGCGCTCGGACGCGCGTTCGTCGACCAGGGCATCACGTTCTCGCTGTCCGGCCAAGAACGCCCGTTCCCGCTCGACCAGGTGCCCCGCGTCATCGCAGCAGGGGAGTGGTCGCGTCTGGAACGCGGCATCAAGCAACGCGTCAAGGCTCTCGAGATGTTTCTCGCCGACATCTACGGAGACCAGGAAATCCTGCGAGACGGCGTCGTTCCGAAACGGCTGATCACGTCGTGCGAGCACTTCCACCGTGAGGCCGTCGGCATCACCCCGCCCAACGGCGTACGTATCCACGTCGCCGGAATCGACCTCGTGCGCGACGCGCAGGGCACGTTCCGTGTCCTCGAAGACAACCTGCGTTCACCCTCGGGCGTCTCCTACGTCATGGAGAACCGCCGGACCATGGCCCGGGTGTTCCCGGACCTGTTCGCCAGTCACCGCGTGCGTGCCGTCGGCGACTACGCCTCGCACCTGCTGCGGGCACTGCGCGCATCGGCCGCCCTCAACGAGGCCGACCCGACCGTGGTGGTTCTCACTCCCGGCGTGGCGAACTCGGCGTACTTCGAGCACTCGCTGCTCGCTCGGCTGATGGGCGTCGAGCTCGTCGAAGGTCGAGACCTGTTCTGCCGAGACAACATCGTCTACATGCGCACCACCGAGGGTGAGCGTCAGGTCGACGTCATCTACCGACGCATCGACGACGACTATCTCGACCCCATGCAGTTCCGTCCCGACTCGGTGCTGGGAGTAGCAGGTCTGGTCAACGCCGCCCGCGCAGGCAACGTCGTCATCTCGAGTGCCGTCGGAAACGGCGTCGGCGACGACAAGCTCGTCTACACCTACGTTCCCACCATCATCGACTACTACATGGGCGAGAAGCCGCTGCTGGCCAACGTCGACACGTTCCGGTGCTGGCTCGACGACGAGTGCGAGGAAGTCCTCGACCGCATCGACGAACTGGTCATCAAGCCAGTGGAAGGTTCTGGCGGCTACGGCATCGTCTTCGGACCCGACGCCTCGCCGAAGGAACTCGCCACCATCAGCAAGAAGGTCCGCGCGGATCCGCGCGGCTGGATCGCCCAGCCCGTCGTACAGCTCTCGACGGTGCCGACGAAGATCGGCGATCGCTTGGTACCCCGCCACGTCGACCTGCGGCCGTTCGCGGTCAACGACGGCGACGACGTCTGGGTGTTGCCCGGCGGTCTGACCCGGGTGGCGTTGCCGGAGGGGTCCCTGGTGGTGAACTCCAGCCAGGGCGGTGGCAGCAAGGACACCTGGGTGCTCGCCACTCGGACCTCTCAGGAGGAGCAGGAACTTACCGGCGACGAGATCGTCAGCGTTCCGCCGGAGTCACCGATGGCCGAACAAGGCCCGGAGCTGACGATGGACCAACAAATGAATCAGCAGCAGCAACAGCAACAGCAGCAGGCAACGAACTCGGACTCGAACGGCGGTGGACAGTAAATGCTCGCGCGCAACGCAGAGTCGCTCTACTGGATCGGGCGGTATGTGGAGAGAGCGGACGACACGGCCCGCATTCTCGATGTCACCGTCCACCAGCTTCTCGAAGACGCCACAGTCGATCCCGACCACACTTCGCGAGTGTTGTTGCGAGTGCTCGGTTTCCAGCACGAGCCGGACGTCTCGCTCGACGTGTGGTCGCTTACCGAGGTCGTCGCCTTCAGCCGCGACGGATTGGGTTCGATCGTGGACTCACTGTCGAGTGCGCGCGAGAACGCCCGAGGTGCGCGTGAAGTCACGTCCAGTGAGATGTGGGAGTGCTTGAACACCACGTACAACGGATTGAACGAGCGCATCAGGGCGTCCAAGCGCACCGGCCCGGCCGAGTTCTTCAGCTACATCGAGGAGCGCGCCGCGATGTTCGCCGGTCTCGCGGACTCCACCCTCAGCCACGACGACGGCTATCGCTTTCTCCTGCTCGGTCGCTCGGTCGAGCGCATCGACATGATCGTTCGGTTGTTGCTCTCGCGAGCCGGTGACCGGCCGTCGTCGCCGGCGTGGGTCACTGTGCTTCGCTCGGCCGGTGCCCACGACACCTACCTGCGCACCTACCGCGGCGCGCTCGATGCCCAGCGAGTACTGGAATTCATGTTGTTGGACAGGCTCTTTCCGCGTTCGGTGTTCTACGCACTCAACGAGGCGGAACGATCACTCGATCAGCTCGACCATCAGCCCAACAGTCGAGTCGGTGCGCGCGCAGAGGCGCAGCGTCTACTCGGTCGCGCTCGCAGCGAACTCGAATTCCTGCGTCCCGGTGAAATTCTCGACGATCTGCAGGAGCGCCTGCTCTCCCTGCAGGAAACCTGCCGTGAGCTCGGTGATGCGATCTCCAAGCAGTATTTCCACGCCGCTCCGTGGGTGGCGTGGACGGACGCCGGCTCGGGAACATTCGAAGATCAATTGGAAGGTGAACTGTGAGCTGGCGTATGCGTGTCGTGCACACCACGGGCTATCAGTACGACGCACCGGTGACGTCGTCGTACAACGAGGCTCGACTGACGCCGCGAAGTGACAATCGGCAGAACGTGATTCTCAACCGAGTCGAGACCAACCCGGTGACGCGTTCCTACCGCTACACCGACTACTGGGGGACAGCGGTGACGGCGTTCGACCTGCACGCACCGCACACCGAGCTCGAGGTCACCGGATCGTCGGTGGTCGAGACCGATCCCTTCGTCTACCCGGATGAGAGTGCCTCCTGGGAGGAACTCGCGAGCGACCAGGTGATCGACCGCTTCAACGAGGTGCTCGACAACACCGAGTACGTGCCGAAGAACCGGCAACTCGCGTCGGTCGCGAAGAAGCTGTCCAAGGGTCTGCCGCCGCAGGAATCGGTCGTCGAGATCTCCAACTGGGTCAACCAGGAGATGTCGTACGTTCCCGGTACCACCGGTGTGCACACCTCGGCGGTGGAGGCCTGGTCGGAGAAGAAGGGTGTCTGTCAGGACTACGCCCACCTGACGCTGTTGATGCTGCGCAGCGTCGGCATCCCCAGTCGGTACGTCTCGGGCTACCTGCATCCGAAGAAGCAGGCCGCGATCGGTGCGACGGTCGAGGGCCAGAGCCACGCCTGGATCGAGGCCTGGACCGGTGCGTGGTGGGGCTACGACCCGACCAACGCCATCGCCGTCAACGAGCAGCACGTGTCGGTCGGACTCGGCCGTGATTACGCCGACGTCCCGCCGCTCAAGGGCATCTTCTCCGGCGGCGGTTCGACGGCTCTCGACGTGGTCGTGGAGATCACGCGACTGGCCTAGCGTCGTGCGCGTTTTGCGTACCCAGGGATACGCAAAACGCGCACGAGGTCAGTTCCAGCCGTAGTCCCGACGCAACCGATCTGCCACGGACTCGAACTGAGCTCTACCGAGGATTGCGCCTTCGCGACGAATGCCGTCCTCGGGCACATCGAGAACTCGGTCCAGACGAATCCAGCTCGGTCGCCCCTCGGCGTCCCACGCGCCGGATCCGATCGACTGCCAGTCGCGGTCGCCGTCGCGGCTGCTCTGGCTCGACAGCATCAGACCGAGCAGATCGTTGCCCTCGCGCCCGATGACCAGCACCGGGCGGTCCTTGCCCTGAGTGGCGTCTTCCTCGTAGGTGACCCAGGTCCAGACGATCTCACCCGGATCGGCCTTACCGTCCAGATCGGGGGAGTACTCGACGGTCCGCGCCCGTTGGGCGGTCGGCCTGGTCTGCGATGCCACCGGACGGCCGGGGCGAGGTGCAGGAGCCGGTGTGCGCGACGCGCTTCCGGAGATCGCGTCCTTGCCCTTCTGTAGCGCACCGGAGTTCTGTAGTTGACGCAGTAGCCGCGGGCCCTCGCGCATCGCGATCTTGCCCAGTTCCTTGCCGAATCTGCTCCAGTTGCCAGCCATGCGGCGAGTGTAGCCACGGCGGCAGCGCTACAAACCGCCCTGACTCACCGGGGGACCAGCCACGACGGACAGCCGGGGACGGCGCACCGTTCCGCTCGTGGGACGATAGGGAAACCCGTTCGCTCATTTCGAACACGCCAGCCGAAGGATACGAGTGCCCAGCTTCGCCGACACGACGTTCACCGATCCGTCCAGGATCAGGAACTTCTGCATCATCGCCCACATCGACCACGGAAAGTCGACGCTGGCAGACCGAATGTTGCAGCTCACCGGCGTCGTCGACGACCGGTCGATGCGTGCGCAGTATCTGGACCGGATGGACATCGAGCGCGAACGCGGCATCACCATCAAGGCGCAGAACGTGCGTCTGCCCTGGGTCGTCGACGGCGAAGAATTCGTTCTGCACCTCATCGACACACCCGGCCACGTCGACTTCACGTACGAGGTGTCCCGCGCGCTCGAAGCGTGTGAAGGTGCTGTCTTGCTCGTCGACGCTGCTCAAGGCATCGAGGCGCAGACGCTGGCGAACCTCTACCTGGCTCTCGACAAAGAGCTCACCATCATCCCCGTGCTCAACAAGATCGACCTGCCTGCTGCCGACCCGGATCGTTACGCCGCCGAAATCGCGCACATCATCGGATGCGAGGCCGACGACGTGCTGCGGGTGTCCGGCAAGACCGGAGTAGGCGTCGAGGAACTGCTCAACGAGGTCGTCAAGCTGGTGCCGGCTCCGGTCGGCAACCCGGACGGGCCTGCCCGCGCGATGATCTTCGACTCGGTCTACGACACCTACCGAGGCGTCGTCACCTACGTCCGAGTGGTCGACGGCGCACTCAACCCTCGTGAGAAGGTCACGATGATGTCGACCGGCTCGACGCACGAGTTGCTCGAAGTCGGCATCGTGTCGCCGGACCCGAAGGCCACGAAGGGCCTGGGCGTCGGCGAGGTGGGGTACCTGATCACCGGCGTCAAGGACGTCCGTCAGTCCAAGGTCGGCGATACCGTCACCACGTTCCGCAAGGGTGCTACCGAGCCGCTGACCGGTTACCGCGAGCCACGGCCGATGGTCTACTCGGGCCTTTACCCACTCGACGGCTCCGACTACCCGGACCTGCGCGACGCCCTCGAAAAGCTTCAGCTCAACGACGCGGCCCTGACCTACGAGCCGGAGACCTCCGTGGCTCTCGGATTCGGCTTCCGCTGCGGCTTCCTGGGGTTGCTGCACATGGAGATCACCCGCGAGCGGCTCGAGCGTGAATTCAACCTCGACTTGATCTCGACCTCGCCGAACGTCGTCTACCGCGTCGAGATGGAAGACGGTGCCGAGCACATCGTCACCAACCCGTCGTACTGGCCCGAGGGCAAAGCGCGGGAAGTGTTCGAGCCCATGGTCAAGTGCACCATCATTTCGCCGAGCGAGTTCATCGGTTCCATCATGGAGCTGTGTCAGGGACGACGAGGCGAGCTCGGCGGTATGGACTACCTGTCGGAGACTCGTGTCGAACTGCGCTACACGATTCCGATGGCCGAGATCATCTTCGACTTCTTCGACATCCTGAAGTCTCGTACTCGTGGATACGCCAGCCTCGACTACGAGGAGATCGGCGAGCAGAGCGGAGCGCTGGTGAAGGTCGACATCCTGCTGCAGGGCGAGGCCGTCGACGCCTTCAGCGCGATCGTCCACAAGGACGCCGCTGCGGCCTACGGCAACAAGATGACGACCAAGCTGAAGGAACTGATTCCGCGGCAGCAGTTCGAGGTGCCGATTCAGGCTGCTATCGGATCTCGCATCATTGCCCGCGAGAACATCCGCGCCATCCGTAAGGACGTGCTTGCCAAGTGCTACGGCGGCGACATCAGCCGTAAGCGCAAGCTGCTCGAGAAGCAGAAGGAGGGCAAGAAGCGAATGAAGACCATCGGACGGGTCGAAGTTCCGCAGGAAGCCTTCGTGGCGGCACTGTCCTCGGAGTCCTCGTCGGACAAGCCGAAGAAGTAGGGACGGGACTTCCGCTCTCCGAAATCGTTGTAACGCAACCTTTCCGGCCCCGCACCGTGTTCTCGGTGCGGGGCTGGTGTTTGCGCGGGGCTGGTGCGTTCGAGGGTCAGGCGATGTGGGGGCCTGCTCGGGCGTGGGATTGTCGGGGTTGTCGGTAGGGGTCGACGGTGGCCGGCGGTACGAACCAAGGGTGGTTGTCGGTGCCGATGAATACTTCCCAGTCGCTGTGGTGGACGAGGCGGTGGTGGAATCCGCACAGGAGGACGAGGTTGTCCATGTCGGTGGGGCCACCGTCGGTCCAGTGCCAGATGTGGTGACCTTCGGTCCAGGCGGCGGGTTTGCCGCAGCCGGGGAACGCACAGCCGTGATCGCGGGCAGTCAAGGCGCGTTTCTGTTTCGCGGTGACGGTACGGGCGGTGCGGGCGAGGTTGAGTGGGTTGCCGTTCTCGTCCATGACGATGGCGGTGAGGAGGCAATCGCAGGCGAGTTGGCGAGAGGTGTTGCGGGAGAGGGGTCCCATCCAGGGCAGCCACCCGACCGACGTGCCGTCACCGAACAAGTCGCGATACGCGCCGCGGTCGGCGGCGACTGGATCTGTGTCGGATTCTGTTGCTGCGCGTGAGGTTTCGTCGTCTGTTATGTCGTCGGCACTGTCGCGGAGGTCGGTAAGGTCCTGCAACCGGATGTGCAGGTTCAGGTGCGGGCGTTCACCGCCTTCGATGGGGCGGTCACTGGTGGCGAGGTATTGGTCGAGGATGTGCCCGAAGGCGTCGGCTCGTCTCTTGGCGGGGCTGCGGTCGTCTGGGGTGCCGTCGGCTGCGGGGTGGGGTTCGGTCAACGGGGAAAGTGCGGTGAGCAGCTTTTCTCCGGTGATCGCGTCGAAATCCATCTTCGCCACGAGACGTCCGTTGAGGGTTTTCGAGGCGAAGAGTTCGTTGCGGTCGGTGTCCTCGGCGGCCGGCTTCTTGCCGCCGAAGGTGTCCTGCAACTTGGTGATGGCTGCGCGGATGCGGTCGGTGCGGGCTTCGGGCCCGGTGGCGGCGGCGATCAGAGCTTTACGTGCGGCATCGCGGCCCTCTTGGGGGAGGTTCTTCGGGGGTGTTTCGGCGAAGGTGAGGATCAGGGCGGCGTGGTCGATGGTCATGACGCCGGTGTTGACGGCGTCGGCGATGTCGGGGAAGTTCTTCATGCCGCGGGCGAGGGCGACGATCTTGGTGGCTTTGGATGGTGAGAGCAGGGTGGTGGAGGTCAGCCAGCCGGCGGGTCCGGGGAACCCGAGCTTCTCTCGGCTCACGCGGGTGTCGATGTCGGCGACGAGAGCGATGCGCCGTGCTTCGAGCAGTTGGATCTTGTGGGAGACATCAGCAGCGTCGGCGAGGAGTTCTGTCTCGCTCAGTTGCCAGATCTCCGTTGCCATGGACCAAGTGTATCGAACAAGTGTTCGACTGGCAACCATAGTGCAATCGAAAACTATTGCTGTGCACAAGGTTTCGGGAAGAGGAAGGTGTCGGTGGTCCGTGATATCGCTCGGAGAGTACATTTCGAATCTGTGACGACACCGATCCTGAAGAAATTGCGTGTTCCCGTTGTCGGTGCGCCCATGGCGGGCGGTCCGAGTACTCCCGAGCTCGCCCGGGCTGTGTCCGAGGCCGGCGGACTCGGAATGATTGCCGGCGCGTTGCTGACGCCGGATGCCCTTGCTGCGCAGGTGGATTCGATGCGTGGCCTGGTGTTCGGCGTCAATCTTTTTCTACCCGAGGAGCCGTCGGGCGCGGATGTCGACTCCTACGCCCAGCATCTGGCATCGTGGTTCGAGCGATTCGACGCCGAACCCGGCGTGCTCAAACGCCGCGATGATTACTACCCGGAGAAATTCGCCTGGCTGCTTGCCCATCCGGTGCCGGTGGTGTCGAGTACTTTCGCCACCTTCGATGCCGACGAGGTTGCCCAGCTGCATTCGGTGGGAACCGAAGTGTGGGCAACGGTGGCAACCGCCTCCGACGCGTCCATCGCCACCGCGAACGGTGTGGACGCGCTGGTGGTGCAGGGGCCCGAGGCGGGCGGACACCGAGGCACGTTCGACGGGTCGGCTCCGGAAGAGCCGTTGACGGAGTTGCTGGTCGCAGTGCGCGAGATATCGGATCTGCCCCGAATCGCGGCCGGCGGGCTCATGGACGGCAACGACATTGCGCCGCTGCTGGATTCGAGTGCTGCGCATGCA
Source organism: Rhodococcus sp. 05-2255-1e (assembly GCF_002259025.1). NCBI lineage: Bacteria > Bacillati > Actinomycetota > Actinomycetes > Mycobacteriales > Nocardiaceae > Rhodococcus > Rhodococcus sp. 05-2255-1e. The sequence continues at coordinate 324,809 of NZ_NOZE01000023.1, read as the reverse complement.
GCCCAGCTGGGTACCGCGTTTCTGAACACTCCCGAGGCAGGAACGAAGCCCGTGCACCGCGAGCAGCTGGCCAGTGCGTCGGGTACCGCCGTGACGAAGGCGTTTTCGGGCCGTCCTGCGCGGGGCTTGGTGAACGAGTTCATGCGCGAGAACTCCGACGCCGCCCCGCTGGCGTATCCCGATCTGCACTATCTGACCGCGCCGTTGCGCGCGAAGGCCGCAGCTGCGGGTGACCCATCGGGACTGTCGATGTGGGCCGGGACCGGCTATCGCCGCGTTCAGGCGAAACCGGCGGCCGAGCTGGTCGCCGAATGGGCGAGACAACTCGGCCGCTGAACCGGACAGCTCAGGGGTTGGCGTGGGCGGGCTGGAAGTGTCCCGATGCCTGCGCTTCCTCTGCTCGGATGACGTGCACCACGGCGTTGATCAACGCCAAGTGCGTGAATGCTTGCGGAAAGTTGCCGAGGTGTCGGCCGGTGCGATGGTCGATCTCTTCGGCGTAGAGCTTGAGCGGGCTCGCGTAGGCAAGCAGTCGTTCGCACAGGTGCTTGGCGCGCGGGAGTTCGTCGATCTCCACCAGAGCGGACACGAGCCAGAAAGAGCAGATCGTGAACGTGCCTTCCTCGCCGGACAAACCGTCGTCGGTGGTGTCGGTTCGATAGCGCAGAACCAGGCCGTCCTCGGTCAACTCGTCGGCGATGGCGAGCACGGTTGCACGAATACGCTCGTCGTCGGCCGGCAGAAACCGCAGGAGCGGTGCGAGTAGCAACGACGCGTCCAGAGAGGGATCTCCGTACCGCTGCGTCAGCACGCCGCGCGAGTCCACGCCGTTGTCCAGGATGTCGGCCTTGATCTCGTCGGCGATTTCGTTCCACTTGGTCGAGTAGTCCTTCTCGCCGTGGATATCGGCGAGCTTCGCACCGCGATCGAGCGCAACCCAACACATCAGCTTCGAGGACGTGAAGTGCTGGGGCTCACCGCGTACCTCCCAGATGCCACGGTCGGGTTTGCGCCAGTTCGCGATCGCTTCCTCGACCTGCCGTTTGAGCAGAGGCCACAGGAACTCCGGGACGTGTTCACGCGACTTGACATGCAGGTACACAGAGTCGAGCATGGTGCCCCAGATGTCGTGCTGCTCTTGGTCGTAGGCACCATTGCCGATACGTACCGGCCGGGCGCCGTCGTACCCGGACAAGTGCGGCAGCTCGGCCTCGTCGAGGGTCTTCTCACCGCCGATGCCGTACATCACCTGAAGCGGGTTGACCTCGCCGTCTGCACTGGTGGCTACATCGGACATGAAGGCGAAGAAGTCGTTGGCCTCACGGTCGAGCCCGAGCGTGTACAGACCCCACAGAGCGAATGTCGAGTCGCGGACCCAGGTGTAGCGATAGTCCCAATTACGTTCCCCACCAGGTGTTTCGGGTAGCGACGTGGTCGACGCGGCGAGCAGTGCTCCCGTGGGTGCGTAGGTCAGTCCTTTGAGGGTCAGAGCGCTGCGCTGGAGGTAGCCGCGCCACGGATGATCGGGGAATCGGCCGATGGTGATCCACTGCCGCCAGCATTCGGAGGTCTGCCACATCTTGCTGGCCGCTTCCTCGAACGTCTGCGGTGCGGGAAGATCGGACCACGACAGCGCGACGAAGATGTTGTCGCCTTCCGTCATTCGGGTTCGCGCGCGTGCTTCGCGGCCCTCGATGCCGATCCGAAGATTGGTGGTCAATTTCAGGGTGGGCTGGTCGCCGTCGGCGCTCGCCTCGCAGGTCGCGGTGGTCTCCTCGTACACCTTGCCGGTGTACTCCCATGTCGCGGGTGCCCGATGGTAGTCGAAGGCGGGCTCGCAGCTCATCTCCAATTCGACTGTGCCGCTGACACATTTGATGGTCCGAAGCAAGATGTGCTCGGCATCCCAGTCGCTCGGTGCGCGCTTGTGAGTTCGAGAACGCTGGTCGGTGTTGTGCCAGGGGCCCATCACCAACGCGTCACGCACGATGAGCCACCCGGTCTCGGTCTGCCAGGTCGTCTCCACGATGAGGCCGCCGGGCAGGTATCGACGAGCGGCGGGTACCGACTGTCCGTACGGCCCGACGCGGAAGTGGCCCGCGCTTCGATCGAGGACGGCACCGAAAATACTGGGGGAGTCGGGCCGCGGTACACACATCCATTCGACGGAGCCGTTTCGGGCGATGAGGCACGTCGTCTCGCAGTCCGAGAGAAATGCGTAGTCGTCGATGGGCGGAAACGCGCTGCGGTAGGAGACCAACGTGGACACCGGCGCATCGGTGCTGCCCAACGCACCTTGGACTTCCGTTCCGCCCAGGCCTGGATGTCCTGAGCCCATGGCCGGCTCCTCGGCGACCGGGGGCACGGGCGAAACCTCATCGAATGCCGTCATGGCGTAATCATCGACCGATCCGTGGCAGCCGTCCACTGAGAGGCCGTACTCGGCGTGGCGCGGCTCAGGTGGAGCCCTGGTTTAAGCTGCGAGGATGGAATCGTTCGCGCGGTGGTGGGACGGCGTCGAGCTGTGGGTGACGGGCCTTCCGTTCGTTCCGCAGTCGGTGGTCGTCCTCGCAGTGCTCGTTCCGGTTGCGTTCGTCTCGGCTCGGGTGTTCGATCGCGTGCTGGCAGTGATCCTGCGCGTGTTGGGCCGTGACGCCAGCGCAGCACGCGAGGCCGAGCTCTCGGCCTCGACGTCTACGACGAAGGATGGACTGTAATGCCGCGGTCTCGGGTGACATGGGCTCTGATCGCGCTGCTGGCGTTGGTCGTCATCGCGTGGTTGATCACTCGCTGACACGCGCCCGTCGTGCACATGCACGACTCCTCTGATTAGAGTCGGTCCGGAACCTCTGCTAGATTCCTGACCGTGTCTTCTGCCGCCGAGTACCGCGTCCGCCACCAGTTGGCGTTGATTGCTGTCGGCATGCTGGCAGTCGCCGATATCGACTGTTGTTGATTCTTTCCTTCGCGAATCGGTTTCGTCGATCCACTGTCGCCGCGTAGCGCAGTGTGTCCGCACGACGGACCGGAGTCCGTGCCGCCAGTTCGCTGCTTCGCCGGCCGGGTCCTGACTGCTACGGCGCTCAGCGCGAATCTCCTTGCGTGTCTTGTGTTCTTTCCTCATCGTCACACCACCATGAAAGGCCTTTCGCAATGAGGCATCGTTCTCGTTATCTGCTCACCACGTTCGCAGCTGTGGGAACTCTTCTGGTCACCGCCTGCGGCGGCGGTTCCAGCGATGTCGTCGGGGGCGGGTCGGACACTGCCAGTGGCCCGGCTCTGACACTCGTCGGCTACGCAGTGCCGAAGAACGGCTGGGACGCAATCGGTCCGGCGTTCGCAGCCACCGAGGATGGAGAGGGTACGGCGATCAACGCCGACTACGGCGCATCCGGAAACCAGTCGCGCAAGGTCGCCGACGGCGCGCCTGCGGACATCGTCAACTTCTCCGTCGAGCCGGATGTCACTCGACTTGTCAAGGCGGGCAAGGTCGACGAGGACTGGAACCAGAACGCGTACGGCGGGGTGCCGTTCGGCTCGGTGGTGACCATCGTCGTCCGCGAGGGCAATCCGAAGAACATCCAGACGTGGGACGACCTGATCAAGCCCGACGTTCAGGTCATCAGCCCGAGCCCCCTCAGCTCCGGATCGGCGAAGTGGAACCTGCTCGCGCCGTACGCCGCCAAGAGCAACGGTGGCCAGGACAAGCAGGCCGGTCTCGACTTCGTTCGTACGCTCGTCGCCGATCACTTCCCTGTGCAGCCCGAATCCGGCCGCGCCGCAACCGAAGCGTTCCTGCAGGGGCAGGGCGACGCGTTACTGAGCTACGAGAACGAGGCACTGCTCATCGAAGAGCAGGGACAGAAGGTGGAGCACGTGGATGTTCCCGTCACCTTCCGCATCGACAACCCGGTGGCAGTGATCAACAGCAGTGCGAACCTCGAGCGTGCCAACGCACTCAACGATTTCGTCTACTCCGACGAAGGCCAGAAGATCTGGGCCGAGGCGGGTTTCCGGCCGACCAATCCGGAGATCGCCTCCGAATACTCGGACAAGTTCTTCACGCCCGAGAAGCTCTACACCATCGATGATCTCGGCGGCTGGACTCAGGTCGACGCCGACCTGTTCGGAGACAACGGCGCAATTGCGACGATCTACCAGGAAAGTACTCGGTAGATGTCGTCGCTGACCGGTGAACCCGCGGCCCCGGGTTCGATCGTCCCGCCCAGTGCGACACCTCGGTTTCGTGCTGGGCGGGAAGGTCGCAAGTTCCGGGGCCCCGGTTCGGTGGGTCCGCTGGGCCTCGGTGTCGCCGTTCTGTGGCTCAGTGTCATCGTGCTGCTGCCGTTGGCGGCGTTGACGGTTCAGTCGTTCGACGGCGGCCTCGGTGGTTTCTGGGATGCGGTCACCGAGACACGTGCCATCGCCACGTTCAAGGTGACTCTGCTGGTGTCCGTGGCTGCCGCCGTGATCAACCTCTTTCTCGGCACTCTGATCGCGTGGGTTCTGGTACGCGACGAGTTTCCCGGCAAGCGTTTCGTCAATACCCTGATCGACCTGCCGTTCGCACTACCGACCATCGTGGCGAGCTTGGTGTTGCTGTCGCTGTACGGACCGTCGAGTCCGATCGGCATCGTCTTCAACGCCACCAAGCCTGCGGTCATCGTGGCGCTGCTGTTCGTCACGCTCCCGTTCGTGGTGCGTGCGGTGCAGCCGGTGCTGATAGAACTCGACAAGGATGTCGAAGAGGCGGCCGCATCGCTGGGTGCGAACAACTGGACCATCTTTCGGCGCATCGTGTTGCCGGTACTGCTTCCGGCTGTGCTCTCGGGCGGTGGGCTCGCGTTCGCCCGTGCCATCGGCGAATTCGGGTCGGTGGTGTTGATCGGCGGCAACATCCCCAACGACACGCAGGTCGCTTCGCAGTACATCCGTGAACTCATCGAGTACGACCGGCCGATCGACGCAGCCGCAATCTCCGTGGTGCTGTTGGCAATCGCCTTCGCTGTGCTGTTCGTGCTCCGCATCATCGGCAACAGGTTGGCCAGACGAGAAGAGCAGATCTCGTGAAAATCGGTCTCCCGATCAAACTGTCCCTGCGTGCCGTCGCACTGATCTATCTCGCTGTGCTCGTGCTGTTCCCCCTCGGTGCCATCCTGTTTCGCACGTTCGAGGACGGGGTGGTGGCGTTCTGGGAGCAGATCACCACTCCCGCCGCGCAATCCGCTCTCCAACTGTCGCTGTTGATCGTGGCGATCGTCGTTCCCATCAACGTCGTGTTCGGAATCGTCACGGCGTTGGCTTTGGTACGCGGACGGTTCCGCGGCAAGGGGATACTCGAAGCGATCGTGGACCTGCCGTTCGCGGTGTCGCCGATCATCACCGGCGTCGCGCTCATCCTGCTGTGGGGTGCCAACGGATGGTTCGGTGGCATCGAAAGCCTCGGTTTCAAGGTCATCTTCGCGCTACCCGGCATGGTCATCGCGACGATATTCGTCACCTTGCCGTTCGTCGTTCGCGAAGTGGAACCGGTCCTGTACGAGATCGGTGAGGAGCAGGAAGAGGCTGCCTCGACCCTGGGTGCGAGCACCTGGCAGACGTTCTGGCGAATCACGTTGCCTGCCATCCGATGGGGACTGACCTACGGCGTGGTGCTCACCGTCGCACGTTCGCTCGGAGAATTCGGCGCGGTCATCATGGTCTCCACCAACCTGCCCGGCATTTCCCAGACGCTCACACTGCTGGTCAATTCACGGTACGAGGACTTCAATCAGCAGGGCGCATATGCGGCGTCCACGTTGCTCATGGCGATCGCCGTCATCGTGCTGCTGCTGATGACGGTTCTCGACAAGAAGAGGACGAAGTAATGACCGAGACATCTTCCGAGATCGAGATCTCCGTGGTCGGCGCGAACAAGCGCTACGGCGATTTCGCCGCCCTCGACGACGTCAGCATCGACATTCCGAAGGGCTCGTTGACGGCGCTGCTCGGACCCAGTGGCTCGGGCAAGTCCACGCTGCTTCGATCCATCGCAGGCCTCGAGCAGCTCGATACGGGCCGAGTGGTGCTGGCAGGCCAGGACGTCACCTGGGTGAGCCCGCAGCGTCGCGAGATCGGGTTCGTGTTTCAGCACTACGCCGCGTTCAAACACCTGACGGTGCGCGACAACGTGGCATTCGGCTTACAGATCCGCAAGCGGCCCAAGGCCGAAATTGCCAAGAAGGTCGACGAACTGCTCGAGATCGTCGGTCTGGCCGGTTTCCAAGGCCGCTACCCGGCGCAGCTCTCCGGAGGACAGCGTCAACGCATGGCGCTGGCACGTGCACTCGCCGTCGACCCGCAGGTTCTCCTCCTCGACGAGCCCTTCGGGGCCCTCGATGCCAAGGTGCGCGCAGATCTACGGACGTGGCTGCGCCGATTGCACGACGAGGTGCACGTCACCACCGTGTTGGTGACTCACGACCAGGAAGAAGCGCTCGACGTCGCCGATCGAATCGCGGTGCTGAACAAGGGCAGAATCGAACAGGTCGGCACCCCGGAGGATCTCTACGATCGCCCTGCCAACAACTTCGTGATGTCGTTCCTCGGTCAGGTGGCCAGGCTGAACGGACTTCTGGTGCGCCCGCACGACATTCGTGTCGGACGCGACCCGTCGTTGGCACAGGCGCAGGCGAGTGGCACGGCAGAATCTGCCGGGGTGACGCGGGCCGTCGTCGAACGGGTCGTACGCCTCGGCTTCGAGGTGAAGGTCGAGCTCAAGAACGCGGCCACCGGCGAGTTGTTCGCGGCGCAGATCACGCGCGGCGACAGCGAGGCGCTGGGGCTGCACGAGGGCGAAACCGTCTACGTCCGCGCGACTCGGGTTCCGACGATCACGGATACGACCGAATCGGCTCCGGTGCACTGATCGGACGAGCAGTACCGTTCGTGCTATGCGATCGAGCGATCGTGCGCGAGAGCTGCGTCGTACCGCCGGGAGGCGAGCTCGGCCACTGCCGGATGAGGGCCCAGGACATCGGCGTACGTCACGTTCGGGACGCCGTCCAGCACCTGTGAGATGCGGTCGGTGAGCCTCCCGGGTGCCAGGAACCAGGGAGCCACCACGATCCGGGTGGCTCCCAGCGCCTGCAACTGCGCGACCGCGTCCAGTGGAGACGGATCGACGGACGTGGCGAAACAGGTGACAACTCCCGCCCAGCCGGTGCCGGACACCACTTCGTTCGCAACTCGACGGCTACGGTCGTTCGCCGAGGAATCGCTCGATCCGACGGCAGCCAAGGCGACTCCGACGGTCGAATCGCCGAGCACCGCACCGGCGTCGACAACACGATCACGAACGGCGTCGACGAGAAGTGGGTCGTCGCCCAGCACCTCGGACTGACCGATCGATACGCGCGGACGCCGCACCCGTGCTGCAGCCAACAGCGCGGGCAGGTCCACCTTCGCGTGAAAAGCTTTGCCCAACAACAGCGGAACCGCGACGATGCGGGCATGCCCGGCATCGGCCAGCTCATCGAGTACCTGCTCGACGCTGGGCTCACTCAGGTCGAGAAACGCGACGCGCACATCGAGATCCGGACGCCGTCGACGCAGGACGTCGACGGCGCGGTGGATCGTCTCGCTCGAGCGGGGATCGCGGCTGCCGTGCGCTACCGCGAGCAGAGCCGTCACGCCGGAACTGCCGACCCCAGCTCGACGGCGGCCAGTGCGTTGCCCACCAGACCGGCTGCCAATGTGTTGCCACCGGCCGGATCGATCAGCAAGAAGCTGCCGGTGTGCCTGTTGACGGCGTAGTCGTCGGCCACGATCGGCTCGGCAACGCGAACAGAAATGCGTCCGATCTCGTTGAGCTCCAACGATTCCGGGCCCTCGTGTGCAGTGAGGTCCTGTTCGTCGAATCGCTCGACGAGCGCCCCGACGATGGCCTGGGTGGTACGAGTGCCGTGCTTGAGCAGCAGACGAGCGCCCGGGCGAAGCGGCTTCTCGGCCAGCCAGCACACCGTGGCCTCGAAGTCGCCGATCGGTTCCGGTGCGTCCTGCGGGGAGGCGATGGTGTCGCCGCGCGAGACGTCGACATCGTCGGCGAGGACGAGGGTGACGCTGCGGCCGGCATGCGCGGTACGCAGCTCGCCGTCCGCGGTGTCGATGCGCTCCACTGTTGTTCTGGTGCCCGAGGGCAGGATGACGACCTCGTCGCCGACGTCGACGGAGCCCGCTGCGACCTGGCCGGCATATCCGCGGTAGTCCGGGAATTCCGCTGTGCGCGGCCGGATCACGTACTGCACGGGGAATCGCAGACCGACCCGGTGAGGTTCGGCGTCCACCGGGACCGACTCGAGGTGCTCGATGAGGGTGGGCCCGTCGTAGTACGGGGTCTTGTCGGACTTCACTGCCACGTTGTCGCCGTGCAACGCCGAGACGGGGATTTCGATGACGTCCTCGCTGGACCATCCGAGCGAGGAGGTCAGGGAGTTGAATTCCGCCGAGATGTCGGCGAATACCGTCGCGGGGTCCTCGACCAGGTCGATCTTGTTGACGGCGAGCACCAGGCGCGGAACACCGAGCAGAGCCAGAACGGCGGCGTGCCTGCGGGTCTGGGTGATCACGCCTTTACGGGCATCGACGAGCAGGATGACGAGCTGAGCCGTCGACGCACCGGAGACGGTATTGCGGGTGTACTGCACGTGCCCGGGGGTATCGGCCAGCACGAACGAGCGGTGCGGTGTCGCGAAGTAGCGGTAGGCGACATCGATCGTGATGCCCTGTTCGCGCTCGGCGCGCAGGCCGTCGACGAGGAGGGACAGGTCCGGTGTGGCCAGACCCTTGTCCACGGACGCGCGCGTGACGGCGTCGATCTGGTCTGCGAGAACGGATTTGGTGTCGTACAACAGGCGTCCGACAAGAGTGGACTTGCCGTCGTCGACGCTGCCCGCGGTGGCGAGGCGAAGAAGCTGAGTTCCGCGAGTGGAGCCTGCGGAATGACCATTGGATATGCCCGTGCTGCTCATCAGAAGTATCCTTCTCGTTTGCGATCTTCCATGGCAGCCTCGGACACGCGGTCGTCGCCGCGAGTGGCTCCGCGTTCGGTCAGCCTGGACGCCGCGACCTCGGCGAGGATCGCTTGATTGTCGGCAGCCTCGGACAGGACGGCACCGGTGGTGGATCCGTCGCCGACAGTGCGGTAGCGCACCGACAGTGTCTGCAACTCTTCACCTTCGGCCGGTCCGCCCCAGACGCCCGGCGTCATCCACATGCCGTCGCGCTGATACACCGGGCGCTGGTGGGCGTAGTAGATGCTGGCCAACTCCACGTCGTCGCGAGCGATGTAGCGCCAGATGTCGAGTTCGGTGAAGTTGCTGAGCGGGAACACGCGCACCTGCTCGCCGGGGGAGTGCTTGCCGTTGTACAGGTTCCACAGTTCCGGACGCTGCTTCTTCGGCTCCCACTGCCCGAATGCGTTGCGCAGCGAGAAGATTCGCTCTTTGGCGCGGGCGCGTTCCTCGTCGCGTCGGGCACCGCCGAACACGGCGTCGAACCGGTTCTCGGAGATCGCGTCGAGGAGAGGAACGGTCTGCAGAGGGTTGCGGATGCCGTCGGGGCGCTCGGTGAGACGTCCGTCGGCGAGGTACTCCTCGACGCTGGCCACGTGCAGGCGCAGGTTGTACTTCGCAACCACGTGGTCGCGGAAATCCAGCACCTCCTGCAGGTTGTGCCCGGTGTCGACGTGCAGCAGTGCGAACGGCAGGGGAGCGGGCCAGAACGCCTTGATGGCCAGGTGCAGCAGAACGGTGGAGTCCTTGCCACCCGAGAACAGGATGACGGGGCGCTCGAATTCGCCGGCCACCTCTCGGAAGATGTGGATGGCTTCGGACTCGAGTGCGTCGAGGGTGTCGAACCGATCTGCATCGAGATGGGTGCGTCCGACGGTCGCCGTCGTGAGGTCGAGTGTCATGAGGCGTGCAACCCACATTCGGTCTTGGCCTTGCCGGCCCAACGACCGCTGCGCGGGTCGGCTCCGGGGGCAGGTTTGACGGTGCACGGTGCGCACCCGATGGACGGATATCCCTCGTCGACGAGAGGGTTGACCAGGATCGAATGTTCGTCGATGTAGGCCTGCATCTGCTCGTCCGACCACGGTGCGATCGGGTTGATCTTCACGAGGCCGAAGGCGTCGTCGAACGAGATCAACGGAGCGTTGGCGCGCGTCGGGGCCTCGACTCGCCGGATGCCGGTGACCCACGCGCTGTAGTTCGCCAGTTCCTTCTTCAGCGGCGCCACTTTGCGCATCGCGCAGCAGCGGTTCGGTTCGCGGGCGAACAGGTCCTTGCCGTCGATCGCATCCTGTTCTGCGACAGTCTTCTCGGCGCGGGCGTTGACGACGTGCACGCCGTAGACGGCCTCGACGGCATCGCGCGTTCCGATGGTCTCGGCAAAGTGGTAGCCGGTGTCGAGGAACAGGACGTCCACTCCGGGGTGAACCTGTGCGGCGAGGTGAACGAGAACCCCGTCCTGCATGTTGGAGGCGACGATGAAATCGCTACCGAAGGTGTCCTCGGTCCATTGCAACAACTCGAGCGGGCTTGCGCCGTCGAGTTCGCGGGCACCGCGCTCGGCGATGTCCTTCAGCTGGTCGACCGTCAAATTCAGTCTGGTACTCATCGCAAATCCGCCTCGTCTGCTCGCACGGCCCATTGAGCGAACCGTTCGCCGTCTTCGCGGTGCTTGTCGAAATTGCGCACCACTCTGTCGATGTAATCTCCCAGCTCGGAGCTGTTGACCTTGTGCTGACGCAACTTTCGGCCGAACGCACTGTCCAGGCCGAGGCTGCCTCCGAGGTGAACCTGGAAACCCTCGATCTGATTCCCGTCCCCGTCGTCGACCAACTGTCCCTTGAACCCGATGTCGGCGATCTGCGACCGCGCGCACGAGTTGGGGCAACCGTTGATGTTGATCGTGATCGGAACGTCGAGTCGACTGTTGATGTCGGACAAGCGCTCTTCGAGCTCGGGGACGAGAACCTGTGAGCGCTTGCGGGTTTCGGCGAACGAGAGCTTGCAGAACTCGATGCCACTGCACGCCATCAGATTCTTGCGCCAATGCGAGGGGCGAGCCGGTAGGCCCAGCGCATCGAGGTCCGAGATCAGCTGCTCGAGCGTCTCGTCCGGAACATCCAGCACGATCAGCTTCTGATACGGCGTGAATCGGACGCGATCCGACCCGGCTTTCTCGGCGGCGTCGGCGACGGCCGCGAGGATGGTGCCGGACACGCGACCCGCGATGGGCGCGACACCGACGGCGTTGAGCCCGTTCTTGAGCTTCTGGATCCCGACATGATCACGGGGCCGAGCGGGCTTCTCGGGAGCCGGGCCGTCGATGAGCTTGCGGTGCAGGTACTCGTCCTCGAGAACCTGGCGGAACTTCTCGATGCCCCAGTCCTTGATGAGGAACTTCAGGCGCGCCTTGGTGCGAAGCCGGCGGTAGCCGTAGTCACGGAAGATCGAGACGACGCCTTCCCACACATCGGGAACGTCCGCGAGCGGAACCCAGACTCCGACGCGCTGCGCGAGCATCGGGTTGGTGGACAGGCCGCCGCCGACCCACAGGTCGAGTCCTGGTCCGTGCTCGGGGTGGTTCACACCGATGAAGGCGACGTCGTTGATCTCGTGCACTACGTCCTGCAGACCCGAGATCGCGGTCTTGAACTTGCGTGGCAGGTTCGAGTACTCGGGCTTGCCGATGTAGCGCTCGACGATCTCGTCGATGGCCGACGTCGGGTCGAGAATCTCGTCGACCGCTTCACCTGCCAGCGGGGAACCGAGCACCACACGGGGGCAGTCTCCGCACGCCTCGGTCGTCTTCAGGCCGACTGCCTCGATCCGACGCCAGATCTCGGGGACGTTCTCGACCTCGATCCAGTGGAACTGGACGTTCTCGCGATCGGAGAGGTCTGCGGTGTCGCGACCGAACTCCTTCGAGATCTGAGCCAGAGTGCGCAGCTGCTCCAGATTCAATGCACCGGCATCGCACCGGATGCGCATCATGAAGTACTTCGCCTCGAGCAGGTCGATGTTGTCGTCACCGGTGAAGGTGCCGTCGTAGCCCTGTTCACGCTGGGTGTAGAGACCCCACCAGCGGAACCGGCCGCGCAGATCGCCCTTGTCGATGCTGTCGAAACCCTGCTTCGAGTAGATGTTCTCGATGCGGGCGCGCACGTTGAGCGGGTTGTCGTCCTTCTTGGACTGCTCGTTGGCGTTGAGCGGCTCTCGATAGCCCAGAGCCCACTGGCCTTCGGCGCGACGCTTGGTCGGCCGCGGCGCTCGCTCTCGCGGTGTGGCGGAGGCAGCGTCGGTGGTCGCGTCGCTGGTCGACGACATGCAATGCTCCTGCATCTTCGGTGCGGGCCGGCTCCGATCGTTGCGCAGAAGAGCGCTCACGAGATGGTGCGGAACCGGTGGATCGAATGGACGTGCTCCAAGGAGGGCTGGGTCAGCAGCCGGTCGTGTGTCGACACGACGCGCTGCAGACACGGCCGAGATCGACGTGGCGGCGCGCCACGAGTCGAATTCCTGAGTCGGTCACGGGTGCCATTGTGCCACGTCATCGACCGGGTGCCGACCGCGGCGGCCTATTTACCCCGAAATTCCGGTAAATAGGCTGGCAGGATGCGAGTCGTGCGTGGACAGCGCCCTGGGCGGCGCGTGGATCGGGCCGCCGGTGAACTCTGGGACACTGGAGTCCGTGAATACCGTCGTCGATACCTCCTCAGTCTTCGAGCTGCCGTCCGGCGCATTCGACGGAGTGGGGGAACGTGCGTTCGGGATCTACGTGCATGTGCCCTTCTGCGCCACGCGATGCGGGTACTGCGACTTCAATACGTATACGGCCGGGGAGCTGGGCACATCGGCGTCGCCGCAGTCCTGGTTGGAGGGTCTGCGCAGAGAACTCGACGCTGCGGCGAACCTGATCGGAACGGGCACGGGTCGAGTACCGACGGCCGACACAGTCTTCGTCGGAGGTGGGACGCCGTCGTTGCTCGGAGGCGACGGCCTCGCGGACGTATTGGGCGCGGTCCGGTCGAGCTTCGGGCTGTCCGACGGTGCGGAAGTGACCACGGAATCGAACCCGGAATCGACGTCGCCTGCATTCTTCGAGCGGCTGCGCGACGCCGGGTTCACGCGGGTGTCGTTGGGCATGCAGTCCGCGGCACCGCACGTTCTGGCGGTTCTGGATCGCACCCACACTCCGGGACGAGCGGTGGCCGCGGCGAAGGAAGCGTCCGCAGCCGGCTTCGAGCACGTGAACCTCGACCTCATCTACGGAACGCCGGGCGAGCGAGACAGCGATCTCGATCAGTCCCTCGCTGCGGTGCTCGACGCGGGTGTCGACCATGTCTCCGCGTACGCACTGATCGTCGAGGACGGCACCGCCATGGCGCGAAAGGTGCGCCGAGGTGAGTTGCCGGCACCCGACGACGACGTGTTGGCGAGCCGATACGAGCGCATCGACACGGCCATGAACGCGGCAGGCCTGTCCTGGTACGAGGTATCGAACTGGGCCGCCGATGCAGATGCGCGGTGCCGGCACAACATCGGCTACTGGGACGGCGGCGATTGGTGGGGTGCCGGGCCTGGAGCGCACAGCCACATCGGCGGCACGCGATTCTGGAACGTCAAACACCCGGCCACCTACGCCGATCGGCTCGCCGCGGGCGAGCTGCCGGTGCAGGGCAGTGAGCTGCTCACCGCGCAGGATCGTCATCTCGAAGAACTGATGCTGACCGTGCGTCTGCGCTCAGGAGTGCCGATGAGTCTGCTGGGGCCGACCGAGCTCGCAGCCGCCGAGCAGACCGTGGCGGACGGGTTGATGGTGCAGCGAGGCGATCACCTCGTGCTGACCGACCGCGGCCGGTTGCTCGCCGACGCCGTGGTGCGCACCATCGCCGCGGCCTGAGCGATCTGTTTCAGGCTGCAGTGTTCTCGGGCCCTCGAACCCTCAGGCTCCCAGGGCGTCGTAGTCGAACACTCTGGCGTGCAACACCGTTCGACTGCGCAGCGCCGCCCGGACAGCGCGGTGCAGGCCGTCCTCGAGGTAGATGACGCCTCGGAACTGCACAGCATGGGGGAACAGGTCGCCGTAGAAGGTGGAGTCCTCGGACAACAACCGGTCGAGTTCGAGCACCTTGGTGGTGGTGACGATCTCGTCCAAACGCAGTTGGCGTGGAGGAATTCTCGACCAGTCCCTGATGGACAGGCCGTGCTCCGGGTAGGGCTTTCCGTCTCGTACACCCTTGAAGATCATCGCGAGCCTCGAACCGCTGGACCGAATCGAAAGACAGTTTCCACTCGGACCACAGTAAGGCCTTGCACGAGCATGCGTTCCTCGGCTACTAGACTCGAGCGACGATTGGCAACGAGAACGGAGGTGGGCACCGATGTCGAGCACCGACGACAGGCGGTTCGAGGTTCTGCGAGCGATCGTGGCGGACTACGTGTCCACCCAGGAGCCCGTCGGATCGCGTGCTCTTGTCGAGCGTCACAACTTGGGTGTGTCGAGTGCGACCGTGCGCAACGACATGGCGGTCCTCGAGGCCGAGGGCTACATCGCCCAACCGCACACCAGCTCCGGGCGGGTGCCGACCGACAAGGGCTACCGCCAGTTCGTGGACCGGATCGCCGACGTCAAACCGTTGTCAGCGGCCGAGCGCCGCGCCATTCTGGAGTTTCTCGAGAACGGCGTCGACCTGGACGATGTGCTGCGCCGCGGTGTTCGACTGCTCGCTCAGCTGACCCGGCAGGTAGCCGTGGTTCAGTACCCGACGCTGTCGGCGTCCTCGGTTCGGCATCTGGAGGTCGTCGCTCTCACACCGGCTCGGCTGCTGTTGGTGCTCATCACCGACTCCGGCCGGGTCGATCAGCGCATCGTCGAACTCGGTGACGTCATCGACGACGAGAACTTGGCCCAGTTGCGGCGGTTGCTCGGCGGCGCACTGGAAGGCAAGCGGCTGGCGGCGGCGTCCGCAGCCGTGGCCGAGCTGGCCGAGAATGCACCTCCCGCCCTGCGTGACGCGATGATTCGTTCGGCCACGGTGCTGGTGGAATCGCTCGTCGAACATCCCGAGGAGCGGCTGGTTCTCGGCGGAACGGCCAACCTGACGCGCAACGCGGCGGACTTCGCGGGCGACGCAGGGTTTCCGGGATCGCTCCGAGCGGTACTCGAAGCGCTGGAAGAGCAAGTGGTGGTACTCAAGCTGCTCGCCGTGACGCAGGACACCCGCACCGTCACCGTGCGTATCGGCGAGGAAACGCAGGTCGAGGAGATGCGCGGAACATCGGTGATTTCCACCGGATACGGCTCTGCTGGCATGGTCCTGGGAGGGATGGGCGTTCTCGGCCCCACCCGAATGGACTATCCAGGAACAATCGCGTCGGTCGCGGCGGTTGCCAGGTACATCGGCGAGGTCCTGGCCGAGCGCTGACACGAGCCGACGACCCATCGTCGGCCGCGGGGGGCACAGCGACCGCGACACAGCATCAACGAACGAGATTCATCTTCTAGGACGAAAGAGACGACGTGGCACGGGATTATTACGGGACTTTGGGCGTCGGCCAGCAGGCGACGGACCAGGAGATCAAACGCGCTTACCGCAAATTGGCGCGAGAGTTGCACCCGGACGTGAACCCGGACGAGGCCGCACAGGCCAGGTTCAAGGACATTTCCACCGCATACGAGGTGCTCTCCGATCCGGAGAAGCGTCGGGTCGTCGACCTCGGCGGCGATCCTTTGCAGCAAGGCGGCGGCGGTGGTGGCGGCGGATTCGGTGGTGCCGGATTCGGCGGCGGCCTCGGCGACGTCTTCGAAGCGTTCTTCGGCGGTGGCGCAGGCGGTGGACAGCGCGGGCCCAAGGGACGCGTACAACCCGGAGCCGATTCGCTGCTGCGAACCAAACTCACCCTCGACGAATGCGCCACCGGCGTCACCAAGCACATCACCGTCGACACGGCGATCCTGTGCGACCTGTGCACCGGCTCGGGCACCAACGGCGATTCCAAGCCCGTTCGGTGCGAGACCTGTGGCGGTGCCGGCGAAGTGCAGTCGGTGCAGCGCTCGTTCCTCGGCCAGGTCATGACCAGCCGTCCGTGCCCCACCTGCCGCGGTGCAGGCGAGACCATCCCGGACCCCTGCCGCAAGTGCGGCGGCGACGGCCGGGTGCGTTCGCGTCGGGACATCTCGGTGAAGGTCCCGGTCGGCGTCAGCAACGGCATGCGCATCAGGTTGGCCTCGCAGGGCGAGGTCGGGCCGGGTGGCGGCCCCGCAGGCGATCTCTACGTGGAAATCGTGGAGCAGCAGCACGAGGTGTTCGTCCGTGACGGCGACGATCTGCACTGCACCGTTCGCGTCCCGATGGTCGACGCGGCACTCGGTACGTCGGTGACGGTCGACGCCATCATCGACGGCCCGACCGAGATCTCGATCGAGCAAGGGACACAACCGAACTCGACGACGGTGCTGCGCGGGCACGGGATGCCCAAGCTCCGTTCCGGTATCCGCGGTGACCTGCACGCCCACCTCGAGGTCATCGTGCCGACCAAGCTGGACAGCAAGCAGACCCACCTGCTCGAACAGCTCAAGACCATGCGCGACCGCGATTCGGCGGAGGTCGTCACCACCGGTTCGGCGCACAGCGGTGGCCTGTTCTCGCGGTTGCGGGAAGCCTTCAGCGGGCGCTGATTCATGGCCCCCACGGTCTTCTATCTCACGCCGCTGCCGGCCGTGGGAGAGCTCGCCGTGCTCGACGGCAAAGAAGGTCATCACGCCGCGACCGTGCGGCGGATCCGAGTCGGCGAGCGGCTGCTGCTCAGTGACGGTGCCGGCGGACTGGCCGACACGGTCGTCGTCGGTGCCGAGAAGAACCGACTCGAACTGACGGTGCAGTCGCGCACGGACATGCCGCGAGCCACTCCCACGGTGACGCTGGTTCAGGCACTGCCGAAGGCGGACCGCTCCGAACTGGCGATCGAGCTGGCCACCGAGGCCGGGATCGACGCAGTGGTGCCATGGCAGTCGGCGCGATGCGTCGCTCGCTGGGAAGGGCCCAAGGCGACCAAGGGGGTCGCGCGCTGGCGCAGCACCGCCGCCGAGGCGGCCAAGCAATCGCGTCGCGCATACATCCCCGAGGTCTCCGAGTTGCACGATTCACGCTCGGTGTACGCCTTCGTGCACCGGATCGTGGCGGGCGGCGGCATCGTCGCCGTGCTGCACGAAGCGGCCACCTCGGCATTTCGCGACCTGCCGTTCGATTCGGTGCCCGAGGTCGCGATCGTCGTGGGACCCGAGGGTGGCCTCGACGACAGAGAGATCGCGGCTCTGACCGAGGCAGGCGCGACCCCGGTGGTGCTGGGGCCGACGGTGCTGCGAACCTCGACGGCCGGAGCTGTTGCGTTGGGAGCTCTCGGCGTTCTGACGACGCGGTGGGCGCAACTTCCGCCCGATTTCCCGAACGCATGAGCGTTCGCATCAAGATCGCGTACGGCGAGCATCCGGAACAGTTCGGTCACCTCTATCTGCCGTCCACGCCGGTCACACCCGCGACACCGGTGGTCGTGATCGTGCACGGTGGCTTCTGGAGTGGGCAGTACGCGTCGAATCTGGGCACCCAGTTCGCCCGAGCTGTCGCCGGAGCCGGTGCGGTGGCCTGGAACATCGAGTACCGACGCGTCGGTGCGGGCGGGCACTGGCCGGAGATGCAAGCCGACGTGCGCGCCGCACTCGACGCTTTGGCCGGGGTGGTACAGCACCACGCCCCGGTCGGTGTCGACGATGTCCGCGTCATCGGGCACTCGGCGGGCGGCCACCTGGCAGTGTGGCTCGGCGGCGAAACCGACACGACGGTCCGGCCGTCGCGCATCGTCTCGCAGGCGGGTGTCCTCGATCTGGAGCCGCGCGGGGCGTCGGGACGTACCAATCCGGCGGTCGAGGCCCTGCTGCAGGCCCGCTACGAAGACGAGCCCCAGCTGTACCGGTCGGCCTCACCCCTGGCCCGACTACCCATCGGCATCCCGACGATCTGCCTGCACGGATCCGATGACCTTCAGGTCCCGGCTTCGCAGAGCTCGAGGTACGTCGAGGCCGCACGAGCCGCGGGCGACGACGCGGAGCCGGCGATCGTGCCGGGCGAGGACCACTTCGCCTTCCTGAACCCGGATTCGCGGTGCTGGGCGCTCTCGCTCGAGGCCGTCCTGGGCGAGCGCCGTGGGTAATAGGAATGCGCATCGATCCTGCGGCGTTAAACTTGGTTCGAGCACGACACTCCGGACGTGTTCTACAACATCAGCTTTACCGGTCGAAACAAGAGAGCAGGCCATAGCCACCACGTGAGTGAACACAGCGAATTTCCCGCCGAGCGCGACGTTCGGTCCACCTTGGAGCTCGCCCCCGAAGCAGTGATGCCGCTGCTGGGACAGTCCGACGAGAACCTCCGGGCGCTCGAGCAGATGCTGACGGCCGACATCCACGTACGAGGAAACGCCGTGACGCTCACCGGGAAGGTGCCCGATGTGGCGTTGGCCGAGCGGGTGATCACCGAATTGGCGGCATTGGCCAAACGTGCTCAGCCACTGACTCCCGACGCAGTGCGCCGGTCGATCGCCATGCTCACCGAGGGGGTGTCGGATTCTCCCGCCGAGGTGCTGAGCCTGGACATTCTGTCGCGTCGAGGCAAGACCATTCGGCCCAAGACGTTGAACCAGAAGCGCTACGTCGACGCGATCGATGCCAACACGATCGTGTTCGGAATCGGTCCTGCCGGAACGGGCAAGACCTACCTGGCCATGGCCAAGGCAGTGCAGGCATTGCAGACCAAGCAGGTCAGCCGCATCATCCTGACGCGGCCTGCGGTGGAGGCAGGTGAGCGTCTGGGCTTTCTGCCCGGAACCTTGCACGAGAAGATCGACCCGTATCTGCGTCCACTGCACGACGCCTTGCACGACATGATGGACGACGAGGCCATCCCCAAGCTGATGCAGGCCGGCGTCATCGAGGTCGCGCCGCTCGCCTACATGCGTGGCCGTACGCTCAACGACGCGTTCATCATTCTCGACGAGGCGCAGAACACCACGGCCGAACAGATGAAGATGTTCCTCACGCGTCTCGGATTCGGATCGAAGATCGTCGTCACCGGAGACGTGACGCAGGTCGACCTACCCGGAGGTGCCCGGTCGGGCCTTCGTGCGGCGTCTGAGATTCTCACCGACGTGGACGACATCCACTTCGCGCAACTGACCAGTAGTGACGTGGTGCGTCACCGGCTCGTCTCGGAAATCGTCGACGCCTACGAGCGCTTCGAGTCCGCATCGGAAGGCGTCATCGCGAACCGCGCGCAACGCCGTGCCGGTGGGCCGCGTTCGGCGAGAAGATGATTCAGGCGTACGGAAACGGTAATGCAGGCAACGAGAGCGTGGGTAGTGGCTAGATGAGTATCGAAGTGTCCAACGAGTCGGGGATGGACATCTCCGAGCCCGAACTGGTCTCGGTCGCACGGTTCGCGATCGCCGGCATGGACGTGCACCCCGCTGCGGAATTGTCCATGGTGCTGGTGGATTCGGCAACCATGGCAGATCTGCACATGCGCTGGATGGATCTGCCCGGCCCCACCGACGTGATGTCGTTTCCTATGGACGAGCTCGAACCGGGCGGTCGTCCCGATGCTCCCGAGCCCGGACCGGCGATGCTCGGAGACATCGTGCTGTGCCCGTCCTTCGCGGCGGATCAGGCCGCGGCAGCAGGACATTCGCTCGAACACGAGCTCGCGCTGCTCACCGTGCACGGCGTGCTGCACCTGCTCGGCTACGACCACGCCGAGCCGGACGAAGAGAAGGAAATGTTCGAGCTGCAGAACCGTCTGCTGGCCGAATGGTACGAGGACGCCAGGCGGGCGGAGCAGGCAGCCGAACAGGCCGTTCGAGACGCTCGGCTGCTCGGCAAGGCCGGCTTCGTCGACGGTCTCGACCGATGATGTGCGTGTTCGGACCAGCGGGAGTGCGGGGTCCTAGCGCGTGAGCAGTGCTGCCGCACTCATCGTCTTCGCCGTTCTGCTGGTTCCTCTCGGCGGCTTGTTCGCCGCAGTCGATTCGGCCCTGAACACCGTCTCGCGGGCGCGAATCGAAGACATGGTCAAGGACGAGCGACCGGGTGCCACCGGCCTCGTCGTCGTGGTTGCCGACCGCCCGCGGTACGTCAATCTCATGGTGCTGCTTCGTATTCTGTGCGAAATCGGCGGCACGGTGCTGCTCGCAGGCGGCCTGACCCAATTGATCGACTCGACCACCGCGCTCGTGATCACCGCTGTGGCAATGGTTTTGGTCAGTTACGTCGTGATCGGCGTCGGTCCGAGAACGCTGGGTAGGCAGAACGCGTACTCGATCGCGCTCGCCGCAGCGTTGCCGTTGCGCGCCCTCGGCTGGCTCCTCGGGCCGATCAGCAGGCTGCTCATCCTCATCGGTAACGCGATCACCCCGGGCAAGGGATTTCGCAACGGCCCGTTCGCATCCGAGATCGAGCTACGTGAGCTCGTCGACATGGCTCGCGAGCGCGGAGTCGTGGCCGACGACGAACGCCGAATGATTCAATCGGTGTTCGAGCTGGGCGATACCTCGGCCCGCGAGGTCATGGTGCCGCGGCCCGAGATGGTGTGGATCGAATCCGACAAGTCGGCGGGGCAGGCGACGTCGCTGGCCGTGCGCAGTGGGCACTCTCGCATCCCGGTGATCGGCGAGAACGTGGACGATATCGTCGGCGTGGTGTACCTCAAAGACCTTGTGCAGCAGACGTATTACTCCACCGACGGTGGGCGAGGCGTACAGGTCTCCGAACTGATGCGTCCGGCGGTGTTCGTGCCGGACTCCAAGCCGCTCGACAGTCTTCTCGCCGAGATGCAGCGAGACCGAAACCATATGGCGTTGTTGGTCGACGAGTACGGCGGCATCGCGGGCCTGGTGACCATCGAGGACGTCATCGAGGAGATCGTCGGCGAAATCGCCGACGAATACGACTCGGACGAGGTAGCACCCATCGAGCAACTCGAAGACGGACGGTTCCGGGTGTCCTCGCGGGTACCGCTCGAGGATCTGGGCGAAATCTTCGGTATCGACATCGAATCCGAGGAGGTCGATACCGTCGGCGGACTCCTCGGCTACGAGCTCGGCCGAGTGCCGCTGCCCGGTTCCGAAGTGACCACTCACGGATTGTTGCTGCGCGGCGAGGGCGGAGCCGACCCCAAGGGCCGCGTCCGCATCACCACCGTGCTGGTCGAAAAGCTCGAACCCGACGAAGAATCCACCGAGGACGACGACTCGTCGGACGTCACTCACCAACACTGAAATCTGGAGGTGCTCGATGTCCGAGCAACACACCGAAGAGTTCCGATCCGGATTCGTCTGTTTCGTAGGCCGGCCCAACACCGGCAAGTCGACCCTGACCAATGCACTGGTGGGGTCGAAGATCGCCATCACGTCCTCGCGGCCCCAGACCACGCGCCACACGATCCGCGGCATCGTGCACCGCGACCACGCGCAACTGATCCTTGTCGACACCCCGGGGCTGCACCGACCGAGAACGCTTCTGGGCCAACGCCTCAACGACCTGGTGCAGGACACCTACTCCGAGGTCGACGTCATCGGACTGTGCATCCCCGCCGACGAGAAGATCGGACCGGGCGACCGATGGATCCTCGAACAAGTGCGGCACATCGCGCCGAAGACCACCCTGATCGGCATCGTGACCAAGATCGACAAGGTCAAGAAGGAACGCGTCGTACAGCAGTTGATGTCGTTGTCGAAGCTGTTGGGCGAGAATTCGCACGTGATCCCGGTATCGGCCGAATCCGGTGAGCAGATCGAGAAGCTCGTCGACCTCCTGGCCTCCGAATTGCCGCCGGGTCCCGCCTTCTATCCCGACGGGGAACTGACGGACGAGCCGGAGGAAATCCTCATGGCCGAGCTGATCCGCGAGGCAGCGCTCGAAGGTGTCCGCGACGAGCTCCCGCACTCGCTGGCAGTGGTCATCGAGGAGGTCGTGCCGCGCGAGGGCCACGACAACATGCTCGATGTGCACGCGATCCTGTACGTCGAACGGTCCAGCCAGAAGGCCATCATCATCGGCAAGGGTGGTTCGCGACTCAAAGAGGTCGGCACCGCGTCGCGACTGCAGATCGAGAAACTGCTCGGTACCCGCATCTACCTGGATCTGCACGTCAAGATCGCCAAGGACTGGCAGACCGACCCCAAGCAGATGGGCAAGCTCGGTTTCTGACGTGCCCTGACGAGCAGGCTACGAGGTGCAGCTCACCTGGGTCCACCACGGCTCGGGGCGTCGGCGATGCCACTGCAGTACGTTCTCGAGTTGAGCGGCCACCGACACCAGCAGAGGTTCCGTGGATTCGTGGCCCATCAGCTGCAGACCGATCGGTAGACCGGCTTTCGTCAGTCCCGCGGGGACGTTGACGCTCGGCCAACCGAGGACGTTCCACGGCCACGTGTACGGGCAGTGTTCGGTGATCACACGGTCGGTGTCGGCGTTGGAGATGCCGTCGATGGCGTCGACCCGCGGAGGCGGCGTGGCCGTCGTCGGGGCGAGCACGATGTCGTAGTCGTCGAAGAACTGGCCGATGCGGCGGGCTATCCGTGGCTCTGCCGCGCGGGCCGCCCGCAGTGGTGCGCCGGCGAGGGCTCGTCCGCTCCGGGCGTTGGCTCGGGTGCGGGGGTCGGCCAGAGACGGGTCGGGCAGGCGGTCGAGCCAGGCCGCGACTCCGGCCAACGACCGCGGTAAGAAGTTGAGCCCCAACAACATTCCGTACGCAGGATCGTCGACGACCACGCGGTGACCGAGCAACCGCAGCACGGCAGCCATCTCGTACGCCGCAGCCGTGATCTCGGGATCCAGTGCCGCGGGTGTCGGAATGAACGGCTTGCGCAGACTCAACGCGATGCGCAGGGAACCGGGGTCGCGGCCGACAGCGTCCGAGACGGTCAGCGGAGTGGGCCGGTGCAGATCGCCGTCGTGCCCACCGGAGACCACGTCGAGAAGCAGGGCTGCGTCGGCCACCGTTCGGGCGAGCGGACCGATGACGGTGATGCCGTTGAACGCCTCGGCATCGGGCCAGGTGGAAATTCGGCCGCGCTGCGGCTTGATGCCGACGAGGTTGGTCCACGACGCCGGGATGCGCACTGAGCCGGCACCGTCGGAACCCAAAGCGGCGGAAACCAATTCGGCTGCTACCGCGGCAGAACTACCACCGGAGGAGCCGCCCGGAGTCCGGTCTCGATGCCACGGATTTCTCGTGTGGCCGAACGATCCGCCCGTGAACGGCCATTGCCCGAGTTCGGGACTGTTGGTCTTTCCCACGATGATCGCCCCTGCAGCACGCAGTCGGCGGACCACCTCGGAGTCCTCGGTGGCCAGCGGAAACCGGCCAGCGCAGCCGAATGCGGTCGGTTCGCCGACGATGTCGACGTCGTCCTTGACTGCGATCGGAACGCCGAGCAGGGGAGCGGACGAGCCCGCAGCGATCAGCCGATCGGCCTCGGCGGCTTCGGTGAGGGCGGCATCGCGTCGCACGATCCGGAACGCGTTGAGGGTGGGT
The DNA here is from genome assembly GCF_002259025.1 of Rhodococcus sp. 05-2255-1e. NCBI lineage: Bacteria > Bacillati > Actinomycetota > Actinomycetes > Mycobacteriales > Nocardiaceae > Rhodococcus > Rhodococcus sp. 05-2255-1e. Next base: position 301,174 of record NZ_NOZE01000023.1, on the reverse strand, counting down.
TGACTGCGTTCTATGCGATCCAGTGCAGCGGTGACCACCTCGACCGAGGTGACGCGTCTCGACGCGAGTTCGGCAGCCTGAGCAACGAGTGTCGACCGATGGAAATCCACGTGTGCACAGTATCGACTCACCGTCAGCGCGGGAACGATCTTCGTCGACGCCCACGTGGGACACTGGAGTGCGTGAGGCCATACCGTGACAACGCAGTCGTCCTGCGCCAGCACAAGCTGGGTGAGGCCGATCGCATCGTCACGTTGCTGACCAGGGAGAACGGCATCGTCCGTGCGGTGGCCAAGGGGGTGCGCCGCACCAAGTCCAAGTTCGGCGCACGGCTGGAGCCGTTTGCGCACATCGACGTCCTGCTCTATCCGGGACGCAACCTCGACATCGTCACCCAGGTGCACACGGTGGACGCGTTCGGCGGGGACATCGTTGCCGATTACGGCCGCTACACCACCGGCTGCGCAGTCCTCGAAACCGCCGAGCGTCTGGCCGGCGAAGAACACGCCCCCGCGCAGCGCCTGCATCAGCTGACCGTCGGCGCGCTGCGTGCCCTCGCGCAGCACGTGCGGCCGCCCGAGTTGGTACTCGACGCGTATCTGCTGCGTGCGATGGGTTTCGCCGGATGGGCTCCCGCACTGACGGACTGCGCTCGATGCGCTGCGGTGGGGCCGCATCGTGCGTTCCACGTCGCCGCAGGTGGCGCTGTGTGCGTGCATTGCCGACCGCCGGGATCTGCGACGCCATCGAGCGGTGTTCTGGATTTGATGGTGGCCCTCGAACGAGGGGAGTGGGACTACACCGTCACCACCTCCGATGCGGTCCGAAAGCAGGCCAGTGGCCTGGTGGCGGCTCATCTGCAGTGGCATCTCGAACGCCAGCTCCGCACACTTCCGCTCATCGAGCGCTCGCACCCACACCAGGTGCCGCTGGCCCAACCTGACTCCGTGTTCGCCGACACCGTCGGGCAGGATGGGGACCGTGATTCGACGACGCGAGCCGCAACACCGGCCTGACGAACGGCCGGCGGTTCGCCCGCCGGACCCGCACCCCTCGGGTGCGCGGCCGCCGATCTTGCAGCCGGAGCTGATTCCTCGTCACGTCGCTCTGGTCATGGACGGTAACGGCCGGTGGGCTCAGGATCGTGGATTGCCGCGAACCGCAGGGCACGAGCAGGGTGAAGCAGTATTGATGGATGCCGTCTGTGGCTGCATCGAAATCGGCGTGCAGTGGTTGTCTGCGTACGCTTTCTCCACGGAGAACTGGAAGCGCAGTCCCGACGAGGTCAAGTTCTTGATGGGCTTCAATCGCGACGTGATCCGGCGTCGACGAGACGAGATGAACGAGATGGGTGTGCGGGTGCGCTGGGCAGGTCGGCGACCGCGACTGTGGGGCAGCGTCATCAAAGAACTCGAAGTGGCCGAGGAGCTGACGAAGCACAACACGGTGATGACGCTGACCATGTGCGTCAACTACGGCGGGCGAGCCGAGATTGCCGATGCCGCAAGGGAAATCGCGCGTCAGGTTGCCGCCGGAAAGATCAACCCGGAAAAGATCACCGAGGCGACCGTCGCGAAGTACCTCGACGAGGCGGACATGCCCGACGTCGACCTGTTCCTGCGTCCCTCGGGGGAGCAGAGAACCTCCAATTTTCTGCTGTGGCAGTCGGCCTACGCGGAGTTCGTGTTCCAGAAGAAACTGTTCCCCGATTTCGATCGTCGAGATCTGTGGGAGGCCTGCATCGAATTCGCGTCGCGGGACCGACGATTCGGTGGAGTGAAGTATGAGTGACGATGTACCGGGCCTGACCTTGCAGACGCGGGCTCAGTTGGCGCTGGCGCAGTTCGCCACTGTCACTGTGGGGGAGGAAGGCTCTCTGGGGTTCGACTATGCGGGTGCGCTGTGCTCACTACGCGCGGTGCAGCTCTCGCCGGAGCTCGAGGTGCTCTCGCTCACCGCGGTTTTGGCCTGGGATCGACCGCTCAAGCCCGCACTGCACAAGAAGGTAGCCGACCGCAACGCCGATTCGCAGTTCGGCGCGATTTCGGTCAACACCCACGACAAGCTCGCAGATGTGTTGTTGCGCTATACCTTTCCGGCCAACGGGTTGGACGACGAAGCGATGTTGACGATGTTGATTCTGGTGCTCGCCGGGGTCGAGAAGGCCCGCGAGGGTTTGCTGCCCTGAACGGTCGTCTAAGGTAAGCCTTACTTACTCACGTGAAGGCGGTTGCAATGGCGGTACGTGTATCCAGAATGCTGACGGCAGTGGTGGCGGTGATGGCCATCGGCGCGTCCGCAACTGCCTGCTCCACAGCAGAACCCGACAACAGCGCGGCCCAGTCTGCGGACGGTGTTTTCCCGGTGGTCATCGACCACATCTACGGCAGCACGACCATTCCGGAGAAGCCCACCCGCATAGTCACGCTCGGGGTGTCCGACGCCGATGCCGTCATCGCGCTCGGAACCGTCCCGGTCGGAAACACCGGATACACCTTCTACGAGACCGGACTCGGTCCGTGGACCGACGAGTTGGTGGGCGACGCACCACTGACGCTGCTGGGCTCGGAGTCCGAACCGAACTTCGAGCTGATCGCCTCTCTACAACCGGACCTGATCACCGGACTGAACGCCGGCTTCGACGAGGCCACCTACGCGCAACTCAGTGACATTGCCCCGACCGTCGCTCGACCGGCCGGATCGGCGGCATACGCCGTCGATCGCGAGGTGGCAACCGACACCATCGCCCGGGCGATGGGCGAATCCGATCGTGGCAAGGAGCTGAACGCCCAGACCACGGCTGCACTCGAACAGGTTCGAGCCGCACATCCGGAGTTCGCGGGTAAGACTGCCGCCGTGGTACTTCCGTACGACGGTCAGTTCGGCGCATATCTGCCGGGGGACGCGCGGGGGACGTTCGTCACGTCATTGGGCTTCGGGATTCCGGACCCGATCCTGGCCGAGGACAACGGCACCAACTTCTTCGTTCCGGTCTCGGCCGAGAACATTTCCACGCTCGACGCCGATGTGGTGCTCTATCTCGGCACCGGCGACGACATCGACGTCGTGGCCGAGAACCCGATCTTCGGAACACTGACAGCCGCCCGCAACGACGCGATCGTTCCGTTGTCCACCGATCAGCGTGGGGCGATCACGTACAACTCGGTGCTGTCCATTCCGTTCGCCATCGATTCGGTAGTGCCTCGCCTGGCGGGTGCGGTGGGGTGAGAGCTGGTCAGTGACCGGCCGTGCTGCACTGACTGCAGGTGCCGAATATTTCGATCGTGTGGCTCACGTCGCTGAAGCCGTTGGACTCGGCGACACTCTGTGACCACTTCTCGACGGTGGGACCCTCGACCTCGACGGTGAATCCGCATGCTCGGCACACCAGGTGGTGATGATGGCCCGAGGAGCAACGCCGGTAGACCGACTCGCCGTTGTCGGTACGCAGGACGTCGACCGTTCCTGCGTCGGCAAGCGTCTGCAGTGTGCGGTACACGGTGGTCAGGCCGATACCCTCGCCGCGCTTGCGAAGCTCGTCGTGCAGATCCTGCGCGGACTTGAACTCCTCGATGGTGTCGAGCAGATCCGAGATCGCACTGCGTTGTTTGGTGGCGCGCACTCCGACCACGACGGGTCGTCTCGGAGTGGCGGTATCGGTCGTCTTCTCGGTCACAGGTTTCGGCCTTCCTCGGCGTGAGCCACGGCGTCGACGACGATGTGGGAGAGATGGTCGTCGACCAGTCGGTACAGGACCTCGCGGCCGTTGCGTTCTCCGCGCACCACGCCGGCGGCCTTGAGGACCCGCAGATGCTGGCTGATCAAGGGCTGCGTCACACCGAGGGCGACGACGAGTTCGTGAACGCAGCGCTCGGATTCTCGGAGCTGCAGGACGATCGCAATCCGAACCGGTGCGGCCAGTGCACGCAGGATGTCGCCGGCCGCGGCCAAGGTCTCCTTCGGCGGAAGTAACGCCGGGGGAGTGGCGGCGAACGGGTCGTCGTGCACCGGGCGTTCCGGATCCTGCAGATGCGCCGCCGTCTCCATGGACGAGTCGGTTCTGTGGGTGTGCACCGTGGACATGGCTGCGGCTCCTTCGGTCACCGGTCGGTTGTCGAATTCTCCCTGCACGGTCGACGTCATGAACTCAGGCTAGTGCAGTCATCGTTATTGCAAATCATATTCATTGTGATATGCACAGGTGCGCATGTCAATTTCGGTGCCCGACCGCTGTTCGGAATCGACGACCGAGCCAGATAGTCTGATCAGGGCGAAAACCGCCCACGTCACCTCTTACACGATGTAACCGAAGATGGAGAGCTCCGCCAGTGGCACCCAAGTCCAAGGTCGAAACCGTCGCCAACCTCGCCAAGCGCAGAGGTCTCGTCTACCCCTGCGGCGAAATCTACGGCGGTACGAAGTCGGCCTGGGACTACGGTCCGCTCGGCGTCGAGCTCAAGGAGAACATCAAGAAGCAGTGGTGGCGCAACATGGTCACCAGCCGCGACGACACCGTCGGGCTCGACTCGTCGGTGATTCTGCCGCGCCAGGTGTGGGAGGCCTCCGGCCACGTCGAGACGTTCTCCGATCCGCTCGTCGAGTCGCTGCACACCCACAAGCGCTACCGTGCCGATCACCTCATCGAGGCCTACGAGGAGAAGCACGGCCACCCGCCCGAGAACGGACTCGCCGATATCCGCGACCCGGAGACCGGTGAGCCCGGTTCGTGGACCGAGCCACGCGCATTCTCCGGCCTGCTCAAGACCTTCCTCGGCCCGGTCGACAACGAAGAGGGGCTGCATTACCTTCGCCCCGAGACCGCCCAGGGCATCTTCGTCAACTTCGCCAACGTGCTGACGACCTCACGCAAGAAGCCGCCGTTCGGCATCGGCCAGATCGGCAAGAGCTTCCGCAACGAGATCACGCCGGGAAACTTCATCTTCCGCACTCGCGAGTTCGAGCAGATGGAGATGGAGTTCTTCGTCAAGCCCGGCGAGGACGACGAGTGGCATCAGTACTGGATCGACTACCGCATGAAGTGGTACACCGATCTCGGCATCGATCCGGAGAACCTGCGGCTGTACGAGCACGCCAAGGAAAAGCTGTCGCACTACTCCAAGCGCACCGTCGACATCGAGTACCGCTTCGGCTTCCAGGGCAGCGCCTGGGGTGAGCTCGAGGGCGTCGCGAACCGCACCGATTACGACCTGACGGTGCATTCGAAGGCGTCGGGCCAGGACCTGAGCTACTACGAGCAGGCCACCGACACCCGGTACACCCCGTACGTCATCGAGCCGGCGGCAGGTCTGACGCGCTCGCTGATGGCGTTCCTCGTCGACGCGTACACAGAGGACGAGGCACCCAACGCCAAGGGCGGCGTCGACAAGCGTGTCGTGCTCAAGCTCGATCGTCGTCTTGCCCCGGTGAAGGTCGCGGTGCTTCCGCTCTCGCGTAACGCCGACCTGACGCCGAAGGCGAAAGATCTTGCGCAGCAACTGCGTCAGTACTGGAACGTCGAATTCGACGACGCCGGAGCCATCGGCCGTCGCTACCGTCGCCAGGACGAGATCGGTACCCCGTTCTGCATCACCGTCGACTTCGACACCCTCGACGACCACGCCGTCACCATTCGTGAGCGCGACACGATGGCACAGGAGCGCGTGGCTCTCGATCAGGTCGAGGGCTACATCGCCGCCCGTCTGATCGGCGCGTAGGGCTGTAGGCAATACACAGGGCCCGATCTCTCGGTGAGAGATCGGGCCCTGTCGCATGTCTGGGTCGAATCAGAAGCGGCCGCCGCCGCCACCGAAGCCGCCGCCTCCGCCTCCACCGCCGCCGAAGCCCCCGCCGCCGCCGAATCCACCACCGAATCCGCCTCCGCCGCCGCGCAGCACGCTGTTGATCAGGATTCCGCCGAGCACGGCGCCTGCTACGTTGCCGCCGCTACTGCCGCCGCGTGGACCGTGCCGATTTTCCCAGTTCTGCACATCGGACTGGGCGATCTGCGATGCGCGCGAAGCCAATTGGCTGGCGGCATGCGCGTGCTTGAGAGCCTCGTCGGGATTGTCCGGCTCGAGCTGACGAGCTGCACCGAGATGCCGTTCGGCTTCGGACAAACGCGTTCGAGCATCGGCACCCACGCCGCCGCGGCGCGTCGAGATGTAGTCCGCAGCAGCAGTGATCTGCGCCTGAGCAGCCGCAATATCGCGTTCCAGACGCGCCCGCAGCTGATCCTCGGCGGCCTTCTCGGCCGATGCTTCGTCGACGATCTTCTCGAGTTCGGAATCTGCTGCGGCAAGGGCGGTGTAGCTACCGAGCGGATCGCTCGACTGTGCCGTCTCCGCATTCTTCAATGCCGTCTGTGCCGCGGCCATCGCCGCCTGCAGTTCGGTACCGCCGTGTTCGGTCAGTCCGCGAGCCTGCTCGATGTCCCGGCGGACGTCCGCGATGGCGTCGGGCAGGGTGGCTATTGCGTGCCGTATGTCGTCGCGGGCATGGTCGACTCCGTCGAGCAACGACTTCGCCTGATCGACAGCTCGCTCCGCGGTCCGAATCGCGGTCACGGCCGGGCCCTGCTTTCCGGGTGGAAGTGCTGCGGCCTTGCGGCCGGCTTCGATGTTCTCCTCGGCCAGGGAAACTCGATCCTTGGCCATCGTGACGTTGTCGGCAATCGATTTCAGTGCGGTCTCGGAGAATTCCGAATGCAGCTGAGCGAGTACGGCTTCGGACTGCGGAATGCGCACCGTCAAGCCGATGATGGCTTGGGTGAGCTCGTCGAGATGCGAGCCGGCGTTCATGACGAGGTCGCGGAATCCGTCGAATTCCTCGACCCGAGAGTCGAGTTCGCGATCTGCCTGGCCGCACGAGGAGATGATCTCGACGAGCATCGCCCGTCGCTGATCGGGGGTTTCGGGAATGGCGTCGTCGAGCCGCTGACGGATCTCGAAAGCAGAGGCCAGAGCTTTCTTTGCGTTGTCGTACGCAGTGATGAACGGAGCGGCTGCCGAATCGCCGAATTCGCCTCGGGCCAGGGTCAATTCCTCCTCGCTGGCTCGCACGGCGTTGTCGGTTTCGATCAGAATTTCCTTGGCGCGGGTGTCGAGAACGTCGATCGGGAATTGGGCCAATGCTGCTGGGTCACTCGGGTCGATCTTCGCCACCGCTTCCACCTCGGCGGCCACTCGAGCCTTCTTGCGCCGTGAGGAGTAGACAACAGCTCCGCCGCCTGCGACGGCCAACACCCCGACACCGATCAGCAGCGGTGCCGACGACCCACCTCCACCGCTCGACGCATAGGCCTCGCCGAGAGCGCCGGCCGCAGCTATGGCCGCTCCCGACCAATCCTCTTCGCCCAGTGCAGGTTCGACGTCGTTGACACGAATGTCGTCCTGCTCCGCCGTGGTGATCTGCGAGAGCCCGGTGTTGACGCCGAGGTAGTACGACCGATCGACGGTGGCTACTGCGAGCAGGACGTCACGCTGACCGAGATCGCTCCGTTGGTATGTCTGCTCGGCCCAGTTCGCCGCCGACATGTTGTCGAAATCCGCAACGTAGGTGACCCACAGCCTGACCTGGCTGCCGCCGTACAGGTCGTCGATGGCGGTCTGCACCTCGGCCAGCGAGTCCGGATCGAGTGCCTGCACGTTGTCGGTGATCTGGGTGGCGAGGCGCGACGGTGCCTCGGCGGAGGCGACGCCGGGGGCGAGGAGAACCGCAGCGAACAAGGTCAGAGCACCTGTTGCGGTGAGGCGACGGAATCGATGGACCGACCTACGGACTGTGGCGCTGGAATGCCGCCGGTGCTGGACTGCCATGCGCTGAAATCTACCGGCTCCAGCGTGTCCGAATCGAGCAGGTCGATCCATGACAGTTGTCATCGTGCAATCGTGACGCTCGGTCGAGGTGGTCAGGCTCGGATCGCAGCAGAGTAGCTGTCATGACCACAACGAAGGCAGTCGAACTGCGAGGCGTCACCAAGACATACGGATCGGTCCGTGCGGTGGACGGAATCGACCTGTCCATCGAGCCGGGCGAGGTAGTCGCTTTTCTCGGACCGAACGGTGCCGGCAAGACCACGACCATCGACATGATGCTCGGCCTGGCCACACCCACCACCGGGACGGTCTCGGTGTTCGGAGGAACGCCCGCCGACGCCATCGCTCAGGGGCGCATCTCGGCGGTGATGCAGACCGGCGGACTTCTTCGCGACCTGACCGTCCGCGAAACCGTCGAACTGACCGCGGCCCTGTTCGCCCGAACTCGGTCGGTGAAGGAAGTCCTGACTCGGGCCGGCATCGCCGACATCGGCGACCGGCGAGTGGCCAAGTGCTCCGGCGGCCAGCAACAGCGACTGCGATTCGCACTTGCACTGTTGCCCGACCCGGATCTGCTGGTGTTGGACGAGCCGACCACCGGCATGGACGTCGAGGGTCGACGTGACTTCTGGAACGCCATTCGCCAGGACGCGAGTACCGGCAGAACGGTGCTGTTCGCAACGCACTACCTCGACGAGGCCGATGCCTACGCCGACCGGATCGTCCTGGTGCGGCACGGCAAGATCGTCGCCGACGGCAGCGCCGCCGAGGTCAAGAATCTCGCGGCGGGACGCACGGTCACCGCCACCCTGCCCGGTGTCGACCGGTCCACGTTGCTCGCTCTTCCCGGAGTCGACCGGGTCGAGACGCGCGGCGACCGGGTGATCGTGCACGGACGCGACTCCGACTGCGTTGCCCGCTACCTGCTCAACGATGCACATGCGACCGATCTCGAAATCGTCTCGCGCAACCTCGAGGACGCCTTCCTCGCCCTGACCACCGATGCCGACACCGAACTCGCCGGGAGTATCCGATGACCACGACCTCGCCCCGCCCCACCGCTGCCAGAGCCGTTGCGTACGGCGGATTTTCGCCCACGTTCCTCGGACTCGAAATCCGTCGCCTGTTCCGGAACAAGCGCACGTTGGTCTTCACGTTGGTCATGCCCCCGGTGTTCTTCGTCATCTTCGGTACGCAGTCGGACTACCGGACCAACTACCCTTTCGCGCACGGCAACGTCACGGGCTACATCGCCATCAGCATGGCCGTCTACGGAGCGATGCTGGCCACCACGAGTGGGGGAGCGATGGTCTCCGTCGAACGCGCTCAGGGCTGGAGCAGGCAGCTGCGACTGACTCCGCTCAAACCTGTCGCTTACATCGTCACCAAGATGCTCGTCGCCATGACGATGGGTGCTGCAGCGATCGTCGTGGTGTTCGTCGTCGCGGCATTCTTCGGAGCCGACATGCCGATTTGGGTGTGGCTCGCCTGCGGAGTGATCGCGTGGCTCGGATCTGCGGTGTTCGCCGCATTCGGGTTGTTCATGGGGTACCTGCTGCCCTCGGAGAACGTCATGCAGATCCTCGGACCGGTACTGGCCTTCCTCGCCCTGGCCGGCGGATTGTTCGTCCCGCTCGGTGACAGCGGCTGGTTCCCGATGCTGGCGAAGTTCACCCCGTTGTACGGTCTGGCGACTGTGGCCCGGGCTCCGTTCACCTCGGCCGACGCAGGAATCCTCGCCGTCGCAGTGGTCAACCTGGTGGTGTGGGCGGTGGTGTTCATCGCAGGAGCGGCGCTGCTGTTCCGGAAAGACACCAAGCGTGCCTGACGCGGAAACCACCGATCGTGTCGCCCACGGAGATACCGTGGGCGACATGACCACGTTCACTGCCGACCTCCCCGAGGGCAGGGTCTGGCGGTACGGCTGGATGTTCGGAGCCATCTGGCTGATCTACCTGATCTATCCGTTGAACGAGATTCTGTCGTTGGAATCTGTGGCGGCACGGGTCCTCGGTATTGCCGCGATCGTCGGGTTCGGAGTCGTGTTCACAGCCACCTTCTGGCGCTTTCGCAACGGTCACCGCCGCGGACACCCGCTGCCGGTACGGCAGGCCTGGATCGCGCTCGCGGCAATGCTGGCCCTGACCGCGGCGATGAGCGCGCTGATCGGAACCACCGGATTCGGCGCAACGATCTACATTGCGGTCCTGGCGATGATGACGCTGCCGGTTCGGCAGGCGTGGACGTTGGTCGCGGTGATGATGGTGGCCATCGAAGTGGCACCGCGGGTCGTCCCGTCCTGGGAGCCCGACAACTTTTTCGCGTTTCAGTTGCTGATCAGCTCGGCCGCTGCGTGGGGTATCACTCAGGTCTTCCAGCGCAACCACGAATTGGCCGTGGCGAGGCAGCAATTGGCGGATCTGGCAATCGTCGCCGAACGTGAGCGGATGAGCCGAGACGTGCACGACATTCTCGGGCATTCCCTGACCGTCATCACTGTCAAGAGCGAACTGGCCGGCAGATTGCTCGAGATCGATGCTGCCCGAGCAGCTGTCGAGATCGCCGAGGTGGAAACCCTTGCAAGGCAAGCACTGGCCGACGTCCGCAGCACCGTCGGCGGCATGCGGCAAATCGACATCGGCACCGAACTGGCAAGCGCACGAACAGCTCTGGTGGCCGCCGCCATCGACGTCGAGCTGCCCGCGGATGCCGACGTCGTTCCACTGCGACACCGCGAACTGTTCGGCTGGGTCCTGCGCGAAGCGGTGACCAACGTGGTGCGACACTCCCACGCACGGCACTGCCGAGTGATGCTGACGCCGTCGAGCATTTCCATCGTCGACGACGGATGCGGGCCGGCCGAGGAAAACTGTGGAGGAAACGGGCTCCGCGGGTTGGGTGAACGCGTGAGCGCTGCCGGTGGTTCACTGACGGTCGCCCGGGTTCCGACCGGCGGATTCAAGGTGGAGGTCTCGGCACCATGAGTATCAGACTGTTGCTGGCCGACGACCAAGCGCTGGTGCGTGGTGCTCTCGCGGCATTGCTGGGACTCGAACACGACCTCGACATCGTCGCCGAGGTGGGACGAGGCGACGAAGTGGTGGGGGCGGTTCTCGAACACCGACCCGACGTCGTGCTGCTCGACGTGGAAATGCCGGGCAAGAACGGCATCGACGTCACCGCCGAGCTGGCTCAGGTGGTACCGGAGTCGAGAGTGCTGATCGTCACGACGTTCGGCCGGCCCGGATATCTACGCCGTGCGATCGATGCCGGAGCCTCCGGATTCGTCGTCAAGGACACTCCAGCCAAACAGTTGGCCGACGCCGTACGACGGGTCCACATGGGACTGCGCGTCGTCGATCCCGCCCTCGCCACCGAGACTCTCACCGAGGGCGTCTCCCCGCTGACAGCCCGTGAGCAGGAAGTTCTTCGCGCAGCGTCGAAGGGTGGAACGGCCGGTGCCATCGCGGCGCAGGTGCACCTGTCGGAAGGGACAGTGCGCAACCATCTCTCTTCGGCGATCGGAAAAACCGGCACCAGCACCCGGGCCGAAGCGGTCCGAGTCGCCGAGGACCGCGGGTGGCTCTGACCTCCCGAGGCGCGCCGTGACCGCCGAAGATGCGCGGGCCTGGCAAACTCGAGGGGTGAATCCAACTCTCGACCGAGATTCGTACGGCGACCCGTACGACGACCGGTATGCCCCGGACCCCGGTCCCGAGCGGCTGGGCTTCTTCGGAACGCTCGGACGCTGGACGGGTCGGTTGGTCGCGGGAGTGATACTGATGGCCCTCGTTCTGGTGGCAGGCACCGCGGTGCGCGTGTGGCAGGTGGCTCGGATCGACGACCATACTGCGGCGGACGCCATCGTCGTACTCGGTGCCGCGCAGTACAGCGGTACGCCCTCGACGGTGTTCGAGGCACGCTTGGCGCAGGCCGCGTCGTTGTACGAGCAGGGCATCGCTCCCGAGATCGTCACCGTCGGCGGCAAGCAGGAAGGTGACCTGTTCACCGAGGCGGCGTCGGGTCGCAATTACCTGATAGATCAGGGCGTGCCTGCCGACGCGATCGTGGCCGTCGAAACCGGATCGGACACCCTCGAAAGCATCGAAGCTGTCAGCGCCACGCTACGAGATCAGGGCAAGACATCGGTGGTACTGGTCAGCGATCCGTGGCACTCGCTGCGCACCCGAACCATGGCGCGCGACGCCGATCTCGATGCGTGGACCTCGCCCACCCGCACCGGGCCTGCCGTCTACACCCGCGAGTCGCAGGCGCACGGAATAGCCAGGGAGACAGGCGCTCTGCTGTGGTACCAGTTGACGCACTTCACCGCTGATTTCTCCTACACGGCAGGCCAGTAGATGACCGGCACATACTCCGAGCACGACGTCGAACGATTCGTTCCCGAACCGCCCAAGACCGCTGGGCTTCGATCCGGGGCGGACAACGCCTCGCATCGGAGTGCGTTCGCGCGAGATCGGGCGCGGGTCTTGCACTGTGCTGCCCTGCGTCGTCTGGCGGACAAGACCCAGGTGACCGGGCCCCGCGACGGCGACACCCCGCGCACCCGGTTGACGCATTCGCTCGAGGTCGCGCAGATCGGGCGCAGCATCGCGGAGGGGCTCGGCAGCGACCCCGATCTGGTCGATCTGGCGGGCTTGGCACACGACATCGGTCATCCTCCCTACGGACACAACGGCGAGCGGGCCCTCGACGAGGTGGCCCAGGATTGCGGCGGATTCGAGGGCAACGCGCAGAACCTGCGCATCCTGACCGGCCTCGAGCCCAAGATCCTCGACTCCGACGGCAACAGCGCGGGACTCAACCTCACCCGCGCCGCCCTCGACGCCGCGATGAAGTATCCGTGGACCAGGCCCGCGCCGGGTGCGAAATTCGGTGCCTACGACGACGACTCGGCCATTCTCGGCTGGGTACGCGACGGTGCACCGGACAAGCGCAAGTGCCTCGAAGCGCAGACCATGGATTGGTCCGACGACGTCGCCTACTCGGTACACGACGTCGAGGACGGCGTCATCGACGCCAGAATCGACCTGCGCGCACTATCCGATCCGATCGAGCAGCGGGCACTGGCCGAACTCGGTGTCTCGGAGTTCCGCGGACTCGACGTCGACGAGTTGATCGAAGCGGCGAGCCGGTTGTCCAAGATGGACGTCGTCGTCGCGGTCGGCAGATACGACGGCACCCTCACCGCATCCGTGGCGCTCAAGCACATGACGAGCGAGCTGGTCGGGCGATTCGCCACGGCTGCCATCGACGGAACCCGCCAGAAGTACGGCACGGCAGCGTTGACGCGGTACGACGCAGACCTCGTAGTGCCGTCGATCGTCGCGTCCGAAGTGGCTCTGCTCAAGACCATGGCACTGCGGTACGTCATGTCCGACGCTGGGCACAAGATTCGGCAGGAACGTCAACGTGACCGGATCCATCGCGTCGCCGAGTGGTTGATGCGCTCGGCACCGGGCGAACTCGATCCCATCCTGGTGCCCGCGTGGCAACGCGCGAACAGCGACGCCGAACGGACTCGCGTCGTCGTGGATCAGATCGCGTCGTACACCGAGAGTCGACTCGAACTGGTGGACAAGCGGTCGCTCGGGGCTCAGGCCAGCTGGGGTTGATCGACGGGTGTCGGGCGTCTTGTTCGACGCTAGACTCCAGTCGTGGCCGGCCGAATTCCTGAACGTGACATTGCCGCCATTCGCGAACGCACACGGATCGAAGACATAGTCGGCGACTACGTCTCGCTCAAGCGCGCGGGCGGCGACTCCATGAAGGGGTTGTGTCCCTTCCACGACGAGAAGTCTCCGTCGTTCCATGTTCGGCCCAATCACGGCCACTATCACTGCTTCGGCTGCGGCGAAGGTGGTGATGCCTACTCCTTCCTCCAGAAGATCGAGCACATTTCGTTCGTCGAGGCCGTCGAGCAACTCGCCGATCGGCTGAACTACTCGATCTCCTACGAGGGCGGAGGGCCATCGGTCCAACGTGACCGCGGGACCCGAGCGCGCTTGATCGCCGCGAACGCGGCGGCTCAGGAGTTCTACGCCGGTCGGCTCAGCGGGCCCGATGCCCAGGCCGCCCGGGACTACCTGACCGAACGCAACTTCGACGGCCACGCCGCGCTGGCCTACGGCTGTGGATACGCACCCGACGGCTGGGACACCCTCACCAAACATCTGCTGGGCAAGGGCTTCGAAGCCAAGGAGATAGTCGACGCCGGCCTGGCAACCCCGGGCAAGCGCGGCACACCCATCGACCGATTCCGGCGCCGATTGGTGTGGCCCATTCGCAGTCAGAGCGGCGACGTTATCGGATTCGGCGCACGCAAACTGTTCGACGACGACACGATGCCCGGAAAGTACATCAACACTCCGGAAACGATGCTGTACAAGAAGTCTCAGGTGTTGTTCGGGCTGGATCTCGCGCGCAAGGAGATCGCGAAGTCGCATCAGGCCGTCATCGTCGAGGGCTACACCGACGTCATGGCGATGCACCTCGCCGGCGTCAAGACCGCGGTGGCGTCCTGTGGCACCGCGTTCGGCGAAGACCACCTCGCGATGCTGCGCCGACTGATGATGGACGACAGCTACTTTCGCGGTGAGGTGATCTACACCTTCGACGGTGACGACGCCGGCCAGGCCGCGGCCATGAAGGCGTTCGAGGGGGATCAGAAGATCGCCGGGCAGACCTTCGTCGCCGTCGCACCCGACGGCATGGACCCGTGCGACCTGCGCCTGAAATCCGGTGACAACGCTGTTCGCGATCTCGTGGCCCGGCGGACCCCGATGTTTGCCTTCGTCGTCAAATCGCTGCTCCGAGAGCATGATCTGGACACGCCCGAGGGGCGCGTCGAAGCGCTCAAGCGCACTGTTCCGGTGGTCGCGCGAATCAAGGACGCCTCACTGCGGGACGAGTACGCCAGGCAGCTCGCCGGGTGGACCGGCTGGGACGACACTGCGATGGTGCTCGCCCGCGTGCGCGACGAGGCGAAGAAGGGTGCCCGAGGCGACACGAGCGGTAAACGCGTGCCCTTCGAGAAGCGTCAGGCAGCGCCGACGGAAGCCCCCACCGGGCCGCCGCGTCCGAACCCCACCGATCCGACGCTGTGGCCGCAACGAGAGGCCCTCAAGGCGGTGCTGCAGATGCCCGCGGTCGCCGGCACCGTCTTCGATTCGCTGCCACCCGAAAGCTTTCATCATCCGGCGTACGCCGCGGTGCGTGATGCCGTGGCCGCGGCCGGCGGCACTGCCGCGGGCCTGGGCGGTGGGGAGTGGGTCGACGCAGTGGCCAAGCAGGCCAAGGACGCCGTGGTGGTGTCGTTGGTGACGGAGTTGGCCGTCGATCCGATGCGCGTGGCCGACGACGCTCTCACGCGCTACATCTCCGGTGTGCTCGCCCGGCTTCAAGAGGTGTGGGTGGGCCAACAGGTCGCCGAACTGAAGTCCAAGCTGCAGCGCATGTCGCCTGCGGAGAAGCCGGACGACTACAACGCCCTGTTCGGTGATCTCATCGCCCTCGAGCAGTACCGCCGCAGCCTGCTCGAACTCGCCGTGGGAAGCGTCGCCGAGGTCGGTTAGCGCCGCAGCTGATCGCGCGGGACGAAAACCTGGTCTTCGTCGTCGACCGGCTTCATCGGCTCGAGTCTCGGCTGCGTGTTCAGAGAGTCGGACAACTTCTGACGGCCGACCTCGATGGCCTTCTTGGTGGCCGGGCTCGACGCGACGGCGCTGGCCGTCTTGCGAATCTGCTCGTAGCGGCCCCGTCCGGCCTTGGCTCCCAGTACATATGCAGCTCCAGCCGCCAGTACCAAACGAATCATCAGTGGGTCCTTCCGTAGAGCGTGCGGCCGTTCTTCCATCTTGCCCGACGAACCTCGAGCAGGGCGATTCGGTACACAGCGGAAGCTGTTCCGGCGCTCTCGTGGGCCCGATTTGGTACTCACAAGGGGGTGTGCGCTATTGTTTCCAACGGCTCGCACGAGAGTGTGACGCCGCAAGGTAATCCCCCATAGCTCAATTGGCAGAGCATTCGACTGTTAATCGAAGGGTTCCTGGTTCGAGTCCAGGTGGGGGAGCGCAGTCCCCGTCCGGCTTGTCCGGGCGGGGATTTTTGCTGTCCGGGGTCGCTCGCCCGTGACCGGATCGGTCGGCGAGAACGTACCGCACATGTGGTACCGAGAGTCCCGGACAGCTATCAGATCGTGACCGAATCTTCTGTATATCGATCGAATGAATAAGGCCGTCCGATGCCAGTTTTGTCGGTGTCTCGCGACATACTGTTCGTGCGATCCGGGACGCTCGGAAGTGCTGGAAAAAGCCGGATCGGTCGGGTTCTAAGGGGCTTTGAAGTGAGTTTGAGTTACGCATCCACCGTTCCACGCCAGCTCGTGCATCGACGCTCTCCGGCGGACGTGCTGTTGACCGACTACGAGACGGTCGACGGTACGCATCGTGCGGCGGTACAGCTGCCGACGTCGCATCGCATGTTCGTACCCGTACGTCGCACCCACGATTCGTTGATGATCGCCGAGGCGCTACGGCAGGCAGTGAGCCTGTTCTGTCACGTCGAACACGACGTCCCGCTCGACCACGTGGTCTACATCGAGCACTTCCGGTTCGACATTCTCGACCTGCTGTCGGTCGACAACATCGACGATTCGCTTGTCGCCGAGTCGATCACGACCGATCGCACATTCGAGGACGAGTCGCTGGACAACCTGAAGCTGTCGGCTCGACTGCTCAACCGCGGTCAGGTCGTCGCCTCCGGAACGGCGTCCGTGCGTCCCATCGGACCGGACGTCTACTCCAAGGTCCGCAAGCCGACCATGGCCGACCCTCACTTCCGGTACCTTCCCGCGGGAACCGAGGTGGTGGAACCGGCCGGTGTCGGCCGTCTCGACCCCTCCGATGTAGTACTGGCTCGTCATACCTCGGACGGGACGCTCGTGGTGGCTCCGGATCCGCGGAACCTGGCGATGTTCGATCATTCGGTGGAATACCTACCGGGCGTCACCATGCTCGAAGCCGCCCGTCAGGCGTTGCGTTTGGCCACCGGTTGCATGGGACTGGATTTCACGTCCCTCGAGGTCAGGTTCTTGGGGTTCGCCGAATGGGCCAACCCGTGCACGGTCATCGTCGACAGCGACACGACCGACGGCATTCACCGCATTCAGTTCGAGCACGACGGGGTCGTGCTCTCGGCGATGTCCGTCACGGCGACACCCGAACCGTGGCTACCGCTCAGCGATCGTTCCAGTCGATGAGCGGTGCATCGGCTACCGCTCGTATCCGGGCCAGTCGCCGGCGAGGGGCGATCGACGGTAGCAACAGGTGCCACATCTCGGTCATCCGAAGCTGGAGGTCGGCGCGTCCGGTGAGCATCTCCGAGACGGTCTGAACTCCCGTGAACGATGCGACGATCATCCTGGCGAGTGCGGCCGTGTCCACGTCGTCGACGATGTCGCCTTCGGTCCGGGCGCGCTCAGTCAACTTCGCGATCATTCCGATCCAGTCGTCGAACGATTGCGCATTCGGATTCTGAGCCGTCGTCGATTCCAACGTCAACCGCATGCCGCCACGTGCGATGGGGTCGGTCTGCAGCTGACGCGCCAACTCCTTGGTGATCAGGATCAGGGCATCGATCGCCTTCGGTGTGCTCTCGATGATGGTGACGGTGGCAGCGGTGGCAAGAGCCATCTGTGCCTCGATCACGGCCTGCGCCAGATCTTCCTTCGACGAGAAGTGGAAGTACATCGCACCCTTGCTGACGCCGGCGTTGGCGATGATGGTGCTCAGACTGGCTGTGCCGTAGCCGAACTTGTCGAAGCTCGATGCGGCTCCCACGAGTACGGCCTGCCTGGTCGATTCTGCGCGCTCTTGCATCGGTAGACAATAGCTGGTACCCGCTTTCGCGGCACTCTCCGAGTCAAAAGACGGCAATTCACCGAAAATCGGTGTCGATGCCCAAGGGGCGAACCGTGCGGGCCTGCTCGATGCGGCCAACGAGATAGTCATCTATCCAGTCGAACGACGTCGAACCCAGCGGCAGTCGAAGAGGGGGCTCGTCCGACGAAATCGCTTCGATTACAGCGTCGACG
Organism: Rhodococcus sp. 05-2255-1e; assembly: GCF_002259025.1. Lineage (NCBI taxonomy): Bacteria > Bacillati > Actinomycetota > Actinomycetes > Mycobacteriales > Nocardiaceae > Rhodococcus > Rhodococcus sp. 05-2255-1e. The sequence goes on along the minus strand of NZ_NOZE01000023.1, from coordinate 283,246 downwards.
CCGCGGCGTGGGTCGCCGGGCTGGGATCCGTGCGTCGATTCGAAGGCGACTCGCGCCGGCCCGATCAATTCGGCGTAATCGTCGAGTGGGTTGCCCCACTTCAATGATCGACCGCTCGCATCGGTGCGAAAAGGTCCGGGTTCTACGATTGTGACGCCGATACCCAGGTGGCGTACCTCTGCGGCCAGAGCTTCGGAGAAACCTTCGAGTGCAAACTTGGCTGCTGCATACGCTGTCCCGCCGGGGCCAGGGACCACGCCTATTACCGAGGACATCTGCACGATGTGACCGCTTTGCCGTGCCCGCATCGAGGGTAGAACGGCTCGAGTAACCGCGCAGGGACCGAAGAAGTTGACGTCGATGTTTTCTCGGAAGCGGTCTTCGTCGATCTCCTCGAACGCTCCCAGTAGACCGTAGCCGGCGTTGTTGACGAGAACGTCGATGCGTCCGAACTGATCGATGGCCGCACCCACCGACGAATCTATCGACTGCTGGTCTGTGACATCGAGACGTGTCCGAAGCAGGCGATCGTTGGCGGGTTCGCGTATATCGGCAACTCTGCGGGCGGTGGCCACCACACGATCGCCGCCATCGAGTGCAGCGCGAACGAACTGTCGGCCGAACCCTGAGCTTGCTCCGGTGATCAACCACACTCTGTCGGTATCGATCGCGTTCATGTTGTCGTGCCCTTCGCATCGAGGTCGTGAGCCGCGATAACGGTAATGATGCGGGATGACGGTGAGCAACCGAATTGATGGCACGCTCATCACATGGTCAACAAGAGCGCGGGCATTCTGCTGTTTCGGGTGAACGCCGACGTGGTGGAGGTTCTTATCGCCCATCCCGGCGGCCCGTTCTGGGCGCGGAAGGACGACGGTGCGTGGTCGATAGTTAAGGGGGAGTTCACCGAGGCCGAAGACCCGTGGGCGGCGGCTCAGCGCGAGTTCCGAGAGGAAGTCGGCATCGAGGTGCCTGCGGGCAACCCCATCGAGCTCGGCACCGTCACGCAGCGCGGCGGGAAGATCGTCACCGCGTTCGGGATCGAGTCCGACCTCGAAGTCTCCACTGCGATGAGCAACACATTCGAGATCGAGTGGCCGCCGAAATCCGGAAAGATGCAATCGTTTCCCGAGGTAGACCGCATCGAATGGTTTCCGGTGCCGCTGGCGAGGACAAAGCTGCTGACCGCGCAGCACCCATTTCTCGACGCAGTGGAGGCCATTGTGGAGTCGCGCTAGTTTCGGCGTCGAATCCAGGGGTATCCGGCGGCCGGAAACGACGGCCGCGGATGCAGGGTGGGAAGTGGAACATGACACCGATGGAGACGACCGACGCCGACACGGCTCGCGTGGAAACGGCTCTGCTGGAAGGTCAGTGGGCAGGTCGAATCGTGGCCTCGGGGTTCGTGGCTCTGGCCACCGGCCTGTCCTGGATGTTCGCCGCGTCCGCAATGATCGGCTAGCAATACCAGACCGTTCGGTCGATACTGCTCAGCGACTACTACGAAGGGCAGTGCAGTGACCGACGGTATTGCGTCAGCGACCCCACCGGCGATCGAGGTACCCAAGCGCGCCTGGCAAGCCCTGGTGGTTCTGTTGCTCGGCATGTTCATGGCCCTGCTCGACACCACCATCGTCAACGTCGCATTGCCGACGATCAGCACGACGCTGGAGGCATCGGAATCCGTTCTGTCGTGGATCATCTCGGGCTACGCGCTCGCGTTCGGTCTCGCCCTGATTCCGGCGGGCAAGGTCGGGGATCGGATCGGGCACAAGTGGGTGTTCTTCACCGGTCTCGCTCTGTTCACGGTGGCCAGCTTTGCCTGCGGACTCGCTCAGGACGATCTGCAGTTGGTGGTTGCCCGAGTGGTTCAGGGTCTGGCAGGCGGAATGTTCGTGCCCGCTGTCACAGCGTTCATTCAACTGCTGTTTCCAGGTCCTGTGCGCGGCAAGGCATTTGCGATCATGGGTGCGGTCATCGGAGTGTCGACTGCGTTGGGGCCGATCGTCGGCGGGTTGATCATCCAGGCTTTCGGTGAGGAGAACGGCTGGCGGTTGGTCTTCTGGGTCAACCTGCCGATCGGCATCGTCGGTCTGATCGCGGCGGCGGTTCTGCTGCCGAAGAAGGATGAATCCGAGCCGACTGCAAGGCCGGGCATCGACTGGCTCGGGTTGGTGCTGATCTCCGCCGGCCTCATCGCGCTGCTCGTACCGCTGATCGAAGGCCAGGAGCTCGGGTGGCCGTTGTGGACCTACGTGACCATTGCTGCAGGCGTGGGCCTGATTGCAGTGTTCGGCTGGTGGGAGGTGATCCACAGCGGTCGTGGACACAATCCGCTCGTGCCGCCGCGACTGTTCACCCGACCGGCATTCACCGGCGGTGTGATTCTCGCGCTGGTGTACTTCGCAGCGTTCACCAGCATCTTCTTCACCATCTCGTTGTTGTGGCAGACCGGGCTCGGCAATACGGCCCTCTCGTCCGGGTTGGTCTCGATACCGTTCGCGATCGGCAGCATCATCGCGTCCTCGCAGAGCAACAAGCTCACGATCCGACTCGGCCGCACCGTACTGATCCTCGGCGCATCGCTGGTGTCGATCGGCTTGATCTGGCTGTGGATCATCTTGGCGACCAGTTCCGCCGACACCATCTCCCATTGGACTCTGCTGGTCCCGCTGTTCATCGCGGGCTTGGGCAACGGCGCGTTCATCGCTCCCAACGCGCAGTTCATCGTCGCAACCGTCGACCGCGACGACGCAGGGGCCGCGAGCGGCGTCATCTCGACGATGCAGCGCGTCGGCTCCGCAATCGGTATCGCAGTCATCGGTAGTGTGCTGTTCGGCTCACTCACCATCACCGGCCCCGATACCGTGGGATCCGGCTTCCTGCACGGTGCCGCAATGGCCATGGCCGTCAGTGCCGCGTTCAGCGTCGTTGCGTTGGCGTTGGTGTTCGCTCTACCGAAGAAGGTGCAGAGCGGTCACTGATCTCGGCTCGTTCAGCTCGACAGGCCCTTGCCGTGCCGCTGGACGACCGTCGATGCGAGATCGGCGATCTTGACGTTCAGATCCTGCGACGATTTGCGGAGCAGTGCGAACGCTTCTTCGTCGGATACTTTGTGCAGCGCCATGATGAGGCCGATCGCCTTGCCGATCTCACGGTTACTCTCGAGGCCGTCGCGCAAGGTCGATGCCTCTTGGCCGTTCAGCATCGCCCCTACCGTCACAGAAGTGAATGCAGTCAGGATGACGGCTTTGTCGGCGGTGTCGGCATCGAAGGCACCCGCGGTGTCGGTGAACAGGTTGAGAGCACCCACCTTCTGCTCGTCGACCTTGAGGCGGAACCCCATCGCTCCCCGGACCGGCGTGCGGTTCAGGACACCCCGAGCCATTGCGGGCCACTGGGTGGGGCTGCTGAAATCCGGCTCGAGTTGGACGGCCTCGGTGGTCAGCGCATCCAGGCACGGTCCCTGACCTGTGGCGCGTTCGATGTCGTCGACGACGCGTGCCACGTCATCCGAGGCCGCGACGGTGACGGCCTTTCCGTGGCGCAACAACATGAGACTCGCGTGATCGCAGTGAGGGACAACCATCGTCGCGGCGTTGCAGATAGCGGTGTAGACCTCTTCTGCGCTACTGCCGCGATACACGATGTCGGCCAGAGCGGCGAATACAGTTGCCGGGTCGGTCGACGGAGCGTCGAACTGTTCGTCGTCGGTCATTGCTTCTCCCGTCGTGTGGCGCATGCCGGGCAAACCGGTTGCGCAGCACATCAACCGTACCGCCCTGCGCCGGGGTCCCTGCACCAACGGGCTGGCAGTAGCCTCATGTCGTGAGCAATGCGCAGGAATCTACGGGATTCGAGTACGGCCACGACGGCCCGAAGTCCATCGTGGTGGGCGTCGACGGCTCGGATTCGTCCTGGCGGGCCGCCGCATACGCCGGAGGACTGGCCCGAAGGCAACAATCGCTTCTGGTGCTGGTCTACGTGCAGCCCATCGTCACCGCGTCGTGGGGCCAGGCGGGGATCTCGATGGTGGAAACGGGCCGACAGATCGCCGACGAACTCCTCGACTACATCAGAACCTCGGTGGCCCGCTTCGGGGAGCGAGAGCAGGTTCGCTGGGAATTCCGCACTGCGCAGGGTGATCCTTACAACGGACTCGTCGCGGTTGCCGATGGACTCCGCACCGACGCCGTCGTGGTGGGGGCCTCCGAACGCGCCGGGCACCGATTGGCGGGATCTGTGGCAGTGCGACTGGTCAAGGCGGGCCGCTGGCCGGTCACAGTGGTGCCATGAAGGCTCGAATTCCAACCAGTCGGCGGTTTTCCCTGTAAAAATAGGCAGTCACCTCGTCGGATGCGAGGCGCATGTGGTGCGGTTCTCGGATTCGGGGAGTTCCATGGCTGGTCTGTCGCGTCGTCAATTCGTCACTCGGGTGGGCACCCTCGCCGCGGCATGGGGAATCGCACCGCAGGTTCTGGGCCACGCCCTTGTCGCTCGGGCGCAGCCGGCTTCAGGAGAGGCAGATGTCGGCGGAACGCTGGCGCAGACCATCCTGAGATCGTCGACCGGCCCCGGTCGGTACCGGGTGCTTGCTGCGGGGCCGGGTGAGCCCTACGTCCCTCGCCTCGACATCCTCGGGCGGGCACCCAGCGCGTCTCGGGTGCAGGCCAGGCGGTCGTTGCTCTACCTGGGGCACCTGTCGGACATGCATGTCATCGATGCGCAATCGCCCGGTCGGATCGAGCCCATGATCGTCTCCGACCATGCGGCGTGGGGCTCGGCCTTCCACCCGCAGGACCCGCTGACCGTGCACGTCACGGCAGCGATGGTGAAGGCATTTGCGGATGCACGAATCAGTTCGGTCACCGGCGCTCCCATGGGGGCCGCGGTTGTCACCGGTGACAGCGCCGACATGCATTCTCATCTCGAACTTCGTTGGTACATAGACGTTCTCGACGGCGTCGCGGTCCGGCCTACGAGTGGCGCATCCGACGTCTTCGAGGGCGTGCAAGCGTGGCCCGAGGCGCAGTGGGCGTATCGGCCGGGCGATCCGTCGGGAGGGTCGTTCGGGGACTACGGATTTCCGACGCTTCCCGATCTGTTGACGCAGGCGATGTCGGGGACCGTCGAATCGGTGGGGCTACCCGTCCCGTGGTATTCCGTCTACGGCAATCACGACACGTTGTTGCTCGGCACGTTCGATCTCTCCTCTCAGCTGCATGCCCTCGCGGTCGGCGGACGCAAGGCGTACACACTCGAAGCGACGGCCACCTCGGCATTGGCCGGGTACGCATCGACAGGTAGTCCGCTGCAGAGGATGGTCGATGCGCTCGGGGTCGGATCCGGTGCCCGGCCCGGGTTTCGAGCAGTGTCGGCAGATCCGGCTCGGTACCTCTTCGAGCAGCGTGAGTTCATGCAGGAGCACTTCGAGACGACTCCCACCCCAGGGCCGATCGGGCACGGTTTCACCCAGCACAACCTCGACTCGGGTGAAACCTGGTGGGCGGCGGACCCGACTCCCAACGTTCGCACGTTCGGACTCGACACCTGCAACGCCGTCGCCGGCCCCGACGGGGCGGTGCCCGAGGAGCAGTTCGATTGGCTCACTCAGCAATTGGAGAAGGCGCAGGCCGAGCGCAAGCTCGTCCTGATCTACACCCACCACAACAGCCTGACCCTGGAGAACCGTGCACAGCGGCCGGGACAGTCGGTGAAGCTGTACGGCGCAGACGAATTCATCGACCTGCTTCTGAAATATCCAGTGGTGATCGGTTGGCTCAACGGACACACCCACCAGAATCAAATCGTGGCGCATTCGCGAGATGGACGAGGGTTCTGGGAGATCACCACCGCGTCGTGCATCGACTTTCCGCAGCAACAGCAGGTGGTGGAGATCGTCGACAACAGAGACGAGACATTGTCGCTGTTCACCACGGTGCTCGATCACGCGTCGCCGATCACGCCCGGGAACAGCGGCAGCTACCTGGACCTCGCCTCGCGTAGTCGTGAGCTGGCTGCGAACGACTGGGCCGAGAATCCGCTGATGCGACGGGGTTCGCGCCTCGACCGCAACACCGAACTCCTCCTGCCCGCCCCGTTCGACCTGAGCACCATCACCGACGCTGCTCTGGAACAGCAACACCTCGACCAGCACGCCAGACTGATTGCGTACGAGACGAGGCAGGGGCGATGAACGGTGTTCGTAGGCAGCTCTTCACGGTGGTGATGGTGCTGGCCTGCGCGGGGTGCTCGCAGACCGCTGCGCTCGCCCCGGTCGGGGGAGCCGAACTCGGGAATCTCCGCTACGCGGTGAACGACGTTCTGTTCGAGCAAGGAATCGAGATCCTGGTTGCGCCCGTGTGCTCGGGCACCGGGGCGGACATCGAATGTGCCGGGACGACAACCGGTAACGAGGCGATCACCGGTACGGCCACGTCCGACGATGCCAGTACCGTCGAAGTGAAGGTCGGCGCAACCGTTCTCTACTCGGGTTCGGTGCAGGACGTACTCGACCGCAATTCGACGGTCGGTGCGCCGTGAAAGGGGTGCTGCTGCTCGCATCGGTGGCGATCGTCTCGGCTCTGATTCAGGCGCTGACCGTGGTGGGGGATCCGGCTCCGACGTCGTCCCTCGGATTCGCTGCGCTGGTCGTCGTTTCCGCCGCAACGGTGGTGTGTGCGCTGTGGTTCACCGCCTCGACGGCACTCGATGTGGTGGACGGCAACGCGTCGGGTGCACTGAGCCGGACGTGGCGACGACCGCGGGTACTGGCGTGGTGCGTGGTGCTGACCGGGGCGGCCGTTGCGCTCGCAATTCTCTTCCCCCTGCTCCCGGCTGTCGTCATAGTCATTGCGCTGCTGATACTTCCAGCGGCAGTGGACGGTCGCCGAAACCCTCTGCGCGCTGCACTACACACCGTGAAGCAATCCCCGTGGCGCTGTACCGCCGCGGCGGTCACCACGATCCTCGCCTACCTACTCGGCTGGGTGGTGGCACTCGTGCTGGGATTCTTCGTCACCGGCGTGGTGGCGGCATTCCTGACGTGGCTGTGGTTCGGGGCCAATGCTGCTGCACTGCTGGTGTATTGGTCGGCTTTGTATCGCAAGGTGGTAGGGACTTGATCGGCGCTCGCGAAACGGCTCCAGTCAGCCGCGGGCACGTCGACCGATCGCGGCGTCGGCCACGATCTGATCTATTCGACCTGCACGAGTGTCGTCTCGAACGGCGCTGACAATCCACCACAGCATCTGTTTACGGGCGCTGGGAGGGAAGTCGTCCCAGTTGTTACGAGCGTCTGGGTCACGGTCGAGTGCCGTCTTCAACTCGAGCGGTTCTTCGAGGTTCTCGACCGGATCGGAGATTGTCCACCACCCGTTCGACTGCGCGGCAGCAATGGCGTGGCGACCTGCGTCGGTCATGAGGCCGCGTTCTTCCATATCGGCTGCGCGTTCTCGGTTGAGTTTGGTCCAGGGGCTCTTGGGTCTGCGCGGTGTGAACAGCTGCAGGCCGCGGGCCTCGTCGAGAATGCTGCTGGTGGAGTCGATCCAACCGAAACAGATGGCTTCCTCGACAGCCGCGGGATATGGGCAACGGGGTCGGTCGGTGCCGGTCCGCCATGAACAGAGCCAGACGCCTCGGGTCGAGCTGTGATTGTGCGACAACCAGGATCGCCACTGCGCCCGCGTTTCGGCATGGATGATCGGGTAGTCGAACTTCCACGTCGGGGGATGGGCTGACGCGGGCGACGGCGATTCCGACGCAGTCATGCGCTCGCGCGATCGACTCGACCCGGTAATGCCTCGCTCTGGTTCCACATCGCTTCAGTGTCCCCACAATCGAGGACAACCGCTGTCCTTGATGGCTCGCACATTTCGACGGCCGGCTCGTGGTGGGGCGGGCGGGGCTCGAACCCGCGACCAATGGATTATGAGTCCACGGCTCTAACCGACTGAGCTACCGCCCCAATCCCGTACCAGGTACGAGCCAGCAGAATCGTACAGAATCACGCCGTCTCGTGGTTCCATCGGGGGCGCTACTTGGCCTTCACCTGCACCGGAACGCCGTTGAGAATCGCGTTCGCCGATACCGCGTCGACTCGGGCGGGGTCGGTGATGTCGTTGACGCTCGGTCCGGTGACAGTGGTGGCGACCGAGAGCTGCACGCCGGGGCGCTGATGACCGAATCCGTGCGGCATGCTCACCACCCCGGGCATCATCTTTTCGGACGCCGCAACCTCGATGTCGACGGTACCGGCCGCGGAGGTGACCGACACCATCGAACCGTCCTCGATCCCGCGCTGGAAGAGATCGTTCGGGTGGGCCAGAAGCTGATGTCGCGCTTTGCCTTTGGTGAGTCGAGCGGTGTTGTGCATCCACGAGTTGTTGCTACGTAGATGTCGTCGACCGATCAGCAGGAGCTCGTCGTCCTTGGGAACCGCGCTCGAGTGCATCAGGTCCACCAGGGCAGGCAGTTCACCGACCACGACGTCCTGGATCAATTGAACGCGCTTGTCCTTGGTCTTCAGCTTCTGGGGAAAGCCCGGACGCAGCGGTCCCAGATCGATGCCGTGCGGGTTGGCTCGAAGCTTCCTCAGCGACAACCCTTTTCGTCGGCTACGGAGCAGGATATCCAGCGTGCGAGCAGGGGACAGGCGCAGACGGGCCTCGCCGATGACGCTCTTCGGAGTCAGTCGTGCCTTCAGGCGATCGACGGTGGAGCCTGCCATGCGGTTCTTGTAGCGCAGTGACAGGTCTCGGAAGATCTCCCAATCATGCTTGGCGTCAGCCTGTTTGGGTAGGACTGCGGGCATGTACTTGGCAGTGTTGTGTACCGCGAAAGAACTGAAGATCAGATCGTAGTGATCGCGTTCGAGGGACATCGTCGGCGGCAGAATTACGTGTGCGTGCCGCGAGGTCTCGTTGATGTAGAAGTCGAACGACACCATGAAATCGAGTCCCGCGAACGCGTCGTTCAGGGTAGTGCCGCCGGGCATCGACAGCACCGGATTGCCGGACAGGACGGCCATGGCACGAATCTGGTCCTTGCCCTCGGTGGTGATTTCGTCGACGAGCGTCGAACAGGGATACTCGCCGGCGAACTCGGGGAGATCGCGAACGCGGCTGCGCCACTTGTCGAAATGTCCGCGGCCGACGATGCCCTGCGAGATCAGATCGATCGCCGGATCGGTCACCATCGCACCGCCCGGGCGGTCGAGATTGCCCGTGATGATGTTGAGTACCTGGATCGCCCACTGGCACACCGTGCCGAACTGCTGCGTCGACACCCCCATCCTGCCGTACGCCACTGCAGACTCCGCCGCAGCGAAGTCCCGTGCGAGAGAGGAGATGTCGTCTGCCGACATGCCGACGATCGGTGCCACCGCCGTCGGCGTGAATTCGGCGACGAGATCGGCAAGTCGATCGGCACCATCGACGTAGTCGGCGACACGGACGGAGCCGGCGGCGACAATCGTGTGAATCATCGCCAGCAACAGCAGCGCGTCGCTGCCGGGACGAACGAAGAAGTGGGTGTCGGCAATATCCGCCGTTTCGGTCTTACGTGGATCGACCACGACCAGTCGGCCACCTCGCTTACGGAGTGCGCGTGCTCTTTTGGCGAAGTCGGGCACCGTCATCATGCTGCCGTTGGAGGCCATCGGATTGCCGCCGAGGACGAGGAAGAAATCGGTTCGATCGATATCCGGGATGGGCAGCAGGAGCTGGTGGCCGTAGAGCAGATGGTCGACGAGCTGGTGCGGCAACTGATCCAAGGACGTCGCCGAGTACCGATTGCGGGTGCGCAGCAGCGCCGTGAACGGAATGCCGTGGGTCATCGCACCCATCGAGTGCACGTTGGGATTGCCCTGATAGAGCCCGACAGCGTTGGATCCGTACTTCTTCCGCGTCGAGACGAGGCCGTCGACGACGAGGTCGTACGCCTCATCCCAGCCGATCTTCTCCCACTTCTCACCCACCCGCTTGACCGGTGTGGTGAGCCGATCGGTGTCGGCATGAAGGTCGATCAACGACAGAGCCTTCGGGCAGATGTGGCCCCGGGAGAGTGGGTCCTTCTCGTCGCCGCGGATCGAGACCACCGCGTTGTTCTCCACCGTGAATTCGAGACCACAGATCGCCTCGCACAGATTGCACGATCCATACACAACCGACATCGCATTTCTCCCATTCCTGTCGTCCGAGACTAGCCCGGCGGGGGACCGATCCACCGGCATCGACGGACAATTAGGCTTTGGGGTCGTGACTACCCTCGATCTCACTGCCTCGTGGCCCGTCGACCATGTCAGTGCTGCCGTCGTCACCGACGCCGGAGTGCGGGAGGAGGTGGGGGACACCGCGCGCGTCTTCGAGCTGGCGTCGGTCACCAAATTGCTCGCCGCCTACGCGGTGCTCGTTGCGGTCGAGGAAGGTGCCGTCGAGCTCGATCAGCCCGCAGGGCCGGAGGGGTCGACTGTGCGGCATCTGCTGGCGCATGCCTCGGGACTGGCGTTCGGCGAGCGGAAGGTGCAGGCTCCTGCCGGCACAAAGAGGATCTACTCGAGCGCGGGATTCGAGGTCTTGGCCGAGCTCATCGAAGCAGAGTCGGGAATTACCTTTCCCGACTACCTGGATGAGGCCGTCTGCGGTCCGCTCGGGATGGTCGACACGTCGCTGCCCGGGTCGGCCGGTCACGGTGCCCGTTCGTCCGTTGCAGACCTGACCAAGTTCGCCGCGGAGCTGTTGGAACCGACTCTCCTCGCGTCGCAGACACTGTCTTCGGCCGTCGACGTGCAGTTTCCCGGCCTGAACGGAATCGTGCCCGGGTACGGATCGCACAAGCCTTGCGATTGGGGTCTGGGGTTCGAGCTGCGCGATGACAAGACCCCGCACTGGACTGGGAGTAACAACTCGAGGGCTACGTTCGGCCACTTCGGACAGGCCGGGACGTTCCTGTGGGTGGACCCGTCGGTGAGGATCGCGTGTGTGGTGCTGACCGATCGGAACTTCGGAGATTGGGCCAAACCGCTCTGGCCCGAGCTCTCCGACGCCGTCCTGGCCGGGTGAAACACCACCGTTCACAGATTGCACTGGCGCAACAGGGGCAACTCGGGGCACACTAGTACACACACGCGTTGAATCGCTGCAACCAGTTCGAGCATGTCGAGGTCGTTGGGGAAGACGTCCCTCGTCGAAGCTGGAGGTAGTGGAATGCGTGGATCGAACCAATTCGCAGATGCGACGTCGGGTGTTGTGTACATCCACTCGTCGCCCGCTGCGCTGTGCCCGCATGTCGAATGGGCGTTGTCCGACGCCCTCGATTGCCGTGCCAATTTGAAGTGGTCCGCGCAGCCGGCTTCCGACGGTCAGCTGCGTGCCACCACGGACTGGATCGGGCCCGTGGGCACCGGGGCGAAGCTCGCCGGCATCCTGCGCTCCTGGCAGATGCTGCGCTACGAGGTGACCGAGGATGCCAGCGAAGGTGTCGACGGCGAACGGTTCTCGCACGTACCCGGCCTGGGTCTCTGGCGCGGATCGACGAGTGCCAACGGGGACGTGGTGCTCGGCGAGATGCGACTGCGCGCGCTGATGGAGAACAACCAAGGCAACCTCGCCGCCGCCGTGGAGCACGCGCTCGGCTCGGATTGGGATGCCGCACTCGAGCCGTTCCGCACCGGAGGCGCAGGAGCAGAAGTGACCTGGCTCAGCCGCAACGTCGGTTAGCAGCGGTTGCCGAGGATTCGTCACGGCGGTAGTTTCGCGTTCGTGCCTGGGGTAGGCATGTGGGAACGACCGTGGAGTGGTGAGTTCGATGTTGTCGACCGGAAGAGTCATTCGATTCGACGAGTTCAAGGGGTACGGATTCGTAGCGCCGGACGAGGGCGGCGAGGACGTGTTCATCCACGTCAACGATCTGGACTTCGACAAACGACTGTTGGCACCGGGAGTACGCGTCGAATACGTTGCCGTAGACGGTGACCGTGGTCTGAAGGCCACCGAGGTCCAGATCATCGACGGGCCGACGTCGACCGCTCTGGTTACCCGGCACAAACCCGACGTCCCATTTCACAACACCGCACCCGTCAGTGGTCACCAGCGCCACGACGCAGGCGCGGACGTCCTGTCCGAGGCGGACTTCACCACCGAGCTGACCGAGCAACTACTGACGTCGAACGGCACGCTGACGGCTGCGCAGATACTCGACGTGCGATCGGCCGTCGTTCGACTGGCCCACGATCACCGATGGATCCAGGGCTGACCGGCCTCGATTGCCCTCGTTTGCCCGTCCTTTGACCTCGTTCGCCCGTCCCCGGTGTGAATCAATGTGGCTTTCTTGCACATGGAGTGCCTGAAAGGCGCATTGATCCCAACCGGGGTGGGTTCCCAACCGGGGTGGGTTCTCGGGGCAGGGCTGACGGACCGCAGTAGGTAGCGGTCGACGTCGATCAGAGTGGGATGTTCTTGTGATTTCCGCGAGCCGCCGGTGCCGCGGCGAGAGCTTTGGCAACCGTGCTTCGGGTCTTGCTGGGCTCGATGACCTCGTCGACGACGCCGATGGCAACTGCGCGATCGACACCGCCTGCGATGCTCTCGTGCTCGACGGTGAGGCGGTCGTGCAGTGCCTCACGCTCTTCTTCCGGTGCGGCGGCGAGCGCCTTCTTGTGCAGGATGCCGACGGCCGCCTTCGCGCCCATCACGGCGACCTCGGAGCCGGGCCAGGCGTAGACCGCGGTGGCACCGAGTGCGCGGGCATTCATGGCGATGTACGCGCCGCCGTAGATCTTGCGCGTGACCAGCGTGACGCGGGGAACGGTGGCCTCGGCGAACGCGTGCAGCAACTTCGCTCCGCGGCGAACGACGCCTTCCCATTCCATGCTGACGCCCGGCAGGTAGCCCGGCACGTCGACGACCACGATGAGCGGAATACCGAAGGCATCGCACAGACGAACGAAACGCGCTGCCTTCTCGGCACTTTCGGAGTTCAGGCAGCCGCCGAGTCGGATGGGGTTGTTGGCGATCACGCCGACGGTGCGGCCACTGATGCGGCCGAGACCGATGACGATGCTGCGAGCCCAGCCTCCCTGGAACTCCTCGAACGTCGATTCGCCTTCGACGTTGTCGAGCAGTTCGTGAATGATCGGGTGCACGTCGTAGGCACGACGGTTGGATTCGGGCATCAGTGCGCGTAGATCGGTGTCGCCGTGTTCTGCGGCGGCGATGTCGAACACGCCCTGCTCGCAGAACATCGACACCAGACGGCGGGCGCGGGTGAACGCGTCCATCTCGCTGTCGGCGACGATGTGGCAGACCCCGGACTTCTTGTGGTGCGTGTCGGGGCCCCCGAGCGACTCCATATCGACCTGTTCGCCGGTGACGCTGCGAACGACGTCGGGTCCGGTGACGAATACGCGTCCCTCGGGAGCCATGATGACGACGTCGGTCAAGGCGGGACCGTACGCTGCACCACCGGCTGCGAAACCGAGGACGACGGAAATCTGTGGGACGAGGCCGGACGCTCGCACCATGGCCTCGAAGACGAGTCCGACGGCATGGAGAGCCTCGACGCCCTCGGCGAGGCGAGCACCACCCGAGTGCCAGACGCCGACGATCGGGGCGCGCTGTTCGATGGCGGTGTCGATCGCGGCAACGATGTGCTTGCAGCCGTCCACCCCCATGGCACCGCCCATGACGGTGGCGTCGGAGCAGTAGGCGATGGTGTGGACGCCGTCGATTTCGCCCGATGCGGCCAGAATTCCCGACTTGTCCCGATCATGCAGGGGGACAGTGGTTCCGGCGTCGAAGAGCTTTTCGAGGCGGGTCAGGGGGTCGCGCGGATCGGTAGAGGTGCCGGATCGTGTGACAGGGGCCAGAATGGTCATCGCGTTGTCCTTCTTCAGGGCCCCTGGCGGGGGCGAGGCCCGAGCCGGGACCGTCCGTCGAAAGAACGGCCCCAGCTCGGATCATGCACTGCGAGAGCGGGATTCGCTGAGTCGAGAAGTCGACTCAGTGGATCACGCCTTACCGAAGGCGAGCGCTACGTTGTGCCCACCGAATCCGAACGAGTTGTTGATCGCGTAGTCGATCTGTCCGACGCGGGGCTCGCCCTTGACGACATCGAGATCGATTTCGGGATCCTGGTTCTCCAAATTCAGTGTGGGAGGGATGATTCCCTCTCGCACTGCCAGCACCGTCAGTACCGACTCGAGGGCGCCGACGGCACCGATCGAGTGGCCCAGAGCGGATTTCGGTGCGTACACCGCTGCGTGATTTCCGACTGCCTTGTTGATCGCCAGCGCTTCGGCGGTGTCTCCGATGGGAGTTGCCGTTGCGTGTGCGTTCACGTGGGTGATGTCGGACTTCTGCAGGCCTGCGGTCTCGATGGCGCGCTGCATCGCACGCGCGGCACCCTTGCCCTCGGGGTCGGGGGCCACGAGGTGGAACCCGTCCGAGGTGATTCCGGCACCGAGCAGGCGGGCGTGGATCGTTGCGCCGCGTGCTTTGGCGTGCTCCTCGGTCTCGATGACCATGAGCGCACCCGCTTCACCGAAGACGAAGCCGTCACGATCCTTGTCGAACGGACGTGACGCACCCTTCGGGTTGTCGTTGTTGGTGCTCATCGCCCGCATCATGGAGAAGCTGGCGATCGGAACCGCGTCGATGTATCCCTCGACGCCGCCGGTGACGACCATGTCCGCGTCGCCCATCACGATCATCCGCCATGCATGCGCAATGGCTTCCGATCCCGAGGAGCAGGCGGAGACGGGCGTGATGACGCCGGCTTGTGCTTTGAGCTCGAGCCCGACGACCGCTGCTGGGCCGTTCGGCATGACCATCTGAACGGCGAGCGGGGACACCTTGCGGTAACCGCCGGCCTTCATCTTGTCGTTGGCGTCGATGAGAGAATCGCCGCCACCGAGTCCGGTACCGATCGACACGCCGAGGCGAAGGGGATCGACGTCGGGCGAGCCGGCGTTCTTCCAGACCTCACGACCGAGCACCGTGGACAACTGCTCCACGTAGCTCAGGCGACGGATCTCGACCCGCGAGAGCAGACTCTGCGGGTTCACCGCGAGGTGTCCGCCGATCCGCACGGGCAGGTCGTACTCGGTGACGAAATCGTCTTCCAGAGTGCCGATTCCGCTTTCGCCGTTCAGCAGACCCTTCCACGTGGCATCGACGTCACCCGCGAGTGACGTGGTCGCAGCAAGGCTGGTGACGACGACACTGGGGAAGCGTCCGTTGGCGGTGGATGGGTTGGTCATGGGTCGTGTCACTCGCTCGCGGAGTCGTCGAGCTTGGCCTTGATAGCTTCTGCGGCTTCGGGGTTCTCCGCTTCGAGCTTCTGGATGTAGTTGACGGCGTCGCCGACGGTGCGCAGACCTGCGAGGTCTTCGTCGGGGATCTTCACGCCGTACTTGTCCTCGGTCTGCACTGCGATCTCGACCATGGAGAGCGAGTCGATATCGAGGTCGTCCACGAAGGACTTCTCGATGGTCACCTCGGACGGTTCGATGCCCGTGACCTCCTCGATGATCTCTGCAAGTCCGGCGATGAGGTCTTCCTGGCTGGCCACTGTTGTGGCTCCCTTCTCTTCTGTGTCGAACGCCGAAGTCATGTGCTTCGAGACGCGGTTGTGCATTTCTGCCACTCGGGGAGTGGAAGTCGATCCGCAGTACCGAGACTGCGGTGTGAAGGTGACCGAGCTATCCGAGCTCGGCCAATGCGGCGATGTCCGCCGGTGTCTTCAGGCCGAGGTTGGGCACGCCGCGCAGTTCACGCTTGGCGATACCGACCAGTGCGCCTGCCGGGGGCAGCTCCGCAAGTCCGGTGACCTGCGCGGTACGCAGGTACGCGCTGCACAGGTCCCACCGCACGGGGCGTGTGACCTGGGCAGCGAGTTTGGTGAGCGCATCGGCACCCGATGCGACCGGCTGACCGTCCGAGTTGGACAGCAAGGTGTGCGTCGGCTCGGACGGAGTGATGGCGGCTGCGGCCGCGGCGACGGTGTCGCCTGCCGATGCCATGTACTTGGTGTGGAAGGCACCTGCGACCGGAAGTGCTCGGACCCGCGCCTTCTCGGGTGCGCTCTCGGCCAGTTCCGCCAACTTGGTCAGCAGACCTGCAGCAACGATCTGGCCGGCTGCGTTGACGTTGGCCGGGGCGAGATCGAGTTCTTCCAGCCGGGCCAGAACTGCAGCTTCGTCGCCGCCGAGCACGGCGGACATGCCGGTCGGTTCGAGGGCGCAGGCCTTGGCCATCGCAGCACCGCGCACCGCCGCCAGAGATACCGCGTCGTCGGAGGAGATCACGCCGGCAATGGCAGCAGCCGCCAGCTCGCCGACCGAGTGGCCGGCCACGATGGCGTCGTCGGGGAACAGTCCACGCGAGGCGATTTCCTCGAAGGCCAGTAGGGCCGACGCCACGACCAGTGGCTGAGTCACCGCAGTGTCGGTGATTTCTTCAGCGGTGGCGGTGGTGCCGAGTCGCACGAGATCCAGGCCGGAGGCCTTGGACCACAGCGCCAACCGATCGGCCGCGCCCGGGATTTCGAGCCAAGGCAGCAGCATGCCGGGAGTCTGGGAGCCCTGACCGGGCGCAAGCAACGCAATCACAGGGTTAAGAGAACACTGTCGGGCCCCTCATCAGTGATGTCGCGCTCGATGAACTCTCGACAAGCAATTTGTGGGAACCCTACAAATTGCCTCGTGGAGACCCGCTATCGCCGGAAGGCGGTTCGGCGTTACGTAACCACTTCTCCAAATGTGACCTGTGTGACATATGGGGCTGGATATGTCGGTTCGTGATGCGTTCGAGCCAACCTACCTACCGTTGCCGCGACCCGAAGGACGTACGCATCGCGTGGGTGAGTGGGATCACGTCCGGTCACCTCGGCGATGCGCTTGAGCCGATACCGGACGGTATTTGGATGAACAAACAGCTGCCGAGCGCAGGTTTCCACGGCACCGCCGCAGTCGAGGTACGCGTCGAGTGTGTCGGCCAAACCCGAACCTGCCGCGGCCAACGGCACGACGACGTGATCGTTGAGAGCCGAGATAGCTGCCCCGTCGTTCAGCAACGCTCGTTCGGGCAGCAACTCGCCGGCGTGAACCGGCCGCGGTGCGCCCCGCCAGCCCGCCACGGCCTGCATGCCGGCAAAGGCCTCCACCGCGCTCGAGTGCGCTGCGCCCAAGGTGCGGGTGGTGGGACCGATGACGACAGGGCCGTCGGAGAAGTTCTGCAACATGTCGTCGATGAACGCGTGATGCGCCGCGGTGTCGTCGAGCTGGCCACTGACCACCATCACCAGTCGGGTCCCCTGAACCACCGCCAACGCAGCTCGACCGTGCTTCTGAGCGACGGAGTGCACGGTGCCCACGACGGATACGCCGCGATCGTCCGGGGGAGTGCCCACCAATACCGTCGCGGGTGCAGTGGCGTCCCAGTTCAACGTGGCAGCACGGGAGAGCATGTCCGATCCGGTATCGCCCCGGACGACGGCGTCGACGACGAGGGCTTCGAGGCGGGTGTCCCACGCCCCTCGTGACTCGGCTGCACTGGCGTACACGGACGCCGCTGCGAACCCCAGCTCGCGGCCGTACCGCAGCACGGCCTCGGTCAGCGCGACCAACTGCTGGTCGTTGCGGGCGAGC
This sequence comes from Rhodococcus sp. 05-2255-1e, assembly GCF_002259025.1. Classification (NCBI taxonomy): domain Bacteria; kingdom Bacillati; phylum Actinomycetota; class Actinomycetes; order Mycobacteriales; family Nocardiaceae; genus Rhodococcus; species Rhodococcus sp. 05-2255-1e. The sequence goes on along the minus strand of NZ_NOZE01000023.1, from coordinate 265,602 downwards.
GCAGGGAGCCACTGCTCGAAGAACTCCATCGCCACCCGAACCATGTCGACGGTCTGACGCAGCGTGAGGCGTCGGGCAAGGTCTTGTGGGATCACCTGGAAGGCGTCGAGGCTGAATCGAATGTCGCTGTTCGGATTCTTGAGCCATTCGAGAAAGTTGTCGACGGCCGTCTGGATCAGCAGCTGAACGCTGGCCCGCTGGGCGGCGTCGAGGTCGCCGAAGAACGGCAACTGGCCCTGCATCGTGGTCACTGCCTCGGTCGAGAGGCGGCCGGAGAACTGTTTGACGCGTCGCAACAGGGCGTCGGGCAAAGGGTCGCGCTTCTGGCGCGAAGGGGCCAACGAGTTGACCGGAAGGTGGACCTCGTTGTCGGTCGTGAGCGAATCACGGGTGGGGGAGTCACGGGCCGGGGAGTCACGAGCCAACGACTCACGCAACGCCTCACGGTAAGCGTCGCGCCGGGAGACATCACGCGCGGACGAACTGTCCGGTGAATCGGGTTTCGCATCGGACATAAGGAGAACCTACGCCCGACCCCCGCCCACCTCGCGCTGGACTCTCGTCGCGAGGTGGAACGGGGGTCGGCCGATCACGGCAAAGACCTACGCCGAGCCGGTATCGGCGTACGACGTCGGAGCTGCGGTGACGTCGTCGATCTTGTACTTCTCGGCAGCCTCGACGGCCTTGGACTTGTCGATCTCGCCCGATGCCGCGAGAGCGGACAGTGTGGCGACGACGATGGACTCGGCATCGACGTTGAACACCCGTCGTGCAGCCGGGCGGGTGTCGGAGAAGCCGAAGCCGTCGGTTCCGAGGGTGACGTAATCGCCCGGAACCCACTGGCGGATCTGATCCGGCACGGCGCGCATCCAGTCGGAGGACGCGATGACCGGGCCGTTGGCATCGGCCAGGGCCGAGGTGACGAACGGAACGCGCTTGTCGGCACCCGGGTTGCGCAGCGACTCCTTCTCGGCTTCGACGCCGTCGCGGCGCAGTTCGCCCCACGAGGTGACCGACCACACGGCCGAACGAACGCCCCACTCCTCGAACAGCAATTCACGTGCCTTGCGGGCCGAGACAATGCCGACGCCGGACGCGAGCAGCTGTGCCTCGGGTCCGTCGCCCTCCTGCGGTTCTGCGAACCGGTAGATGCCCTTGAGCAGTCCCTCGACGTCGAGGTTCTCGGGCTCGGCCGGCTGTACGTACGGCTCGTTGTACAGGGTGATGTAGTAGAAGATGTTCTCGCCGCCGAAGCCCTCGACACCTTCGGTTCCGCCGTACATGCGACGCAGACCGTCCTTGACGATGTGCGCGATCTCGTAGGAGAACGCCGGGTCGTAGGCCACCGCCGCGGGGTTGGTCGACGCCAGCAGCAGCGAGTGACCGTCGGCGTGCTGGAGACCCTCACCGGTCAGGGTGGTGCGACCTGCCGTGGCACCGAGCACGAACCCGCGGGCCATCTGATCCGCGGCAGCCCAGAGACCGTCGCCGGTGCGCTGGAAGCCGAACATCGAGTAGAAGATGTACAGCGGGATCATGACCTCGCCGTGCGTCGCGTACGAGGTACCCACCGCGGTGAACGACGACGTGGAGCCTGCCTCGTTGATGCCCTCGTGCAGGATCTGACCGACCGAGCTCTCCTTGTAGGCGAGCATCAGTTCCGAGTCGACCGAGGTGTACAGCTGGCCGTTGCGGTTGTAGATCTTCAGCGACGGGAACCACGAGTCCATACCGAACGTGCGGGCCTCGTCGGGAATGATCGGCACGATTCGGTGGCCGATCTCCTTGTCTCGCAACAGCTCCTTCATGACGCGCACGAGCGCCATGGTGGTGGCGACTTCCTGCTTGCCCGAGCCCTTGCGAAGCGTCTTGTAGGTGTCGTCGCCGGGCTGCGGCAGTGGCTTGACGTCGACGCGGCGCTCGGGGACGAATCCGCCGAGCTTGCTACGACGATCGAGCATGTACTGGATCTCGGGAGCGTCCGCACCGGGGTGGTAGTACGGCGGCATGTACGGATCCTTCTCGAGCTCCTCGTCGGAGATCGGGATGTGCTGGAGATCGCGGAACGTCTTGAGATCGTCGAGCGTCAGCTTCTTCATCTGGTGCGTGGCATTACGGCCCTCGAAGTGCTTGCCCAGGGTGTAGCCCTTGATGGTGTGCGCCAGGATGACCGTCGGCTGGCCCTTGTGCGACATCGCAGCCGCGTAGGCAGCGTGCACCTTGCGGTAGTCGTGGCCGCCGCGCTTGAGGTTCCAGATCTCGTCGTCCGAGAGATCCTTGACGAGCTCCTTCGTTCGCGGGTCGCGGCCGAAGAAGTGATCGCGGACGTAGCTGCCGTCGTTGGCCTTGTAGGTCTGGAAGTCGCCGTCGGGCGTGGTGTTCATGAGGTTCACCAGTGCGCCGTCGCGGTCCTTGTGCAGCAGCGAGTCCCACTCGCGGCCCCACACGACCTTGATGACGTTCCAGCCGGCACCGCGGAAGAACGACTCCAGTTCCTGGATGATCTTGCCGTTACCGCGCACCGGGCCGTCGAGACGCTGCAGGTTGCAGTTGACGACGAACGTGAGGTTGTCGAGGCCTTCGGTCGCAGCCACGTGTGCGAGTCCACGCGATTCCGGCTCGTCCATCTCGCCGTCGCCGAGGTACGCCCAGACGTGCTGATCGGAGGTGTCCTTGATGCCGCGGTCGTTCAAGTAGTGGTTGAAGCGCGCCTGGTAGATGGCGTTCATCGGACCGAGGCCCATCGACACCGTCGGGAACTCCCAAAAGTCCTGCATCAGCCGTGGGTGCGGGTACGACGGCAGTCCGCCGCCCTCGTTCACGTGGCTCGCTTCCTGGCGGAAGCCGTCCATGCGCTCGGCCGGGATGCGGCCTTCGAGGAACGCGCGGGCGTAGATGCCGGGGGAGGCGTGGCCCTGAATGAAGATGTGGTCGCCGCCGCCCGGGTGATCCTTGCCGCGGAAGAAGTGGTTGAAGCCGACCTCGTACAGCGCAGCCGACGACGCGTAGGTCGAGATGTGGCCACCGACGCCGACGCCCGGACGCTGTGCGCGGTGCACCATGATCGCGGCGTTCCAGCGGATCCAGGCGCGGTAGCGGCGTTCCATCGACTCGTCGCCGGGGAACCACGGCTCGTTCTCGGTGGGAATCGTGTTGACGTAGTCCGTCGATGTCAGCGACGGGAGCGCGACGCGGCGCTCACCGGCGCGCTCGAGCAACCTGAGCATCAGGTAGCGAGCGCGGTTGGGTCCGGACCTCTCCAACAAGCCGTCGAACGACTCGATCCATTCGTTGGTCTCGTCGTTGTCGATATCGGGCAGGTACGACGCGACACCCTCACGGATGACGCGGACCCGGCCGTCCGAGCCCTTCTTGCCTGCAGACGATGTGTTCTGCCGTTCGCCGCTGTTCACTTCGGACAACGTGTGCACTCCTCAATGTGGCGGACGCTCGGTGTGGCGCCCGGTCCGGTAGCTCGCCCCTGTGACGGCGATCTACATTCCTCGTTCTCGTGATTCCTCCCCAATCCTGCCGCATCTCGTCGGTTCTGGTAGTACAGAGGTCCGATACCCACCAGTAGAAATTTATGTACGCAATTTCGGCGCGGTCAGCTTGCGCGAACGGCTTCGACCCTGTTCGCTTTGTCTACTGCACCCACAATTCAAGGAGGTCACCACCGTGGTCGCCGCGGCGGACGCTCAGAACTACGCTCAGAAACTTGGCATCACTCGCGACATGGTCGTTCAAGAGCTGGGCTGGGACGAGGACACCGACGATGATCTGCGCGCCGACGTAGAAGATGCGATCGGTGGCGAGACCCTCGACGAGGATTCCGACGAGGTGATCGATGTCGTACTGCTGTGGTGGCGCGACGGAGACGGTGACCTGGTCGATGCACTCATGGATGCCATCGGTCCGCTCTCGGATGATGGAATCGTGTGGGTCCTCAGCCCCAAGACCGGCATGTCCGGTCATGTGGAGCCCAGCGAGATTGCCGAGTCCGCTCCGACAGCCGGATTGACGCAGACCTCTGCGGCCAATCTCGGTGACTGGATCGGAAGTCGATTGGTTCAGCCCAAGACCCCTGCCAGCAAGCGGTAGGCCCATGCTCGACACAGGAAGACGGTTCTAGATGCCGATCGAGGTTGGCGCTGTTGCGCCCGACTTCACCCTCAAAGACCAGAACAACCAATTGGTCACCTTGTCGTCGTACCGGGACGTGAAGAACGTTCTGCTCGTGTTCTATCCACTGGCCTTCACCGGCACGTGTCAGGGCGAGCTGTGCCGAGTGCGCGACGAGCTACCGACATTCGAAAACGACGACACCGCGATCCTGGCGATCTCGGTGGGTCCGCCTCCGACCCACAAGATCTGGGCAGCAGAGCAGGGTTACACCTTTCCGCTGCTGTCCGACTTCTGGCCACACGGTGAAGTGGCTCAGGCGTACGGCGTGTTCAACGACAGCGCAGGATTCGCCAATCGTGGAACGTTCGTGGTCGACAAGTCCGGAATCATCAGATTCGCCGAAATGAACGGCCCCGGGGAAGCCCGAGACAGTTCATCGTGGGCCGAGGCACTCGCACAGGTGAGCTGACCTGCGGAATTGTAGTTAGACAGCAGACACGATAAATTTCTCCAAGCGTTCCGGTGGCCCGGGGTTGTACCCAGGCCGCCGGTACTCGGGCGTATAGCTCAGCGGTAGAGCTCTGGTTTTACACACCAGCGGTCGGGGGTTCGAACCCCTCTGCGCCCACGGAAAACAGATGGCCTCACTCGTAGAAGCGAGTGAGGCCATCTGTCATTTTTGAGTCTCTTGATTTTCAGTTGCCGACGGAGGCGGCTTCCCGCCTCTCGGCTCTCGAACCTGAGTATGTCTTGGTGCGGATGGTGGCCACGGTGACCAATCCAACGATGCAAGAGCCGACGACGAAATACGCCGGAGACACCGAGTTGCCGGTGCGATCGATGAGCCACGTCGCGATGTAAGCAGCTGTACCGCCGGTAGCGATGGTTGCGACGTTGAAGCCGAGAGCGACACCCGTCAGCCGTACCCGGGCGTCAAACAGCGACGGAAACAGGGGAGCGGTAGCGGTCTGGATCAGCGGGGTGCCGAACGCGAAGAACGCGAAAGCTATTGCTGCGACGAACAGTCCGTGATCCCCCATCATCACCATCGCGGGGTAGGCGAGAATTGCGGATGCGAGTAGCCCGGTGATCAGTACGCGGATGCTGCCGAACTTGTCGACGAACAATCCCGCGATCGGCATCGACAGTGCCACGAGAACGATGACGAGTGCAGCTGTCCACGTGACCGCTGTCTGACTGTAGCCGCCCTCGCGGACGAGATGAATTCCTATGTAGGTGAGCACCATGTACCCGGTTGCGTTCTGCGCGACTCCGAGGCCAAAGACCTGAAGCACCTGCTTGGGGTGCGTACGCAGCAGATCTCCCAGCGGCGCTTTGGCGAGCTTGTTGTCGTTCGCTGCCCTCTCGAACTCGGGAGTGTCCTCGATACGACTACGCGTCCACAAGCAGAACAGGACGAGGGGAACTCCGAGTAGGAACGGAATCCTCCACCCCCAGTTCGTCATCTGAGCATCGGAAGTGAACGCAGACGTTGTTGCCACGGCGATAGCCGCCAGAGCGAAGCCGCTGTTGCTGCCTAGCGCAACGAACGAGGCACCCAGGCCTTTTCGTTTCTCCCCAACGGTCTCGTAGACGTAGGTCAGTGCGCCGCCCAGCTCTCCGCCGGCCGAAAAGCCCTGCACCAGACGCGCAATCACCAACAGAATGGGCGCAAGGACTCCTGCGCTCTCGTAGGTTGGGAGAAACGCCATCAACGCGCTGCCGACACCCATCAGAAGAACCGAAATCAACAGGGCGCGCTTGCGTCCGTGCCGATCTCCGAGACGTCCGAAGAAGATTCCGCCGATCGGGCGCATGAGGTAGGCCGAAGCGAATACGGCCAAGCTTTTGAGCAGCGACGCCGTGGGATCGTCCCCGGGGAAGAATAGCGGGCTGACCACGACGGCGAGATAGGCGTACACGGTCAGGTCGTAATACTCGACTATGGTGCCGACGGCTGCAGCGATTACGCCGCGGCGTCGGGTCTGCTCGAGTGTGCGAGATGTGGCCACGATCGGCTCCGGTTCTGTGTGAGTGGCGTAGAGCGCACCGTCGTCGCCGTGGATATTGCGGCCCTTGGAGTGTGCGCGATCACACCCTAACTCCAAACATGTCAAATGTGAACAGGTTTTGACGGGCCGTGGATTTCAAAGCTGCCAATGAACCGGACGAGAAATAATTGAGGCCAACCGCTTTCGGTAGTAGAGCGCAGTGTCATGGACGAAGACGCTCATGGCCGCAGATGCGCCGTCGGCATCGTGAAGCCGAAGGGCGTCCAGAATCTTCTGCTGCGCCGCGATGGCAGCCTTCCTGGTTGCCATCGGATGTTCGGACGGTTCGGCGTCGCGCACGAGCAGCCACAGAGCTTCCATGACGATCCGAAATGCGGGGTTCCCCGCCGCCCTGTAGATCGTGGTCTGAAACGTCGCATTGTTGCTCTGGAAGTTCGCGTAGTCGCTTGGATCGGCGCGCATGCTGTCGAGCGCTGACTGCATCGTGTCCAGTTGATCGTCGGTGACGCTGGCTGCGGCCTGTGCTGCCACGATGGGTTCCAAAGTCAGGCGAACGTCGATGACATCGCTGATATTTGCGCCTTCGAGCTGAAGAAACAGTTTCATCGTGTTGCCGAGGGATGCGTACTGCGGGCGGCACGCCACTGGACCGCCGCCGATGCCGGCTTTGATGGTCACCAGTCCTCGGCTCTCCAATAGGCGGAGTGCCTCGCGGACGGTAGTTCGAGCTACTCCGTATTCCGCGACCATCTCCTTTTCGGTGGGCAGCCTTTGGCCGGCGACGATGCCACCGCCGAGAATGTCGTCCGCGATCACGTTCGCGACCTTTTCGGACATCTTCTGGGGGCGGCCGAGTCGGGGTCTGTGCTGTTCTTCGCTCATGGGCGTCCTAACGGATTCGGCGTCGACGGAATCTCACCTTATCGAGCGACCGAAAATGTGACGCGCGACAAATCTGTACATAGTTGTCACATTTGGCTACGATGGATCGGATGCAATTCACTGCTCCATGTTCCGGAGGTCTCAATGTTTCCGACCCGATTGCCCATTCCGGCTGTAGCGCAGTCGTTTCGCGCTGACGGCCATTGGCAGGACAAGCCGGTCGGCTATTTCTTGACCCGGGCTGCACGCAGATTTCCGAACGCGCTCGCTGTTGTCGACGGACACCGAAGGCTTACGTTCACGGACGTTGAACAACAGGTGAACGTGTTGGCGAGCGCATTGAGAGGCCGGGGGATCGGGGCAGACAGTGTCGTGTCGTTTCAGTTGCCCAACTGCGCCGAGGCCGTGATCGTTTTTCAGGCACTCATGAAGTTGGGAGCCGTCGCCAACCCGATCGTGCCCATCTATCGTGGCCGGGAAGTTCGCTTCATTCTCGGCCAAGCCCGCAGCGCTATGGTCTTCGTGCCGTCGACCTACCGAGGATTCGACTACGAGGCCATGTATCGAGACCTGGGTATCGACGTCGAGGTGGTCGTCGTAGGCGGTGAATCGTGGGCAGCTCTGCTGGACGAGGCAACACCTGACGGCTTGGCCGGCAACGCTGAACCCGACGCGGACAGCGTGTGCCTGCTTCTCTATACCTCGGGCACCACAGCCGATCCGAAAGGTGTACTGCACAGCCACAATACACTCGTCTACGAGAACCAATCCATCATCGATTGGTTCGGTCTCAACGAACGTGACGTGGTGTTCAATCCATCCCCGGTGACCCATGTAACCGGGGTGAACTGTGCTCTCACCCTGCCGTTTCTGCTCGGGGCTCCTGTCGTCCTCCAGGAGATCTGGGATCCTTCTGTCGCGATGGAGCGCATCGTTTCCGAGGGTGCGAGTTTCATGATCTTCTCGACGCCGTTCCTTCGGGGGCTACTCGACGCGGCGGATGCTTCGGCTGTTTCGACGCCGTCGATCCGCTACATCGTCTGCGGAGGCGCCGACATCCCCGATGCTCTCACCGCGGCCGCGACGACTCGACTGGGCACAGTGGTGCGTATGTTCGGTGCTACGGAGGGCCCGTCGGTGTCGTGTACCGACCGATGGGACACCGATCGGCTGCGAATGCAGTCCGACGGGCGACCGATGACACCGACCGAGGTGATCGTCTCCGTCGACGGTGCAGGTATCGCGGAGCCCGGTGTCGTCGGTGAAGTGCTTTGGCGTGGACCGGATACCTTCCTTGGATATTTGGACAGTTCACTCAACGACGCAGCTTTTACCCCCGACGGCTTCTTCCGTTCTGGTGATCTCGCCACCACCGACAGCGAGGGCGGGTTGCATATCGTGGGGCGGATCAAGGACATCATCAACCGTTCCGGTGAAAAGATAAGTACCTACGACGTGGAGAACTTGCTGAGCGAGCATCCCGACGTACTGGAAGTGGCTGTGGTTGCAGGTCCGGATCCGCGAACGGGTGAGCGTGGATGTGCCTTTGTCGTGACCCGGGACGAACACGAGCTCAGCCTGCGACAGGTGTACGACTTCCTTTCGGGCCGTGAGGTCGCGATCCAGAAAATCCCCGAAAGCGTGTTCGTCGTCGATTCGCTCCCCAAGACCGCCAGCGGAAAGATCCAGAAGTTCGCGCTTCGGGATTGGACGCGTGACAGGTCCGTGATCCCGCCGCCTATGGCCGAGATGACTGTCACGGCGAGTGACGAAAAGTGAGGAACGTAGTGCTCGAGGGAATTGCGGTCACCGTACCCGAGCCAGGCATCGCGGTGGTCGAGCTCGCGCGGGGCAAGGTGAACGCACTCGACTCGTCGATGTACGAGCAGATCGCATCGGTGTTCGACGCCCTGTCCGACGACGCCGACATCAAGGTGGCCGTTCTGACCGGCCGTGGCCGGACCTTCTGCGCTGGAAACGATCTGAACGAATTCCGTACGATGGACGCCACCAGCGGCGAGGTCCAGATGCGCGGCGTCAGGCGGGCGATTTTCAACGTGATCGACTGCTCGGTACCGGTCATCGGTGCCATCAACGGTCCCGCGCTGGGAAGCGGTTTCGGGTTGACGGCGGCATGCGACCTCGTCGTCGCATCCGAAAAGGCGACATTCGGGCTTCCCGAAATGAACGTGGGAGTCCTCGGCGGCGGCCGCTTCACGGCGAGAATGCTGCCGCAGCAGGCGATGCGTCGGATGTTTTTCACGGCCGAGGCCGTCGATGCTGCCACGCTCCAGTCCTGGGGCGCTCCGATCGAAGTGGTGCCGCACGAGAGCCTCATCGACTTCGCATTCGCGCGGGCGCGGTCGATCGCCGCGAAGAGTAGGTACGCCATCATGCTGGCGAAGCAATCTCTCAACGGTTGCGAGGGCCTCGACCTCAAGCGTGGCTACGAGTTGGAACAGACCTTCACAGTTCGGCTATCCGAACACCCCGATTCCAAGACCGCGATCGAAAAGACAGTGGCAGATATGGCAGCGAAGGCGGACAAGTGAGCACGAACCTCGACACAACCGTCGGATTGGACGAGTTCGACGCGGCCGCCTCAGCCTGGTTGGAAAGCCATCTCGGCACCGCGGCGGGTGACAATGCACCCGAACCGAGCTATGCGGTTTTCCACAACCGCAGCGAGGACGAGGAACGCGCGCTGATCGAAGCCGCCAAGGCATGGCAGTCCACCCGAGTGGATGCAGGTTACGGTGCCATCACGTGGTCCCCAGAATGGGGCGGCGCTGGACTGTCGGCGAGCCACGAACGGGTGTACGTATCACGCGAGCGTGCATTCCGCGCGCCCGAGCGTCACGAAAACGTTTTGGTAACAGTCGAACTGGTAGCACCGACGATCCATCTTCTCGGAACCGAGGATCAACGCGCAAAGTTCATCACCCCGTTTCTAAGGGCCACACAACTGTGCTGCCAGTTGTTCTCCGAACCTGGCGCAGGCTCCGATCTGGCCGGCCTGTCGACGAAGGCCGTCAGACACGGAGATAACTGGACGATCAATGGGCAAAAGGTGTGGAGCTCGGGTGCTCAGTTCTCCGAGTGGGGACTTCTGATCGCGCGCAGTGACAGTGCCGCAGCGAAGCATCGCGGAATGACCGCGTTCATGGTGCCGATGAATGCTCCGGGCGTCGAGATCCGCCCGATTCGACAGATGTCCGGAGGGTCGACCTTCAACGAAGTGTTTTTGACCGACGTACAACTCGACGATTCGATGCGACTCGGAGACGAGGGCCAGGGGTGGAACGTCGCCTTGACCACTCTCGGGTTCGAACGAAGCTCGAGTGCAGGCATCGTCAGCGCGGGAGGCAGCGGAACAGATCTGCTCAGGTTGGCTCGTCGCCTGAGCGTCCACGACGAGCCGTTGGTACGGCAGAGGCTCGCCAATGTGGCAGTCTACGAGCGGGCGTCGGCACTGATGGTGGCGCGCTACGCGGAACGTGAACAAGCCGGCCACATACCGGGTGTCGAAGGGTCCATCGGAAAGCTGGTGTGGACACAGAGCCTGAAGCGCATCGGCGACGCCGCGGCGAGCCTACTTGGGCGTTCGATTCTGGCCGACACCGGTGAATCCGACACGTTTGCGTGGACGGAACATCTGCTGGGCGCTCCTGGATACCGAATCGCAGGCGGGTCCGACGAGATACAACGCAACATCATTGGCGAGCGCGGGCTTGGTTTGCCCAGAGAACCGCGGTAGGGGCACAGCACATGGCACTCGAACTGACATCCGAGCAGAAGGAACTGCGGGACAGTCTTCGCGGACTGCTGACCAAGCGCACCGATACCCTCTGGCCGGCACTCGTCTCGCTCGGAGTCTGCGAGATCCCGTTCCCAGAACGATGGGGCGGTGCCGGATACGGAGCCAAGGAACTCATGGTGGTGATGACCGAACTCGGTCGATCACTTGCAGGCGTTCCGTACCTTTCCTCGGTCGCGGCGGCCGGTTCGGTACTGATCGAGGGAGCTACCGATTCCGTGTGCGCACAGCATGTTCCAGGCATGGCGAGCGGATCTGTGACGGCCGCACTCGTGGCAGGCTACCCGTTGACGACGAGCGGAATCTCGGCACTCGCCGACGGTGACGACCTCGTTCTGTCGGGCCGACAGGACTTCGTGATCGACGGCACCACCGCGGACCTTCTTGTCATTGTCGCTAGTGGCCCAGACGGCCTCGAGCTCGCCGTCGTGTCCGGTGACGCGCCCGGTGTCTCACGAACCCCATTGGAGGCGTTGGACTTCACCCGGGAACTTGCCCGCGTCGAGCTCGACGGCGTCCGTGCACGCCGTGCGGGAGGAAAGAACTTGCTGTTCGGATTGGCGCGTGCGCAGACGCTCCTGCTGGCTAGCGTTGCGGCCGAACAAGTGGGCGCAGCTCGTGCATGCCTCGAAATGTCGGTCGAGTACGCCAAGACTCGACAGCAGTTCGGTCGGGCCATCGGATCGTTCCAATCGATCAAGCACAGACTCGCGGACATGCTGATCGCGATCGAGTTGGCCGAGGCTGCTGTTCTGGACGCCGCCGACGCTGCCGAGGACCGCGGACAAGACGAGTTCGTGAACGCGGTAGCCACTGCGCGGGTCCTCGCGAGTAGGGCGTCAGTGTTCGCTGCGGAGGAGTCCATCCAAGTGCACGGTGGCATCGGGTTCACGTGGGAACACCCCTTGCACAGGTACTTCCGCCGCGCGAAGAGCAACGAGCTGATGTTCGGTTCGATCGAGTCGCACCTCGAGGTCTTGGCGACGTCGCTGTAGCTGCTCTGGTTTTTGCTCTCGACGAGGTCACCTCCGGCCTGAATCCGAATCCATCGTTCGTCACACACGAGACAAATGTTGTACTGCGAGCCGCTGATTCGGTGGACCGACTCGATCACGGACGGATCGCCGAATTTGGTCGGATGGCCGACCGACCACACGTCGCGCTCGGTCAGCGATGGCGAGGTGGCTGTGCACATAGAGCACAGGGTCTATGGGTACTCGAGCGAGCGGGTCTCATCACCCTCGACCCGGCGGTGGACAAGTCGACAGCCACCCAGAAGGACATCGTCGGAAACCCGAAGAACCTGAAGTTCACGTTGCTGGACTCTGCCGCGCAATCGCGGGCATTGCCGGATCTCTATGCAGCAGTGGGCTATACGGAGTACTACCTCGCGGCCGGCATCCCCGTCGAGAAGCAGATCTTCGCACCACCAGCACCGGACGAGTTCGCCGGCCAGCCTCACGATCGGTAGCCGGTGGGCGGACAGCGACAACATCAAGAACCTCGTCGCCGCGTTCAAGGACCCTGCGGTCCAGGAGTTCCTCGCCACCGGCCCGCGGGTGAAGGACATCCTCCTGCCACTTCAGTAAGGGCCTCGCACCCGACGGTCCGACAGCGGACCGTCGGGCGCGGCGGTGGTGCTACGTTCGGTCGGAAGACGACACGATGTGAGGCGGACGACGTGACCCGGTACGAAGCATTGACCGAACTGCTCGACGAGCGGTACTCATGCCGGCAATTCCTGCCGAAGCAGGTATCACGGGACGTGCTCGAACAGTTGTTGGCGGCCGCCCAGCGCACTCCATCGTGGTCGAACACCCAGTCGTGGCAAATAATCGTGACCGAGGGCGATGCCACGCGAAAGTTCTCCGAGGCCTTGGTGGAACATGTGGCGTCCGGTGTGCCGCAACCGGATTTTCCGTTTCCGGCCAACTACGACGCCTTGCACCGGGCACGTCGTCGTGAGTGTGGCGGTGCGCTCTACGAGAGCATCGGCGTGGTCAAGTCCGACACCGAGGCGACGACGCGTCAGTTCATTCGCAATTTCGAGCTGTTCGACGCCCCGCACGCGGCAATCATCACCACCGATGCGGACCTGGGTGTCTACGGTGCCGTCGACTGCGGGCTGTATCTGCAGACGTTCCTGCTGGGCGCGCAGAGTCTCGGGCTCGGCGCGATAGCGCAGGCCGCGCTCGCCGCGTACTCGCCGTTCGTCCACGAATGGTTCGATATCCCGGATACCCGCAGGGTGGTAGCCGGCATCTCGTTCGGCTACCCCGACGAGAGCCACCCGATCAACGGATTCCGCACCAGCCGTGCACCGTTGAGTGAGACGGTGACCTTCATCAGCTGAGGTGTGACGGCGTCAGCTCTGGAGCCGACCAACCAGTTCCGTACCCAGATCCGTGCCCGATCGCCATGCGCTTTCCACCCTGGGCGCGCCGGATTCACACCATTGATCGCCTGCGAATCCGACGAGCCGCCCGTCCCGCAGCTCGAGCGCAAAGGTGGAATCATGTTGCGCCGCAGGCTTTGCGAACGTCCAGCGATGGGCATGCGTCCAGTTGGGTGCCTTGGAAATTACCGACAGTTCGCGTAGCGCGTCGAGGACCGGGGCGATCACTGCGTCGGGATCGGCGAGGTGCTGCTGTGCCCGCTCGGGGGTCGTGTGAACCACCAGCACGGGCGCACCGTCACCCCGCCGGGCACCGTCGTCGACGACGAACGCGATATCGGGATGATCGTTGACGAAGGCCGCGTCGCGGAACGGCACATCCAACCCGTCGAATCCACATGCCACCGCGATGACCGGTTCGTAATCGACGGCGTCGGGGACTGTGGTCAGTCGAGTCGCCTGAGGATCGGGCATCGCAACCACGACGTGGCCGTCGGGTAGGCCGCTCAACTCGGTGGATCCTTCGATATCGAAGTCTGCCAGCAAGTCTCGCACCAGAGAACGAAGCCCGTGTGGTGTCGCCCAACGGACCGGCCCGGTGGTGGTGCACGGTTCGGTGTCGGGTTTGAGGATGCCGAAGGTGTTGGCCCACTGGCGCGCAAGGCCCCTCGACTCCCAGTCCGACACCACCGTCGCGAAATCTTGATCGCGGACGGTGAAGTAACCGGCACCCAAATCCACACGACGCCCGTGAAGCTCGGGGGAGGACATCCGTCCGCCCGGGGCACGTCCTCGATCGACGATGCGGAACGGGACGCCCGCCGCGCGCAGTACTCGGGCACAGGCGGCACCCGCGATACCCGAGCCGACAATGGTGATCGAGTCCGTGGTGCGCCCAACATCGACAGTCATGTCGTCAGTATGCCCGGCGGACCGAGTAAGTAAGCCCGCCTTATGTACTGCGCATTGTCTGGACAATTCGGTCACCCGCTGCGGAGGGCCCGACCTTGTGCTGAACTGTTGAAATGGCAATTACGGATAAGCCAGATACCGGAGAGCACGGACTGGGAACCAGTCTCAAACCGCGGCACGTGACGATGATCTCGATAGCCGGAGTGATCGGTGCCGGACTGTTCGTCGGCTCTGCCAACGCCATCGCCACCGCAGGACCTGCGGTGTTGTTGGCCTACTTCTTCGCCGGACTCCTCGTCATCTTGGTGATGCGCATGCTCGGGGAAATGGCCACCGCCAACCCCGACACAGGTTCGTTCTCGACGTATGCGACCCGGGCACTGGGACATTGGGCCGGCTTCTCCGTCGGTTGGTTGTACTGGTGGTTCTGGGTATTGGTGATCCCCGTCGAGGCGACCGCCGCTGCCGCCATCCTCACCAACTGGCTGGGCGGTGCCCAATGGATGTGGGCCCTGATCATCGTCGTCGCGCTCACCGCCACCAACTTGATCAGCGTCGGCAACTACGGCGAGTTCGAGTTCTGGTTCGCGTTGGTCAAGGTAGTGGCCATCGTCGCGTTCATCGGCCTCGGCATCGCCGCCATCCTGGGCTGGCTGCCGAACTCCGAAGTCAGTGGCGTGGACCAACTGTGGGCCTCCGGCGGCTTCATGCCGCTCGGCTTCGGCGCGGTGATCGCAGCCATGCTGACGACGATGTTCTCGTTCATGGGATCCGAGATCGTCACCATCGCTGCAGCCGAATCCAAGGACCCCGCAAAGGGGATCACCCGCGCCACCAACTCGGTGATCTGGCGTATCTCGATCTTCTACTTCGGATCGATCTTCGTCATCGTCGCGCTCGTCCCCTGGAACGAATTGGACCCGGCAACCGGCTCCTACCAGTATGTGTTGTCCAAGATGGGAATTCCTCACGCGGAGACCATCATGGACATCGTCATTCTGACCGCCGTGGCGTCGTGCCTGAATTCGGCGCTCTACACCGCGTCGCGCATGCTCTACTCGCTCGGTGATCGCGGCGATGCGCCGCGCTCAGTCAAAAAGATCACCGCCAACGGAGTGCCGTGGGTTGCCGTCATCGCCTCGATGGTTCTCGGCTTCCTCGCCGTCGTCGGAAACTACATTCTTCCCGAGAAGCTCTTCACCTACTTGCTCGCGACCACCGGTGCCGTAGCTCTGTTCGTCTACCTGGCCATCGCCAGCAGTCAACTGGTGCTGCGTCGCCAACTCGATCGCGACGGCGAGCGCCCGGCCGTTCTGATGTGGCTCTATCCGTGGCTCACCTATTTGGCCATCGGATTCATCGTCTTCGTCTTGGTGATGATGGTGGTGCGGCCGGAGCAACGATCGTCGATCCTCCTCTCGGCGGTGCTGGCGGCGGTGACGGTGATCGGCGGAATCATCGTTCAACGCCGAAACACGCGGCGCGACAAGGTTGCCGCCCGCGTGTCCGGTGACTTGGCCTAGATCCCGGCGTAGACCTGGCGGTACAGATCGACGATCTGCTCAGCCGTCGGAACGACCGGATTGTTACCGGGGCTGCCGGACGCGAGAGCCTGCTCGGCCATCAGCGGCAACAGGTCGTCCCACGTCGACTTGTCGATGCCGAACGTCTCGGGTGTGGGAACTTCGACCTCACGGCACAGCGTGACGATGGCGTCCTGCAACTTGCCACCGGCAACCGCGTCCGAATCGGCTTCCGAAGCAGCACCGAGGGCCCGGGCGCAGTCGGCATAGCGGGCCTGGGCTCCGTCGATGGAAAAGGCTGTGACAGCGGGCAACAGCATCGCGTTGGACAGTCCGTGTGCGACGTGGAAATGCGCGCCGATCGGTCGACTCATCCCGTGGACCAGACAGACGCTGGCGTTGGAGAACGCCATTCCCGCCTGGGTGGACGCATGCATCATGGCCTCGCGTGCCTGCCGGTCGTCACCGTCTCGATACGCCCGAAGCAGCGACGTTCCGATGGTGCGAATCGCGCTGAGCGCCAAGCCGTCGGAGATGGGGTTGGCTTTCTTGCTGACATACGCCTCGATGGCGTGAGTCAGAGCGTCGACGCCGGTATCGGCAGTCAGACGTGCCGGCATCGACATCGTCAGCTCGAAGTCGATGATCGATGCTATCGGCAGAAAGGACAGCCCGGGGCACAGCATCTTCTCGTCCGAGGCCACGTCGGTGATGATAGTGAACTGCGTTGCCTCCGAACCACTTCCCGCCGTAGTAGGGATCGCGACGATCGGAAGCGCCGGACCGGTGGAGAGCACCGGAGCCTTGAAGTCCCGCATCGTCCCGCCCTGCACAGCGAGGATTGCCAGCGCCTTGGCCGTGTCCATCGGACTGCCGCCGCCGAACCCGATGATCGAATCGGCCGAATGCTGCTGCACCGCTTCGAGACCGGCGATCAACGAATCCGTCGTCGGGTCGGGCACGGTGCCGGAGAACAGAGCAGGCGACTTACCGGCCTCGGTCATGATCGTCATCAGTCGATCGGCCGAGCCGTTGCCGGCCATGAACGCATCGGTGACGAGCAACGGCCGTGATACGTCGAGGTCGGTGAGTACCGTACCCAGCTCCTCGACGGCACCGCCGCCGAGTTTGAGGAAGCGTGGAAAAGAAATATTGGCAACCATGGAGTGCTCCTTCGCGGTATCTCCATGTGCGTGGAACTTCGTAGTGGGCTACGAGTTTCCACGCACATGGGCTTTGTAGAACTCAGTTGTTTGCAGGAAAGCCGAGATCGATACCGCCGTGGCTGGGATCGAGCCAGCGACTGGTGACGGCTTTACCCCGCGTGAAGAAGTGCACTCCTTCGGTTCCATGAGCATGGCTGTCGCCGAACAGACTGCTCTTCCAGCCACCGAAACTGTAGTACGCCATGGGAACAGGGATCGGCACATTGACACCGACCATGCCGACCTCGACCTCGTTCTGGAAACGCCGCGCCGCCCCGCCGTCGTTGGTGAAGATCGCCGTGCCGTTGCCGTACGGATTGTCGTTGATCAGGGTGAGGGCTTCGTCGTAGGTCTCCACACGCACGACCGAGAGCACAGGACCGAAGATTTCGTCGGTGTAGATGCTCATGTCCGGTGTCACATGGTCGATGAGCGTGGGGCCGAGCCAAAATCCGTTCTCTCCGCCATCAGCCTTCACTCCGCGGCCGTCGACGACGATCGTGGCACCGGACGCCTCGCCTGCGTCGACATAGGACGCAACCTTGTCGCGGTGTACCTGGGTGACGAGCGGGCCCATGTCGGCGCCGCGGGTGCCGTCGCCGGTGACCAGTGGCGTAGTGCGTTCGGCGATCTTGGCGACGAGCTCGTCGGCGATCTTCCCGACGGCCACGAGAGCCGAGATGGCCATGCATCGCTCACCCGCCGAGCCGAAGCCGGCGTTGACCATGGCGTCCGCGGCCAGGTCGAGATCTGCATCGGGGAGGACGACGGCATGGTTCTTGGCACCGCCGAGGGCCTGAACACGCTTGCCGTTGGCGGTGCCTGTCGAGTAGACGTACTGAGCGATGGGCGTCGATCCGACGAAGGAGACCGACTTGATCTTCTTGTTCTCGAGCAACTCGTCGACGGCCTCCTTGTCTCCCTGCAGCACGTTGAACACGCCGTCGGGCAGGCCTGCTTCGGCCCAGAGCCGCGCGAGCCAGATGCTGGCACTCGGGTCCTTCTCCGATGGCTTGAGCACGACGGTGTTACCGGCGGCGATGGCGATGGGGAAGAACCACATCGGCACCATGGCAGGGAAATTGAAGGGGGAGATGATGGCCACCGGCCCGAGCGGCTGACGAATGGAATAGACGTCCACTCCGGTGGACGCATTCTCGGTGTAGCTGCCCTTCAGTAGATGGGCTATGCCACAGGCGAATTCGACCACTTCCTGGCCGCGAGAAATCTCGCCGAGGGCGTCCGAGAGCACCTTGCCGTGCTCGGCCGTGATGATCTCGGCCAGCTCGTTCTTCTTCGCGTTGAGCAGTTCTCGGAAGGAGAAGAGGATCGAGGTGCGCTTGGCCAGGGAGGTGTCGCGCCACGCGGGAAAGGCAGCTGCGGCGGCGTCGATGACGGCGCGGGCATCGCTCCGATCGGCGAGCGTGAGCGTGCCGGTGACCTCCCCGGTGGCGGGGTTGGTGACCGGCGACGTCCGATCGGAAGATCCGGAAAAAGTCTTACCATCGAGCCAGTGTGAGATGACGTCGGTCAACGTTCGTTCCTTCCATCGGTGTGTCTCGAGTCTCATTCGAATCGATGCACATGTCAAAGGCCAAAATCGCAGATTGTCGTGCAGAAATGCACAGGGGGATAGGCTGGACGAGTGTTCAACCCAGACCACCTTCGCTATTTCCTCGAAGTGTCGAGAACGGGACGTCTGACCGACGCGTCTCGAACACTCGGCGTGGACCACACCACGGTCGGTCGGCGTATCACGGCACTCGAAAAGTCCGCAGGACAGCGACTTTTCGACCGAACCCCGACGGGTTGGCGATTGACCGAGGCGGGGCGAAGGCTGGTCGGGTACGCCGAAACCGTCGAGTCCACGCTGATCGCCGCCTTCGAGGATCAGACATCCGATACCGGATCGCTGCGAGGGACGGTACGCATCGCTGCCCCGGACGGGTTCGGTGCCTTCGTTCTCACGCCGAAGTTGGGTGCGCTTCGCGACAAGCATCCCGATCTGGATATCGAACTCGTCACCGCCACCGAGCACAACTCGTTGGCCACCAGGGAATTCGACATTGCCATCACGTTGGAACGGCCGTCGCCCAGGTTGGTGGTTGCGCGGCAATTGGCGACCTACACCCTGGCGCTCTATGCCGCCGAGCGATACCTGGCTGCGCAGCCGACGATCGACTCGGTCGACGGTTTGCGTGGGCACACCCTGATCTCCTACGTGGATGCGCTGCTCGACGTTGCGCCGCTGCGCATCCTGGATTCGATTGTGCCCGACGGTCGGGCGCAGATTCAGACCAACAACATCACCGGCCAGTGGATCGCGGCGCGGTCCGGCGTGGGAATTGCGCCGTTGCCCAGCTACATCGGCGAACCGGACGACACGTTGATTCCGGTGCTGCCGGGCCTCGTCTCGGTCGAACGCACCTACTGGACGGTGATTCCGCGGGAGTTGACGGGGTTGGCGCGGGTGAAGGTGGTGGACGACTTCATCGGATCGGTCGTGGCCGAGGAGCCCCACATGCGTGCGGTGCCCGGCGGTCGATAGTCGCGGTCACTAAATGCACGAGATCGTCGGTGGCCGTTGAATTTTGGACGTTCGATGTGTCCGGCGTCTCGTGACGACAGACACACGTGACGCCGACCTCAAAGCGGTGGGAATCGCCCTACCGGCGGGTAACAATCTGTTACGGAACACGTCGGCCACGGCACCGCCGCGGCAGGCCCACAACGATTCTTGGGGGAATCATGACCATGTTCGTAGTAGCAGCAATCGGTTTCGTCGGTATGGCCATCGCCTTGCTCAACGACGGAAGCGACATCGACTTCAGGAGCCGTCAGCTCTCCGGCGCGTACAACCGGCGCTGGGCCTGACCCGTACCGATTCCGCACACCGGATGGCCGGTGGATAGATTCGTGCGATGTGGACACACCCCCGAGCGATCGGATTGCTGGTCGGATACGGCCTGGATCGAGTGTTCACAGACCCACAGCGCTGGCATCCGGTAGCAGGATTCGGAACGGCTGCCCTTCGCGTCGAGGCTCGGCTCTACCGCGACAACAGGATTGCGGGTGTCATCCATACCGCCGTACTGGTCGGAGGCGTCACCGCACTCGGAATCGCGTCCACGCGAGCAGTGTCGCGTCTCGGCCCACCGGCCGAGGCCGCTCTGGTGGCTACCGCGACGTGGGCCGCGCTGGGCGGAACATCGCTGTCGGTAGTAGGTCGCTCGATGGCCGATCACCTCGGCCGAGACGACCTGCCGGGCGCACGCGCATTGCTCCCGTCACTGTGCGGACGTGACCCGGCATTCCTCGACTCCGACGGGCTGGCACGCGCGGCACTCGAATCCATCGCCGAGAACACATCCGACGCAACAGTCGGTGTCGTGGTGTGGGGAGCCCTGGCCGGCGTACCGGGGATCCTGGCATACCGAGCCAGCAACACACTCGATGCAATGGTGGGATACCGGTCTCCGAAATACCTACGGTTCGGATGGGCCGCCGCACGCCTCGACGACGCGCTGAACCTGTTGCCGGCACGAGTCACGGGTGCGGCGACCGTTCTCGCGGCACCGCTGGTGCAGGGTTCTGCTGCCCACGCGCTACAGGTGTGGCGACGAGACGCATCCCGCCATCCCAGCCCCAATGCCGGGGTGCCGGAAGCCGCGTCGGCGGGTGCGCTCGGACTACAACTCGGTGGGCGCACTCAATACCGGCACGGCGTGGAGATCAGGCCCACACTCGGCGACGGGCGAGCGCCCACGGCACGGGACCTTCGGCGAGCAGTCGTGCTGTCGACGCGGGTGCAAGAGTTCGCGACGGCTGCGTCAGCGGTTCTTGCCGTATCGATCCGCCAGGCGAGGATCCGTCGGCGTTCTCGCCTGTGACGCCGCGCGGGCCCTGGCCCGCTTCTCGCGTCGGGTCGGAAGAGTGAATTCTTCTTCGTCGTCCGGCGCGGAATCGTCGTCGGACGTGGGGTCGGACTCATCGGACATCGAGTCGGCCATCTCGGTTCTAGACATGCGTCGCTCCCGCAGCTCGGCGCGGACGAAATACGCAAGACCCAACGGTGCCATGATGCCGAACGCCAGCCACTGCAGCCCGTAGGACAGATAGGGGCCCGCGTCGGTCTGCGGGAGCTCGATGAGGCCGAGGCCACCGGGCTGACCGTCGTCGAGCTGCAGGTACCCGTCGATCGCGTCGACACCGACCGCTGCGCCGATCTGCTCCGGGTTGATGTTGTACACCTGCAGGCGGCCGTCCTCCTGGATCGGCTCACGTGATGTTCCTTCGGCCTGACGAACGCGGGCATCGAGAGTGACCGGGCCGGTCGGAGCTGCTGCGAACTCGGGCGGTCGCGTTCCCTCCACCGGGAGCACGTATCCGCGGTTGACGAGAACAGTAGGGCCATCGTCGATGACGAACGGAGTGATGACCTCGTACGCGGGCTGCTCACGAATGCTGCGCAGCCGCACCAGGGCGTCGGAATTCTCCACGTAGCTGCCCTGCGCAATCACCCGCCGCCATTCGTCGTCGGCCGCGAATCCGTTTCCGGTGAGAACGTCGGTGATCGACACCGGATCTGCCCCGACCGATCGGGTGATCAAGTCGTTGCGCGCTGAAGTCGAGGTGTTCTTGCCCAGCTGCCACGGAGCGAGCACGCTGAAGCACAAGAATGCGAACGCCAGCGCGACGGCGGCCAGCACCAACCACTTCGGACGCAGCAAGAACCGTAACTTCTCCACCCCACCACGGTAGCCGGGTCAGGCAGTCAGCCGAGACCGCGCCCAATCGATCAAGCCGGGCACGGCATCCTCGATCTGTTCTCGCACCTCGGTGAACGCAGAATCCGACGAGTAGTAGGGATCTGCGACCGACGCATCGTCGGCGTCGGGATCGAACGAACGCAGCAGCTGCACCCGATCGGCCGGTGCACCCAACTGCAGTAGAGATCGAGCGTGGCCGGTGTCGAGAGCAACGATCAGATCGGCGGCGAGGTGGTCCGGTCCCACCTGGTTCGCTTCGTGCTCGCTCTCGTAGCCGTGCGCATCGAGTTCGGCGACCGTCCGCGGGTCTGCGCCGTCGCCGACATGCCACCCGTCGATTCCCGCGCTCGACACGCGGACGGCATCACTTAGGCCCGCCTCGCTCAGGTGCGCGGCGAACACCTTCTCGGCCATCGGTGATCGACAGATGTTTCCGGTGCACACGAATGTCACGTGCAGTGGCTCGCTCATCGTGACGCCTGCGTGTTCTGCTCGAGCACGGCGGCCAGTTCGTCCATGTCCGACGCGGTGAACGCCGCGTCGTCGCTCTCACCGTCGATGCCGTAGCCCCATTCCACGTAGACCGCCGGAATTCCGAACCGAGCCGCGCCGTGCACATCGTGGTCGCGGTCGCCGATCATGATCACCCCTGCGGTGCCGCCGTCCGAGGATTCGACGGGATCGATGCCGAGATTGGTCAGCGAGTGCGCGATGACGTCGGATTTCGCTCGCCGCGACCCGTCGTTGCTGGCACCGCCGATGAAGTCGAAGTACCGGGACAAGCCGAAGTGGTCGAGAATCCGGATGGCGAAGCGCTCCGACTTGGACGTCGCCACGCCCAGCCGAACACCGCGATCCTGCAATCGCGTCAGCACTGTCTCGATGCCGTCGAACGCGGTGTTCTCGGCCCAACCCCGCTCGTCGTAGCGGTCGAAATAGGCGGCGAGCGCGCGCTGAGCTGCCTCCTCGTCCAGGCCCATCGAGCGCAGCGTGTCGATCAGCGGTGGACCGACGACGAGAGAGAGTTGCTGTTCGGTCGGCTCGGGAGCGCCGACCGAGGCCAGCGCGTGGCGAAATCCTGCGTGAATTCCCGGTGCGGAATCGGTCAACGTTCCGTCGAGATCGAACAGGGCAACGGATGCGGGCAGAGCGGCAGACATGGCCTGAGCCTATCGGTGCACGTGACGGCTAGGCTCGTCGCGATGTCCGATACAGCGTCCGGCCCCGATGCACTTCTCCGTCATCACGGAGATCTCGAGGTCGGCTCGGGCCTCGTCGACTTCGCTGTCAACGTGCGCGGTGACGGCCCGCCCCCGTGGCTTCGTGATCGGCTCGCTGCAGCCCTGAACTCGCTCGGT
The DNA here is from genome assembly GCF_002259025.1 of Rhodococcus sp. 05-2255-1e. Taxonomy (NCBI): domain Bacteria; kingdom Bacillati; phylum Actinomycetota; class Actinomycetes; order Mycobacteriales; family Nocardiaceae; genus Rhodococcus; species Rhodococcus sp. 05-2255-1e. The sequence continues at coordinate 242,604 of NZ_NOZE01000023.1, read as the reverse complement.
TCGTATCCATCGGGGGCAGCCGAGCGGGCGGCTCGGGAGCAGGTCGCCGCACACCACGGACGCTCGCCGGACGAGGTACTGCTGCTCGGTGGCGGAGCCGAAGGATTCGCGATGCTGCCGCGGCTCGAGCCGGCCCTCGTGGCAACCGTGCACCCGTCGTTCACCGAGCCCGACTGGGTGCTCGAGCAGGCCGGCATTCCCGTGCATCGGGTGTTACTCCAGCCGCCGTTTCTGCTCGATCCGGGCCTGGTGCCCGAGGCCGCCGACATGGTGATCGTCGGCAATCCCACCAATCCGACGTCGGTGCTGCATCCCCGAGAAGAAGTACTCGGTCTGCGTAGGCCCGGCCGCACGGTCGTGGTCGACGAAGCATTCGCCGACGCAGTGACGGGAGCAGGAGAGTCGGTCTCCTCGGACAGCGTCGCGGACGTGCTGGTACTCCGAAGCCTGACGAAGACGTGGGCATTGGCGGGGTTGCGGTGCGGCTACGCTCTGGCCCATCCCGACGTACTCGAACGAATGCAGCGGGGCCGTGCGCACTGGCCGCTCGGCACTCTGCAACTCGAAGCAATCCGTGCCTGTACCGAGCCGTTCGCGGTCGAGCAGGCCCGAGCCGACGCCCTGCGGATCGACGCCGAACGTGACGCCATGATCGCGAGACTGACCGCACTCGGTCTCGACATTGCCGGACCGGCGCGAGCGCCGTTTCTTCTGGCGCGGGTCGATGACGCCGACGGGATCCGAGAACGTTTGCGCACGAAGGGAATTGCGGTTCGGCGCGGCGACACGTTTCCCGGACTGGATCGCAACTACCTACGCGTCGCCGTACGGGACTCGGCACACGTCGACATACTGGTGCATGCGTTGAACACCGTTCTGTGAGGAGAGCAATCGACATGGCAGTGACTCTGGCGAACGTCATCGAGGTTCTCGACAAGGCATACCCGCCTCGATTAGCCGAGAGCTGGGACTCGGTGGGATTGGTATGCGGAGATCCGGATTCCATTGTGCGACAGGTGCTCTACGCCGTCGACGTCACCCCGGCCGTCGTGGACGAGGCCATCTCCTGGGGTGCCGACCTCATCGTCGCCCATCACCCTCTGCTGCTCAAAGGAGTCGATTCGGTTGCGGCCGACACCGCCAAAGGCTCGGTGATCCACCGCCTGATCAAGGCCGACTGCGCGCTGTTCACCGCCCATACCAACGCCGACTCGGCCGATCCCGGTGTCTCCGACGCACTCGCGTCGGCCCTCGGTGTGATCGACACCAGGCCACTCGATCCCATTCCTGCTCCGGCGCACGACAAATGGGTCGTATTCGTGCCGTCCGCCGACACTGCGGCGGTGCGCCAAGCGCTGTTCGACGCCGGAGCCGGTGAGATCGGCGACTACAGCGAAGCGAGTTGGCACACCGAGGGGCTCGGCCAGTTCCGGCCGCAGCCCGGTGCTCATCCGACGCTCGGCGTCGTCGGCGAAGTCCACACCGAGACCGAGGACCGAATCGAGGTGGTGGCATCCCGGGCAGACCGCGCGCGGATGCAGTCCGCGCTCAGGCGTGCGCACCCGTACGAGGAGCCCGCGTTCGATGTCTTCGAGTCCGCGGCCCTACCGTCGTGCACCGGTCTGGGGCGGATCGGACGGTTGCCTGATCCGATGACCCTCGCCGAGTTCACCGATGTCGTCCGAGACGCTCTGCCGGCCACCAGCTGGGGAGTGCGAGCAGCGGGCGATCCGGACGCCACAGTGTCGATCGTCGCCCTGTGCGGGGGAGCAGGGGACTCATTCCTTGCAACCGTCGCGCGGACCGACGCCGACGTCTATGTCACGTCCGATCTCAGACATCATCCCGTCGACGAGCACCTGAGGGCGGGTGGGCCCGCGGTGATCGACACGGCCCACTGGGCCTCGGAGTTCCCGTGGTGTGCTCAGGCGAGGGGCATCGTGGACGCCGAATTCGGCAACACGGAGGGCTGGAGCAGCAGGGTCAGCGATGTCCGTACCGACCCGTGGACGCTGTGACCGACGAACCCCGCGACCGGGGGAGTGCACGGATCCGGCTCGGTACGTTCTGCGCAGCCGGTAGGGTAATCGGAATCAACTTCCATAGTCGCAGGAGTCATCAAGCGTGAACGTCGATCCCAAAGTCCAGGCCTCGCTACTCGAATTGGCCGGTGTGGATACCGAACTCTCGCAGATCGCCCATCGCCGAAAGACCCTCCCCGAGCAGCAGGAGGTCGACAAACTCGAGGCCGAGCGCATCACCCGCAAGGATGCTGCCGTCACGGTGCAGATCTCGATGGACGACCTCGATCGCGACATCCGCAAGCTCGAGGGCGAAGTCGATGCCGTTCGCCAGCGCGAGGCGCGCGACAAGAAGATGCTCGAGAGCGGCACGATTGCGCCCAAGCAGATGACCGAGCTGCAGCACGAGCTCGGCAGTCTCGAACGGCGGCAGAGCATCCTCGAGGAAGAACTGCTCGAAGTCATGGAACAGCGCGAGGCCAGCGAGCGCGATTACGAGCACGCCGGGGCGCAGTTGACGCAGATCGAGGACGAAATGGTCGACGCCGGTCGTCGCCGCGACGACGCTGTCGCAGACCTGGACGTCGCGGAGAAGCGGAGCGCCGAGCGTCGCGAGGCATTGATCTCGGGTATGCCGGCCGATCTGCTGGCGCTGTACGAGAAGCAACGCGCACTGACCGGTCGAGGCGCAGCGTTGCTGCAGGCCCGCCGGTGCGGCGCATGCCGAATAGAGCTCGATCGCAACGAAATTGCGAGCATCGCCAACAAACCTGCCGACGCTCTGGTTCGTTGCTCGGAATGCAACGCAATCCTGGTGCGCACCAAGGAGTCCGGAATTTGAGTGCCGCGCAACGGGTCGTCGTCGAAGCCGACGGCGGCTCCCGCGGCAACCCGGGTCCCGCCGGGTACGGAGCCGTGGTGTTCTCAGCAGATCGCAGCGAGGTGTTGGCCGAACGCCGGGAGGCGCTGGGAATCGCAACGAACAACGTGGCCGAGTACAGGGGCCTCATCGCTGCGTTGACGGCGGCCGCGGACGTCGGTGCCCGTGAGGTCGACGTTCGGATGGACTCCAAACTCGTCGTCGAACAGATGTCGGGACGCTGGAAGGTGAAGCATCCCGACATGATTCCGCTCAATCGCCGAGCGGCGGAGCTTGTTCGGACGTTCGATCACGTCACCTTCCAATGGATTCCGCGGGAGCAGAACTCACACGCCGACGGTCTGGCGAACGAGGCGATGGATGCCGCGGCCAAGGGGATCGACCTTCCTGATCTGCCCGATACCGAACCGGCCGCGAAGCAACCCGCGGCGGCCCCCGGGTGGACCGGTGCTATCGGCGACCCCACCCGAATGTTGTTGTTGCGCCACGGCCAGACCGCGCTGTCGGTCGACCGGCGATACTCGGGTCGCGGAAATCCGGAACTGACCGAGCTGGGGGTTCGACAGGCCACCGCTGCAGCGGCACGGCTCGGCGGACACGACGACATCGCAGCGATCGTCTCGTCCCCCCTCGGCCGCGCCCGACAGACCGCCGACGCCGCGGCAGGTGCACTCGGACTCGACGTGACCACCGTCGACGATCTGACCGAAACGGACTTCGGCGACTGGGAAGGTCTGACCTTCGCGGAGGCGAAAGACCGCTATCCCGAACAACATCGGGCCTGGCTGGGTGACACCTCGGTGGCCCCGCCCAATGGTGAGAGTTTCGACGCAGTGCGCACTCGAATCGAAGCGGCACGCGATCGATTGATCGGAGAGTACGCGGGCAAGACGATCGTCGTCGTGACACACGTGACGCCGATCAAAACACTGCTGCAACTGGCACTGGACGTCGGACCGTCTCTGCTCTACCGAATGCACCTGGACCTCGCGTCGCTGAGCATCGCGGAGTTCTACCCCGACGGTGGGGCATCGGTGAAATTGGTCAACGACACGTCTCACCTGACCTGATCCTGTGGAGGTGCGGGTCTCAGATCTGCAGCGCAAGCCACAAGCCTGCCACTGCACCGACGATGGTCAGGGGAGTCGTGATGACGCCGAGAATGGTGAACGTTTTCAGATCCGCCGGCTCGTCGTTGGCCGATGCGACGCGTCGCCACAACATGATCGCCAGTGAACCGACGTAGGTGAGGTTGGGGCCGAGGTTGACCCCGATCACCATGGCCAGCAACAACGCCGGGGGAGCGTCCGCGCCGAAGGCCGCCAGGAGCAGCAACGTTGCGGGCAGGTTGTTGACGATGTTCGACGCCACCGCCGCGATGGCTGCGGCTGCCAACAGGGACGCGAAGGTGGTGTCCGACGGCAGAATTCGCGCCAGCCAGTCGCCGATCGGGCCCGTCGTCACGCCGAGCACGACGATGCCGAGAAGGAAGACGAAGCCACAGAAGGGCAGATCGGCACCGCGCAGGATCGCGCGAGGCGTGGTGTGGCGAGCTCGAAGTGCCGGGATCGCGAGCGCAATCGACCCCACGGCAGCCACCCAGAACGGTTCGATATCGAACAGTCCCGCGACGGCAAATCCGACGAGGGTCGCGCCCAGGATGGCGAGCGTGCTGCGCGGTGCTGGGACGTCGTCAGTGCTGTGTTCGGTCGCGGAGTCCGTCGGTGTCGCAGTGCGGGTCAGATCCTCGCGGAAGAAGATCAGGAACACCGCCAGTTCGATGGCGACCGCGAAAATCCACGGCAGTGCCATCAGTGCGGTGAAGTGCAGGAAGGTCAGGCCCGTCGCAGCGAAGGCCAGCAGGTTGGTCAGATTCGACACCGGCAGCAAGGTCGACGCCGAATTGGACAGGTGCGCAGTGGCGTAACTGTGTGGACGTGGCGACATCCCCAGGATCCGAGCGGCACCGATGATGGCCGGTGTCAGCAGAACCACGGTGGCGTCGAGGCTCAGTACGGCTGTGGTGGCCGCGGCAGCGGCGAACACGAGGGTCAGCAGTCTGCGGGGGCTGCCCTTGGATCCGCGGCGTAGCTTCGCCGCGATCCAGGTGAACACACCGAGGGCATCCGACAGATGCGCCAGGATCAGGATGAACGCCAGAAAGACGACGGTGGGTGCGAGTTCGAGTACCTGCTCACGGGCGGCGTCGAGGCTGACGAGGCCGACGAGAAGAACAACTGCGGCCGCTGGAAGTGCAGCAACGATCTCCGGAAGACCGCGCGGGCGAACGATGGCGAAGACGAGAACGGCGGCGACCAATGCCGCAGCGAGAAGGGTCACGCGAGAATCTTCACGAGAGTGCGGACGTTCCGCGTGGTGGTCGTGGCCTTGTACTTCGCCTTCGCCGTGGCTTTTCCGAACGTACTGTCGGTGGTGTTGCCCTTGCGCACCTCCCAGTAGAGCACGTTGTTCCCCTCGGCAATCCTCTCGAGATCGGGGTCGAGTTCCACTGCAAGAGCGGACAATTCGGTCAAATGGCTATCGTCGTTACCGAACACCACATAAGGATGCCAGCCCTCCCGTTCGGCGTCGAACGGGTAGGACTCCACTATCGCCCTCAGTGTCGGGACGTCGAGTACGACAACCCAGGCTCGGTAGCCGAACGCCTCGGCGAGCGTGCTCTCCACCTGTGCTTTCAGGGCGGCGGCCGCCAGCGGAGACTGCAGCAGTACGTTGCCGGTCGCCAGAATCGTGCGGACATTCGTGAAGCCGGCCGAGGCCAGAGCTGCGCGGAGGTCGACCATCTTGATGTTGATGCCGCCGACGTTGATGCCGCGCAGCAGCACAACCCATTCACTCATGGAAGGAACTGTAGTGAAGCGCACGAGAACAACCCTTGAAGTCAGTAGTTAGTAACCAGTAACTTGGCGGTATGGCGCAGAGAGGACGGATGACAGGCCCGGAACGGCGGCAGCAAATACTGCGGATAGCGGCAGACGAATTTGCATCGTCCGGACTGCACGGCGGTTCGACCGACAGGATCGCCCGCGAAGCAGGGATCACCCAGGCCTACATCTTTCGAATATTCGGAACCAAGAAGGCACTCTTCTCCGAGCTGGTGGTCGCCTCGTTCGACCGTGTGGCGGATGGGATGCGCGAGGCGGCAGGTACTGCCACCGGTCAGCAAGCCTTGGCCTCGATGGGGGAGTGCTATTACGCCATGCTCGAGGATCGAACCTCACTCTTGCTGCAGCTGCAAGGGATCGCCGCGTGCGGCGACGAAGAGGTGCGCGACGCCGTTCGAGAGGCGTTCGGCCGGATGTGGAACACCGTCGTAGAGGTCACCGGTCTCGATGCGGTGACCGTCAAAGCGTTTCTGGCGTTCGGCATGCTGCTCAACAGTGGCGCGGCCCTGCAGATTCATGACGTCGACCAACCCTGGGCGAACGGAGTGGGCACTCGTATCCACGCCGGATTGTTCGACCACATCACGAGCGAGACGAACCGTTGATCTCCGGCTCCGAGCACGACGAATCACGAATGCTCGTGCCTTCTCTGTTGTTCGTCGGAGTCGTCGTCGCCGCTGTCGGTAGTCTCGGTGCCCCGCTGATCACCAGCGTCGCAACAACTTTCGACGTCTCCCTCTCCAGCGCACAATGGACGTTGACGCTGGCTTTGTTGACCGGTGCCGTCACGACACCGGTTCTGGGCCGCCTCGGATCGGGTCCGCATCGACGGGCAGCAATCCTCGGGACACTGGGCGTCGTCTCGGCCGGAGGCATTCTGACCGCACTGCCGCTGTCCTTCTCCTGGCTGCTCCTCGGCCGCGCAGCCCAGGGAGTGGGACTGGCCCTGACTTCGATGCTGATGGGTGTGGTGCGAGATCATCTGTCCGACAAGCGGTCCGGATCGACCATTTCTTTGTTGTCGGTCGCGTCTACTGCGGGTGTCGGTGTGGGCTATCCCTTGTCGGGGTTTCTGGCCGAGCACGGCGGTCTCCGGCTCGCATACGGATTCGGTGCTGCGATGACGGTCATGGCGTTTGCCGTTGCTCTGCGAGTTGTTCCTGTCTCGACGCGCAAGCGCGCGACCCGGATCGACGTTCCGGGTGCGGTGCTGCTAGCGCTCCCTCTCACCCTGGTGCTCGTTCTCATCAGTGAGACCGCGCTGTGGAGGAGCCGCCCTTGGACGGCGGGGGTGCTGGTTGCAATCGCGGTCGTCGCTGCGGGCATATGGGTACGCGTCGAACTGAGAAGCTCGGCGCCGCTCGTCGATCTTCGGTTGTTTCGTCACAGGGCCGTGGTCGGAGCGAACGGCGCAATGTTTCTCGGCGGCATCGGAATGTATCTGCTGCTGACCCTCGCTACGCGCTACGCGCAGACGCCTTCCGGTGCCGGATACGGTTTCGGCCTCGACGTGTTCGCGGCGGGCCTCGTCCTGGTTCCGTTCTCGGTGTTCGGATTTCTCGCCGGCAAGCTGGTACCCAGAGCGCTGCCTCGGGTGGGGGCAGCCAGCGCGCTGACGGTCAGCGCACTGATCGTTCTGGTGGCTCTCGCCTTGTTCGCCGGTACCCGCGCCGGCGTCGTTGAACTCTGTGCGGTGATGGCGATTCTGGGTTTCGGAGTCGGAAGCTTTTCGGCCGTGCTGCCGGCCGTCGTGCTGCCGGTGGTGCCCTCCGCGGAGACCTCGAGCGTCATGAGTATCAACCAGGTGGTGCGCAGTGTCGGATTCTCTTTCGGAAGCGCGGTCGGTGGTCTGGTACTCGCCGCCGGAACGAGTCCGGGCTCCACCTTCCCCGGAGAGGATGCCTACACGTCCGCCGCCTGGGTGGGGGTGGTCGTCACCGCTGCCGCGGCCATCGTGAGTGCCTCTGTTCTTCATGGCCGGGCAATCGCCGGGCATCCGACGTGAGGCGGGTAGAGTACGCAATCGCGAACGAGTTGGCCGGACGGCTGCGGCTCGAAGTACCGACGGACAGGTTCCGTTCCGCTTCGGGCCGAGGAAAGTCCGGACTCCACAGAGCAGGGTGGTTGTTAACGGCAACCCGAGGTGACTCGCGGGACAGTGCCACAGAAAACAGACCGCCTGCGGTTCGGTTCTTAGGAAACGAAACGCAGGTCAGGGTGAAACGGTGCGGTAAGAGCGCACCAGCATCCCAGGTGACTGGGGTGGCTAGGTAAACCCCGCCCGGAGCAAGGTCGAAGGCTGCACCGCGCAAGGGGTGCAGCTGCGCAGGTGCTCGAGGGCTGCTCGCCCGAGCCTGCGGGTGGACTGCTCGAGGTACCCGGCAACGGTGTGCCCAGATGGATGGTCGTCTATTCGATCTCGCGAGAGCGGATCGATGCACAGGATCCGGCTTACAGGCCGACTCGTTCGCACTCCAATTTCTCGCGCGGTACACCTGCGGCGTGGCTGTATGGGGCACACTGGAAGTCATGACCGACGACGACAGCTCCTGGTACTACGACATCAGCACCAAGCAGGTTGTGCAGGGCAAGGAGACCAATGCCCTCGACCGCATGGGTCCGTATCCGGACAAGGCCACCGCAGAGGAGGCGCTGAAGATCGCAGCCGCCCGCAACAAGGCCGCCGACTCCGACGACGACTGGAACAACTGACGGTGCTGCTCACCCGGCTGAGGGCTCCGAACTTCGATTTCGAGTCCATCAGATCCGAGTTCGGTCTGTCCGATGTCTTCGACGCAGACGTGATGCGCGACGCGATCGAAGCCCGAGACCTGCACGCCGACAGCAGAATCGACCGCACCGACATTCCTTTCGTCACCATCGACCCACTCGGCTCGAAGGATCTCGATCAAGCGGTGCACATCGAGAAGACGGCCAACGGCTTGGTGGTGCACTACGCGATCGCCGACGTGGGTGCGCTGGTGATGCCGGGGGGAGCGCTCGACGTGGAAACCCGCCGACGCGGCCAGACGTACTATCTCCCCGACGGATCTGTTCCGTTGCACCCGCGTGAGTTGTCGGAGGGCTCGGGAAGCCTGTTGGAGGGACAGACTCGCTGCGCTGCGCTGTGGACCATCGAACTCGACGACGTCGGTGAAGCCGCGGCGTGGACCGTCACCCGGGCGCTCGTGCGTTCGACCGCGCGTCTCGATTACGCGGGAGTGCAAGCCGACTTCGACGCCGGCACACCGCACCCGTCGATCGCTGCCCTTGCCGAATTCGGACACCTACGGGCGGAGGCAGCGAGGCGTCGAGGAGCCATCGACATCACGCTCCCCGAGCAGGAAGTGGTTCCGGATGGGCACGGTTGGCGAATCGTTCTGCAACCGCGAACAGCAGTCGACGGCTGGAACGCCGAGGTGTCCTTGCTGACGGGCATGTGCGCAGCCAGAATCATGCTCGACGCCGGAATCGGCATCGTACGCACGCTTCCGCCCGCACCGCCCGAGGCCGTCGAGACCCTGAAGAAGACCGCGAACGCACTCGGAATCGAGTGGCCCGCCGGCGCGTCCGCCGGCGCGGTACTCGCCGGCCTGCCCACCGACGAACCGTCGACTCTGGCGATGATGACTCAGGCCACGGGATTGCTTCGGGGAGCCGACTATTCGGCGTTCGACAGTCGAACTCCGAACTCGACCATCGATGCACCCGGCACCGACGATTCCGTCGAACACTCGGGTATCGGAGCGCCGTACGCCCATGTGACGGCCCCGTTGCGACGGCTGTCGGATCGGTTCGCCACCGAGGTGTGTCTGGCCGTGGTCGCCGGTGTGCCCGTCCCCGAGTGGGCGGCGCAGGCGCTACCGGAGCTACCGGCAATCATGCGTGGATCGGATTCTGCAGCATCGAAAGTGGACCGAGCCTGCATCGATCTGACCGAAGCGCACGTGCTCGAAGATCGCGTAGGTCATACGTTCGACGCAGTGGTGCTGCGCGGTGCCGAGGGCAAGCGTGACGCCGAGGTGCTCGTGTCCGAACCGATCGTCATGGGCAAGTGCGACGGCGAGCCGCCTGCGGGGGAGTCGGTGAAGGTCCGATTGACTCGGGCCGACACCGACTCGCGCACAGTCCGATTCGACTATCCGTCTGTTACGGCCTGAATCGGTCGGTCGCCTCGACCAGGTGGTGGACGATGCCCGGCTCGGCCGCAGAATGGCCGGCATCGTCGACGATCACCAGATCTGCACTCGGCCAGGCCTTGTGCAGTGCCCACGCGCTCGTGGCCGGGCACACCACGTCGTAGCGGCCCTGCACGATCACACCAGGAATACCGTCGAGCAGGTGCGCGTCGCGTAGCAACTGGTTCTCTTCGAGGAAGCACCCGTTGCGGAAATAGTGGTTCTCGATTCCGGCGAAGGCGCGAGCGAAACGCGCATCCGAATTATGCTGTACAGCATCGGGTTTCGGGAGCAGGTAACTCGTCGCTGCCTCCCACGACGACCACGCCACCGCCGCCCGGGTCGCGGCAGCGTCGTCCTCGGACATCAACTGTCGGTGATATGCCTCGACCAGATCCCCGTCTCGTTCGCCTTCCGGAATGGGGGCGAGAAACTCCTCCCACAGGTCCGGGAAGATGTGTCCGGCACCGCCGCGGTAGTACCAGTCGATCTCCGACGGCCGGACGAGGAAGATTCCTCGTAGCACGAGTCCTCGTACCCTCTCGCGATGCGTCTGTGCGTAGGCCAACGACAACGTGGAGCCCCAGGATCCGCCGAACACCAACCAGGTGTCGATGTGCAGGTGCTCGCGGAGTTTCTCCATGTCGGAGATCAAGCGATCGGTGGTGTTGACCGACAGATCTGCCCCGTCGGCAATATGTGGCGTCGACAGCCCGCAGCCTCGCTGATCGAACAACACGATGCGGTAGACCTGCGGATCGAAGTAGCGACGCTGCAGTGGATTGGTGGCACCGCCGGGACCGCCGTGCACGAACACCACCGGTTCGCCGTCGGGGTTGCCGGAGATCTCCCAGTAGATCCGCTGCCCTTCGCCGACGTCGAGGTGACCGGTCTCCACGGGCTCGATCTCCGGGTACAGGGTGCGCATCCTAGAAACCGACCAGACCGGAGGCCAGATCCGGGATGTCGAGGGAGCGGATGGCCTCGTCCCGCACGTCCGAGCACGTTTCCTTCGTGATGTCGTCGACGAGCGCGCGATTCTGCACCACCTGGAGATTGATGACGCCGCTCTGCGCAGCCCAGGTCTGCACCAGAATGTTCAGACCGCCGCGGCCGAGAGTGGGGCCCTGCACGCGCCAATTCGACAGCTGCGCCTCGAGATCGGTGCACAGCTGCTGCTTCTGGGCATCGGTGACAGCTGCTCCCGCAGGAGTCGTCGTCGCCACCGTCGTGCTCGGAGCGGTCGTTGTGGTCGACGACGAACCGGTATTGGTCGTGTCGGTGCTGCATGCCCCCACTACGGCGAGAAGCGCAGCCGCACCGACCAGTGCGACTGCGCTTCGTCCTGCAATGGACGTCGTACCCCGTCTGATTGTCATGGCCCGAGTGTGCCATCCGAACCGGGATCAGACGACGACGGTCAGTAGCTGTGTTCGGGTCCGGGGAAGACTCCCGAGCGCACCTCGGACATGTACGTGGTGGCTGCGGTGCGCAGCGAATCGCCCACGTCGGCGAACTTCTTGACGAACTTGGCGGTCTTGCCGTTGGTGTATCCGGCCATGTCCTGCCACACGAGAACCTGAGCGTCGCATTCGTTGCCCGCTCCGATTCCGACCGTCGGGATCGTGAGCTTGCGGGTGACCTGGCCGGCGATGTCGGCGGGGACCATCTCCATGACGACGGCGAAGGCACCTGCCTCCTGTACGGCGATGGCGTCGGCGACGAGTTGTTCGGACGCGTCACCGCGACCCTGAACGCGGAATCCGCCGAGAGTGTTGACGCTCTGCGGGGTGAATCCCACATGAGCCATGACGGGGATGCCGGCAGCGGTGATGGCAGCGATCTGCGGTGCGACCCGCTCGCCGCCCTCGAGCTTCACAGCGCCGGCGAGGCCTTCCTTCATGAAACGAACAGCGGTTTCGAGTGCCTGCTGCGGTGAGGCTTCGTAGGTACCGAAGGGCAGATCGGCGACGACGAGGGCGTGCGGTGCGCCGCGTACCACCCCGCGTACGAGAGGAAGTAACTCGTCGATGGTGATCGGCACGGTGGTGTCGTAGCCGTACACGACGTTGGCCGCGGAGTCACCGACGAGAAGCACAGGGACGCCGGCTTCCTCGAAGATGCGGGCGCTGGAGTAGTCGTACGCCGTCAGCATTCCCCAACGCTCACCCTCTGCTTTCATCTGCAGCAGATGGTGGGTACGGGTCTTGCGGGTCAGCGCGGTCGCCGGAGATTCGGTGGACGAACCGCCGTACACAGCATTTTCGGACATCTTTGTCCCTTTCTGGTCCTCGAGGCCCGCTCGGCGGGTCCCCGGGATGGGGTGTGATGACGTGACCAGTCTGCCACCGCCCTTCCGTCACAGGAATGCTGGTGATGAGTGCAATTTGTCACAGTCGCGGTACCGGCTGATCGTCACTTCGCGGGCTCGTGCGCGCCCCTCCCGACCGTGATCGGCATCCGGCGATCGCGCCCGAACGCCCGCGAGGTGACCTTGGTGCCGATCGGATACTGCCGCCGCTTGTATTCCGCTGTGTCCACCTTGCGCACGATGTCCGCCACGATGGACGCGTCGAAACCCGCCGCGACGATGTCTGCGACGCCCTGATCGTGGTCGACGTACCGAAACAGGATGGCGTCGAGGGTGTCGTAGTCGGGCAGAGAATCGGTGTCGAGCTGACCCGGCCGAAGCTCGGCCGAGGGCGGCTTGTCGATGCTCGATTCGGGGATCGGCGGGACGTCTCCGTGGTCGATCGCGGACTCGTTGCGCCAGCGCGCCAATCCCCAGACCAGCGTCTTGGGCACGTCCTTGATCGGTGCGAAGCCGCCGACCGCGTCGCCGTAGATCGTCGAATAACCCACCGCCAGTTCGGACTTGTTCCCGGTGGCAAGGACCAGATGACCGAAGGTGTTGGACAGCGCCATCAACACGATTCCCCGGCATCTCGCCTGGACGTTCTCCTCGGCCACGCCGGTCAGGTGCAGCTGTTCGACGAAGCCGGCGACCAGCTGGGAAATCGGTTCGGTTCGAAAGTGAATGCCCGTGCGCGCGGCGAGATCCTCGGCATCGATGCGTGAATGCTCCGAGGAGAACTCCGAGGGCATCGACACTGCGTACACCGCGTCAGCGCCGAGGGCATCGACGGCGATGGCGGCGACGACCGCCGAATCGATCCCACCGGACAGACCGAGGGTGACCGAACGAAAGCCGTTCTTGTGCACGTAATCTCGTAACCCGGTCACCAACGCGCCCCACGCCTGCTCCTCGGCGTCGAGGGGCTGAGCCAGGGACGGCTCGGTGCGCTGCCAGCTGCTGATCGCGACGTCGGGCAGAGCGACGCGATCGATCGTCCAGCCCGCCACCGCGGGGGAGTCCGCGACCGGATCCGCGGGGGCATCCACGTCGACGATCAACAGGTGCTCGACGAATTGCGGAGACCGGCCCCACGTCGAGCCGTCGGGACCGAGCACGAGACTTCCCCCGTCGAACACCAGCTCGTCCTGACCGCCGACCGCGTTCACGTACGCGATGGGGGTCCCGATCTCGGTGGCTCGGCGCTGGACGACAGAGTGACGAATCGTGTCCTTCCCCTGCTCGAAGGGGCTCGCGTTGAGGCACAGCAGTAGATCGACTCCGGCCGAGGCGTAGGCGGCAACGGATCCACCGGGTTGCCAGATGTCCTCGCACACAACGAGTCCGAGTCGCATGCCGTTGACCGTCACGATGCTCAAACGGGAGCCGGGCGCGAAATAACGTGCCTCGTCGAACACCCGGTAGGTGGGCAATGAATGCTTGTCGTACCGAGCTGCGACCCGGCCGTCGACGATCACCGCCGCGCTGTTTCTCGAGCCCTCGACATCGCGGTCGAGATACCCGACCACGACGATGCGATCGCCGCACCCCGCGCGGTCCAGGGACTCCGCCAGCCCCGTCAGTGCCCGCGCCGATGCCGCGGCGAACGACGGATTCAACGCCAGATCCTCGACCGGATACCCGGTCAGGGCCATCTCCGGAAACACGACCACGTTGGCACCGTCATGGGCGGCACGGACGGTCCATTCGACGATCGCCGCCGCATTCGCTTCGAGATCGCCGACGACGGGATTGATCTGGGCGAGGGCGAGTCTGAGGGCCTGCACCGTGTAGACGCTAGTGCTCGACGGCCGTCCCTGCCGGGCAGCGAGAATGGAGTGTGGCCGGAAAGACCTGGCACGATCGACTCATGAGAACGCGCACCACGACGTCGGTCGTGGCACTGTCCGCAGTCGCCCTCGTCCTCGCCGGCTGCTCCGCGCCCGGGCCCGGTGCCGACCCCGATCCGTCCACCGCGTCCGACTCCACGTTCTCGTCTCCCGCCGGTCCTGTTCCTGCGGGGCTCGAGGCGTTCTACACCCAGAATCTGCAGTGGGAATCGTGCGAGTCCTACAACACGGACGGGTCCGAACTCGGCGATGCAGTCCAATGCGCCCGAGTGATCGTGCCACTCGACTACGCCGATCCGGGCGGCAAGACCATCGACATCGCGATCTCTCGCACTCAGGCGACGGGGGAGAAGATCGGGTCGATCCTAATGAACCCGGGCGGTCCGGGATCGTCGGGGCTCTATCTCGCCGAGCAAGCCGACGGCACCCCGATCGCCGACCGGTTCGACCGCATCGGATTCGACCCACGTGGGATCGCGGCCTCCGAACCCGAAGTGCGCTGCCTGACGTCCGAGGGAGTCGACGAAGAGCGTCGGGAACCGGACGTCGACGTCAGCCCGGAAGGGATCGCCGCCACCGAAGCCGATCATCGTGACTACGCGGCGCAATGTGTCGAACGCACCGGGGCCGACGTGCTCGAACACGTCGGCACCCGCGAAGTCGTCCGCGACATGGATGTCATCCGCGCAGTGCTCGGCGACGAGAAGCTCACGTACGTCGGGTACTCGCACGGGACACGCATCGGTACCGCCTACGCCGAGGCGTTCCCGTCGAACGTCCGGGCCATGGTGCTCGACGGAGCACTCGATCCCGACCAATCGCCCGTCGACGAGGCCGTCGCCCAGGGTGCGGCGTTCCAGACCGCGTTCGACCAGTTCGCTGCGGACTGCACGCAGACGGATACCTGTCCGCTCGGCACCGATCCGTCCCAGGCCGTGGCGCAGTTCCGGACCTTGGTCGACCCCCTGGTCGACACGCCCGCCGACACCACCGATCCGCGCGGACTGAGCTACGACGACGCGATCACCGGAGCGCAACAGGCGCTGTACTCACCGCAGCTCTGGCGCTTGCTGCGAGCCGGACTGAGCGAACTGCGAGAGGGAAGGGGAGACACACTGCTGCGCCTCGCCGACACCTACTCCGGACGGCTCGAGGACGGTAGCTACACCAACATCGACGACGCGTTCAACGCCGTGCGATGCGTCGACGGCCCGCCGACCACCGACCGGGGGGAGGCCGACGAGGCCGACGCCAGGTTCCGAGCGGCAGCGCCGTACCTCGACGACGGCCGCTCCACCGGGAACGCGCCGCTGGATCTGTGTGCCTTCTGGCCGGTGCCGAACACCAGTGAGCCCCACATCGTGGAGGTGGAGGGGCTGCCCACGCTGGTGGTGGTCTCGACGACGAACGATCCGGCGACGCCCTACCAAGCGGGCGTGGAACTGGCCGACCAGCTGCGCGGCGACCTGGTCACCTACAACGGCACGCAACACACGGTGGCGTTCTCGGGAGTGGAGTGCATCGACGATCCGCTGACGAACTACCTGGTTGACCTCGTCCCACCAGGCGAAGGACTGGTCTGCTGACACCTACCTCACCGGGCGCGCGGTGAGCGGAGAGTTCCACGAAGTGAGACTGAATTCACGATGTAACACAGATTTAACTCCGTTTGCTTACTCTCGCGTTCATGGATCGTCAAAAGGAATTCGTGCTCCGGACTCTCGAAGAGCGCGACATTCGTTTCGTCCGCCTCTGGTTCACCGACGTCCTCGGGTACCTCAAATCGGTGGCCATCGCGCCCGCTGAACTCGAAGGTGCATTCGACGAGGGAATCGGCTTCGACGGCAGCGCCATCGAAGGATTCGCCCGCGTCTCCGAGGCCGACACCGTCGCCAAGCCGGATCCGTCGACGTTCCAGATTCTGCCGTGGTCGACCAGCAAGGGTCACCAGCACTCTGCCCGCATGTTCTGCGACATCGCCATGCCCGACGGCTCGCCGTCCTGGGCCGATTCGCGCCACGTGCTGCGTCGCCAGCTGAGCAAGGCTGCCGACCTCGGATTCAGCTGCTACGTGCACCCCGAGATCGAATTCTTCCTGCTCAAAGACGCTCCCCAGGACGGCTCACCGCCGACCCCGGCAGACAACGGCGGCTACTTCGACCAGGCCGTGCACGACTCGGCTCCGAACTTCCGCAGGCATGCCATCGACGCGCTCGAGTCGATGGGCATCTCGGTCGAGTTCAGCCACCACGAGGCAGCGCCGGGCCAGCAGGAGATCGATCTGCGGTACGCGGACGCACTGTCCATGGCCGACAACATCATGACCTTCCGCTACGTGGTCAAGGAAGTCGCCATCGAAGAGGGCGTGCGCGCGACGTTCATGCCCAAACCGTTCAGCGACCAGGCCGGCTCGGCGATGCACACACACATGAGTTTGTTCGAGGGCGACGCCAACGCCTTCCACAACCCGGACGATCCAATGCAGCTGTCCGAAACCGGCAAGTCCTTCATCGCCGGCATCCTCGAGCACGCCAACGAGATCAGTGCCGTGACCAACCAGTGGGTCAACTCGTACAAGCGTCTCGTGCGTGGTGGCGAAGCCCCGACCGCTGCATCCTGGGGACCGGCCAACCGGTCGGCATTGATTCGTGTGCCCATGTACACCCCGAACAAGGCGTCGTCGCGACGCGTCGAGATTCGTAGCCCCGATTCGGCCTGCAACCCGTATCTCGCGTTCGCGGTGCTGCTCGCGGCAGGCCTGCGCGGAATCGAGAAGGGGTACACCCTTCCTCCCGAGGCCGAGGAAGACGTGTGGGCATTGACCTCCGCGGAGCGTCGCGCCATGGGCTACAAGGAACTGCCGGGCAACCTCGACCAAGCGCTCAACGCGATGGAGGGTTCCGAGCTGGTCGCAGAAGCACTGGGCGAGCACGTGTTCGACTTCTTCTTGCGCAACAAGCGTCGCGAGTGGGAGGAATACCGCAGCCACGTCACGCCGTACGAGCTGAGGGCGTACCTCGGTTTGTAGAGCAGCGGGGTCTGTAACAACCCACCGCTGCCATGGGCTACGTTCTAGTCGATCCCGAATGTAGGTTCGATGCCGGCGTGGGCACCCTCGCGTCGCATTACTGACGACGAGGTATATCTGTGGCACCCCGAGGTGGATTCTGATGGTGCGTCCTCCCACTTCCAGGTCGGTCGTACCCGGACCTGGCCGCCTCGGTCTCGTCGAGGAGACTGCGCCGTCCGATCTGCGCACCCTGGGCTGGACGGGCGAAGAGAGTCTGGAGCTGCTGTGGTCGCTCTCGCGTGCCCCCAACGCCGATCTCGCACTGCGCACGCTGGTGCGCATGTACGAGATGCTCGGCAGTGGCTGGGCCGAATTCGACACCGCACTGCGTAACGACAAGGGATTCCGCGGCCGCCTCCTGGGACTCGTCGGCGCGTCCAGTGCGCTCGCCGACCACCTCGTTGCCGACGACACCACCTGGCGGTTGTTACTGACCGCGGAAGGTCAGAGCAGCGGTGTCTCGGCGAAGATCCAGTTGCCCAGCAAGGCAACGCTGGTCGCGGAACTGCTCGAGGCCGTCGGGGCCGAGCCGGAGACCGGGCCCAATGCCGCACCCGATCTGTACCGGGCGTCCGTCACCGGCCCGCCCGCCGTGATCGCCCTGCGCAAGAAGTACCGCGACCAGATCATGGTGTTGGCCGCCTACGACCTCGCCGCGACCGTCGAGAACGAACCGGTCCTGCCGTACACGGTGGTGGGAGCCCAACTGTCCGACATGGCGGATGCGGCGCTCACTGCGGCTCTGGCGGTGGCGGTGGCGACCGTGTGTCCCGATGCCCCGTGTCCGACGCGGCTGGCCGTCATTGCCATGGGCAAATGCGGTGCGCGCGAACTCAATTACGTCTCGGACGTCGATGTCGTGTTCGTCGCCGAGCCGGCGGACTCACAGGCGAGTCGGATCGCCGGCGAGATGATGCGCATCGGGTCCTCGGCGTTCTTCGAGGTCGACGCTGCGCTTCGCCCCGAAGGTAAGCGCGGCGAGCTGGTTCGCACGCTCGACTCGCACGTGGCCTACTACAAGCGCTGGGCCAAGACCTGGGAGTTCCAGGCCCTGCTCAAGGCTCGGCCGATGACCGGCGATATCGCCCTCGGCAACGATTACGTCGATGCCGTCAATCCGATGGTGTGGCTGGCCAGTCAGCGCGAGGACTTCGTGCCCGAGGTCCGCGCGATGCGGCGACGGGTCGAGGAGATGGTGCCGACCGAGCTGCGCGAACGGGAGATCAAACTCGGACGCGGCAGTCTGCGCGACGTCGAATTCGCCGTCCAGCTCCTGCAATTGGTGCACGGCCGCACCGACGAGTCGTTGCGCGTACTGGGCACGACCGATGCCCTGACGGCTCTGACCGAGGGCGGGTACGTCGGCCGCGACGACGCCGCGAATCTGACCGCGTCCTACGAATTCCTGCGACTCATCGAGCATCGCCTGCAGATGCAGAGAATGCGGAGAACACACACCCTGCCTCCACCGGACGACGAGGAAGGTCTGCGGTGGCTCGCGCGTTCCGCGCACATGCGCCCCGACGGTAACCGTGATGCGCTCGGTGTGCTGAACGCCGAGATCAAGCGCAACGCGCAGCGCATCCGTCGGCTGCACGCGAAGCTCTTCTACCGGCCGTTGCTCGACTCGGTGGTCAAGTTCGACTCGGAGACAGTGCGTTTGACCCCCGACGCGGCGACGCGTCAGCTTGCCGCGCTGGGATATGCGACGCCGCAGAATGCGTTGGGCCACCTGCGAGCGCTGGTCGGTTCCGGTACTCGCCGCGGTCAAATTCAGGCCGTGCTGCTGCCGACCCTGCTCGAATGGCTCGCAGACACCCCCGACCCAGATGCGGGACTGCTCAATTACCGCCGGCTCTCGGAGTCGGCAGGGGAGCAGACGTGGTTCCTGCGGGTACTTCGCGACGAAGGCGCAGTGGCGCAACGGCTGATGATCGTGCTCGGATCCTCGGCCTATGTGCCGGATCTGCTGATCAAGGCCCCCGAGGTCATTCGCTTGTTCGCCGACGGCCCCACCGGCCCGCGTCTACTCGACGTCGAGCCGGAGGAGACCTACCGCGCCATCCTGTCGTCCTCGGCTCGGTACGAGGATCCGGTGCGAGCGATCAACGCGGCGAGGGCGCTGCGGCGTCACGAGCTGGCACGGGTGGCGTCGGCAGACATCCTCGGCATGCTCGACGTACCTCAGGTGTGTCGGGCGCTGTCGTCGGTGTGGGCCGCCGTGATCAATGCCGCTCTGGCCGCTGCCATCAGAGCCAGCGAAACCGAGCGCGGCGAACCGGCACCGGCAACCTTGGCCGTCATCGGTATGGGACGCCTGGGCGGCGGCGAACTCGGCTACGGAAGCGACGCCGACGTGCTGTTCGTCTGCGAACCGGTGGACGGCGTCGACGAGACCGTTGCGGTCAAGTGGGCCAACACCATTGCCGATCGCATCCGCAAACTGCTCGGCGCGCCGAGCACGGACCCTCCGCTCGAAGTCGACACCGGCCTGCGCCCGGAAGGTCGCAACGGCCCGGTGGTGCGCACGCTGTCGTCCTACGCCGCGTACTACGCCCAGTGGGCTCAGGCCTGGGAGGTACAAGCTCTGCTGCGTGCGCATCAGGTGGCGGGAGATCAGGACCTGGGCATCCGCTTCCTGCTGATGGCCGACAAGGTTCGCTACCCCGAGGGTGGAGTGTCGGCCGACGCCGTCCGTGAAATTCGGCGTATCAAGGCGCGGATCGACTCCGAGCGTCTCCCCAAGGGAGCCGACCCGGCCACTCACACCAAGCTCGGACGTGGGGGACTGGCGGACATCGAGTGGACCGTACAGCTCATCCAGCTCCGTTACGCACACAAGGTCCAGTCACTGCACAACACCTCGACGCTGCAATCCCTCGACGCGATCGGCGCAGCCGAGCTGATGAGTGAGACCGACATCGAGCTGCTGCGCGAAGCGTGGATCCTGGCGACGAAAGCGCGCAACGCCCTCGTCCTGGTTCGCGGTAAGCCGACCGACCAACTGCCGAGACCGGGCGCCGTCCTGTCCGCCGTCGCACAGGTGGCGGGGTGGGAGAACGGCGACGCCGGGGCGTTCCTCGACAATTACCTGCGCGTCACGCGTCGAGCGAAGGCGGTCGTGGAGAGGACGTTCGGCGGGCTCTAGTCGCTGCCCGCGGTGACGAAGCCCTGCTCGACCATCCAGTCACGAGCTACGTCCGCGGGTTCCCGGCCGTCGATGTCGACCTGCTTGTTCAACTCCGAGATCGCTTCGTTGGTGAGCGCAGCGGAAATGGGCGCGGTGACCTCGGCTATCTCCGGATAGCGATCGGCGATCTCCTGCCGCACGACGACAGTCGCGTTGTATCGCGGGAAGAACGCCTTGTCGTCCTCGACCACGGTCAGGTTCAGGCCCTTGATTCGGCCGTCGGTGGTGAACACCTCACCGAATCGGCACTGCGAACCGTCCGCGGTTGCCTGGTAGATGACGCCGGTCTGCAGAATCTGCACCGAGATGGCGTTGGCATCGAAACCGTAGGTGGCGGCGAGGCCGGGGAGTCCGTCCTGGCGACTGTTGAACTCGGTCTCGACGCACAGCGATGCGGCGGCAGGATCTCGGTTCACCAGAGCGGCGTAGTCCGACAGCGTGCGCACACCGGTCTCCTGCGCAACCTGCTGATTCATGGCCAGCGCGTAGGTGTTGTCCATCGGCGCGGGATTGACCCAGTCGATGCCGTTGGCCTTGTCGGCGTCGCGCACTGCCTCGAATTGTTCCGTGGCATCGGGAATGGGCTTCTCGTTGCCCAGGTAGTTGATCCATCCGGTTCCGGTGTATTCGTAGGCGAGGTCCACCTGGCCGTTCTGCATCGCGAGTCGAACGCTCTGCGAGCCGACGATGTTGGTGAGGTCTCGAACGTCGGCACCGGCTGCGCTCAGCGCGAATTCGAGGATGTAGCCGAGGATGATCTGCTCGGTGAAGTCCTTCGATCCGACGGTGAACTCGGCACCTTCGAGCCCCTCGAGCGGAGTGATGCTGCCGGCCTCGACCGACAACGGCATCGCGCCGCCGGACTGCAATCCGCACCCCGTCAGCGCGAGAACGGTGGTGGCGCACAGCGCTGCGAGTCGTCGGGTGGTGCGCCGCATCAGCGGAGTCCTTTCGGTCCGAGGTAGGCCTCGGCGAGTGCGCCCAGCCAATCCACCAGCAGCGCGAGTGCCACCGCGAG
This sequence comes from Rhodococcus sp. 05-2255-1e, assembly GCF_002259025.1. Classification (NCBI taxonomy): domain Bacteria; kingdom Bacillati; phylum Actinomycetota; class Actinomycetes; order Mycobacteriales; family Nocardiaceae; genus Rhodococcus; species Rhodococcus sp. 05-2255-1e. Next base: position 221,138 of record NZ_NOZE01000023.1, on the reverse strand, counting down.
AACGGCACCCACGACGAGAATGAGTGGTTGGTTGAGCTTGTAGCCGGTGTCGATCAGCACGCCGAGCCCGCCTGCTCCGACGAGAAAGCTCAGAGTTGCGGTGCCGACGGCGAGCACGAGCGAGGTGCGCAGACCCGCCAGGATGAACGGCACCGCGAGCGGAAATTCGATGCGGCGCAGAATGCCCATGTTCGACATGCCCTGTCCGCGAGCGGCATCGATGTAGTTCGGCTCGACTGTCTGAAAGCCCAACATGGTGTTGCGCAGAACGGGGAGCAACGAATAGAACGCGATCGGGAGAACGCCGGTCCAGAAACCCGTTGCGCCCGTCCACAGGAACAACAACACCAGCAAGCCGACGGCCGGTGCGGCCTGCCCGATGTTCGCGATACCGATGAACAGTGGTGCAGCCTTGCGATACCCGTTGCGAGTCAACAGAATTCCCAGAGGCACGGCGATGACGAGCACCAACGCGGTGACGACGAAGGTGATCAGCACATGTTCGAGAACCCTGGTGGAGATCGTGCTGATGTTGATCGTCTCGGCCTGCGTCGCGGTGAGGTCTCTGGTCAACGCGTAGACCAACAGAATCGCCACGATCACCAGCACCAGGGCCGGCTGGATGAGAAGACGAATTCGCTCGGCGCGCTTGGCAGTACGCGCGGCGTCCTTGGTCTCGTCGCCGGTATCGGCGAGTGTCGTCACGACGGAGTCCCAGCAGCTTCGCGCGGCTCGTCGTGATCGTTCGCGTGTTGCGACCGCAACGACTTGATGGTGTCGATCAGCACGTCGATGGTCACGGTGCCGACGTACTCGCCGCGATTGCCGGTGACGGTCGCCGTCGCATTGCCCTCGGACAGTAGAGCTTCCAGAGCATCCTGCAGGGTCGACTGGGTCGACACCAGTTCTCCCATCGGCACCCCGACGTCACGGAGGCTCCCCACACCCGCGAGGTGGCGTCGATCCGTCCACCGAATCGGGCGTCTACGGGAATCGACGATGATTCCCCAGGCTTCGGGATCCGATCCCAGCGCGGAGTTCATCGACTCCACCGAGTCGTCCTCGCCGAACACCGGCACGTCGGACAGCTCGATGTCGCGTACTCGCATCAACGTCAGCTGCTTCAACGCGGCTCCGGCTCCGACGAACCCGGCCACGGTGTCGTCGGCCGGGTTGGCGAGCACCGCCTCGGGGGTGTCGTACTGGAGGATCGTGGACTGGTTACCGAGCACGGCGATGCGGTCACCGAGCTTGACCGCCTCGTCGAAATCGTGCGTGACGAAAACGATGGTCTTGCCCAATTCTGCTTGCAGACGCATCAATTCGTCCTGCAGCAACCCGCGGGTGATGGGGTCGACGGCACCGAACGGTTCGTCCATCAACAGCACCGGGGGATCGGCGGCAAGAGCGCGTGCGACTCCGACGCGTTGCTGCTGACCGCCGGAGAGCTGCCGCGGATAACGCTGGCGATAGACCGCCGGATCGAGGCCGACGAGGTCCAGCATCTCGTCCGTGCGGTCGTCGATTCGCTTCTTGTTCCACCCGATGAGACCCGGCACCATCCCGACGTTCTGCGCAATCGTCATGTGCGGGAACAGGCCTGCCTGCTGAATGGAATAACCGATGGTGCGGCGCAACTCGTTCGGATCGATCGACAGTGCGTCCTTGCCACCGATCGTGATGCGGCCCGATGTCGGCTCGATCAGACGGTTGATCATGCGCATCGTCGTCGTCTTGCCGCAACCGGACGGCCCGACGAGTACGACGACCTCGCCCGCGGGGATGGTCATCGACACGTTGTCGACGGCAGCGAGCTTCTGCCCCGGGTAGCTCTTGGTCACGTTCTCGAGCACGATTTCCGCGCCGGAGACATTCGATGTACGGGTCGAGTCACTCACGGATACCCCTCGAGGTGGTCAGTTTGCCGATCAACACGTAGATCCCATCGAGGATCAACGCCAGCAGGACGATCAGGACAGTGCCGGTCAGAGCCTGCGGTAGAGCTGTGGGGCTACCCACGCGGGCGAGGCCCGAGAAGAGGAGGTTGCCGAGTCCGGGACCCTTGGCGTACGCGGCGATGGCGAGAATGCCCATGGCCATCTGCGTACTGACGCGCATGCCGGTGAGGATCGACGGCCACGCGAGTGGGATCTCGATGCGGCGCAACACCAGAGCGCGGCTCATTCCGATTCCGCGAGCCGCGTCGGCAACGGCCGGATCGACGGCTGCCAAGCCCACCACGGTGTTGCGGATGATGGGGAGAAGCGAGTACAGAACAAGTGCTGTCACAGTGGGTTTGACGCCCAGACCCAGCACCGGAATGAGAACTCCGAGCAGTGCGAACGACGGGATGGTGAGAACCGTACTCGCCAGGGCCGTCGCGACTGCGGAGCCCGCAGGGCTTCGGTACACGAGCACACCGATCGCCACCCCGATGACGGTTGCAACGACGACACATTGAATGACGGCCGACACGTGGAGATACGAATCGATCGCCAACTGCCTTCGCCGCCCGACAATGAAGTCCCACAGAGCGTCCATGCAGTTGTAGTCCTCTGTTCGGCTGAGCGCGGATGCTTTTCTGTACCCCGTCGTTACCCATTCAAACGTCAGGTGAACCCTTTTGCAGCGAAACGACGAAATGGCTTCGGCGACAAGCCCATTCGAACCGCGAACGCCCGACCGGGTCAGCCCGGTCGGGCGTTCGTGGACTATCGACGGGTCACCGACGAAAGATGACCCGAGAACTCACACGTCGTAGTAGAGCGAGAACTCGTACGGGTGCGGACGCAGGTTGACCGGAGCGATCTCCTGCTCACGCTTGAGCGAGATCCACGTCTCGATGAGGTCGGTGGTGAAGACGCCACCCTCGGTGAGGTAGTCGTGGTCGGCCTCGAGACGGTCGATGACCGCGTTGAGCGAGGTGGGTGCCTGAGGAATGTTCTTGGCTTCCTCGGGCGGCAACTCGTAGAGGTCCTTGTCGACCGGAGCCATCGGCTCGATCTTGTTCTTGATTCCGTCCAGGCCCGCCATCATCTGAGCGGCGAAGTTCAGGTACGGGTTGCCCGAGGAGTCCGGCGCGCGGAACTCGAGGCGCTTGGCCTTCGGGTTGTTACCGGTGATCGGGATACGCACTGCCGCAGAGCGGTTTCGCTGGCTGTAGACCAGGTTGATGGGGGCTTCGTAGCCCGGCACCAGGCGGTGGTACGAGTTGATCGTCGGGTTCGTGAAGGCCAACAGCGACGGAGCGTGGTGCAGAATGCCGCCGATGTAGTGACGTGCCAGATCGGACAGTCCGGCGTATCCGGCCTCGTCGTGGAAGAGGGGCTTACCGTCCTTCCACAGCGACTGGTGCACGTGCATGCCCGAGCCGTTGTCGCCGAACAGTGGCTTCGGCATGAAGGTTGCCGACTTGCCGTTCTGCCAGGCGGTGTTCTTGACGATGTACTTGAACAGCTGCAGATCGTCCGCCGCGCGGAGCAGCGTGTTGAACTTGTAGTTGATCTCCTGCTGACCGCCGGTGCCGACCTCGTGGTGGGCACGCTCGAGCTCGAAGCCTGCGTTCTGCAGGTTGGTCGAGATCTGGTCGCGCAGGTCTACGTAGTGGTCGTACGGCGCGACGGGGAAGTAGCCGCCCTTGAAGCGAACCTTGTAGCCGAGGTTGGGGCTGCCATCGGCCTCGGTCTCGGCTCCGGTGTTCCACCAACCCGAGGACGAGTCGACCTCGTAGAACGCACCGTTGGCCTGTGAATCGAAGCGAACCGAATCGAAGATGTAGAACTCGGCCTCGGCACCGAAGTACGCGGTGTCGGCGATGCCGGTGCTGGCCAAGTACTCCTCGGCCTTACGAGCAACGTTGCGCGGATCGCGGCTGTAGGCCTCACGCGTGAACGGGTCGTGGACGAAGAAGTCGATGTTCAGCGTCTTGGCGTTGCGGAACGGGTCGACCTGAGCGGTGGCGTAGTCCGGCAGCAGGATCATGTCGGACTCGTGGATCGACTGGAAGCCGCGGACGGACGAGCCGTCGAACGCGAGGCCGTCTTCCAGGGTGTCGGCCGTGAACGCCTTGGCAGCAATGGAGAAGTGCTGCTGCGCACCCGGCAGATCGGTGAACCGGATGTCGACGTATTCGATTCCTTCATCTGCGATGAACTTGATGACCTCTTGGGCCGTGGAAAACGCCACGCTTTTGCTCCTTAGTTGAGTCCGTCGAACTGACGGTATGGACTCGGTGTTGCCCGCCCGTCAAGCTCGTGTTTCGCCCGTGTTACACGTCGTGGTTCACGGTTGGCACGAACAACAGTACGTCCACCCGTTTTTCCGCGTGCCCGACCGCGCCTATCCTGGGAATCATGGCACGAATGACAGGGTCCTGGTTGTCCGGACCGGCGGCCGCGAACCCACGACCGCCGCAGAACTTCCGTGGGGAACAACTCGGTCTGCCCGCGCAGGGCGTCGGCGCACTCGCCGGAACCGGTCGTAGAGTCCTGGCGTTGCTGCTGGACTGGACGATGGCCACCGGCGTTGCGTCGCTGATTCTCGGCGGTTACACCACCAGCGGACTGATCTCGACGATCGTGCTGGCCGTGTGGTTCGTCGTAGGAATCGCGAGCGTCTCGCTGTTCTCGTTCACCCCGGGGCAGTTCATCGTGGGAGTGCAGGTGGGACGCATCGACGCCCATGCACGAGTCGGCTTCGTCCGGGCATTGGTGCGGCAGCTCATTCTGCTGTTCGTCGTCCCGGCCGTGATCACCGACATGGACGGCCGGGGAATGCACGACCGCGCAACGGGAACAGCCCTGCTGCGGACCCGCTGAGGGGTCGACGCACCAGGGCTGTCGGTCGAAATACGGTCAGCGACGCTTCATGGTCCGCTGAACGCCCTTCATCTTGGCCCCACCGGGAATCGGTCCCTTGGGCATTGCCGGGCCACCCTTGGTGCCCAACGCGGCCAGCCGGGACTCGATGGTGTCCATCCGCTTGCCGTCGATGTTCTTCGGCAGCTTCGACAGGTACTTCTGCAGACCCGACAGTGGAATCTGGTTCTCCCCGTTGCCGACGATGATGTCGTAGATCGGAGTATCGCCCACCAGCCGGGCGGTCTTCTTCTTCTCCTGGGCCAGCAGGGTCTTCACACGCTGCGGGGCACCCTCGGCAACGAGAATCACTCCGGGCTTCCCGATCACCCGGTGCACTGCGTCGAGATGAGTGGTGCCTGCGATGGCATTGGTGACACGCCACGATCCCTGAAGATTATCCAGGGCCCACGCCGCAGCACCGGCCTGACCGTCGGCCTTCTTGTACACGGACTTCTGAACCCGCCGGCCGAAGATGATGAACGCGACCAGCACGCCCAGCAGGAGACCGATGGGGAGAAGGAACCACTGGAAGCCGAAGGCCAGACCGATCAGGAAGCCGATCAGCCCGAGACCGACCACCGCTCCGATCATCAGCGGAAGGAGAGCCTTGTCGTCCTTACGCTGCATCTGGAACGCCTGCCACAACTGGCTGCGCCGTTCCTTCGATGCCTGCTTGCGGGCTGCCTTGGCAGCCGCCTTTGCTTCCTTGCTGGGCTTTGCCGCTTTGCCAGCTTTACTGCCGTTCGCCATACCTCACAGGATACGGCCTGTGCCGACGCTCACGTGCATCGCGCCGCGTCGAGTGGATCGATCAGCGAGGAGCCAGCCGAGCCATCAACGAGCTGGCCTCCTGAGAAGCTTCGCCGCCGTCGGTGAGGTGGCTCATGCTCTCGGGCAGTTCGCGACCGTGGTGTGCCATGGCCTGCGCGTAGAGGCGTCCAGCGCGGTACGAGGAGCGGACCAACGGGCCGGCCAGCACGCCGGCGAACCCGACCTCGGTGGCGTAGTCGGAGTGCTCGACGAACTCCTCCGGCTTGACCCACCGCTCGACGGGGTGGTGCCGCGGTGACGGTCGCAAGTACTGGGTGATCGTCAGAATGTCGCAGCCCGCCTCGTGCAGGTCGCGAATCGCTTCCTGGACTTCCTCGGGAGTCTCGCCCATGCCGAGAATGAGATTCGACTTGGTGACCAGACCGTCGTCACGCGCTGCGGTGATGACGTCCATCGACCGCTGGTACCGGAATGCGGGACGGATCCGCTTGAAGATGCGCGGCACGGTCTCGACGTTGTGGGCCAACACCTCCGGGCGGGAGGAGAACACCTCGGCCAGCTGATCGGGCTTGGCGTTGAAGTCGGGGATCAGCAGCTCGACGCCGGTGTTGGGGTTGAGCTTCTTGATGTACCGGACGGTCTCTGCGTAGAGCCACGCACCACCGTCTTCGAGGTCGTCGCGGGCGACTCCGGTGATCGTGGAGTAGCGAAGGCCCATGGCCTGCACACTCTCCGCCACGCGGCGAGGCTCGTCGCGATCGAGATCCTCGGGCTTGCCGGTATCGATCTGGCAGAAATCGCATCGACGGGTGCATTGTTCGCCGCCGATGAGGAAGGTCGCCTCGCGATCTTCCCAGCATTCGTAGATATTCGGGCAGCCGGCTTCCTCGCACACCGTGTGCAGACCCTCACGCTTCACAAGACCTTTGAGCTCGGTGTATTCCGGGCCCATCTTGGCTTTGGTCTTGATCCAGCTGGGTTTGCGTTCGATGGGGGTCTCCGCGTTTCGGATCTCGAGGCGGAGCAGCTTGCGTCCTTCTGGGGCCACAGTCACGCCAGCAATGCTACGCGCCGAACCGAACCGTCGTGAATTGCGGGTTCACCGTCGCGGTGGTGATCTCCGGGTGCTCGAGCTCGTGCTCTCTGACCGGCATCGATCCGTCCAACGCGGCCAGAACTGCCGTCGTGACCGACTCGAGTACCTCGGCGACCGGGACGTCTCGCCCCAGCTCGAGCGACAGCGACGTCACACCGGCGTCGGCGATTCCGCACGGCACGATCGCGTCGAAACCCGTCATCGCCGAATTGCAGTTGAGGGAGAAGCCGTGCAGGGTCACGCCGCGCTGAACTCGCACGCCGATGGCCGCGATCTTGCGTTCGGGTAGAAGCACGCCGTCGCGAACCTCGGACGCGAGCCACACCCCGGACCTGCCGTCCACCCGCCCGCACGCGATGCCGTGATCGGACACCACGGAAATCAGCGCTTCCTCGATCCGGCGGACGTACTTGACGACGTCGATGGGCTGTGCAAGCGCGACGATGGGGTAGCCGACCAGTTGACCCGGCCCGTGCCAGGTGATCTTGCCGCCGCGGTCCACCTCGACCACAGGGGTACCGTCGCGCGGCATGTCTTCTTCCGAGGTGCGCCGCCCCGCGGTGTACACGGAAGGGTGCTCGAGCAACAGCAACGTATCCGGGCCCCGATTGTCGGCGCGGGCGTCGGCCAGTTCCCGCTGGAGAGCCCACGCCTGGGTGTACTCGACGGTGCCCAGCTCTCGTACGACGACCGGTTCGCTGCTGGCCCGGGCCGAGTCGGTGCCGGTGGCCGGAATCGACGGGGCGTTCACGTCACTCATGAACCGAGACGCTACGCCGGGTCATGAGCCGACAGCCACCCGCAGTGCTTCGCCCACAGTGTTGTGCTCGAAGGTGTAGCCGGCGTCCTCGAGTGCCTTGGGAATGGCTCGCGGCCCGGTCAGGATCGCCTCCTCGGCAAATTCACCGATGACCGCTTTCAGGGCGAATCCTGGCACCACCCACGGGGCCGGACGATGCACCGCTCGGGACATCGCGCTGTTGAACTGGGCGTTGGTCACCGGAGTCGGCCCCACCATGTTGACCGGTCCGCGCAGCGAGTCGTTCTCGATACCGTGCACGATGGCGCCGATTTCGTCTTCCAACGAAATCCACGGGAAGTACTGTCGGCCACTGCCCAATCGACCACCGAGCGCGAACAGGTACAGCGGGCGCAGCTTGCCCAGCATGCCGCCGCGCTGCGACAGCACCACACCGCTGCGCAACAGAATCGTGCGAACACCGGCCTCCGACGCCGCAGCCGTGGCGTTCTCCCAATCGCGGCACACCTCGGCCAGAAATCCGTCTCCTACCGGAGCGGTCTCGTCGACCACGCGGTCGCCGGTGTCACCGTAGAAATTGACGCCGCTGGCATTGATCAGGGTGGGGACACCCGCGTCGGCCGCAGCCGACGCGATCACCTCGGTGGGCGCTATGCGACTGTCGCGGACCAGTTGTTTGTACGCACCGGACCATCTTTTGTCGCCGATACCGACACCACACAGGTTGACGACTGCATCGGCACCGGCGAGCACAGCGGGGTCGATATTGCCGTGCGACGGGTCCCACTGCGACTCGTCCGGTCCCGCCGGTGAACGTCTGACCAGTCTGGTGACGTCGTGGCTGCGGCCGCGCAGAGCTGCAACGAGAGCTGTGCCGATCAAGCCTGATGAACCTGCAATGACTACGCGCATGTGAACGAAAGCCTCCTTGACGCACTCCGGGGCACCATTCGCGAACGAATGATGCCCCGGATGCTCTGTCCGTGCCCCTGGTGAACGAGACCCCGATGCGAATGTTTCGCGCTACTACGAGAATACGTGGCGCGACACTCGCCGGTTGTCTACAGACCCAGATCGGCCTCGAACGATGCCACTTCGAGACGCTGCTTGATCGTCGTCAGGAAGCGTCCTGCGTCGGCTCCGTCCACCAACCGGTGGTCGTAGGTGAGCGGCAGGTAGCACATCGAGCGAACACCGATCGACTCGTTGCCCGAGTCGTCCTTGACGACGACGGGACGCTTGACGATCGCACCCGTACCCAGCATGGCCGCCTGCGGCGGAACCAGGATCGGGGTGTCGAACAGCGCGCCCTGGCTGCCGATGTTGGTGATCGTGAACGTGCCACCGGACAGCTCGTCGGGCTTGAGTCCACCCGAACGTGCGCGGGTGGCGATGTCGTTGATCGCCCGCGCGAGTCCGGCCAGCGACAGGTCGCCGGCGTTGTGGATGACGGGGGAGAGCAGGCCCTGCTCGGTGTCCACGGCGATGCCGAGGTGGACATCGGCGTGGTACGTGATCTCCTTGGCGTCCTCGTTGATGCTGGCGTTGACGTTCGGGTGAGCCTTGAGCGCTTCCACGACCGCCTTCGCGAAGAACGGCAGGTACGTCAGGTTGACGCCCTCGTTCTCGGCGAACTTCGCCTTCGCCTTGGTACGCAGGCCGGCGATCTTCGTCACGTCGACCTCGAAGGTCTGCGTCAGCTGAGCAGAAGTCTGCAGCGACTCACGCGTCTTCTTCGCGGTGATCTGACGAATTCGGTTGATCTTCTGCGTGGTGCCGCGCAGGTGTGCGAGCTCGGGACGAACTCCCGCGGTCGCCGGTGCTGCGGGCTTCGACGCTGCGGCGGGTGCCGCGGCCTCGGCCGGAGCAGCGGGAGCCTTCTTGGCCTCGGCTGCAGCGAGAACGTCCTGCTTGCGGATGCGTCCACCCACGCCGGTGCCCTTGACGGACGACAGATCGACGTCGTTGTCCGACGCCAACTTGCGTACCAGAGGAGTGACGTACGGGCTCGAATCGCCCGACGGTGCCGATTCCTTGGCGGGAGCGGCCTTGGGAGCCTCCTGCTTCGGTTCGGGCTTCGGCTCGGCCTTGGGAGCTTCCTTCTTGGGGGCTTCCTGCTTCGGCTCGGGCTTCGGCTCTTCCTTGGGCTCTTCGGCCTTCGGGGCCTCGGGCTCCGGAGTTGTCTCGGGCTCGGGGGCCTTCTCGGCGGGCGAGCCGGAGCCGATGACTGCGAGCTGGCCGCCGACGGCCACGGTGTCGTCTTCCTCGGCGGAGATCTCGAGCAGGGTGCCTGCGACCGGAGACGGAATCTCGGTGTCGACCTTGTCCGTGGACACCTCGAGAAGCGGCTCGTCCACTGCAACCTCGTCGCCGACGGCCTTGAGCCAGCGCGTCACGGTGCCCTCGGTGACGGACTCACCCAACTCGGGCATCGTCACCGGGGTGCCGGATCCGGACGAGTCGGAGGAGCTGGAAGAGGCACTTGCTGCGGGAGCTTCCTGCTCGGCCTGCGGCTCGGGCTCGGCTGCGGGAGTGGGCTCCTCGGCAGGCTCCTCCGGTGCCGACTCCTCGGCGGGAGCGGCGTCCTCGGCCGGCGCGTCGGACGAGGAAGACTCGTCCGCGTCACCGATCTGAGCGAGCTCGCCACCGATCTCGACGGTGTCGTCTTCCTGAGCGACGATCTTGGTGAGAACACCGGCAGCAGGCGACGGGATCTCGGTATCGACCTTGTCCGTGGAGACTTCGAGCAATGGCTCGTCGACTTCGACGGTGTCGCCTTCTTGTTTGAGCCACCTCGTGACAGTTCCCTCGGTGACACTCTCACCGAGAGCTGGCATCTGGACGGAGAAGGCCATGTCTGTTGACTCCTCGACAGTTGTATGCGGGTGATGTAGTTCTTACGACTTGTGGTCGCAGACCATTGTGCTGGCGGAACAGGGTTCATGGACGAGAGTTGGGTGATTCGGTTCGACGGAGGCACCGGTGCGATCGACACTCACCGAGCACGTTCGGCTCGATCCAGCGCCCACGTCGACACTCCCTCTCGGCAACTCACTTACTCACTTCACGAGCCTTGGTTCACAATCATGAGAGCTGAACCCTCTAATGTCATCCTTCCATTGATGTCGCCTCGCCGTTCCCCTAGGGCGTGCAACACGCCTGTCGAACTGGTGGGTAACAAAGATCCGGCACCGAAACTCGGACTTCGCCGGCCGTACGAAAGAGGAGTTCGCGTGGGATTGTTCGATCGATTCAAGTCGAGCGGTGGGGGCGCGAAACGGGCACCCGAGGGCTCGGTTGCCCAGTACCTGGCCGATTGGACCTCGGCGCGAATCGGCGTCGAGGCCTACGTGGAACCGAAAACGACGGTCACGCCGCTGACGGTGGTTCTGGTCGCGAACGACGGTGAGTGGACGCGTCGACCGCTCGATGAAAAATATGTACGAAAGATCGGATCGGACCTGAAGATTCCGGTGTACGACGTCCGCAAGACGGGCTATCCGCAGCGGATGCGTGATCACGACGCTCGGCAGAAGATCGTTCGGCAGCGCGAACAACAGCAGCGCGACAGCTGACACCGTCCGTGCGCGAGGGCATGGGCCTCGCGCACGGACGGGAGACGATCAACCGTTGTCGGCGATGTCCTCGAGAACCGCGAACATGGTTCGGACCGGAACCCCGGTGCCGCCCTTGCCGGTGTAGCCGAACGGACCACCGGTGTTGTAGGCCGGGCCGGCAACGTCGATGTGAGCCCATTCCACGCCGTCGGCGACGAATTCCTTCAAGAACAGAGCAGCGGCGAGCATGCCACCTGCTCGACCGTTGGTGACGTTCGCGAGATCTGCGATCTTGGAGTCGAGTTCGCGGCGAATCTCCTTCGGCAACGGCATGGCCCATCCGTTCTCGCCGATCGCCTGCGAGATTGCTGCGACGCGGTCGCGGAAGTCGTCGGTACCCATCACGCCGGGAGTCCTGTTGCCGAGTGCGACGACCTGAGCGCCCGTCAGCGTCGCGGTGTCGATCAGGTAGTCCGGATCGTCCTCGCAGGCCCGCACGATCGCGTCGGCGAGTACCAAGCGGCCCTCGGCGTCGGTGTTGATCACCTCGACGGTGATGCCGCCGTACTGGGTGAGCACATCGCCGGGGCGCTGGGCGGTGCCCGACGGCATGTTCTCCGCCATCGGGACGGTGGCGATGACGTCGAGCGGCAGACCGACCTTGGCGGCGAGCACCACCGTGGCGATGACCGCTGCCGCACCGCCCATGTCCGAGGTCATGTTCTCCATGCCGGCAGCAGGCTTGATGGAGATGCCGCCGGTGTCGAACGTGATTCCCTTACCGACGAGGGCTACCTTCTTCGCGCCGCGTTTGCCTCCCGAGTGCGTCAGGCGCACGAGCCGAGGCAGTCGGGACGATCCCTTGCCCACTCCGTGAATGCCGCCGTAGCCACCCTTCTCGAGGGCTTTGTCGTCGAGAATCTCGACCTCGAGGCCGGCCGCCTTGCCCAGCGCCTTGGCCTGAGCCGCGAACTCCTCCGGGTAGAGATGGCTGGGCGGAGTGTTGACGAAATCCCTTGCGACAGCCACCGATTCGGCAATCGCGATCGACCTCTCCAATTCTCGCTTGGCATCCTTGGAACGAGTGTCGGGCACCAACAACTCGATGCGAGTCACCGGAAGCGCAGACGGCTTCGGTGCCGAGAGAGCCGACTTGAACTCGGCGAACTGGTACGCGCCGAGGAAGAAGCCCTCGGCAGCCGCACCCAGATCGAGCGCCGAGAGCGTCGTGGCCGCCGTCTCGACACCGGACAGCGCGCGAGCCGCGGTGCCGGCCGAATGACGAATGCGTTCACTGTCGATGTCGGCGGCGTTGCCCAGGCCCACGGCCAACACACTCGCCACGGCCAGGCCGGCCGGAGCCGGAATACGCACTACTTCGTCGGCCTTGCCGGTGGCACCGACGGCTTCGAACGCGTCGAGCAATTCGGTGGCGATCGCATCGTCGGAAATGTCGTCGGTGATGGAGAGTTCGAGGCCGTCGTCACTCGTGCTCAATGCGACGACGAGTACGTCGACTTTCTTACCGAGCTTGCCCGCGAGAACCAGGTCGGGTCCGAGAGCGCGGGTGAGCGTCGAGGGGGAAGGCACGTGGCTGCTCCTGTAGGGGTTGACGTGTATGTCCCTCGATCCTAATGACGGTCGGCAGCGTCGACGATCGAGGGACGCACCGGGGCGACCGACCTGAGACGCTCCGCGAGGTGAGCTAGCGTGGCCGCCATGACCGACACCGAGTTGATCGAAGGACCACTCCACGCCGTGCACACCGAACTCGGCGCGACGTTCGCACCGTTCGGTGGATGGACCATGCCGGTCTCGTACGCCGGCGTCGTCGTCGAGCACACGGCAGTGCGTGAAACGGTGGGTCTGTTCGACGTCGGCCACCTCGGCAAGGCGTCGGTGACCGGCCCCGGGGCCGCCGCATTCGTGAACTCCGTCCTCACCAACGACCTGACCAGAATCGAACCGGGCAAAGCGCAATACACGCTGTGCTGCACCGAGTCCGGTGGCGTCGTCGACGACCTGATCGCCTACTTCGTCTCCGACGAGGACGTGTTTCTGGTACCCAATGCTGCGAACACGGCAGCTGTGGTCGAGGCGATGGCTGCCGCCGCCCCCGCCGGGGTCTCGGTGGTGAACCGGCACCGCGAGTTCGGAGTGCTGGCCGTGCAGGGGCCGAAGGCGTCCGAGGTTCTGCAGGAACTGGGTCTACCGACCGATATGGACTACATGGCATTCGAGGACGCCACCGGGAACTCTCTGCCTGTCCGGGTCTGCCGCACGGGTTACACCGGCGAACAGGGCTACGAGCTGATCCCGTCTGCCGACGACGTGAAACCGTTGTTCCTGGCGCTGCTGGCTGCGGTGCGGTCTCGGGACGGTCAGGTGTGCGGACTCGGAGCGCGCGACACGCTGCGCACCGAAATGGGGTACCCGCTGCACGGACACGAACTGGCGCAGGACATCTCGCCCCTCGAAGCACGATGCGGCTGGGCGATCGGGTGGAACAAGGACTCGTTCTGGGGCAAGGACGCATTGACCGCCCAGAAGGCAGACGGTCCGGCACGGATTCTGCGCGGGCTCAAAGCTCTCGATCGCGGCGTTCTACGCCCCGGTCTCACGGTGCGCGCGTCGGGACGCGATCTCGGAACGACGACTTCCGGCACTTTCTCGCCCACTCTCAAGGTCGGTATCGCCCTTGCACTCCTCGACGCGCAGGCCGCTCCCGCGGTGGGTTCGGAGGTCGAGGTCGACGTTCGAGGCCGCGCCCTGCGCTGCGAAGTGGTCGCACCGCCGTTCGTCGTCGCCAAGACCAGGTGACCGCGTGAGACCGCCACGAACCCCACGATAGGATTCCCGGCATGACAGGTGTTTCCGAATTCACGTACGTGCAGCATCCTTCGCCCGCAACCTCCGCGGCGCGTGACGCGGTACTTGCTGCGCCCGGATTCGGAAAGCACTTCACCGACCACATGGTCAGCATCGACTACACCCGCGACGGCGGATGGCACGACGCGAGGATCACCCCGTACGGTCCGATCGAGCTCGACCCCGCGGCGATGGTCCTGCACTACGGCCAAGCGATCTTCGAGGGCCTGAAGGTCTACCGCCAGCCCAACGGCGATCTGTCCACCTTCCGGGTGCAGTCCAACGCCGAACGATTCCGTACCTCGGCGAAGCGGCTCGCCATGCCCGAGATGCCGGACGAATTGTTCATCGGCTCGATCGAGAAGCTGCTCGAGCTCGATCACGAGTGGGTCCCCGCAGCGGGCGGCGAGGACGCGCTGTACCTGCGTCCTTACATGTTCTCCACCGAAGCCGGTCTGGGTGTGCGCCCCGCCGACGCATATCGCTACATGCTGATCGCCTCACCCGCAGGCGCGTACTTCCCACGTGGCGTCAAACCGGTGAGCGTGTGGTTGTCCACCGAATACGTCCGGGCAGCACCGGGCGGCACCGGTGCCGCGAAGTTCGCAGGCAACTACGCCGCCTCCCTCCTTGCGCAGGCGCAGGCCAGCGACGAGGGCTGCGATCAGGTGGTCTGGCTCGACGCCACCGAGCGCCGCTACGTCGAGGAGATGGGCGGCATGAACCTGTTCTTCGTCTTCGGCTCGGGTTCCGACGCTCGGCTGGTGACGCCCTCGCTGTCCGGATCGCTGCTTCCCGGAATCACGCGCGACTCGCTGTTGGCCTTGGCGACGGACTCCGGCATCCCCGTCGAAGAACGACGGATCTCCACCGACGAGTGGCGCAAGGGTGCCGAAGCGGGCGAGATCACCGAGGTGTTCGCTTGTGGCACAGCAGCTGTCATCACCCCGGTGGGCAGCGTCAAATCCACCGACGGTTCTTTTGAGATCGCAGGCGGAGAACCCGGCGAGATCACGCTCGCACTGCGAGACACCCTCACCGGCATCCAGCGCGGCACCTTCGCCGATACCCACGGCTGGATGACCAAGCTCCGCTGATCAGCTGCCGATCAACAGGCCCACCGCGGCCGACGCCGTGGTGGTCTCGATTGCGGCACCGAGAACATCGCCCGAGAGGCCGCCGAAGCGTCGGACGCAGTGTCGAACGGCAAACACCGACAGTGTCAGGACCGCGACGACGACCAGCGGCCCTTGCCAGGGTCGATCGGGTTGCGCGAAGACCGACGCTGCTGCTGCCGCAATGACCCACAGCGTCAGGACGGCGTTGGACTGCGTTCCGGCCACGAGCGCGCCGAAGCCGCCCGACGTCGATGCGTCGATTCCCTTGCGGCAGGCCAGGACTGCCGCCACCCGGGCAGTCACCGCAACCACGACGACAGCCCACCACAGTCGCTCCTGCGCGAGTTGACCCAGACTCGCGGCCTGAATCGCCGACGTCAGAGCGATGGCCGCCACCCCGAACGGTCCGGCACTACCGGACTTCATGACCTCGCGCGCACGTTCGGGCGGGCCGTAACAGCCGAGCCCATCGGCGGTGTCGGCCAACCCGTCGATGTGCATCCCGCGCGTCAGCAGCGCGGCGGCGGCAACGGCGATGAGGCCGCACAGGATTGCCGACAGCCCGGCAACCGTCGTCGCCCACAGCAGTGCCGAACACACGCACCCGAGGACGAGACCGACCAGGGGAGCGTGCGCTATCGCGCGACCGGCGCGGACCCTGTCGACCTGCGACGGGCCACGCACGGGCAGCACCGTCAACCACGAGAACGCGAGCACCAGACCCTCGGCCCGCAACCTCACGGTCAGCGGACTTCGGGGTCGCCGGTGCTGACGCCGGCGTCGGCGAACGTTGCCATCGAATTCAACGTGTCGACTCCCGCACGAACGAGCGGCAAGGCCGTCAACGCGCCGGAGCCTTCACCGAGTCGCATCGACAGCTCCACCAACGGCTCGAGTCGCAAGTGCCGCAAGGCAAGTGAATGGGCGGGCTCGGCCGAACGATGCCCGGCGACCCACCAGGCGCTGGCACCGGCCGCACCGTCCTCCGCCACCAGTGCTGCTGCTGTGACGACGAGACCGTCCAGGATCACCGGGGTACGCCGATGCGCCGCCTGCGCGAGGAAGCCGGCGAGGGCAGCGATGTCGGCACCACCGGCCACCCGCAGCAGGTCGGTGGGATTCTTGGCGACCGGCCGAGCCCGCCGCATCGCGTCCCGGATTGCAGCGGTCTTCCTGATCCACCCGGCGTCGTCGATTCCGGTGCCGCGGCCGACGGCAGCGACCGGTTCGGTATCGGTGAGGGTGGCGATCAATACGGTTGCGGGCGTGGTGTTTCCGATGCCCATGTCGCCTGCGACGAGAAGGTCGGCACCGGCGTCGACCTCCTCGTCCGCGATGGCAGCGCCGGCGGCGACGGCGGCGCGCACCTCGTCCTCGCTCAGTGCGTCCTCGCGGTCGATGGAACCACTCGAGCGCCGAATCTTGAAGGCGGACACCGATGGATCGGTGTCGGCGTCGACAGCGATGTCGACCACCCGAACAGTGGCCCCGGCGATGGTCGCGAGGACGTTGACCGCAGCACCGCCCGCGCGAATGTTCTCGACCATCTGCGCCGTGACCTCGGGCGGGTACGCGGACACTCCATGAGCGGCGACGCCGTGGTCCCCGGCGAAGACGACGACACGGACGCGCTCGAAGGACTTCGGCGGACTGACATCTTGGCAGGCGGCGATCCACTCGCCGAGCGTCTCGAGACGGCCGAGGCTACCGGCCGGCTTGGTCAACCGGCCTTGCCGCTCGGCAGCTTCGTACCGCGCGGAATCGGACGGCGAAGGCACCGGTCGAAACGGTGAGGGTGCCGGAATCTCGTCCACAGGAGTTGTCACACTGGGCCTTTCGCGGTCAGGGAATCCGCCGGTGGTTCTTTGAGGGTCAGCGCGAGACCCGCGACGACCAGCAGAACCCTGTCACACACGTGCGCGAGACGCGCATTGAGGACACCGAGCTCGTCACGGAACAGTCGACCCGACCGCGACTCGGGAACCACGGACATGCCGACCTCGGGGCTGACGATCACGAGACTCGACCTGCAGTCCGAGACCGCCGCGACCAAGTCGTTCACGGCCGGAGCAATCGTCCCGCGAGGCAGGTCCCAGGCCGCTGCGTCGTCGAGCATTCCCGTCAGCCAGGTGCCCAGATCGTCGACCATCGTGGTGCCGCCCCAGGGCTGAGCCACCACCGTCGCCAGCCCGGTGACGGTTTCGACCGTGGTCCACTCGGGCGGACGAGACGCACGATGGAGTTCGATGCGCTCCTGCCAGTCTTCGTCGGACGCATCGCGCTGTCCGGTCGCTACGTAACGGACCGGGGGGGTCGTGACCAACGATTCTGCGTGCGCGGACTTACCGGATCTGGCTCCGCCGAGGACGAGCGTTCGAGACGGCACGGCCACCGACGTCAGACGGCCTCGCCGGCGCTCACTCGCGGCTTGGGGGCACGCATCTTCCGAATCTGCGACGCCCGTACGAAGGCGTACCAGCCGATCTTGAAGCCGCCGTCGGGAGTGTCGGGGAACCGGACACGAATGCGGTTGTTGATCATCTTGCCGAGGTAGATGCCCTCGCCGACCATGAACAGCATCATCACGAACATGCCGAGAGTGACGTACTGCTGTACCTGCGGCTGCAGAAACAGCGCAAAGATGAGAATGAGAGCGAGCGGCATGAACAAGCCGACAAGATTGCGCCGCGCATCGACGATGTCGCGAACGTAGGCACGCACCGGGCCCTTGTCGCGAGGCAGCAGATACTTGTCGTCGCCCGCAAGCATGCGCGCCCGACGCTCTGCAGCTGCTGCACGCCGTTCGTTCGAGGCAGCCTTACGGTCTTCCTTGCTGCCCTTGTTCGCCTTACGGCGCTCTCGTGCCTCTTTGCTCGTCAGGGGAGCCGGAGCGACCGGCCCGCGGCGGCGGGCCTCGGCGTCACGGCGCTTGGGGGTCGGTCGGCCTTTGCCGAGAGACACCGGCGAGGTCGCCTCGCCGGCGGACACAGTCGACTCGGGCTCGTTCGAGTCCTGTCCGTCCGAATTGTCAGAGTTTCCACGGCGTAGCAGCTTCACGCAACCAGAGTATGGGATGAGCGGAGGCACTCGAACACCGGCCAGGTCAGCGGCGCAGCACCGGATGCTGTTCGGGTACCGCGGTCCTACACTTCCGAGAATGCGAGTGATGATTGCGCCGGACTCCTTCGGGGACACCCTGACTGCCGCAGATGCAGCCGCCGCCATTGCCAGAGGATGGGCGGGCGTCCGGAGCGGTGACGAGCTGGAACTGGCACCCCAATCCGACGGTGGACCGGGGTTCGTCGAGGTACTGGCCTCGCGCATCGGCACAGTCCACGTCGCCGACGTGGACGGACCGCTCGGGACGCCGGTGCAGGCCCGCTGGCTGCTCGACGGCGCGGTGGCGTACATCGAATCTGCTCAGGCCTGCGGGTTGCACCTCGTCGACGGTCCACTGACTCCGCAGTCGGCATTGAAGGCGAACAGCTACGGCGTCGGACAGCTGCTGAGCGAGGCGTTGAACAGTGGCGCCACGTCGATCGTCGTCGGACTCGGCGGGAGCAGTTGCACCGACGGTGGACGAGCGATGATCCGCGCGCTCGGCGGGCTGGGGTCGGCAATCGAACGGTTCTCGGGAATCGACCTCGTCGCCGCGTCGGACGTGGAGAACCCCATGCTCGGCGATGCCGGTGCTGCTCGGGTGTTCGGGCCGCAGAAGGGCGCCGACACCGAGACGGTCGAGCGACTCGAAGAACTGAACGCCGACTGGGCTGCCGTTCTGTCGGCTGCGGGCCACGATGTGGCAGACCGTCCCGGTGCGGGTGCCGCGGGCGGGATGGGGGCGGCCCTGTTCGCGCTCGGTGGCAGGCAGGTGCCGGGTGCTGCCGTCGTGGCGGAACGAACCGGTCAGCGGGAACTCCTGGACTCCGTCGATCTGGTGCTGACCGGCGAGGGAAAGTTCGATTCGCAGTCGCTGCGAGGCAAGTTGGTGACCAGAATCGCCGCTGCAGGCGGTGCCACCGGAATCGAGACCGTGGTGCTCGCCGGCCAGGTGACGTTGAGTAAGGACGACTTGGCGTCGGCCGGTATCTCGGCCGCTCACTCGATCAGCGAGTTCGCCGGGTCTGTGGAGGTGGCCATGACCGATGCGGCCAATCAGCTCGAAAAGCTGGCCGCGCACGTGGCGAGCAGTGCTGTTGCCGGGCCCTCGAACAGGGGCGGCGCGCGCAAGGAATAGAGCAACCCGGAGTACGGTTGAGTTTGTTCACGGGTTTGGTACGACTGATAGGGAGAGCCCATGACCGTTTCGAATGAGACCACAACGACCGAAACCACGGCGCACAAGGTCACCATGACGGAGACCGCTTCGGCCAAGGCCAAGGCGTTGCTGGATCAAGAGGGCCGCGACGACCTCGCGCTGCGCATTGCTGTACAGCCCGGTGGGTGTGCAGGACTTCGCTATCAGCTCTTCTTCGACGATCGAAGCCTCGACGGCGACCTCGCGGTCGACTTCGGTGGCGTCACCCTCGCAGTCGACCGGATGAGCGCTCCCTACGTGGAGGGTGCATCCATCGACTTCGTGGACACGATCGAGAAGCAGGGCTTCACGATCGACAACCCGAACGCGACCGGATCGTGCGCGTGCGGCGACTCGTTCAACTGAGCTGACTCGCTCTCGACTGTGACCGATACACGTATTCGTGTATCGGTCACAGTCGTGTCTGCTCGTCGGTCATCCAGAACTTCACTCCGAAAGGCCCTTCTTCGTGACTCTCGCGGTATCCGGCTCGATTGCAACCGACCATCTGATGCGATTCCCCGGTCGGTTCGCCGAGCAGATCGTCGCCGATCAGCTCGCGAACATTTCGCTGAGCTTCCTGGTGGACGACCTGGTCATCCGTAAAGGGGGAGTGGGCGGAAACATCGCCTACGCACTCGGGGTCCTCGGCGGCTCTCCTCTCCTCGTCGGAGCCGTGGGGCCGGACTTCGCCGAGTATCGGACCTGGCTCGAAGAGCACGGAGTCGACTGCAGTGGCGTCAGTGTGTCTGCCACCGCGCACACAGCACGCTTCGTCTGCACCACCGACGAGGACATGGCGCAGATCGCGTCGTTCTATCCCGGTGCCATGAGCGAAGCCCGCGACATCTCCATCGACGCGCTGGCCGCGCAGCACGAGCTCGATCTCGTACTGATCGGGGCCAACGATCCGGAGGCGATGACCGCCCACACGGACCAGTGCCGCGCAGCAGGTGTTCCCTTTGCCGCCGACCCGTCCCAGCAACTCGCGCGACTCGACGCCGCACAGGCCACCGACCTGATCGACGGGGCGGCCTACCTGTTCACCAACGAATACGAATGGGCACTGCTCAAACAGAAGACCGGGATGTCCGATGCCGATATCGCGGACAAGGTGGACCTGCGGGTCACCACGCTGGGCAAGCGGGGCGTGGACATCGTCGAAAAGGGCGGGAAGCACACCCACATCGGTGTCGTGCCCGAGACGAGCAAGGTCGATCCCACCGGAGTGGGCGACGGGTTCCGTGCCGGGTTCCTCACCGGCCACCTCGCCGGAGCGAGCATCGAACGAGCTGCTCAACTCGGTTCTCTGGTTGCCGTGCTGGTCCTCGAGACCACCGGAACGCAGGAGTGGAGCCTGAACCGCGACGACGCGATCAAGCGCCTGAGCGCGGCGTACGGTGCCGACGCCGGCGAGGAGATCGGCGCGTTGCTGCCCGCCTGAGTCTCAGGCTTACCGTGCCCGTCTCACCCATCCGCAGAGGATGGGTGAGACGGGCACGGTCGCTTCACGTCAGATGTTGACCGGGTACTCCGGTTCGGCGATCTGCGGCACGATGCGCTTCTCCACGAAGATCCCGTGCCACACCATGAAGATGAGCAGCGTCCACAGGCGACGGCTGTGATCCGATTTGCCTGCCCGATGGTCGTCGAGCATGGCGACGATGGCTGCCTTGTTCAGAAGGTGATCGGTCTGTGACTCGGCGATCTGCTGGTGAGCCCAGTCGAAGAGTTCGGTACCGCGCAGCCAGTGGCGCAGTGGCACCGGAAAACCGAGCTTGGCGCGGTGCAGCACATGACCGGGAACGATGCCTTCCAGCGCCTGGCGCAGCGCGTATTTGGTAGTGCTCTTGGTGATCTTCTGCTCCAACGGCAACTTCTCTGCCACGCGATAGACCTCGGAATCGAGGAACGGGACGCGCAGCTCGAGCGAGTTCGCCATGGTGATCTTGTCGGCCTTGACCAGAATGTCGCCGCGAAGCCAGGTGAACAGATCCAGATGCTGCATACGAGCCACGGGATCCCACCCCTGCGACTGCGCGTAGATGGGCGCGGTGACGTCCTGATGCGTCCACTCCGAACGGAACTCACGCAGCACCGATCGCAACTGCGCGTCGTTGAAGCTGCGTGCGTTGCCGTAGTAGCGCTCCTCGAGGGTCATCGATCCTCGGTGCAGCAAGCTCTTGCCGCGCGTGCCTTCGGGAATGCGCTCGCTCAACGATCCGGCTGCGCGGCGTAGAAATGCGGGTAGAGACTCGAACGGCTTCAACGACAGCGGCTCGCGGTAGATGGTGTAGCCGCCGAACAGTTCGTCCGCGCCCTCTCCGGACAGCACGACCTTGACGTGTTTGCGAGCTTCTTTGGCGACGAAGTAGAGCGGTACGAGCGCCGGATCGGCCACCGGGTCGTCCAGGTACCAGACGATCTCGGGAATGGACGCCGCGAACTCTTCAGGTCCGACCACTTTCACGATGTGCCGAGCACCTATCGCGGCTGCCGACTCCGCTGCAACGTCGACCTCGGAGTAACCCTCGCGCTCGAAGCCGGTCGTGAAGGTGATCAAGTTCGGATTGTGTCGAATCGCCAGTGCCGCGATGGCCGTGGAATCGATGCCGCCCGAGAGGAAGGAACCGACGGTCACGTCGGCACGCATGTGCTTGGCGACCGAATCTTCGAGCGCCTCGGCAATCTCTTGGTAGCGAGCCTTCTCGCTGCCGGGAGCGAAAGGCTTCACCGGGAACGTCGGTGTGAAGTATCGGGTGATGTTCGGCGGCGTACCGGGGGAGAGGGTGGCGTAGCAACCCGACTCGAGCCGCCTGATCCCCGCGTGCAGCGTCTCCGGTTCGGGGACGTACTGAAGCACGGTGTAGTGCTCGATGGCCCGCGGGTCGAGGTCGAGATCGACGCCCAGCAGCTCCATCAGTTCGAGAACGCTCTTCTTCTCACTGCCGAACGCGGTTCCACCCGGGCCCGTGGCGTAGAACAACGGCTTGATGCCGAAGGGATCGCGCGCGATGAACATCTCGCGCGTCTCGGTGTCCCAGATGGCGAAGGCGAACATTCCTCGCAGACGCTGCACGGCGGCAGCGCCCCAGTAGTGAAATGCCGCGACGATCGACTCGCTGTCACCTTCGGTGGCGAATTCTGCACCGTGATCGCGCGCGAGCTCAGCACGCAACTCGAGGTAGTTGTAGATCTCGCCGTTGAACACCAACGCGTACCGGTCGGGTGAACCCGGAGGTCCCCACCGCATCGGCTGATGCGAGTGTTCGATGTCGATGAACGAGAGTCGATTGAAGCCGTACACGACGTCGTCGTCGTGCCAGGTGCCACCGGGCTCGTCCGGGCCTCGATGGCGCATGCAGTGAGTCGCCGAGCTCACCAGCTCGACGCCGGCGGCGGTCGTTCCGTGAGATGTCAGTACTCCGAGCAGTCCACACACAGCGTCTGCTACCTCTTCTCGCAGTTGGGGACAATGCCGGGGGCCGGATCTCCGCGTGTCGTCAGCGGGACGGTCGATCAGCAACCGAGTATGCCGCAGACACGCTCGAACCTAGGTAACGACCCAAGGGTGGCTCCGCGTCAGCTTTGGTCTACGCTGCGTAGTACTCGGGCATCTCCATGTGGAAGCCCTTATTCTTCAGTGGTGGGCAATCAGGAAGGCGTGAACGTGGCGCATAGTCGGATCCTTCGGCGAGCGGGGCTGACAGCATTTCTCGGTGTAGCCGCGTTGATGCTGTCGGGCTGTTCCATCAGCAGTGACAACGTACTCAATTTCGGTTTCGCCTCGGGCGTCACTCCGCAGGGACGACGCATCGGCGACCTGTGGACCTGGTCGGTCATCGCCGCCCTGGTCATGGGCATCGTCGTGTGGGTCTTGATCTTCTGGGTGGTGCTCTTCCACCGTAAGAAGAAGAGCTCCCCGGAGTTCCCGCGTCAGACCGCGTACAACGTTCCGCTCGAGCTGTTCTACACGGCGGTTCCGTTCGTGATCATCGCCGTGCTCTTCTACTTCACCGTCGTGGTGCAGAACTACGTCGACGAGAAGCAGGCAGATCCCGACGTCCAGGTCGACGTGACCGCATACCAGTGGAATTGGAAGTTCGGATACCGGACGATCGACCTCAAGGACGGTGCCGCCAAGTACGAGGGCACCGACGAAGAGGAGCAGGCCGCCGCAGAAGCCGCCGCAACTCCCGGCGAAGGCGCCGAGGGTAGCGAGGACGGCGAGTTCGTGCCCGGCGCGATCCACGGTGCCATTCCCCAGGATCTGTCCTACCTGCACTACAACAAGATCGAAACGGTCGGTTCCAGCGCCGAGATTCCGGTGCTCGTCCTTCCCACCGGAAAGCGCATCGAATTCGTGCTGGCATCCTCGGACGTCATCCACGGCTTCTGGGTTCCGGAGTTCTTGTTCAAGCGTGACGTTCTCCCCAACCCCGAGGAGAACCATTCCGACAACGTGTTCCAGATCAGCGAAATCGAGCGCGAAGGTTCGTTCGTCGGTCGATGCACGGAGATGTGCGGCACGTTCCACTCGATGATGAACTTCGAGGTTCGCGCCGTGTCCCCGGACAAGTTCGAGCAGTACATCGAGCTGCGCAAGCCGTTGTCCGAGGGTGGCGAAGCGCTGACCAACGCGCAGGCACTGGAAGCCATCGGCGAGAGCCCGCTCGCGACCAGCACCTCGCCGTTCGAGACCGATCGCACCGTCCGTACCGCCACCGTCGCCGAAGGCAACTGACCAAGGAAGCATGCTGATATGAAAATCGAAGCGAAGATCTTCGAGATCCTCACGGTCTTCTTCCTCCTGGTCGGCATCGTGTATGCGCTGTTCACAGGATTGAGCCGAACCGGCGTCGAGTGGGCAGGCGTCACGGCGATCTTCCTGTCGGTCGGCCTGACGCTGATCGTCGGAACGTACTTCCGATTCGTCGCGCGACGGCTCGACACTCGGCCCGAAGACTTCGACGACGCCGAGGTAAGTGACGGCGCAGGCGACCTGGGCTTTTTCAGCCCCGGCAGCTTCTGGCCGTTCGTGCTGGCCGTGGCGGCGTCGATCACCGCTCTGGGCTTTGCCTTCTTCCAGCCCTGGTTGATTGCTCTGGGCGTCGTGTGCGTCATCGCCTCGGCCGCTGGATTGGTCTTCGAGTACCACATCGGTGCCGAACGCCACTGACCTGTAGACACCCGAAAAGGGCCCCGATCGTTCACGAGAGCGATCGGAGCCCTTTTCTGTGCTGGGAACGTGCACACCGGGGACATCGCTCGAGTGCAGGGGCATTCCGACCGGGTCAGCCGGCGGGGGTCGAGTGCTTTTCGGCCAGAACTGTGGCGAGCTGACCGATGCGTTCGCGAGCTGCGGCTGGTGTGAGTACTTCGATGTGATCGCCGAATTGAAGTAGTTGACGTACCGACTCGATATCGGGATAGCGGACGACGACGGTGCACCAGCCGTCTTTCGCGGCGGAGACCTCGTGGATGCGACCGGCGAGTACCCGTCGAGCCAGGTCGAGGCCTTTCTCCGGCAGGCGGACGGTGACGCTCACGTGACCTCGTCTCTCGGTGCGACCTTTCAACGCTGCCCATTTCGTGCGGAGGGTTTCTCCGGGTTGAACAGCAGCTGGTGCGGCGAGTTGTTCGTAGGTCGAGAGCCGTTCCAGCGCGAACAGTCGACCGTCTCCCTGGTCGTCGGCGACGAGATACCAGCGACCTGATTTCGCTACGATCCCGTACGGGTCGACCACCCGCGTCGAGGCCTGATTCTCGGCGCTCCGCCGGTACTGGATTTGCAGTCGTCGTCGGCGTCGAAGTGTCGAGGCCAGGTCCGATACGTCGATCGCTGTTTCCGAGTCGGCGAACCATGCGGTGCTGTCGACCAGTACCAGGTCCGCCAGACCCAGCATGCCCGGTATATCCGGTGCCGCAGCCTGCCGGGCGGCGATCTTGCGCGCGGCCGACTCCCATACCGCAGACAGCCCCAAACGTTCGAGCTGCGCGCTGTCCAAACCGGCTATGGAGAGGGCCTCGAGTTCTGGTGGATCCAGATGGGATGCGTTGAGTCGTGCATTGGGGAGCAAGACAATCCCGCCGTTCCGTCCGCGTTCGGCATAGACGGGCACACCAGCGGCCGAGAGCGCCTCGACATCTCGCAGCACAGTCCGCCGAGACACTTCCAGACGGTCGGAGAGCTCGGTAGTTGTCATGCGCTGACGGGTCTGTAGGAGCAGCAAGATATGCAGCAGCCTCGAAGCCTTCATGCGGACCGATGTTGGCAGACAAAGGTGACAGGTTCTGTCGCGATGAGGCGATCGGATGGTTCGGTACCGATACGACATCCACTCGAGGAGCCCTCCATGCCTGCACCGAACCTGTTCTTGATCGGCGTCCGGGAGACCCAGGCCGCAACCGCCTTCTACAGCGACCTGTTCGAGATCGAACCGACCTTCACGAGTCCCCACTATGTTGCTTTCGACGTTGCCCCCGGTGTACTGCTCGCGTTGTGGACGGGCTACGCCGAGCACTCTGTACCGAGCACACCCCGCATGAGCGAGATCGGACTCATGGTGCCCGGCCCCTCGGAGGCAGTCGACGACATATTCACCGATTGGGTCGCGAAAGGAGTTGCCGTAGTGCAGAAGCCACACGACGCCGCCTTCGGCCGCACTTTCGTGATCGCGGACCCCGACGGCAACCTCATCAGGGTCTCGCCGATCGACTGAGAAGCACCACGCCTACCTACTGCGGGTCGGTGAGAGACCGGCCGCACCCCAAGGGCCGGTCTTTCATCATGGACTGGAACGCATGAACGTCCCGGCAGACCACGGCGCGGATCCGAACCAGTCAGGACGCGTCTGCCTCCCGCAGGGTCGACGACGCATCCGTCGTGGATTCCAGCAATGCATCGAGTGAGATCTCCAACGCAGTGCACAGTGCGGCGACGGTAAAGAATGCCGGGGTTGCGATACGCCCGGTCTCGATTTTTCTGAGTGTTTCGACGGAAATGCCGGCGGCGTCGGAAACCTCGGTCATGGTCCGGCTGCCCCGGAAACGGCGCAAAGCTGTGCCCAAGCGAGCACCACGCGCGAGTTCACCGGGACTGAGTGGGATACGGACCATACACCGATACTAATACCGGTCGAGACCGACCGGGCCGATGCTCGTCACCGATGGGTCTGCAGACTACCGGCAGGTGAGTGCCGACTCCGACTCGAGCATTACCGCGCTCTGAATCGGCAGTCCTCGGGCGGGGGAGGGGAGTGGAGCCTGTGAGAGTTGCGGCCTCCGTTCACAGGACTCCCGCGGACCGATGGAGATCCAGCCGGATCGTCTCCGGACATATGTCGAGCGGGTAGCACCGCCACCACACGAAAAAGGGCGGCACCGTTGCCGGTGCCGCCCTTCAGCGGAATGCGTTGTCAGGACTCAGTGATCGCGATCGCTGTCCTGACGACCCGAAGAAATCGAGGTGTCTTCGTGCCCGTTGGCATGGCCGTTGCCGTTGGCGTGGCCATTGGAATGACCGTTGCCGTTGGCGTGACCGTTGCCGTTCGTATGGCCGTTGCCGTTGGTATGGCCGTTGCCGTTCGAGTGGCCATTGCCCAGAATGCCCGCCTGGTAGTTGCGAAGCATTGCCAGCTGCTCGTGCTCGCCCTTGTGGAGTGCATCCTCGAGGGCCTTGCTCTGCGCAACGGGGTCCGGGGTGAACAGTGAACCCGAGCCGGGCTTGCCGGCAGAACCGAGCTTGTTCATCTTCTTGGGGACCGCTGCACCCTGGTAATCGAGCGGGATCGGGTGACCGTGATCATCGACCGGTCCGAGCGGCTGGTGGATTTCCACGTACTGGCCGTGCGGGAGTCGCTTGATGATTCCGGTTTCGATGCCGTGCTCGAGAACTGCCCGGTCGCTGCGCTGTAGGCCGATGCAGAACCGGTACGCGACGAAGTATGCGATCGGCGGAGCAATGAGCACTCCGATTCGACCGATCCACGTCATCGCATTGAGCGAGATGTCGAACTTGTACGCGATCAGGTCGTTGACGCACGAGAGCGTCAGAACGACGTAGAAGGCGATGGACATTGCGCCGATCGCAGTACGGACCGGCACGTCGCGGGGACGCTGCAGCAGGTTGTGGTGTGCGTTGTCACCGGTGAGACGCTTCTCGATCCATGGGTAGGCAATCATCACGGTGAAGACGAGGCCCATGATCACGGCCACCCAGAAGACTGCAGGAATCGTGTAGCGACCAGCGATGTAGATGTCCCATGCCGGCCACAGACGCGCCAGGCCGTCGGTCCACATCATGTAGAAGTCGGGCTGCGAACCTGCGGAGACCTGAGACGGGTTGTACGGTCCGAGCGCCCAGATCGGGTTGATCTGCAGCAATCCGCCCATGGCAGCGATCACGCCGAACGTCACGGCGAAGAACGCGCCGGACTTGACGGCGAAGACCGGGAGGATACGGACGCCGACGACGTTGGTTTCCGTACGACCGGGTCCGGGGAACTGTGTGTGCTTCTGGTACCAGACCAAAGCCAGGTGAGCTGCGATCAGCGCCAGGATGATGGCCGGTAGCAGTAGCACGTGCGCCACGTACAGGCGAGGAATGATGATCGTGCCGGGGAAGTCCCCGTCGAAGATCAACCAGTGCATCCAGGTGCCGACGATCGGGATGCTCATCGTGATTCCGGAGAACGCGGCGCGGAGGCCGGTGCCCGAGAGCAGATCGTCGGGGAGCGAGTATCCGAAGAAGCCCTCGAACATCGCCAGGATCAGCAGCAGGCAGCCGATGACCCAGTTGGCCTCACGGGGACGACGGAACGCACCGGTGAAGAAGATGCGCATCATGTGCACGATGATCGACGCGGCGAACATCAGTGCTGCCCAGTGGTGGATCTGGCGCATGAACAGGCCGCCGCGCACCTCGAACGAGATGTCGAGTGCTGTCGCGTAGGCACGCGACATGGTCACGCCGTTCAGCGGGGTGTACGCGCCCTGATAGACGACCTCGCTGAGCGAAGGATCGAAAAACAGGGTGAGGAAGACGCCGGAGATCAGCAGGATCACGAAGCTGTACAGCGCGATCTCACCGAGCAGGAACGACCAGTGGGTGGGGAACACCTTGTTGATCTGGCGGCGCAAACCTGGTGCCAAGTGGTAACGACTGTCTACGTCGTCCGCCTGCTTGGCGGCGAGGGTTTGCAGTGAAGGACTCATGAATCACGCTCCGGTCGACGTTCCCAGAAGGCGGGACCCAGTGCTTCGTGGAAGTCGTGCTGTGCCACTAGGTAACCCTCCTCGTTGACTGTGATGGGAAGCTGAGGCAGCGCGCGCGCAGCCGGTCCGAAGATCGGCTTGCCGTACTCGAGCGCGTTGAACTGCGACTGATGGCAAGGGCAGAGAATGCGGTTGGTTTGCTGCTCGAACAACGATGTCGGGCAACCCAGGTGCGTGCAGATCTTGGAGTAGGCGTAGTAATCGCCGTAGTTGTAGCTCTCCTGGCCCTTGCGCTTGATGACCGTGCTTGCGTCGTCGGGACGCAAACGGATGAGCATGACTGCGTTACGGATACCGCGGAGTGACATGAGCAGGTCGTGCTCGCTCTCGCGGTCCGCCTCGCGGAACGGGAAGACAGTTTCCATGGCACCAGCGTCCAAGTCCTCGGGCCGTACGAGAACAACATCTTCCGGTCGCCCGGTGTCTCGTCGGAGGTAGATCGTCTCTCCATCGTAGCGAGGCGTCCAGCCGGATACCCACAACGGAGAATCTTCGCCCTTGGCCCACGGATTCTTGATGAGGCCGCCGAGGGGGAGCAGTGCCATGACGCCGAGAGCGCCGCCGCCGAACAGAAGCGAACGCTTGATGACCTTGCGTCGTCCGATGGTCGAGGTGTCGAGCGAATCGCCCAGCTCGGCGACCAGCGTCTTGCGGTCCGTTTCCGACGAACTTCCGTCGTGGCGGTCCTGGATGGAGACCTCTTCGGGGATGAACTTCTTGGTGAACTGCACGGCACCGACGCCGACGGCGAGGATCGCAAGACCCATCGTTCCGCCGATCAGCGGCGTGTACAGCGAGTACAGGTTGTAGTTGTCGTCACCGATGCCTGCGTACTGCCAAGGCCAGAAGAGGTAGACGCCGATGAACGCGACTGCCGACAGGCCGGCGATGGCAAACCAGATCGCCACGCTGCGCTCTGCGCGCTTCTCGGCGCGAGTACCTTCCACAGCCCAGCGATTGCGACGGAATGCGACATCCACACCGTCGAGATTGGTGCCGAGTTCGACCAACTCGTCCCGGCTGAGCGCTGCCAACTCCTCGTCGGTGTACTTCTTGTCGGGATTCACACCGTCGGCATTGGTGCCGTCGGTGTTGTCGGCGTCCTTACGGCCGGAATCGCCGTCGCTCATGATCTAGCTCCGATCCACAATGTTGCGCCGACGACAGCGGCGATTCCGACAACCCACAGGGCGATCATCTCGGTACCGGGACCGAAGCCACCGAGACCCCAGCCGCCTGCGGCCTTGGTTTCCTGGGCCGACTTGACGTAGGCGATGATGTCCGACTTCTCCTCGATCGTCAGCTGACGGTCGGAGAACTTGGGCATGTTCTGCGGACCGGTGACCATCGCGGTGTAGATCTCCTGCTCGTTGGCAGGCCCGAGGTCGGGCGCGAACTTGCCCGACGACAGTGCGCCGCCCTGGCCGGTGAAGTTGTGGCAGGACGCGCAGTTCAAGCGGAACAGCTCGCTGCCTCGGGCGATGTCGTCGCCGCGAAGCGACTCCTGCGCCACCTCACCGTTCTCGTCGAGAATGACCGTCGGGCCGCCGCCGTTGGCCTGGATGTAAGCACCGAGCGCGTCGATCTGCTTGTCGTCGAACTTCGGCGGCTTGCGCAGTGCCTGCGCCTCGTTGCGAACAGCCGGCATACGGCCACTCGACACCTGGAAATAGACGGCAGCTTCACCGACACCGATGAGACTCGGTCCGCGATCCTGAACACCCTGCAAATTGGCACCGTGGCACGTCACGCACGACGTGTCGTAGAGCTGCTTGCCTTCGCGGATCAGCGCCGCCGAATCGGTATCGGCTGTTGCAACCTGGGGTGTAGGCGTCAGGGCCGACGCGAGGAAACCCGCGCTCAGAAGGCCCATCATCAGAACGAGTGCACCGGTGACGCGTCGACGCGTCTTACGCTTGCGTCGCGCCTTCGAGGCCGAAGTGTCGTCGGTTGCTGCTGGGGGAGATGTACTCATCTTCTATCCCTTGTCGTGTCGGGACGGGCCGAACGTCGGGGGCTGAATCCGTTCGCTCGATATCTGTGGCTTGCTGACTGTCACTAGCGGATGAAGTAGATCGTCGCGAAGAGGGCAATCCAGACGATGTCGACGAAGTGCCAGTAATACGAAACGACGATGGCGGCGGTGGCCTGCGCGGGCGTGAACTTGCTGACCAGGGTTCTGGTGATCAGGAAGACGAAGGCGATGAGTCCGCCGATCACGTGCAAACCGTGGAAGCCGGTCGTGATGTAGAAGACCGAGCCGTACACGCTGCTCGAGAGCGTCGTGCCCTCGTGGACCAGGTGGTAGTACTCGTATCCCTGACCGGCGACGAAGAACGCGCCCATGGCCAGGGTGACGATGTACCACCGACGAAGCCCGAACACGTCGCCACGCTCGGCAGCGAACACGCCCAGCTGGCAGGTGAACGAAGAAGCGATCAGCACGGCCGTCACCGGAACAGCCAACCCGAGGTTCAGCTCGGTCGGCTCCGGCGGCCAGTTTCCATTCGCCTGCGCGCGTGCGACGAAGTACATCGCAAACAGCCCGGCGAAGAACATGAGTTCACTCGACAGCCACACGATCGTGCCGACGCTGACCATATTGGGACGGTTCAGCGAGTGCACGCGTTGGGTGATTGCCGATCCTTGAGTCCCTACAGCGCTCGTCACAGAAAGAAGTATGACCCGTCGTAGTACGGAAGGCATATCCGGGTCCGGTCTTGGCGCGTCGCGGAGGAACGATTCCGAGCGCGCCGTTGTTCCCGCGCTGGTGGAGGGGCCTGTACGGGCCGGTAGGGTCCAGTCGTGCAAGGCTGGCCTCATGGCAAAGAGCAGTGCAGGTGGGTGGTTTCGGCGGTTGTTCTCGCGGTCGACCGCGGAACGTCTGGACCCCACGCGCGAAGATCTGGTGGTAGTGGCGAGCTGCTTCGACGACGCGCGGGCGTGCTCCGCCGTTCTCGACGAGGCGGCGAACACAGAACCCACGTGGATCGAGTCCTCCGAGGTGCTGTTGCGGCATCACCTCGTGCTGCCCGCGCACGAAGTCGACGATGCGGCAGCCGTCGCGGCGCAGGATGCGTACGAGGTCGGTCCGCAGGTCGAACTACCGGACGACACCGGGTATCGGCCGCAAGTCGATGACGGTGTCGCTCTGGTCCTGCAGCGGGTACAGGTGCTCGACGCGTTGCACTGTTCGCAGGAGAGGTCTCGCATGGCGGGTCTCGCGCAACGGCGTGGGGGAGCGGTACTGGGGTGGGATGCGCTGCAGCCCGCCGCACCCGCCGACACGTCTGACTAAGCTTCCACCGCACCGCGCGCATCGACAGCAGAAGGGCACGGCACATCCACCATGACCGCAGGGACCAGTGACGAGCAGCCGCGAACGTGGCGTCGAATCCTCGGAGCGTTGACCATGCACGCCGACCTGTCGAGCGCCGATACCGGCTGGGTGATGGACGAGATCATGTCCGACAACGCCACAGCCGCTCAGATCGCTGCCTTCGGGGTGGCACTGAAGATGAAGGGCCCCACTCCCGCGGAACTGGAGGGTCTCGCCGACTCCATGCTCGCGCACGCATTTCTGGTCGAGACCGACCGTGACGCGGTGGACGTCGTCGGAACCGGCGGCGATGGTGCGGACACGGTGAACATCTCCACGATGGCCGCGATCGTCGTCGCTGCCAGCGGAATACGCGTCGTCAAACACGGTAACCGTGCAGCGTCGTCCAAGAGTGGTACGACCGATGTGCTCGAGGCGCTGGGCGTGCGGGTCACCCTGGGGCCCGCCGGGGTGGCGTCGAGCGTCGAGCAGGTTGGGATCGGGTTCTGCTTCGCGCCGATCCACCACCCCGCACTTCGGTTCTCCGGTCCGGCGCGCAAGGAGATCGGCATTCCGACGATCTTCAATGTGCTGGGCCCCCTGACCAACCCGGGCCGCCCACGCGCCGGACTGATCGGCTGCGCATTCGAGAATCTGGTGCCCGTCGTCGCCGGCGTGTTCGCTCGACGCGGTAGTTCGGTTCTCGTCGTCCGTGGTGACGACGGGCTCGACGAAATCACCCTGTCCACCACGACCACCGTGCACGTGGTGTCCGACGGGACCGTCACCGTCGACTCGATCGACCCGGCCGATTACGGAATCGCTCGGGCACCCATCGAGGCCCTCCGAGGCGGGGACGCGAAATTCAATGCAGCAGTGGCACATCGCGTGTTCGCAGGCGAACACGGACCCGTCCGTGACGCCGTGCTACTCAACGCCGCCGCGGCCATGGCCGCGCATCGAGGAGTCTCGGGAAACCTGCACGAGCAAATCGAAGCCGGATTGGCAACTGCGGCAACGGTTGTCGACAACGGTTCCGCGGCCCGCCTGCTTGCCGACTGGGCACGCTGCACAACCGCGCTGGCCGACTGAATCACACCTAACTACTCGCCGATCGAAAATCCTGCATCGACGTCGGCACTCGAATACGACTGAAACGCAATGTGAGTCGTCGTACTGCGAACACCACGAACACGATTGATGTGCTTCGTGATGACCTCGGCTATCGACGCATGATCACGCACCTTGACGATGGCAATCAGATCGACGTCGCCGGCGCACGAATACACCTCCGACACACCGTCCACATCGGCAACGGCCTGCGCCGTCTCCGGAATCAGATCGGCCTCGGCGTCGATCAAGACGATGGCATTGATCATCTGTGCTCCTCACGCATCTCCGGGCTCACACACGACGCGAGCTCGACCCAACCGAGACAACACTAGTTGCTCGGCCGACTCCACTCTCGCCTCATCGGTCGTTCCGCGGGCTCCACTCCTGCCTCATCGGTCGTTCCGCGGGCTCCACTCCTGCCTCATCGGTCGTTCCGCGGGCTCCACTCCTGCCGCGTTGCTTCTCGGGCCGTTCGACACCACTCCTCCCACGAACCCGCAGACCGAGCAGGGCTGCAGTAGCCACTGCTGGTGCGAACGATGCGCACTCCGTCCGTATGGAGCCACGACGCGATCAGGCCCACCTCTTCCGGCGGCGCACCGCGAAGTGGCGTCGCATCGGGCATCACCGTCTCGGCCGACGCCGTGATCGCATCGACGACGGGCATCGGGTGCACCCCTCTCGGCGCGACGGCCGCCCCGGCCAAGCGGCCGAAGCGCACCACCATCAGCTCCCAGCCACCGTCGGCCGTCCGCCTGGCCGCCACGAGCTCGGCGATGGCCGCAACGGCGGCTGCTCGGTGCATCCTGCGGAGCACGTTCACCGTCACCGCGATTCGATCGCGGAGACGCGCGGCTGTCTCGAACAGTTCACGCTCCGCGAGTTCGGCGACGCGGCGTCGCATCGCGAACAGCAGCTCGTCGTCGTGTCCACACACGAACGCCAGAAATTTCGCCGGGGCACCTGAGTACTCCTCGGCCGTCAGGGGCCCGGAGAACGCCGCTGGGCAGCCACCGACGTCCGTCGCGGTGCACTCGTCACCGTGTCGAACTGCGCGGCCCAACCGGCGGGTGCATGTACGAAGTCGACAGAATTCTGCGGCGAGGGCGGAGGCCTCCGCCGCGTCCGCCCGAACAGCGAACGGTCCGAGGCTGTTGGGTGCGGGAGTGCGCACGATCGACAGACGCGGAAACGCTTCGTCGGTGAGGGTGACCCACCACCCTTTGCGGGGAAACTTCGATCGGCGGTTGTAAGGCGGGACGTGAGCCGAGAGCAGCCGTAATTCGCGGACTCCTGCCTCGAGTGCGTGCGCACATTCGACGTGGTCCACGCGAGTAGCGAGCGAGACCATCTCCTTCATTCGCCCACGTGTCTCGGAACCGGTGAAGTAGTTGCGCACCCGACGCTTGAGGTTGTTCGAGGTGCCTACGTACAGGACCTCGTCCGACGGTCCTCGGAAGAGGTAGACGCCGGGTGTATCGGGCAGGTGTGCGGCCAGGCCGCGTTTGGCTCGTTGCCCCGCCGACACCGCAGGGAGGTAGTCGACCAGTTCCGCGTAACTGTGTACGCCCTGGTTGCCCACTCGTTCGATCAGGCCGTGCAACACGTCCACCGTGGCACGCGCGTCGTCCAATGCTCGGTGAGTCGGCCGAGTGCTGGATCTGAACAACGTCGACAGGGCGGACAGTTTCACCGAGGGTGCCTCGTCGCGCGTGAGCACTCGCCGGGCGAGTTTGACCGTGCAGAGCACCTGGAAGCGGGGCCAGGCGATGTCGAGTCGACTCGCTGCAGCTTTGAGAAATCCCGTGTCGAACCCGGCGTTGTGTGCCACCAGTACCGATCCGCGAGCGAACTCGAGAAAGCCGGGGAGAACGCGTTCGATGCGGGGAGCCCCGATCAGCATCGCCGTCGTGATGCCGGTCAACTCGACGATGTAGGGCGGGATCGATCTGCCCGGGTCGACGAGGGTAGCGAATTCGCCGATGATCTCGCCGCCTCTGACCTTGACTGCCCCGATTTCGGTGATCGCCTCCGTGTCAGCGCTGCCACCAGTGGTTTCGAGGTCGACGACGACGAACGTGGTGGCGTGAAGCGGGGTGTCGAGTTCGTCGAACGTCAGCTGGATCGGCAGGCTCACTGCGACGACGTTAGGGCCGACCTCCGACAAGAACGCCGAACACGGCGTCGGAGGGCATCGTGTCGGTCGGTGCCGATTGTCGAGTCGCGGAACCTGTCGGTGGCTGGCGCTACCTTTCGTTCGATCGGCCGATTACACCGTCCGACGCGACAAAGAGACAAGGATCACAATGATCATCGACTGCAGTGACTGCCTGGTTCGTGACATCGCCTGCGCCGACTGCGTTGTGACGGTGCTTCTGGGGGCTCCCGGGATGCCCGCGAGATCGGATGGGCAATGGGTCGGTTCACCGTCTCGTATCACCCTCGAGCAGGAAGAACTCGGTGCCATGGGAGTGCTCGCCGACGTCGGTATGGTGCCCGCGCTCAAGCTCGTCGTGAACGACGACGGCACCGCGGATGTTCCCCTGTTATCGACTCGTGACACACCGGGCGATCAACGCGCCGGGTAGCGAGAATACGGCCCAATTCGGTCCGTTCGGCGCGTTGGGGTCGACACAGGGGTATGCCATTTCGTAACCTTCCTGAGACCTTGCGGAGTCTTGCCAGTCCAAACCGGAGTGGCGTCGCAAGTCACCGCCTAATCGATCACTCGCGAGAGTGTTCGTACCGGGAACCCGATATTTACTGGGGTGAATCCCGCCGAGTCACCGATGGTGGCCGGTGGGTAGGGCTGCTCTTCCCAGCCCGAACCCGTCAGCTAACTCGGTCGGCGGACGAGTGGAAGAAACGGAGCACCATCTTTCGTGGCGTCACAACTTTCCAACCGAACATTGCGGCGAGCTCTCGTAGCCGGAGCGCTCACGGCAGGCGTGGTGATTCTCCCCGCTGCACCGGCAATGGCGGCCCCAGTCACCATCCCCGGCGTCGGAACCTTCGAGATTCCTGACATCCCGGGTCTCCCTCCCCTCAACATTCCGGGCATGCCCGCTCCGGGTGCGCCCCTTGCCCCGCAGGTCACCCCGGCTGCCAAGGCCGTCCAGGCGGCGGAGTCCAAGATCGGCGCTCCGTACGTGTACGGCGCATCGGGTCCGGATTCGTTCGACTG
Organism: Rhodococcus sp. 05-2255-1e; assembly: GCF_002259025.1. Taxonomy (NCBI): domain Bacteria; kingdom Bacillati; phylum Actinomycetota; class Actinomycetes; order Mycobacteriales; family Nocardiaceae; genus Rhodococcus; species Rhodococcus sp. 05-2255-1e. The sequence continues at coordinate 184,920 of NZ_NOZE01000023.1, read as the reverse complement.
CTCGGGCCTGATCCAGTGGGCCTACAAGCAGGCCGGCGTCAGCCTGCCCCGTACGAGCTACGACCAGGCAGCCGCGGGCACTCCGGTCTCGCGTGACAGCCTGATGCCCGGCGACGTCGTCTCGTTCTACGGCGGCTCGCACTCGGGTATGTACATCGGCGACGGCAACGTCGTGCACGCATCCACGTCCGGCGTGCCGGTCAAGGTTGCTCCTGTGGACTCCATGCCGTTCGACGGTGCTCGACGCTACTGAGCCGAGTGCTCCGACCGGAGTTGTGTACCGACCGACAGGGTCGATCCGTTTCGACGGTTCGGCCCTGTTGTCGTTTCCGGGGACGGTTTCCGGGCGACACGCCGGTACGGTGGACAGCAGAGCGTCCAGTTCGTAATCTGATCGAGACCTCTCCGACGTTTGGTTTGTGATCTGTCACGTGCAGACTGCGTCGATTTCGGACCGTGTTCACGTCCGCGCCCCACTCAGCATGGGTATCGTTCGGTTCCGGTCACTTTTTCCAACCGCCACTCCAGCTGGAATGGCATATATCAGGACGGAGAGTCGCTTTCCGTGGCGATATCGAGAACCACCCGAGTTCTACGGCTAGTAGGTAGCTCGGTGACCACAGCCGTTGCGGCCGCGTGCATCATGGTGGTGCCGATCACGACGGCGACCGCCGATCCGGGCTTCGGCTCGGCTTCCGACGCGCAGGCGAAGCTGGCGGAGCTGTCCAGGGAGTCGGAACAGACCAACGAGTCGCTGCACAACGCGCAGATCGATCTCGACGCTCGGGCTCGCGAGCAGCTCGATGCGCAGACCGCCGTCGATGCCAGTCGGGCGGCCCTCGACGCCGCCCAGTCGCAGCTGGCGCAGCTCAAACCCGCCATGGACAAGGTGGCCAATGTCAACTACCAGGGCGCTCGCACCAACCGGTTGTTCGCGGTCATGGTCAGCGACTCCCCGCAACAGTTGCTCGACCAAATGTCGGCCCTCGATGTCATCTCCGCCGAGACAGCCGGTCAGGTAGCTCGGTTCCAACAGGCCAGCGCGGATGCATCCGCGGCAGAGCAGGCCGCCGCGATCGCCGCAGAACAGGCCAGAGTCGCCGCCGAGCAGGCCAAAGCGGTCAGCGACGATCTGCAGGCGAAGCAGAGTGAACTTCAGGGCCAGATCGCCGAAGTCATGGCCGCGTACAGCGCGCTTTCCTCGTCCGAGCAGCTGGCCCTCGCGGGATCGGCGCTTCCTGAAGGTTTCGACCCCTCCACGATTCTGAAGAACTTGACGCCGGGCTCCGGTTCCAGCGCGTTGCAAGCCGGTCTCACACAGATCGGCAAGCCGTACGTCTGGGGAGCGACCGGCCCCGACGGTTTCGACTGCTCCGGGTTGGTCGTCTGGGCCTACAAGCAGGTCGGAAAGACGTTGCCGCGGTCGAGTCAGGCTCAGGCTGCCGGCGGAACTCCCGTCGATCAGAAGGATCTGCAGCCGGGAGACGTCGTTCTGTTCTACCCGGACGCATCACACGTCGGTATCTACGCCGGTAACGGCAACGTTCTGCATGCCTCCACCTTCGGGGTACCGGTGAAGGTCCAGTCGATGGCGTCGTTCCCGTTCTACGGGGCCCGTCGATACTGACTGTGCCGCGAACGACGACTGACGCCTGAATGAGCGGTACGGAACGGCCGTCCGTTGTCCACGCGCTCACCGCGTCGGGGCGGGCGCGATGGGCGGCAGTCCTGGTCGTTCTGGCAGTGGCGTCGACGCTGCTGTTGGTTCATCGTCACGACGGTCCTGCATCGGGATTGGCGACATCGAGCGCATCGACTTCGTCCGATCCGTCGGCCTCGCAGAATCCGCCGACCTACGACGAGCAGCGCCGCGCCGAAGTGACCGAGCTGCTCGAGCGCTGGGCGGCTGCCCTCCGTTCCGGCGACGAATCGGCGCTGCGTGGGTTGCTCGACCCCCTCGCGGATCCGACGTTCGTGGATGCGCAGGTTCGCCGGGCGACTGTCGTTCCGACGGTTCCTTTCTCGGACTTCGACTACGAGATCGGTGACGAACCCGAGACCCCCGTGCCGTCGTCGATTGCCGAGCAGCTGGATGCCACCGATGTGTGGGCTCCACCGGTGTACCTGCGATATGCCGTGCAGGGCCCGGATGCCTCGCCGACCCGCCGGCCGGTTTCGCTGGTGGTCGCCGAACGCGACGGCCAGTGGCGACTGGTCGACGACGCCGACTTGCCGACCTACCGTCGCCACACCTGGCGCGGGCCGTGGGATTTCGGGCCCGTGACGGTGCGCTCGGTCGCCACTGCATCCGGCACGTCGGTGGTGTTGGGACATCCCGACCTTGAGCAGTTCGTGGCAGATGTGGCCGCCGAGCTGCCCGCGGCGACCGCTGCGGTCACCGACTTCTGGGGAGCCGACTGGGCCCGCGACGGACTGGTGTTCGTCAGTTCGACGGCCGAGGAGTTCGACGAATCGACGGGGTCCTCGCCCTCGACGGACGTGGCCGCAGTGACCGTGTCCGACGCCGTGGCCGGCGGGTCGCGTCCGACGGGTCAGCGCGTGGTGTTCGGTCCCGATGCCGCGTCGCGGCTGACTCCGTTCACTCTTCGTTCGGTGCTTCGGCACGAGTTGACGCATGTGGCGGCGCGGGCGAAGACGGCGGAAGGCACCGCGTTGTGGGTGGCGGAGGGTTTCGCCGACTACTCCGGGTATCGCAGTTCCGGTGCCGACTTCCGGCAGCTGGCACCTACTCTGGCATCGATCGTGGCTGCCGGTGGCCCTCCGACCGTGTTGCCGAAAGACGAGGATTTCGGTGCAGGCGGCACCCGCTCCAACGTGGCCTACGAGTCCGCCTGGTCGGTCTTCGCGTTCGTGGCCGACCGGTACGGCGAGTCCACGTTGCGCAGGTTCTACGAGGCGCTGGCGTCCGGACCCGGGTCGGACGGAGTCGTCGACGCAGCGATCACCTCGGTCCTGAGTCTGAGCCGAACCCGGTTCGTCGCGGAGTGGGGCAACTGGGTGGCCGCTCGGTCACGCTGACCCGGACGTGCGCGTCGTCGACACGAGCTGTCCGATCGGGAGCGCTACGGTTGTCGTCATGCGTCGGACTCTTCTGGTGACGAACGACTTTCCGCCCCGGCCGGGCGGAATCCAGTCCTACTTGCACAGCTTCGCCTCGCAGTTGCCCGCCGACGAGCTCGTGGTCTACGCCCCGCGGTGGCGTGGTGATTCGCACGTGAAGTTCGATGCGAAACAACCCTTCGAGGTCATCAGGCATCCGACCACGTTGATGCTGCCGACTCCGTTGGTGGCTCGCCGCGCAGCGCGCATCGTGAAGACCCGAGGGTGCGACTCGGTGTGGTTCGGTGCCGCGGCCCCGTTGGCGGTGATGTCGTCACACCTGCGCAAAGCCGGGGCGGATCGCATCGTGGCGAGCACACATGGCCACGAGGTGGGGTGGTCGATGGTGCCCGGTGGTCGCGCGACGCTGCGCACCATCGGGGAGAACACCGATGTGGTGACCTACGTGAGCAAGTACACGCGGAGCCGATTCAGCTCGGCGTTCGGGGCGTCGGCGGCACTCGAGCATCTGCCGCCGGGGGTCGACACCGATCGCTTCGTGCCCGACGATGCCGCGAGGACGGAGTTACGTGCTCGGTACGGCCTCGGTGACCGACCGACGGTTCTGTGTCTGTCGCGGCTGGTGCCGCGCAAGGGCCAGGACTTCCTGATCCGGGCGCTACCTGAGATCCGGCGCGCGGTGGACGGGGCGGTTCTGGTGATCGTCGGCGGCGGTCCGTACGAGAACACGTTGCGCGAACTGGTTCGCTCCACCGGGATGGAGCAGCACGTGGTGTTCACCGGGACAGTACCGTCGGCGGAACTGGCTGCCCATCACACGATTGCCGACGTGTTCGCGATGCCGAGCCGCACCCGAGGCGCGGGCCTCGACGTCGAGGGGCTCGGAATCGTCTACCTCGAGGCGTCGGCCTGTGGCGTTCCGGTGGTTGCAGGGATGTCGGGAGGCGCTCCGGAAGCTGTGCAGCACAACAAGACCGGGCTCGTCGTCGACGGGACTTCGGTGTCGTCCATCGCCGACGCGATCGTGACGATCCTGTCCGATCGAACACTGGCGACGCAGATGGGCAACGCCGGTCGGGCATGGGTCGACGCGGAATGGCGCTGGGACGTGCTGACGGAGAAACTGCGGTCGCTGATCTGACCGGGCGGTCCGCTCGCACCACGGCTCACGCCACGCGTGTCACCTCGCGTAGATCGCCTCGATCTCATCGGCGTACGCCTTGGTGATGACATTGCGCTTGAGCTTCATCGTCGGCGTCAGTTCGCCGCTCTCCTCCGAGAAGTCGTGGGGGAGCAGGCGGTACTTCTTGATGGATTCCGCGTGCGAGACCGACTTGTTGGCATCGGCGACGGCGGCGTCGATCTCGGCGACGAGATCGGGGTCGGCCTGCAGATCCGCTGCGGTGGCGTCGGAGTCCTTGCCGTGTGCGGACTTCCACTTGTCGAACGCATCCGGATCCAGGGTGATGAGGGCACCGATGAACGGCTTCTGGTCACCGACCACCACGGCCTGACTGATCAGTGCTCCGGCACGAAGGTGATCTTCGAGGCCCGCGGGGGAGACGTTCTTGCCGCCGGCGGTGACGATCAGTTCCTTCTTGCGGCCGGAGATCGTGATGTATCCCTCCTCGTCGACGGATCCGAGATCGCCGGTGCGGAACCACCCGTCGTCGAGGGATTCCGCGGTCGCCTTCTCGTTTCGCCAATATCCGTCGAACACAACGGGTCCGCGTAGTTGGATCTCACCGTCGCCGGCGATGCGGACGGTGTTCCCGGGTAGCGGGCGTCCGACGCTGCCCACACGTTGGAATCCGATGGTGTTCACCGCGAACGCCGCAGTGGTTTCGGTCAGGCCGTAGCCCTCGTAGATGGTCACGCCGATGCCGCGGTAGAAGTGGCCGAGTCGCGCACCCAGTGGTGCGCCGCCCGAGATGGCGAGTTCGCACTTGCCGCCGAGAGCGGTCCGCAGCTTCGAGTAGACCAGCTTGTCGAACACGAAATGCTTGGCGCGCAAGATGATCGATGGGCCACCGGAATCCTGCGCCTGGCTCCACGCCACTGCGCACTCGGTCGCGAGATCGAAGATCTTGCCCTTGCCGTCGCTGTGTGCCTTCTGCTTCGCAGTGTTGAAGACCTTCTCGAACACGCGCGGCACGGACAGAATGAAGTCCGGTCGAAATGTCCCGAAGGTCGCGACCAGGTTGGGAATGTCGTTGGTGTGGCCGAGGGTGACTCCGGCATCGAACGACGCGATACTCACCGCGCGAGCGAGGACGTGCGCCATCGGAAGGAACATCAACGTACTGCGGCCCTGTGTCAGAAGAGCTTTCAACGACGTCTGGCGAATGCCGCGAGATTCCGCAAGGAGGTTCGCATGCGTCAATTGCACACCTTTGGGGCGGCCGGTAGTGCCCGAGGTGTAGATCAACGTGGCCGGATCGGACGAGCGAAGTGTCGAGACTCGTTCGTGCACAACGTCTTCGGAGACGTCCGCGCCGTTGTCGATCAGAGCCTGCACTGCGCCCGTGCCGGAAGCGTTGTCGATCACGAACGTTCGACGTACCGACGGCGCCGCAGCTACGACGGCTTCCGTCTCCCGTACGTGCGCGTCGTTCTCGAGGACCAACAGAACCGGCTCGGCGTCTTCGAGAATCCACTCGACCTGGCCCGCCGACGACGTCTCGTAGATCGGCACGGTCACTCCGCCCGCGGCCCAGATCGCGTAGTCGATGACCGACCACTCGAATCGCGTGGACGACATGAGCGCGACGCGATCGCCCTGCTCGATACCTGCCGCGACGAGGCCCCTGGCCACGTCGACGACCAGTCGCTCGAATTCTGCGGCACCGACATCGGTCCATCGGACGTCGTCGAGCCGACGGAACACCACGGCATCCGGCGACGTCCGAGCGCGGGCGAAGACGCTGTCGACAGCCGAGTCGGTGTCCGCGATGTCGTACTCGGCGGAAACAGTGAACTCGCGCACGGGATTACCTCCGGATCGAACGGGTTGGAGAAAGTCGATAGCTCGGCTTCACAGATACTCTAGACCCGGGGCGCGCGGTCCCGAATGTGCCTCGGCGGTCCTGGTCTCGGACCCGATATGTGAAGCTCTGACGATGAGCAGTATTCAAGTTGCGGATCAGACATTCGTGGCAGCGCCCGGTGCGGCGGTGGCGCAGGCGTTCGTCTCGCCGGAGCGGTGGCGGCGGTGGTGGCCGGACCTGTCGCTGACCGTGACCGAGGATCGCGGCGAGAAGGGCATTCGGTGGTCGGTCCGCGGCGGCGTCGTCGGAACGATGGAGCTGTGGCTCGAGCCCGTACTCGACGGCGTGATCGTCCACTACTTCCTGCACGCCGAGCCGGCCTCACCAAGTGAGTCGGCCACCGATCAGCATGCGCGTCGGGTGGCCGGCCGCGCCATGACCTTCGAGCTGAAGCGGGAGCTCGAGGCCGGGAGGTCAGCGGGCGAGGCACCCCACCACGTAGCGTCGAGTTCAGCTCCCGAATGAACCGCGCGGTACGGTCGGCCGGTTCGCGTTGTGCGTCGGCGGTTCGATCGTGTGAGATAGGCCTGCCGCGGGTTACACAGCAGGCAGCGAACGAAGCGGATCGAAGTACCCGAGAGGAAGCGGACCAGTAGTCATGGCGGAGAAAACCCAGAGGTCGATCGTCGTCGAAGCCCCACCGAGTCGGGTCATGGACGTCATCGCCGATTTCGACGCGTATCCCACGTGGGTGTCCGCCGCGAAGTCCGTCGAGGTCCTCGAAGTCGGTGCGGACGGACGGGGAAAGCGGGTCAAGTTCGTGCTCGACGCCGGAATGGTGAAAGACACGTACGAACTCGAGTACGACTGGGCCGCGGACGGCAATTCGGTGTCGTGGAATCTCGTCTCGGGCGAAATGCAGAAATCTCAGAACGGGTCGTACTCGCTGCGTGAGACCGGCAACGGCACCGACGTGACGTACGAGCTCACTGTCGATCTGAACATTCCGATGATCGGCCTGTTCAAGCGCAAAGCAGAGAAGGTCATCACCGACACTGCGCTCAAGGAATTGAAGAAGCGGGTCGAAGGCTGACCGACGCTCGCCCCGAACCCCGCACCACGGTATCGCTGTTCATCGGCAAAGGTGGCGCGGGGAAGACCACCCTGGCGTCTGCGTCGGGTCTTGCGCTCGCGGCCTCGGGCCAAGAGGTGCTGATCGCCTCCCTCGACCAGGCGCACTCGCTCCGCGACGCCCTCGGCGCAGAAGGTGACACCGACGAGGACTCGGGCATCGGAGCGGTTGCTCCGAACCTGGACGTCGTCGAGATCGATACCTCGCGGCTGCTCGAAGAGCGGTACCGCGGTTTGGGTTCGATGCTGTCGGTGGCCTCGGCAGGCCACGAACACGGCGTGAGTTTCGGCGCGATCGAGCCGGAGGAGCTGATGGGGTTCCCGGGTATCGAGGAGCTGTTGGGATTGCACAAGGTGTCCCGGCTCGTCGACGAAGGTCGTTGGGACACAGTGATAGTCGATCTTCCGGCATCGGGGGATGCGCTGCGAACACTGCAGCTGCCCGACACCGTCTCGTCCTATTTCGAGCGCGTGTGGCCGCGCCACGATCGCATGGTCGCCGGCACCGGAACCGACGTGCGGCTCACGCTCGTGGTGGCCATGATCGAGCGGATCCTCGGACAGATCGAATCGGTCCGGGCGCTGATCACCGATCCCGACCGGACAGGGGCAACCGTGGTCCTGACCCCCGAGCACCTGTCCATCGTCGACGCCGAACGCACGCTCTCCGCAGCGGCTCTGTTCGGCGTTCGCGTCGACCGACTGCTGGTGAACCGGATGCTCCCGGCCCTCAATTCCTCGTCGATCGGTCTGGTCGGAGCTCATCCTGCGGTGTTCTGGTTCGAGCGATGGCGGGCCGCGCAGCTCGACGCCGTGGCCGAACTCCGACGACGCGTCGGCTCGGTTCCGATCGTGGAGGTGGAGCACTGTGAAGTGGAACCGGTAGGGTTGGGCCCCTTGCAGGATGTGGCCGAGCACCTGGCACCGCACTCCCTCGAACGACGTGCGTCGAGCCCGGCCGGTCGACCGTCGGTCGAACTCGAGTCGGGGAGCGGACTCGAATCCGTGTACGCGATGAGAATGCTTCTGCCGGTAGTCGATTCGACCACCTTGGGTCTGGGGCGAGTGGAGGACGACTTGATAGTGAGTGCCGACGGTAGGCGGCGACGCGTCACGTTGGCGTCGGTGTTGCGTCGGTGTATCGCCGATTCTGCGGAACTCGACGGCCCGTTCCTGGTGGTGCGTTTCCGACCCGACCCCGATGTGTGGCCGCTGTGAGCGGCCGAGCCATGACCGTAAGAGCTGTGAGCGGAGAGACGCTGTGACGGCCGGGCATTCGGAGTTGGGCGCGGACCTGCTGGCGTTGGCCGACACCGTCCTGACACGTCTCGAGCCCATCCTGCGCCGAGTTGCCGAGACACAGCAGGACCGCGATCAGCAGGGCTGCAGCTGGTGCCCGGTGTGTGCGCTCGCGGCGTTGGTGCGCGGTGAACGGCACGATCTCCTCGAACTCGTTGCCTCGGAAGGGGCCGTCGTCGTCGCACTGCTGCGTCAGTTGTTGATCGACCACACCGCGCCGGGCACCGAACACGCCGCTGGGGGTAGTAGCGAGTCCAGCACCGAGTCGACAGCGTCCGCTGCCGACCGGGGCGACGCCGCCGCGGACGTGTCGGAGGACACCTCTGCGCCGTCCGTTCGTCGACCGGCGTTCGTACCGATTACCGTTCGGGTCAAGGAGTGACCATCGCCGTGGGGGGACGGCCGAGGAAGGCATGAACGAATGAAGCGTCATCATCAGCGATTGACGGTCGGGATCGACGTGGGCGGCACGAGCCTGCGCGCCTCGGTTGTCGACGCGGACGGTCAGGTGCTCGACTCGACCGCAGCACCCACGCCCCACACTGCTCGTGCACTCGAGCGTGGTCTCGACCGCGCCGTGCAGGAGCTGGCCGGCCGACACGACATCGCTGCCGTCGGTCTGGCCGTGGCGGGTTTCATCGATTCCGACCGCACGACGGTCCGGTTCGCCCCGCACCTGCCGTGGGTCGACACGCCGGTCGCAACCGAGATGAGCGAACGCATCGGACTACCGGTGTTGCTCGAACACGACGCCAACTCCGCGGCGTGGGCGGAATACCGTTTCGGAGCGGCTTCGGGTGGCCGCAACGTGGTGATGGTGGCGATCGGAACGGGAATCGGTGCGGCGCTGCTGATCGACGGCCGAATCTATCGAGGGAGTCACGGGGTGGCTCCCGAACTCGGTCACATTCAGGTGGTGCCCGACGGACGAGCGTGTCCCTGCGGCAAACGCGGGTGCTGGGAACGGTATTGCAGCGGTACCGCACTGGTGGATACGGCGGTGGAGTTTTTGGCCGCAGACCCGTCGTCCTCGACGAGGTTGGCGCGCGAGGTCTTCCTCGATCCCGGCTCGTTGACCGGGCGTCGGATCGCGAGCGCCGCGCACGACGGCGACTCGATCGGCCGACGCACCATGGAGGATTTCGCACACTGGCTCGGCGTCGGACTCTCGATGGTCAGCGATGTGTACGACCCCGACCTGATCGTGTTGGCCGGCGGTGTGGCCACTTCGTCGAGCCAATTCCTCGCTCGTGCCACGGACAAGTACGCCGAGCTCGTCACCGGCGCGGGGCATCGCCCGCTGGCACGAATTCGCAGCACCGAACTGGGTGAGGCCGCGGGGATGATCGGTGCGGCCGAGCTCGCGCGAGCACAGTTCGTCACCACCGCACGATGACGGTCCGGACCGACGCCGTGTGATGTCGCACGACGACTGCTCGTCGATGTGGCTGGTGTCATAAACCCTGGGTACAGTTCACTACGCGGCACGGTTCGAGAACGCACGGCCGCAGTCGGTTCGCCCCGCGCGAGCCGGCACACCAACGATTGCCGACCATGATCAGGGAGCACGTCAATGTGGTACTGGCTGTTCAAATACATCATCGTGGGGCCCCTGCTCATTGCCCTGGGTCGGCCCACGATCGAGGGTGCGGAGAACATTCCGACGCACGGCCCGGTGATCCTGGCCAGCAACCACAAAGCGGTTCTCGATTCGTTCTATCTTCCGCTCAAGACCCCGCGGCGCATCACCTTCCTCGCCAAGAGTGAGTACTTCACCGGCTCGGGTCTCAAGGGTGCGTTCCAGAAGTGGTTCTTCACCGCGGTGGGTCAGGTGCCCATCGACCGCACCGGAGCCGACGCGGCACAGGACGCACTGAACGCCGGTGCCCGCGTGATCGAAGCCGGCAAGGTGCTCGGTATCTACCCCGAAGGCACCCGGTCGCCCGACGGCCGGCTCTACAAGGGCAAGACCGGAATGGCGCGCCTGGCATTGCAGACCGGCGTTCAGGTGGTGCCGGTCGCCATGATCGGCACCGAGAAGATGAACCCGATCGGTTCGCGCGTGTGGCGTCCGGCAAAGGTCACCATTCGCGTCGGCAAGCCCATCGACTTCTCCCGGTTCGAGGGAATGGCAGGTAACCGATTCGTCGAGCGCGCCGTCACCGACGAGGTGATGTACGACCTGATGCTGCTCTCGGGCCAGGAATACGTCGACGTGTACGCGGCCTCGCTGAAGAAGGTTGCGACACCCGGAGATTCGGCTCCGTCCGCGCGCCGTATCCCCGACTCGAAGGCCAGCTGACGACGGCGGTCAGTGAACCGCGGTGTCGGTTTCCTTCGGGGTGACCCGAGGGGAGAGTTTCACGGCCGCGACGGCGACCACAGAGGCCAGAGCCCACCACACGTAGGCGGATGCGGCGAACTGATCGACCAACGGCCAGTCGAGTCCACTCCATCGACCTTCACCGAGTTTCCAGTGCGGTGCGTACACCATGATCGCCAGTCCGACGGCAACCAGAGCGAGTAGCAGTGCGCTTCGACGGCGGTATCCGACGGTGGCCAGCACCAACGCGAACGGTACTGCCCACACCCAGTGGTGTGACCAGGAGACCGGCGAGACCAACAGGCCGAACATCGCGTTCACGGTCAGCGCCAGGGCGACCTCACCGGCGGCGAACGCTTTGCGCATCGCAATTCCCGCCACGAGCAGTACCCCTACCGACAGCGCGATCCACAGAATCGAACGGGGGAGCTCGTCCATTCCGAGGCGGGCCAGCACACCTGTGATGGACTGATTCGCCGGGTACGCCGGTCCGCCGATCCGATCGGAATCGATGATCGTCTCGGTCCAGTACTTCACCGAGTCCGACCACGTGAGCGCAAACCCGATCGCCGTGAACACCGCGAAGCTCAGTGCCGATACCACCGCAGCGCGAAAGTCCTTGCGCAGCAAGAAGAACAAGACGAAAACTGCGGGAGTGAGTTTGACGGCGGCGACCAGACCGATCAGCACACCCCGAGGCCACGGAGTCTTCTTCGGCAAGCAGTCGAGCGCGACGAACATCATCAGAACGATGTTGATCTGCCCGTAGTTCAACGTGGACGTGACCGGCTCCAGTACGAGGACGGACACCGCGAACACCGCGCCTGCACTCCACCACACGAGCGTGCGAGGGCGAACCCCCAACGAGATCAGCGTGAGCACAACGGTCGCCAGCAATGCGAGCATGGACAACGACGTCACCGTCATCGATGCGGCGTACAGCGAGACCTTCGAGAGCGGGCTGAACAGAGCGGCAGCAATCGGGGGATACGTGAACGGCAACGTGGTACCGGTCGCGATGGGAGGAAGCTGGCCGTACAGATCCCCGCCCCGAGCGAACACCTCGCCGCCGAGCCGATAGACATCGAGATCCAGTCGATAATGCTCACCCAACGTTCGCAGCCCGGGAAACCCGTTGAGATGGAAGAGCACACCGACCGCCGCGGCGACGACAACGACGACCCTGCTCGACGCCACCGCCCAACGCGGCCACCGGCGTCGCGTCGGGCCGGCAGGCTCCGACGCTTCGGCGACCGGACGGTTGGTGTCGGACGAAGTCACAACGTTCCCTTTCAGGGCTTGTTCGGCTCGGTTCTGCGGTGTGTGGGGGACGTGCCGGGGCACGCGCTAGGGTGAGCCGCGTGCGCTACTTCTACGACACAGAGTTCATCGAGGATGGTCGCACAATCGAGTTGGTCTCGATCGGTGTGGTGTCGGAGGACGGTCGCGAGTTCTATGCGGTGTCCTCCGAGTTCGACCCCGAGCGGGCGGGCCGGTGGGTCCGGCGCAACGTCTTACCCAAGCTGCCACCGTACTCGTCGCCGTTGTGGATGAGCCGATCCCGAATTCGCGACGAACTGCTCGAATTTCTCGTTCCGCACTACGGTGCCGAGGTCGAATTGTGGGCATGGGTGGCGGCGTACGACCACGTGGCGCTCTGCCAGCTGTGGGGATCGATGACCGAGTTGCCGCGTTCCCTGCCTCGATTCACCCGTGAGCTCCGTCAGCACTGGGAGGATCGCGGCAGTCCCGAGCTTCCCGCGGTGCCCGACGACGCCCACGATGCCCTGGCCGACGCGCGCCACAATCTGGCCAAGTTCCAGGCGATCGAGGAGTACTCGTACCGCGGTTGAACACCCGTTGTCCTGCGGCGACGGCGGTACGAATATCCTGTAGCGGTGAACTGGACTGTCGACGTACCCATCGATCGCTTGCCCGACCTGCCGCCGCTGTCTCCGACACTGCGCACTCGATTGGACGACGCGTTGGCCAAGCCGGCTGCGCAGCAGCCGCAGTGGGATCCCGAGCAGGCCGGCGAGATGCGCAAGGTGCTCGAGAGCGTTCCGCCGATCACTGTCGCAGGTGAGGTCGAGGCGCTGTCGGACAAGCTCGCTGCCGTCGCCCGCGGCGAGGCGTTCCTGCTTCAGGGTGGCGACTGCGCCGAGACGTTCGTCGACAACACCGAACCGCACATCAAGGGCAACATTCGCACGCTGCTGCAGATGGCCGTCGTACTCACGTACGGGGCGAGCATGCCGGTGGTCAAGGTCGCGCGCATCGCCGGCCAGTACGCCAAGCCTCGCTCGTCGAACATCGATGCGCTCGGCCTGCAGTCCTACCGCGGCGACATGATCAACTCGCTGGTGGCCGACGAGAGCGTGCGCGGCCACGATCCGTCACGGCTGGTGCGCGCTTACGCCAACGCGAGTGCGGCGATGAACCTGGTTCGGGCACTGACCGGAGCCGGGATGGCCGACCTGCACAAGGTGCACGACTGGAACCGTGAATTCGTCGCGCAGTCACCCGCCGGAGCCCGCTACGAGGCGCTGGCCGGGGAGATCGACCGCGGCCTGCGGTTCATGGATGCCTGTGGCGTCTCCGACCCCAATCTGCACACCGCCCAGATCTTCGCGAGCCACGAAGCACTCGTACTCGACTACGAGCGCGCGATGCTGCGGCTCGACAACACCGACGATCACCCCAAGCTCTACGATCTGTCGGCTCACTTCCTGTGGATCGGCGACCGCACTCGCCAGCTCGACGGCGCGCACATTGCGCTCGCCGAACTGATCTCGAACCCGATCGGGCTGAAGATCGGACCCACCACGACCCCCGAGATGGCCGTCGAATACGTCGAGCGCCTCGACCCGACCAACAAGCCGGGCCGCCTGACGCTGATCTCGCGCATGGGCAACGGAAAGGTTCGCGACATCCTGCCCGCCATCATCGAGAAGGTGCAGGCCACCGGACACCAGGTGATCTGGCAGTGCGACCCGATGCACGGCAACACGCACGAGGCGTCCACCGGATACAAGACCCGGCATTTCGACCGCATCGTCGACGAGGTGCAGGGCTTCTTCGAGGTGCACAACGGCCTCGGCACCCATCCGGGCGGAATCCACGTCGAACTGACCGGTGACGACGTCACCGAATGCCTCGGCGGAGCCCAGGACATCTCTGATCTCGACCTGGCCGGGCGCTACGAAACTGCCTGCGACCCGAGACTGAACACTCAGCAGAGCATCGAGCTGGCATTCCTCGTCGCCGAGATGCTTCGCGGCTGATCGCCTGCACCGCCCTGGCGGGTCAGGGCACCCGGTAGTCAGGGCCGCCGGGTCAGGGCAGTGAGACGACCATGACCTCGGAGTCCGGTTCCACCCGTGAACCGGCTCCGGGGCTCTGGGAGATGACCAACGAGCCGTCCGTGTCGACCACCTGACGAACATCGATCGTCAGTCCCAGCGAATCCAGAGTCGTGCGTGCGGATCCCACCGAACGGCCGAGGAGCGACGGCACGGTGACCGCGGTAGACACGTCGAGGACGGCGGTGGTGCCGGACTTGACGGTTTGGCCGGCCTTCGGGTTCGTGCCGATCGCTTTTCCGCCGTCGGTGTCCTCGTCGAACGTCTCGCGGACCTCGTCGACGGTGATGCCGACCGATTCGAGAGTCGTCCGTGCCTGATCGACGCTCTGTCCGCGGACGTCGGGAACCTGCACCGGCGGTGCACCTTTGCTGCGCAGCACGGTGACTGCGGCACCGGTGTTCAACACCGTTCCAGGCGGGGGATCGAGCGCCGCGACGCCGCCGATCGGTGCGGTGGTGCTGAATGCCTCGCCGCCGTCGACCGGGGTGAAGGTTCTGTCGCGCAATTGCTGCTGCATGTCTTCGACGGAGGCGTCGGAGTCGATGGAGGGGACGGTCGGGCTGCCCAGTGAGACGAGCAGGAACACGGTGTCGCCCTTGGCGATTCGGGAACCACCGACGGGGTCGGTGCCGATGAGCAGATCGGTCGAGACGGTGTCGGAGTACGTTCCCCGAACCGTTGCTTCCAAGCCCGACGCTTCGATCGCGCTCGTGGCACCGGTGGTGTCGAGACCGTCGACCATCGGAACTGCGGTGTATCGGCCCGAGCCCATCCACCAGCCGCCGAAACCGACCAACACGGCCAACAGTGCAACGACCACCAACCAGACGACGATGGCCCGCCGGGACCGTTGGCGATCGGCGGCGAAATCGGGAAATTCGTAGTGTCGCCGGCCCAGGGGTGCCGCCGGCTGCGGGTCGTCCGGTTGCGGTTCGTACTCGATTTCGCGGGATGTCGGTGACGTGACCACTCGGGTGTGGTGCACGCCGTCGGGCGGCGGTACCGGGGTAGCGCTCTGCACCACCTGGGTGCGGGTGGGCGGCTGTCGATCGCCGGCGACTGTCGTCGGTGCGCCCGCAGCCGCCGAGCTCAGGTGCTGTGCCGAACGCTGGGGAGCGGGCACCCGGTACGCGGGAAGCGCCAGCGCCGACGCGGCAGTGCGCAGCGCGCGGGCCATGTCGTCGGCGTTGCGGTATCGGTGTTCCGGGTCGCGGACGGTGGCGTGTTGAACCACGTCGTCGAACTGTGGTGGCACGCCTGCGATGAGGGTCGAGGGGAGCGGAACGTCGTTGTCGATGCGCTGGTAGGCGATGGACAGGGATGTGTCGCCGGTGAACGGGGTGCGTCCGGTGAGCAGCTCGAACAGTACGACTCCGACGCCGTAGACGTCGCTGCTCGCGGACGCGGAGCCGGTGGTGACCTGTTCGGGAGACAGATACGCGGCCGTGCCCAGAATCACACTGCTCGAGGTGACGGTGGAGGCGGCGACGGCTCGGACCAGCCCGAAGTCGGCGATCTTGACGTCTCCGTCGTCGCTGATCAGGATGTTCTCCGGTTTGATGTCTCGGTGCACCAGACCGGCGCGGTGTGCGACGGCGAGAGCTTCGAGCACGGGGCGAACCACGGCGACTGCGGCGTGCGGCGGCATGGGCCCGCGCTCCCGCAGCAGCTCGCGCAGCGTTCCGCCCTCGACGAGCTCCATGACCAGGAATGCGTGATCGCCGTCCCGCCCGTGGTCGTACACGGCCACCAGACCGGGGTGGCTCAGCCTGGCCACCGCGCGTGCCTCGAACTCGAATCGCTGAACGAACTGCGGGTCCTCGGCGAACTTCGGATCCATGATCTTCACCGCGACAGGTCGATCGAGTCTGGTGTCGAGTCCGCGGTAGACCGTCGACATTCCGCCCCGTGCGATCGGTGCGTCTATTCGATATCGACGATCGAGCATCGAACCCGGTATCACCGAACCTCCCCTCGTCGTCCTCGATGTGTCCGCTCGAAATCCGGACGCCTGACGACGATGGTATCGGCGCCGTGGGTGCTCACCGACGATCGTGGTTCGTGTCTTCGGTCTCCGTGGCGGGCCGCGTCACTTTTGAAGTCTGGACGCCGGACCCGTTAACGTTACCCGCGTGAGTGCCATTCCCTACGCCGACGACGTGCTCGATCCGTCGGTTTCTCTGCTGCAGTTCGCCGATGTCGCCAAGATCCTCGACGTCCCCAAGACGCGCGTCGAGCAGCTCGTGCGGGATCGTCAGCTGTTGGCTCTCAAGCGTTCCCGCGTCCCCGGCGTGCCCGAGCAGTTCTTCGACACGACCAAGGGCGAAATCGTCAAGGGCCTGCCCGGCCTGCTGGCGGTGCTGCACGACGGCGGCTACGAGGACGAAGAAATTCTGCGGTGGTTGTTCACCGAGGACGACAGTCTGCCCGGTACCCCGGTCGCAGCGTTGCACGGTGACCTGATGCGCGAAGTGATCAGACGCGCTCAGGCAATGGCCTTCTAGCAGCTGGAACAGCGGTCGTCAGCGGACCGTGGCGCGCTTCCAGCCGGTGACGGCGAACTGCGGTAGCGCGACGCGTGCGCGAGTCCACTGCGGCACGGTCGCGCGCTGGGAGAGCACCCGGTAGCCCTGCGCCTCGACCTCGTCGAGAATGCGGCCGTACAGAATGGACGCCGTTCGCATGGACGGACGCACTCGCGGATCCAACATGTCGATCCCGGCGTCCGATGTCCGGTAGATCGACCGGGTGACGGCGATCGAGTGGGCGAGGGCGCGGGTGACTCTGGCATCGACCGAGCCGGTGGTCCGGCACCACCGCAACAGATCCTCGTCGACCCCGAAGGCCGCCAGTTCGTCGGTCGGGAGATAGATGCGGTCGCGGTCGAGGTCCTCACCCATGTCGCGGATGAAGTTGGTCAGCTGAAACGCCTCGCCCAACGCCGCAGCCGAGGGCTCGGCCTCGGCTCGCGGCACCACCGTTCCGAGGATCGGCAACATCTGCAGTCCGATGACTGCGGCCGATCCGTACATGTACTCGTTCAACTGCTCCATCGTTCGGTACCGCGAGACGAACATCGCGCTGCCCGGGATGTCCATGCGCATCGAATGCATGAACGCGAAGAAGTAATCGTGGGGAATCTCGTACCGAGCGACCGTGTCGCACAATGCGCTCAACACCTGATCGGATGTGCTGTCGGACAGAGGTTTTCCGGCCAAGGCGTCGCGCACCCGGGATTCGATGATATCGAGTTCGACGATTCTGCGAGCGTTCAGTTCGTCCGAACCGACCGCGATGTCGGTGCCTTCGAGGTCGACGATGTCGTCGACCATCCGAGCGAAACCGTACAGAGCGTGCACGGCTGCGCGCTTGTCGACGGGCAACAGCCTGGTTGCCAGAAAATAGGTCTTGCCGTGCTGGGCGTTCAGTTCGCGGCAGATGCGATACGCCTCGTGCAGAGCAGGATCGATGTCGGTCAGTTCTCTCGATACGCGGGCACTCATGGCGCGGGACCTCACGGTGTGGCGTCGTCTTCGGTGGAGACGGGCGCGGTCTTGGGGGCGTTGGGTACGGCACGGTGTTCCCGGGAGCGGTCCGATCGCAAACGCAACGGGTCGACTCGGGTCAGCGCCAGCGCGGCAACGACTGCAGCGAAAACTGCGAGGGCCACGTGCACGAACGTGTACAGGCCGATGGATCCGTCGGGTTGGAACACCAGCATCAGCCAGGTCGACAGTCCGGTGAGAACCATCAGCGTTCGGCGGGACAACGCAAATCCGGCCGCGATCGCCAACGGCCACGAGTAGTACCAGGGCAGCGCGGCGGGGGAGAGAACGACAGTGGCGACGAGAGCGATCAGGATGCCCTTGACCGCGTCCCGTTCGGATCGGCGGCCCAACCACCACGCCCCGGCCAGGATGACCACCAAGGCGATCGCGCACAGCAACCGGGTGACGTCGAGAACCGGTCCGAGACGCAGATCGAGGAACCACGAGGTGCTGACGGTCACCAGATGCGCGAGGATCGTCGGCAGCGACAGCCAGTTGATGATCTTCGCCGAGCCGGACAACGCCGTGAGCCAGCCGATGCCGACTCCGGCGATCACAGACGCGACGGCGAACACCGCGACGAAGACGGCCGCTCCGATGCCCGCGGTCTTCGTGAACGCCAGAATCGGTGCAGGCGGTGTGCGGCCTTCCTCGCGCGCCTTGTCTCGGAGGTGCAGCATCCAGATCCACACCAGGAACGGCAGAGCGAGACCGGCAGTTGCCTTGATGGCCACAGCGATCGCCACCAGCGCGATGCCGGCCACGTGGCGACGCTCGAGCGCGAGCACGATGCCCGCGGTCATCAGGCCGACCATGAGCAACTCGTTGTGCACTCCGCCGATGAGGTGGATCAGCACCAGGGGATTGAGCACGGCGAGCCACACCGCCGTCGTGGCGCGCCCGCCCAGATGGGTGGCCAGTCGCGGGACGGCCCACATCATCAGAGCGAGCCCGGGGAGCATGGTCAGGCGAAGCAGCATGGTTCCGGCGATCACATTGTCGCCGGTCAGGCTCGTGATGCCGCGACCGAGGAGCAGGAACAGGGGCCCGTACGGGGCAGTGGTCGTGGTCCACACGTTGCTGACGTTGTCGAGCAGGATTCCCGGATTGGCAACGGGCCCAACGGCATACGGGTCGAAGCCGTCCCGTAGCAACGCACCTTGAGCGAGGTACGAATAGGCGTCGCGGCTGAACATCGGCACCGACAGCAGCAGCGGTGCCGTCCATGCGGGCACGATCCACCGGAGCTCGCCCACCGTGGTGCGGCCGTGCAGCGTGGCTCGGCCGAGCCTGACCCAGGCGGTGATCATCAACAGCACACCGGCCCAGACGATGACGGTCGACAGCACGAAGCCGTGGCCGAATCGCAGCCACGACAGATGCATCTCTTCGAGCAGAGGGTCACGACGGCGCACGCTGCCCGCGCCGAATCCACCGAACATGATGCAGACCGCACCGAGAACCCCGAGGATCGCTGCTTTGCCCTCGGGACTTCGCAGGAAGTTTCCGGTGGTCGTCAGTCTCGACGGATGCCGCGCAGGCACCGGTGCAGACCCGTCCGACGAGCGCCCCTCGGAGGTGGAGTGCGACGAAACCGAAGACATTGCCGCCTGCTCCTCCTCTGCTGCGAGTCGTGTGTGTCGAGATGTGGCTCCGCGCCGACGCGTTCTCGCTGTCGGCCGAAGGATCATGGTCGCAGCAAAGATCGCGACCGGCAAACGATCGCGCTCAGCTTAGTTGGTCGACGCAGTCGATCGGACGAACCTACCGCCCTCGCGGCCCTGTCACTCGTTCTGCCGCCAGCTTGCCCGAGACCAAGACGGTCGGCACGCCCACACCGGGAGTGGTTCCGGAGCCGGCGAGAACCACGTTGTCGAGGCCGGCGACCATGTTCTTTCTCCGGAACGGCCCGGTCTGCCGGAAGACGTGCGCGGACGAGAACGGCGAGCCCGACAACATGCCTTTGTCCGCCCACGTCTGCGGTGTGTCGATGTGATCGAGCACGAAAGCGTCGGCGAGTCCGGTGTATCCGCGGCTCTCCAGCGTCGCCAGAATCTCTCGGAGGTACGGCTGAGCCAGTTCGGCCCAGGCGAGGGGAGCGCTGTCGAGGTTGGGGCACGGGGCAAGGATCGAGACCGGCTCGCTGCGGACCCCGTCGCGCACGACCTCGAGGCCCGAATCGCTCACCGACGGCCGCGTGATCAGCAGAGACGGATCGGCCATCAGAGATCCTTTGCCGGAGCGGGCGGTGATCCGGCGGAAGGTCTCGGCCCATTCGTCGCCGAAGTCGATGGTGTGGTGCGCCCGCGCAGGCCACGACGCCGTGAGTTCGACCGGAACCGTTCCGTGGGCCACGACGGCGGACGGCGACACGACGCCGTACCCGTTGCGCCTGCCTTTCTTCGACACCGAGGCGCGATCGAGCAGGCGATCGACGACGGGCAAGTCGGCAGTGAGAATCAATGCGTCGCAAGCGATTCGACGTCCATCGGCAGTGAGGGCGGCATCGGCACGGCCGCGGTCGACGGTGATGTCGACGATGTCGGTGCCCAGTTCGAGCGTGCCGCCCGCCGTCACGAACGCGTCGGCCATGGCCCGGCCGATAGCCGCCATGCCTCCCTCGGGGAAGAACACCCCGAGGGAGGTGTCCATGTGTGCGATCGCACCGTAGACGGCCAGCGCCTTCTGCGGTGCCATGCCGGCGTAGAGGGCCTGGAACGTGAACACTCGGCGCAGACGGGTGTCCTTCAGGAAACGATCGACCCGTGGCCCGAGGCGACCGAAGCCGCCCAGCTTCGTCAGCGTTGCGGTATCGGTGATCGCGGCCTTGGATCCCACGAGGTCCAGCGGCGAATCGAAGTTCGAGTCGATGAAGCGGTCGAATTCGGCATCGAAGATGTCGGCGAGCCAGCGCCGGAGATCGCGGTAGCCCTGCGCCTCGGCCGTACCGCAGGTCCGCTCGACCTCGGCGGCCATTGCCTCCGGGTCCGAGTAGACGTCGATGGACGTGCCGTCGGCGTACCGCGTGTGGTACGACGGCGACAGGGACGTCAGCCGGATCGGCGGCGTCGTGGACTCGAAGTCGGCACCCACGGCGGCCAACGCTTCGAGCACCAGGTTCGGCATCGTGAGTACGCTCGCACCGTTGTCGATGTCGTAGAGATGCGTTCCGTCGGAGTCGGTCACCGGATACACCCCCACGCGGCCGCCTACGGTGTCGTCGCGCTCGACGATCGTGACCTTCTTGCCTGCGCCCAGTAGGTGGAGCCCCGCGGCCAGGCCGGCCAATCCAGCTCCCACGACGACGACCGAGTCGGTGCGGCCGGGAACGGTTCGGATCGTAGACATGACGCTCTCTTTCAGTACTGCCGTTGGATGGCGGCGGTGGCCATGGCACGAAGGTGTTCGGCGGCGATCGGATCGATGGAACTGTCGTCCAGCGCGGCAACGGCCCGGGTGCCCAGTTCGTCGATCTGCCGTTCGACGGCGTCGACGGCGCCCAGTTCGGTGAGTATCGATCGGATGTCGGCGACCTCGCTCTCGCTGAGCTCGGTACCGAGACTGGCTCGAATCTTCGCCGCGTGATCGGGACGGCTCGCATCCGCTTGCTGCAAGGCGACGGCGATGAGCACCGTGCGCTTGCCCTCTGTGATGTCGTCACCCGACGGTTTGCCGGTGATCTCCGGGTCGCCGAACACGCCGAGCAGGTCGTCGCGCAGCTGGAAGGCAATGCCGATGTCGGCACCGAAGCTGCGGTACGCCGCAGTCAGCGGTTCGCCGGCCCCGGCAAGAACGGCCCCGAGGTGCAGCGGGCGTTCGACCGTGTAGGCGGCGGTCTTGTACCGGTTGACGCGCATGGCTGCCGCGACGCTCTCGTCGGTCCCGGCTTCGGCCTCGATGTCGAGGAGTTGACCGCCGAGCACCTCGGTACGCATCGCGGACCACACGGGCTGCGCCCGCCGCGCCGCGTCCGTGTCGATACCCGACTCGCGCAGCATGTCGTCGGCCCAGCACAGCGCCAGGTCGCCGACGAGAACGGCAGCGGAGACCCCGAAGTGATCCGCCGAGCCCGACCACCCCGCATCGCGATGTCGCTGAGCGAAGCCGACATGCACGGTCGGGAAGCCCCGGCGGGTGCGGGACGAGTCGATGATGTCGTCGTGGATCAATGCGCAGGCCTGGATCAACTCGAGGGCCGAGCACGCACGCAGTACTGCGTCGGCGCGGTCCCCGCGTGGCTCACCGCCCGCGCCGAGCCACGCGGTCCACGCGAATGCCGGGCGCATGCGCTTGCCGCCGCGTAGTACGAACGCCTCGAGGTCGGCCACTGCGGCCGGGTAGCCACCGCCGACGCTGTCGACGACCGCACGACGCGAGGCGAAGAACTCCGCGAGCTTCGCATCGACGGAATCCCGTAGCGACGTCGCATTCACGGACACAGAGTTGGTGGGCGCGGACAGGTCTCCGGACAGGACGATCCTCCAAGGTCTTCGTGGGAAAGACGCGTTACAGTCCCACAGTAATAGGCACCCGAACCCGGCACCGACGAGCAGCGAACTACGCCGTCGGGGGATGCCCAGCGGGCCGGCGGCGCAGCGCAACCTATGATCTTCGGGTGAGCGAAGATTCCGTCAGGGGGCGGTCGAGCCGAGGATTCGTGACGAGGACGCCGTCGATCGTCGACCGATTGCGGACCGAACCCGAAGCGAGGATCCCGTTCTCGGTGGAGTTCTCGCCCCCGCGCGACGAGGCTGCCGAGGCCAGGTTGTGGCGAGCAGTGCGAGAGTTCGAGCAACTCCAGCCCGCGTTCGTGTCGATGACGTACGGCGCAGGTGGTTCCACCCGCGATCGAACGGTGCGCGTCACCGGTCAGATCGCCGAGGAGACGACTCTGCTGCCAGTGGCGCATCTCACTGCCGTGTCGCACAGTGTCGCCGAGTTGCGCTCGATGGTCGGGTCGTACGCCGACCGCGGCATCACCAACATCCTCGTTCTTCGCGGTGACCCCCCGGGAGATCCACTCGGCGAGTGGGAGAAGCATCCCGAGGGAGTCGAGTACGCGGAAGAGCTGGTGCGTATGGTCCGCGAACTGGGCGACTTTCACGTCGGAGTGGCGTCGTTCCCGGAAGGCCATCACCGCGCCGACGATCTCGAGCAGGACACCAGGTGCCTCGTCGGTAAGCTGCGTGCGGGAGCGGAGTATTCGATCACGCAGATGTTCTTCGACGTGGACGACTACCTGCGGCTGCGTGATCGCGTCAGCGCATACGACCCCGAGCAGGGTGCCAAGCCGATCATCCCCGAGATCATGCCCATCACCTCGCTGCGTTCGGTGCGCCGGATGCTCGAGCTCTCGGGCACGACATTGCCGTCGCATCTGGACGAGAAGCTCACTCGCGCAGCAGGATCCGGAGCCGAGGAAGACAAGGCCGCGGTTCGAGAGGTGGGTATCGAGCTCGCCACGAACATCGGCGAGCGGCTCATCGCGGAAGGTGCGCCCGGGCTGCACTTCATCACGTTGAATTTCGCGCGCGCGACACGTGAGGTCCTGAGCAACCTGGGGCTGGCAGCCGCGCGCGTCTGACTTGCGATCGGCGTTACGACGTCGGCATCGGACGCGACTTCCAGCTCAGCGCGCCGCGGCGTCGTCGCACGTGGGATTCCGCAACGAGCCCCACGAAGGCGAGAATCGACAGCGGGTGCACCGCGGCGTCGACGACGTCGCGAGCGCCGAATCGGGGTCCCGACTCGCGCCGACGAGATGCCACGCGCGAGATGGTCCCGGCGAGGTAACCGACGACACCCAGTCGCCGCGTCGAACCGGAACCGAAGACCGCCGCGACCGGCGGCAACAGGTAGACCGTACTCAGCGCAAGGGCAGCCGTGGCCGAACCGACGGGCCCACCGAACTCGTTCCACAGCCACCGGCTGTAACCCGCCCGAACATCGGCGGCCGAGCGGTACATCCGGCACCGTACGAACCCGGCACCGGAGGCAACCGACGTCGAGAACCCGCGTCGACGCAGGACACGCGCGATGTCCAGATCCTCGGTGGCACTCGACGCGACGCAGCTGTGGCCGCCGACGACGCGATACGCGGCGGCATCGAACGCCATGAACTGCCCACAGGCGACGGCCATCGACGGCAGCAGCGTCGCATTGCCGACCGGCACGGGCAGCGTCGACATCCACGACCACGCGAGCAGCGGTTGAACGAGGCGTTCGGCGAGACCACCCGCCACCTGCTCGGGCCAGGGGCACATCAGAGCGTCGCCGCGGCGGCGCAACCTCCTCGCCGCGGCGGCGACGGCCTCGGGTTCGAGCCGGACATCCGCGTCGACGAACATGACGATCGTCGTATCCACGTCGACCGAGTCGGCCAGTTCGGCGCACGCGGCGGCTTTACCCGTCCATCCGGGCGGCGGCGACGCGTGGGAGGTCACGACGCGGAATCGCGGATCGCCGTTCGCCGCGGTGACGGCAGCGGCTGCCGTTCCGTCGGTCGAATCGTCGTCGAGGACGACGACCTGCAGGTCGGTGCAGAATCGTTGACGCGTGAGATCGCCGATCAACGCAGGCAGCGTGTCGACTTCGTTGCGCGCGGGGATGCACACTGCGACCCGTTCGGTGACGTCACGGCTCGGTCGACGCAAACCCGGCACGAACAGCGCATTGAACACCGCGACGGCAGCGGAGGTGGAGGCGAGAACGGCAGTCGCCCGAGTCGCCCGGGTCAGGACCGTCATTCGGCGAGATCTGTCGTGCGGGACGAGATGGGGGCGATCACACCGACGTTCGGTCGTTCGACTCGCCCGTCTCGGCAGCGCGCTTACGACGGTTGCCCAACGGTGGGTTCCGCGACACCCAGGCCATGGCACCGACGATAGCGGCCACTCCGACGGTCACGCCGCCCACGATGCCCGCCCAGCCGGCGAAGCTACGAGTGTTGGGGTCCGGGTAGTTGACCTCAGCACGCACCGAGGTGACTTCGCCTGCCGGCAGCTTCCACGAGATCGAGTTGTCGCTCTCGCGAGTGCCGTTGGTGGTCCCGATACGGGCGGGAAATGCAATAGTGAACTGCACGTCGGACCCCTGGACCGGTACCGACGACAGGTCGGCGTTACCGGCGAGCGTCACGGTGTCGCCCGAACGCTGCAGGGTCAGCTGAAACGATCCGGCCGCGTTCTGGAAGATCGAACCGAGTGTCTGAACATCACCGAACGAGAGGTCGTCGAAGATGGCCTGCGACCCGACGTACCCGTCCTGGTTGTACGGCTCGACGCGGACCTTGTCCTCGATCGAGGAGGGCACCACGAGTTCGGGGCCGGTGTCGGTGTCGGAGGTGGGGACCGTCGCCGCGACGATCTGACCCGCCACCCGGTCGTTGGCCGACACACCCATCGTGACCTGGACCCGCAAGCAGCCGGCCAGCATCGGCGCGACCAGCAGCGTCAGGGCGAGCACCGAGAGAACTCGGCGTCGGCGGGTTCGAGCGGATGTTCGTGATGTCGACTGCACAGCGACATCGTGCCAGGGCGTCGCGTCGGTGTCAGTCGGCAGGGGTTGCCATCGGTGCGTGTCGGCTACGTAGAGATCCGCGGCGACGTGCGATCCACAGCAACGGGATTCCGACACTACCCATGACGACGAATCCGTAGACGGCCGAGAATCGTAGTTCGGGGCCGTCGAGGAACACCGCGTGCGCGAGCGCCGAACCCAGCCACGTCCACAGGAACAGCCCGATGGGAACGACGTCGTCGGACGCGCGCGGGGCCACCACGCGGTTCACCGCTTCCATGACTGCGGCCATCAATGTCGCCACCAACAGCCAACCCGCGTAGTTGGTCAACGGGATCGACGACACACCCGGCAGTCCGACGGCACCGGACGTCCAGGTCCACTGGCCGTCGGTGACCATCTGAGGATCGAGATACAGGTCCCAGCCCACCATTCCGACGGCGACTGCGGCGATTCGGAATGCAGACGCTCCGAGCCGTGTCGCACCGAGATGGCCGACGATGAACGTGACCGCGCACCAGATCGGATAGAACCCCGCCGTCCAGGCGAGTGGAACCACCACGGGGACCTCGAACAGGCTGGGTCCGAGTCGATTCTGCGCGTAGAAGTACTCGCCGAAGGGAAATCCGGTGGCCGTGCCGACGAGTTCTGACACGAATCCCGTTCCTGCAGTCAGGATCACGAGAGCCGCCGCCCACAGCTTTCCGCGGTACAGCACGGCGTGCGCGATCGACGCCAGCGCGAGTAGCGCGACCACCGCGATGGTCACCGCGTCCCGCGTCGAACCCGATACGAGCGGGTAGCAGATCTGGGCTGCGACGGCACCGATCGCGAAGACCGTCGGGGCAATCTTCATGCTCGTCTCCTGCTGAAGAATGCGCGACGACGCCCCGCGCGTGCGTCCGCGAGTGCGATTCTCGCCGCCGAACGGCCGCTGGCCGCTGTGACGCCGCCTCCCGGGTGAGTCGACGCGCCGGTGAGATAGAGACCGTCTGCTCCGGGAACGCGGTGGCCGGCCAGTTGGGGATGAGGACGCCACATCATCATCTGGTCCAGTGACATGTCCAGGTGCATGATGTTGCCTCCGATCAGTCCGAGTTCCTGCTCGATGTCCGGCGGCGACTGTACGTACCGATCGAGGACCGACGCGGCGAATCCAGGGGCGTAGCGATCGAGCTCGGCGACGATTCGATCACCCTCGACCTCGGCCAAAGAACGTTGCCCCGGTACGTTCGAGCGCCACCGGCGGCCATCGGCGAGAGTGTGCGGATGCCACTGCGACCACAGGGAGATCTGATGCTGACCCGGCGGCGCGATCGTCGGATCGAGGGCGCTGAACGACATGCCGAGAACAGCGGGTTTCGGCGGCAGCTCCCCGGCGAGAGCGTGCCCGTGAGCCAACCGCAATTGCGCGCGGTCGCGGACGAGCAGCGCGAGACCGTGGGTACCGTCCTCGATGCAGTCGGCGCTCGGGTACTGCGGCAGCGCGTCGGTGGCCAACCGAACCGCGGTACCGATCCCCGGACCCACCCGAATGGTGGAGCGCCACCGGGCCAGCTGCGCCGCGTCGTGTCCGCCCTCCGCCAGCAGGTCGAGCGTGGTCAGGATGTGACACCCGGCCACGACGACCGTGCTGTCGATCTCCCGTCCCGACGCGGTCCTCGTCGTCCAGCCATGCGCGCGACGCGTCAGCGATACGGCGGCATCGCCGAGCGTCAGCGCTGCCCCGTCCCGGTGCAGCCGGGCGATCATCGCCTCGGTCAGTGCGCCGCTACCGCCGACGGCGCGGCCCGGTGGGAGCGTGTGCATCAGAGCCGCGAACCCGACCATCGGGGCGGTGCCGGGCTCGGACATCGGCGGGCCGGACTGCGCTCCGAACCATGCCAGCGCAGCCTTGAGTCGCTCGCTCGTGAACATTTCGTCCAGCAGGGAATCGCCGGTGGCAAGAAACTCGCGCGAGAGCGCGCTGCCGCCGTCGGGCGCACCGAGTCCCCAGAAGGATCGGAGCAGTTTGGACCCGGTGGGCGGCCCACCGAATGCGCGCATGGTGCGTTCGCTGCGCGGACCCCACACCGAGACGAAGGAACGGTAGGCGCGCGCATCGGCGGGCCCGCAGGCGGCAGCGATGGACTCGCACGTTCGATCGAGGCTGCGATGGAAGACGATGGCGCGTTCGGCGGTGTCGACGTCGCCCGGGGCGAATGCCCACGGATCGCAGTCGATGTAGCGCAGCCCGAACTCCTCGAGTCCGAGCTCTTCGACGATCCCGGTGTGCCTGATCATGATGTGCGCGGACGAGCCGCGGTCGACTCGATGGCCGGGGAAGCGCTCCACCGTCGACACCGCACCGCCCGCGACGGTGTCGCGTTCGACGATCTCCACCGACATTCCGGCATCGGTCAGGTAGCAGGCAGAAGTCAGGGCATTGTGGCCGGAGCCCACCACCACAGCATCGATCACACCTTCAGGCTACGGGCCCGTCGAGCGGCAACCGGCGGCCCAGCACCGCGAAGGGGCGCCGGTCGCCGGCGAACGTGAAGTGCCGCAGTACGTCCTCGAAGCCGAGCCGTCGATACAACCGCCAGGCGCGGTTGTCCTCCTGCGCGACCTCGGGTGTGGACAACATCACAGAGTGCGCTCGAACACCGTCGAGCAGCCTGCGACAGAGACGCCCGCCGAGTCCGTGTCCTTGCGCGCTCGGTAGTACGTGCAATTCGGTCAGTTCGAAGTAGTCGCCGAGGGTGGCGTCGACGTGCTGTGTCGAGTGTCCGGCGCGGCGCAATCCGTCGCGGACCTGCTGATGCCACCACTGATGGTGCGCGCCGTGATACCCGTACGCAACGGCGACCAGCGTGTCCGGCTGCGTCTTGTCGGGATTGGGCACCATGGCTCCCACCGCTCGCCAGCCCGGCCGGTGCAGATGCTCCGTCCACATCGGTGCGCGGCTGTGCTCGGTTCCGCGGGGATATCCCATGGCCTCGACGTAGATCGCCAGAGCTTCGAACAAGCGCCGACGGAATTCCTGGGGCGTCAGATCGACCACGTAGGGGGTTGTCTGCGCATCGGTGACGACGGTTCTCACCCTTTCTTCGGCAACTTGTCGGTGGGCACAGCTATATTGAATGTGTCGAACGGGTGTTCGATGATCGGGGCCGAGCGCGCCGGTGGATCACCTCGACGAACGAGGCGGATTCTCCCGGAGTTCGACTGTAAGGCTTCATCACGGTTCCAGGCGTGTCGGTAGCGCGCCCGGAGATTCGAACTGGAGGTGTTCGAGTATGACGATGACGAAGACATTCGATGTCGGCGTGCGGTCGCCGGTGTCGCGTCAGGCGCAGGTCCTGCTCGGTCGAGCCGATGCGTTGCTGTCCGAATCCATCGGTGAGCGCGATGCGGGGGACCGCTTCCTCGGAAGCTACATCGCCGCACTCAAGGGTGCTGCCGCAGTCCTGGCATCGCTGCCCAATTCGATCGGCTCGCGGCCACGTTCACGCAACGCCTGGGTTCTGATGGCGAAGGCTGCGCCGGATCTGGCGATCTGGTCCGAGTACTTCTCGTCCTTCTCCGCAACCCGCGCGGCAGTCGAGGCGGGTGCCTCGTCCGCTGTCGGAGACGTCGACGCCGACGACTTCTATCGACACGTCAGTCGTTTTCTGAACGCGGTCGAGGACCGGTTGGGCGGTCAGTCGAGGTTCCAGCCCGTCGATCCGATAGCGGCACCGCTGTCCGCATAGCCCGCCGCGTCGATTCCTCGAGTCCGAACGGACGTGAACGGCCACGTCACACGGTGTTCGACAAGTGTTTCCGAGACGTCCGTCTCGAAAACTTGGTCGTTTCTCAGGAACACATAGTGCGAGTAGGTGGTAAGCGGCCGATTCAGCTCGTATCATCGTCAGTAGGTAGCCGCCAAGGTCAGCTTCCCGTCGCTTCTGAACCGAAACGACTCTCATTATCTGTGCAGGGGGAGGTACCGTGCCACTCTCCGAGCACGAGCAGCGCATGCTCGATCAAATCGAGAGCGCTCTCTACGCCGAGGATCCCAAATTCGCGTCCCATGTGAGGGGCGGTCGCGTTCGCGCGGCGTCGAGCAAGAGGCGTTTTCAGGCTGCCGCGTTGTTCGTCGTGGGACTCGTGTTGCTCGTCGCCGGTGTAGCACTGTCGACGAACAGTCTGGGTTTTCTCGTCGTCAGCCTCATCGGCTTTCTCTTCATGTTCGGTGCCGGGGCACTGTTCTTGTTCGGCGGCTCCAAGAAGGGAGCTGCCGCGACCGGCGAAGAAGGTAGCGCAAGCGACCGAGCCGGCACGCAAGGTCGTAGTGCTCAGCCGAAATCGAGTGGTGGCCGCAAGGGCGGCAGCTTCACCTCTCGAATGGAAGACCGTTTTCGTAAGCGGTTCGATCAGGAGTGATCTGACTCCGCCGTCCGGATCTCCCTGGGCCTGACGGTCACCCACCACAACTTCACCGATTCGACAGCAGCACCTCACCCTCGGGTGAGGTGCTGCTGTCGTTCCACGGCTCTTCGATACGGCGAGCCTTCCGTGGCCCCTGTCGCGCGGCGTGCCCGATCAAGTCCGCCCCAGCGACGACGCGGGGCGATCGTTTCCGTGCGGTGGTTCCGGGGCGGTGGTTCCGGGGTGAACTCCCCACTTCCCCCCACAGCCGGCAATCGCCCCCACTTCTCCCCACTCGGACCCCACTTCGAGGGTCCAGCTGCGCTTGTCAGGCGGGTTGTCGCACAAAATGCCTGCTCGCGACGCCGCGCGCCCCGGGGGATTGCGTCGGCCAGATCAGGGCCGACGTCGAACGCGGCAACCTGAACGGGCAATCTTCTTGCGCCTGAGCTGCGGATATGTGGTTGTCCACAAAGTTTTCGGGCTGTGAATGGTTCGAAGTGGGGGAGAGTGGGGTAAAGTGGTCCGCAGCGGAGAGTCGAGGCTGGAGGTGGCGAGTGTTTCTCGGTACCTACACGCCGAAGCTCGACGACAAGGGTCGACTCACGTTGCCGGCCAAGTTTCGGGACGCGCTTGCGGGAGGTGTCATGGTGAGCAAGGGGCAGGATTTCAGCCTTGCTGTCTACACCGCGGCAGACTTCGCAGAGCGTTCTCGAAAGTTGACGGCGGCCTCTCGTGCCAACCCCAAAGCCCGTGCCTATGTGCGCCAGTTCTTTTCGGGAACCGACGAACAGCGGCCGGACGGACAGGGCCGTATCACCATCAGTCCCGAGCATCGTCGGTATGCGGGACTCGAACGCAACTGCGTGGTGATCGGATCGATGGACTTCATCGAGATCTGGAACGACGAAGCCTGGGCCCGCTACTCCGCCGAGAACGAGCAAGATTTCTCCGACGCGTTCGACGAATCCCTCGGAGGGATCTTGTAGACCACCGAGGCCGTCTGCGAGTGCAGCGAGGCCTCTGCCCGATCAGAACCCTGACGTTCTTCCCCAACGCCAGGTTTCGCAGATCAGGACCCTGACGTTCTTCCCCAACGCCAGGTTCCCTATCGGACAGGGACCTCGAAGCATTCGCACCGGCCGCAATGGACGACCCGCAGGGCCCGGACCCGGGCGAGAAGTACGTATACGCAACCGGGAGGGACCATGACGGAGGGAGCCGGGCCGGACGAGAACGACGCGTCCGCCGACCGCACTCACCGTCGCTCCGGCGGCCCGATCCACGTCCCCGTTCGACTCGAGCGTGCCGACGAGCTTCTCGGGCCCGCAGTGGAATCGGCGGACGACCCCGACACGACTCGCGTCATGATCGACGCCACGCTCGGACTCGGCGGTCACGCCGAACACTTTCTACGAAAGTATCCCGGTCTGCACCTCATCGGACTCGATCGCGATCCTGACGCGCTCGACAAGGCGGGTGCCAGACTGGCCCCGTTCTCGGATCGAACGACTTTGGTGCACACCACATACGAGGGCATCGCCGCCGCCCTCGACGAGGCCGGGCTTCCCGCGACCTATTCCGTTCACGCCATCCTGTTCGACCTCGGAGTGTCGTCGATGCAGCTGGACGAGTCGGACCGCGGCTTCGCGTATTCCGTCGATGCACCGCTGGACATGCGGATGAATCCGACGCAGGGCATCACGGCAGCCGACGTGCTCAATACGTACTCGCACGGCGATATCGCTCGCGTGCTCAGCACCTACGGAGAAGAGCGGTTCGCAGGCAAGATCGCGTCCGCAATTCTGCGGCGACGGGAGCACACGCCGTTCACCACGAGCGGCCCGTTGGTCGAATTGCTGTATGCCGCAATACCGGCCGCGACTCGCCGCACCGGTGGGCATCCGGCAAAGCGAACTTTCCAGGCGCTGCGTATCGAGGTCAACGGGGAGCTCGATTCGCTCAAAGCTGCGGTGCCGGCCGGACTCGACGCCTTGGCCGTCGGCGGCCGCGTCGTCTTCATGTCGTATCAGTCGCTCGAAGATCGAGTTGTCAAGCAGGAGTTGGCCCCTCGGATCAAGTCTCGAAGTCCCGAGGGGTTGCCGGTCGAACTTCCCGGGATGGGTCCGGAATTTCGGCTGTTGACCAGAGGTGCGGAACGCGCCTCGGACGAGGAAATCGAAGTCAACCCACGCTCGGCCCCGGTGAGGTTGCGCGCCGCCGAACGGATTGCAAGGAGAGTGGAATGACGGTTCCAGGCACAACTGTTGGAACACAACGCCATCGGGTTCCGGCTACTCGACCCGAGCGGGCCGGCCGCGGTGGTCGGTCCGGAGCCGCATTGCGCGCCTACGAGCGCAGGCAGCAGCGTGCCTCGATACATACGTCGGATTCTGCTCGCGGTTCGGCGGCCTCACTTCGCCCGACGCTCAACGGCAGCGCCATTGCGGCTCGAATCCCGTTCGTAGCCTTGGTCATCGGTCTGCTTGCCCTCGGGCTCGGCTTGACGTTGTTGTTGACGACGCGCTCGGCGGGGGACTCCTACGACCTCAGTGCCGCCAAGGCCGTCAACGCCGAGCTCGCACAACAGCGTGCCTCCTTGCAGCGTGACGTCGAGCTCGCGGAATCTGCGCCCGAGCTCGCGCGCAAAGCCGCCGCGATCGGAATGGTCCCCGCCAAGAACCCCGCCCGCCTCGTCGTAGCCCCCGAGGGCGGTGTGCAGGTCGTCGGCACGCCCGCTCCCGCCGACGGTGCGCCGGTTGCACCCCTCGATCCGCCTCCCGCCACCGGCTCGGGGGAGGGCTCGGTTCCGAGTGCGTCGACACAGAATCCCGCACAACAGTCGGCGCAGTCGCAGACTCCGAGAAGTGCGTCGCAGCCCACCGGGCCGACGGGCACAGGTGACACCCGTGCCGCCACGCCGAGTGCGCCCAATGGTGCCGGAACTGCCGCGCTTGCTGAACAATTGGTTCCCATGAGCACCCCCTCGGCTCCCGCCCCCGGCGAATCCTCCGGTGACGAGCAGTGACCAGGCCGTCGCCTGCGTCACGTCCCCGGCCCGCAGATCGAGCGCGGCCGGGACGAAAGCGTTTGGACTCGTCCACATTTCGTTTTCGGCACGGTACGGGCCGCATCTTGATGTACGTGGCCTTGGCGGTCGTCGCGGCACAGTTGCTGTGGATTCAAGGATTCGATGCGCCGACACTGTCGGCCGAGTCCGCCTCGCAGCGCACCACCACCCTCGTCGATCCGGCGATGCGCGGCTCGATCCTCGATCGCAACGGAAACCCGATCGCTTTCACCATGGAAGCGAAAGCGCTGACGTTCCAGCCGGTCCGGGTTCGTAGAGAACTCGACGAGGCACGCGCGAAGGATCCGACGAAGCCGGAAACCGACAAGTACCTCGACGACATCGCCGAGCGGATCCACAGCGATCTCGGTGACGTCGTCAGCAAGAAGGATCTGCTCGCGAAACTGAAGAGCAACGACGAATTCACCTATCTGGCACGGGGTGTGGACGCCACCGTGGCGTCGAACATCAGCAAGGAATTCAAGCAGGTCGGGCTCGAACGTCAGGACATCCGCGAGTACCCGGGTGGCTCGCTCGCCGCGAACATCGTCGGGGCCACCGGGTGGGACGGACACGGCCTGCTCGGGCTCGAGGATTCGCTCGACGCCACGCTCGCCGGTACCGACGGATCGCAGACCTACGATCGCGGCTCCGACGGGGCCGTCATTCCCGGCAGCTGGCGCGACAAGCAGCCCGCGGTCAACGGCTCGAACGTGGAACTGACCATCGACGCGGACCTGCAGTACTACGTACAGCAGCAGGTGCAGCTGGCGAAAGATCTGTCCGGGGCCAAGAATGCGTCTGCCTACGTTCAGGATTCGCACACCGGCGAAGTGCTGGCCATGTCGAACGACAACACGTTCAACCCCGGAATCGGCGTCGGAAACAACGAACGGACCAAGGAGATGGGCAATCTGCCCGTCACGACGCCGTTCGAGCCCGGTTCGGTCAACAAGATCATCACTGCTGCAGCCGCTATCGAGTACGGGCTCACCACACCCGACGAGGTGCTGCAGGTACCGGGCAACATCTTCATGTCCGGTGTCTCGGTCCGGGACGCCTGGGAACACGGAGTTGCGCCGTACACCTCCACCGGAGTGTTCGGTAAGTCCTCCAACGTGGGGACTCTGATGCTGGCCCAACGTGTCGGCGAGGATCGGTATGCCGACATGCTGAACAAGTTCGGCCTGGGCCAGCGCAGCGACGTCGGCCTCCCCAATGAGAGCGCAGGCAGCGTGCCCAGCCGCGATCAGTGGTCGGGCGGTACCTTCGCCAACCTGCCGATCGGGCAGGGTCTGTCGATGACGCTCCTGCAGATGACCGGGATGTACCAGGCGATCGCCAACGACGGTGTGCGCATCCCGCCTCGGATCGTCGCGGCAACGGTGGACGCCAACGGCGAACGAACCGAGACACCGCGACCCGACGGGGTGTACGTGGTCAGTCCCGATACCGCGAAGACGGTCCGCAACATGTTCCGGTCGGTCACCCAGGACGACAACGGAAATCAGCGCGGTACCGGAGTCGCCGCTGGTGTCGAGGGCTACCAGATCAGTGGTAAGACCGGCACGGCCCAGCAGGTCGATCCCGAGTGCAAGTGCTACTCGAACTCGAAGTACTGGATCACGTTCGCGGGTATCGCTCCGGCCGACGATCCTCGCTACGTGATCGGGATCATGCTGGACGCGCCGTCCCGCAGTGCCGACGGCTCGGGAGGGCAGTCGGCCGCACCGCTGTTCCACAACATCGCCAGCTGGCTGTTGCAGCGCGACAGTGTTCCGATGTCCGCAGACCCGGGCCCCAAGTTGGTTCTTCAGGCCGACTGAGGCTCGAATCTGTCGGTCCGGGAATCGGGGCGGCAGCATGCCGATCACGGTCGCCGGTAATCTGACACATCGGCTCGAGGCGTGTTCGTCGATCAGCCACCGCAGCGTGTTCGAGCTGACGCAGTGTGCGGTGGAAGTACAGAGGAAGGGAGCAGGAGTGACTGTGTCATCGGATTCACAACCCGCTCCGGGGTCTCGGCCGGCGAATCCGCCGCACACCGACGTATCCGACGTGGCGTCCGCTGTCGGTGCAACGATCGAGTGGGGACACCTCGACGGAGTGCAGGTCACCGGAATCGATCTGCGAGCGCAGTCCGTTCGTCCCGGCGATCTCTTCGCCGCGCTACCCGGATCCGCTCGGCACGGAGCCGAGTTCACCGCCGACGCGATCGAGCGGGGTGCAGCGGCGGTCTTCACCGACCCATCCGGTGCCGACATCGTCCGCGGCGTCCTCGCCACCGCCGATCGCCAGGTTCCCGTCCTCGTGCACGACCGACCACGCCAGGTGCTCGGAACCGTGTCCGCTCTCGTGTACGGCAATCCGTCGTCGAAGATGACGGTCGTCGGAATCACCGGCACGTCGGGCAAGACGACGACCGCGTACCTCGTGGAGGCCGGCCTGACAACCGCCGGCCGCCGCTGCGGACTGATCGGCACGATCGAGACCCGCGTAGTGGGCCGGCACGTACCGAGCGCTCTCACCACCCCCGAGGCTCCGCAGTTGCATGCGCTCTTCGCCGTCATGGTCGAGGCCGGAGTCGACACCGTGGTGATGGAAGTGTCCTCCCATGCGTTGTCCCTCGGCCGAGTCGACGGCACCGACTTCGCGGTCGGCGCGTTCACCAACCTGTCCCAGGATCATCTCGACTTCCACGACTCGCTCGAGGACTACTTTCTGGCCAAGAGCCGGCTGTTCGGGGTCGATTCGCCGGTCCGGGCAGACACAGCTGTCGTGTGCGTCGACGATGCCTGGGGAGTGCGGATGGCCGATATCGCCCGGTCGGCAGGATCCACGGTCGTCACGGTGTCCACCGGTGCCGACTCGCAGTGGACCGTCTCCGAGTGGGCCAAGCACGACGACGGAACGCAGTCGTTCACCGTTGCCGATCCGAATGGAACGTCGTTGCCGGTGTCGGTGCGTCTGCCGGGTCGCTACAACGTCGCCAACGCCGTGCTCGCGCTCGCGACCTGCGAAGCGGCAGGCGTGGATGCCGCGACGGCGGCGCCCGGAATCGCGACCGTCGACGTGCCCGGTCGAGTGCAACGAATCGATCGTGGCCAGGACTTCCTCGCGGTGGTCGACTACGCCCACAAGCCCGCTGCGGTCGAAGCGGTGCTGGCGACTCTGCGAGAGTCGTCCCGTGGACGTATCGCCGTCGTGTTGGGTGCCGGCGGGGATCGAGACACCGCCAAGCGCCCTCTGATGGGCGCGGCCGGAGCGCGCGGTGCCGACCTGCTCGTGGTGACCGACGACAATCCGCGCAGTGAGGATCCGGCAGCGATACGGCATGCCGTCGAAGACGGTGCACTGTCGGTGCCCGACGACGCTCGTGGCGAAGTACGAAATGTCGAAGGCCGCGCAGCGGCGATAGAACAAGCCGTGGCGTGGGCACGTGAGGGGGACGTTGTGTTGATCGCAGGTAAAGGACACGAGACGGGCCAGGAGGTGGCGGGGGTGAAGTATCCGTTCGACGACCGAGTGGTACTCGCATCGGCCATAGATGCACGACTGGTCACCACGAGCGCAGGCGCACGGTGATACCGCTCTCGATCGCTCGCATCGCCGAGATCGTCGGCGGCGAACTGCACGACGTAGCGGACCCGACGGTGCTGGTCGCCGGGCCGGTGGAGTTCGACTCACGCAAGGTCACACCCGGCAGTGTCTTTCTCGCCCTGCCCGGTGCCAAGGTGGACGGCCACGAGCACGCGGCCGACGCCGTGGCCGCAGGCGCTGCTGTCGTTCTCGCGGCGCGTCCGGTGGGCGTCCCGGCTGTCGTCGTTCGGCCGGCGCCGCACTCGAGCCGTGCGATGGCACTCGAGCACGACCCGGAGGGGGCCGGCGCTGCGGTGCTGACCGCGCTCGGTGCGTTGGCCCGGGAATCGGTGCTCGAACTGACCGCGCACCACGACCTGACCGTGGTGGGCGTGACGGGATCGTCGGGCAAGACGTCGACGAAGGATCTCATCTCGGCGGTGCTGCGTCCGCTCGGATCCGTGGTGGCCCCACCCGGATCGTTCAACAACGAACTCGGGCATCCATGGACTGCTCTGCGGGCCGACGCCGACACCGACTTCCTCGCCCTCGAGCTGTCCGCCCGGGGAATCGGTCACATCGCCGAGCTCGCCAGGCTTGCGCCGCCGCGGATCGGGGTGGTCCTCAACGTCGGAACCGCGCACCTGGGCGAGTTCGGTTCACGTGCCGCCATTGCGCTGGCCAAGGGTGAACTGGTCGAGGCACTGCCCGCTGCTGCGGACGGCGGCGTGGCGATCCTCAACATCGACGATCGTCTGGTCGCCGAGATGGCGACACGCACGAAGGCGGCCGTCGTCACCGTCGGACTCAACGCGGACGCCGACGTCCGGGCTGTCGACGTCGTGGTCGACACCGATGCGCGGGCGTCGTTCACGCTCGTGTGTGCGGCAGGCACGGCGCACATCACCCTGGCGGTGCACGGTGAACATCAGGTGGGCAACGCCCTGGCTGCCGCGGCCGTCGCGCTCGAGTGCGGGGCCGGCGTGGCCCAGGTTGCCGAAGCGCTCTCGACCGCGGTACCCACCTCGATCCGTCGGATGGATGTACGCACCCGCGCGGACGGCGTCACCGTCATCAACGACTCGTACAACGCGAATCCCGATTCGATGCGGGCCGCCCTCAAGGCGCTGGTGTCGATGTCGCGGCGAGACGACGGGCCCAAGCGGCGCAGTTGGGCGGTGCTGGGGGAGATGGCCGAGCTCGGCGGCGAATCGGTGGTGGAGCACGATGCGATCGGTCGGCTCGCCGTCCGCCTGGACGTCGATCGGTTGATCATCGTCGATTCGGGTCGGCCCACACGTGCGCTGCATCAGGGTGCCGTCATGGAAGGGTCCTGGGGCGAGGAATCGATGCTCGTACCCGACCGCGAGACAGCCATCGCCGTGCTCGAGGACGAGGTTCGCGCCGGCGACATCGTTCTGGTCAAGGCCTCGCAGTCGGGCGCGATGTGGACCGTTGCCGAGGCCTTGTTGGCCGAACCGTCGGCCGACGCCCTGTTGGCCGAACCGTCGGCCGACGCCCTGTTGGCCGATTCGTCGGAGGGCGAGCAGTGAGACAGATCCTGTTCGCCGGAGGGATCGCACTTGCAGTCGCAATTCTGCTGACTCCGGTGCTCATCAAGACCTTCTCGAAACAGGGCTTCGGCCAGGAGATCCGGGTCGAGGGCCCGGCGAGCCATCAGTCCAAGCGCGGTACTCCCACCATGGGCGGCGTGGCGATCCTGGTCGGGATCTGGGCGGGCTACTGGGGCTCGCACCTGATCGGCATCGGATACGACGCCGAGGGGCCGTCGGCCTCGGCTCTACTCGTACTCGGCCTGACCACCGTGCTCGGCCTCGTCGGCTTTCTCGACGACTTCATCAAGATTCGTAAGCAGCGGAACCTCGGTCTGAACGCCACCGGCAAATACGTCGGCCAGATCACCGCGGCGGTGCTGTTCGCCATCCTGGTCCTGCAATTTCGCAGCGACGACGGATTGACTCCGGGCAGCACTCAACTGTCGTATGTGCGCGACATCGCAACGTGGTCGATGTCGGCTGCTGTTTTCGTGTTCTTCGTCTGTCTGCTGGTGATCGCGTGGTCCAATTCGGTCAATCTCACCGACGGCCTCGACGGCCTGGCTGCCGGGTCCATGACATTGGTCCTCGGGGCGTACACCGTCATCACCTTCTGGCAGTACCGGCAGGCGTGTGCAGGACCGGCCGGTCCTGCGCCGGGTTGCTACGACGTACGCGACCCTCTCGACCTGGCCCTGGTGTGCGCGTCGGCGGCCGGTGCGTGCATCGGTTTCCTGTGGTGGAACGCCGCGCCCGCCAAGATCTTCATGGGCGATACCGGATCCCTCGCTCTGGGCGGTCTGATCGCAGGACTGTCCGTGGTCACCAAGACCGAACTGATCATGGTGGTCATCGGCGCGTTGTTCGTCGCCGAAGCAGCGTCGGTCGTCATCCAGGTCGCAGTGTTCCGGTCGAGTCGGAGACGCGTGTTCCGAATGGCCCCGTTCCATCACCACTTCGAGTTGGCCGGTTGGGCCGAGACGACGGTCATCATCAGGTTCTGGTTGCTCGCCGCGATCGCGTCGGCCGTCGGCTTGGCACTGTTCTACAGCGAATACCTCGCGGCTGTGGGCGGTTAGGCAATGACCGAAGCCTCGACCCATCTGTCCTGGTTGCGCGATAGTTCGGTGCTGGTCACCGGTGCGCGCATCTCCGGGCTGGCCGTCGTACGCCCACTGCTGGACCTCGGCGCACTCGTGACCGTCACCGACTCGAACCGAGCTGCGCTCGACGAGGCGTCGGCGCTCGGTGCTGCCGTGGTGGTTCAGGACGATCTGCTCGCCGATCCGGACGCGATCGCGGCCTTTGCGCTCGTCGTCACCAGTCCCGGGTTCCGGCCGGACTCTCCGGTGCTGGCTGCGGCCGCCGACCACGCCGTCCCGGTGTGGGGCGACGTGGAGTTCTCGTGGCATCTCGACCGCGCCGAGGTGTACGGCCCGCGCGCTCGTTGGCTGGTTGTCACCGGTACGAACGGTAAGACGACCACCACCTCGATGCTCGCGTCGATCCTCGACGCTGCCGGAATCGACTCCGTCGCCTGCGGAAACATCGGCCTCCCCATCGCCGACGCGTTGCGCGGTGCCCGGCATCCCCGTGTCCTCGCGGTCGAGCTGTCGTCCTTCCAGCTGTTCTGGGCACCGTCGGTTCGTCCCGCGGCGGGGGTGGTGCTCAACATCGCCGAGGATCATCTGGACTGGCACGGGGGCATGGACGGTTACGTCGAGGCCAAGGCTCGCGCGTTGAGCGGGGACGTCGGGGTCGTCGGACTCGACGACGCGGTGGCGGCCGGTCTGCGGGCGGGGGCACCGGCTGAGACGGTCGTCGGTTTCCGCCTGGACGAACCCGCCGCGGGCGAGCTGGGAGTGCGGGCGGGAATGCTCGTCGATCGTGCGTTCGGGGACAACGTCGAGTTGCTCCGGGCCGACGAGGTGGAACCGAGTGGCCCGTCCGGTGTGCTCGACGCGTTGGCCGCGGCTGCGTTGGCGCGATCGATCGGTGTCGACGCCGAGGCCGTCCGAAACGGTTTGCGGACGTACCGGGTGGGACCGCATCGGGCCGCAGTGGTGCGTGAACTCGGTGGGGTGACGTTCGTCGACGATTCCAAGGCGACGAATCCGCATGCCGCGCGCTCGTCGATCCTCGCGCACGATCGGGTCGTGTGGATCGCGGGCGGGTTGTTGAAGGGTGCGGTGATCGACGATCTGGTCGTCGAGATCGCCGATCGGCTCGTGGCTGCGGTGGTGTTGGGCCGCGATGGGATGCAGATCGCAGAGGCTTTGGCGCGACACGCCCCCGATGTTCCGGTCGTCAGGCTCCCTTCGGGAGACGATGCTGGTGTGACTCATGAGGCTGAAGATGCAGATGCGGTGATGCGAGCGGCCGTCGACCACGCTGCGGGGTTCGCCGCCTCCGGCGATACCGTCCTGCTGGCCCCCGCGGCTGCGTCGTTGGACATGTTCGTCGATTACGGTCACCGCGGCCGAAGCTTCGCCGAGTCCGTCGAGCGCCTCGACATCGCCGCCCTCGGATCGCCGCGATCGTGACCACCGCAGCTCGACCGGCGCGTCCACCTCGTCGCACTACCACGCCGCGCACCCGAATCGGGCTGTGGTTCGGTCGGCCGCTGGCGTCGTTCCACCTCATCGTCACGATCGCGGTGCTGCTCACCGTGCTCGGACTGGTGATGGTGCTGTCCGCGTCGTCGGCCGAATCGTTCGCAGCCGACGAGTCCGGCTACGCGCTGTTCACACAACAGCTGATCGGTGTCGCACTGGGTGTGGTCGCGTTCTATGCGGCGCTTCGGCTGCCGGTGCGATACCTGCGCAAATTGTCGTTCCCGCTCTTCCTGGTCTCGATCACGATGTTGATGCTGGTGTTGATCCCCGGTATCGGTGCCGAGCGTCAGGGCGCACGGCGTTGGTTCGACTTCGGTGTCGTCTCGTTCCAGCCGTCCGAGCTGGCGAAGGTCGCGTTGGTTCTGTGGGGAGCGCACCTGCTGGCCTCCCGTCGCAGTGAGCACGGCAACATCAAGTCGCTGCTGGTGCCGTTGCTGCCTGCGGGCCTGCTCATGTGTCTGCTCGTCGTGCTCCAGCCCAACCTCAGTACCGCGATCGCCCTGGGCATCATTCTCGTCGCACTGCTGTGGTTCGCCGGCCTCAACGCCCGGCTGTTCGGAGCAGTCCTGGTGACCGGTTTGGCTCTGGCGACCGTGCTCGCGTTCACCGCCGGCTACCGCTCGAACCGCGTCAAGGCCTGGCTCAACCCGGGGGAGGACACCCAGGGTCTGTCGTATCAGTCCACCCAGGCCAAGTACTCCTTGGCCGACGGCGGACTGTTCGGTCGCGGATTGGGACAGAGTCGCGCGAAATGGAGCTATCTCCCCAACGCGCACAACGACTTCATCTTCGCGATCATCGGCGAGGAGCTCGGCATGATCGGCTGCCTCGCCGTCATCGGATTGTTCGGTCTCTTCGTCTACACCGGCCTGCGCATCGCGATGCGGTCGGTCGATCCGTTCCTGCGTCTGTTGACTGCAGGCGCAACGTGCTGGGTGTTCGGTCAGGCCATGATCAACATCGGTTATGTGGTCGGGCTGCTGCCGGTGACCGGTCTGCAGCTGCCGCTGGTGTCCTACGGCGGTACGTCCACGGCCATCACGCTGTTGATGTTCGGGATCATCGCCAGTGCGGCCCGACACGAACCGGAAGCCATCGCCGCGCTGCACGCCGGGCAAGAGGGTCGTATCGCCCGAGCTCTGAGATTGCCGCTGCCTGCTGTCTTCTCGCCGAAGCGGGCCGCGATGGCACGCTCCAAATCCACCCGTCCCACGTTGGCGGCGCAGGATCGCACACGTCTCGAGTCCCGCAAGAACAAGGACGGCCGCGGGGCACGGTCACCCGAGCCCGGACGTACCCGGGTGTCGAGTTCACGGGTGGACACGGCCGGCCCCAACGGGTCGGCCAGGAACGCCCCCCGTGGCCACGCCCGCCGTGCCGAGCCCCAACGCCGAGACACCGGCAGCGGGTACGCCGCCGGACCTCGGTCGCCGTATCGGCCGCGTCCGGAACCGCAACCCGGTCGTCCGCCGGTCCGCTCGGGTGAGCGAGGATATCGACGGTGAAGCAGACATCGAGGCCGATATCCGTGGTGGTGGCCGGA
Source organism: Rhodococcus sp. 05-2255-1e (assembly GCF_002259025.1). Lineage (NCBI taxonomy): Bacteria > Bacillati > Actinomycetota > Actinomycetes > Mycobacteriales > Nocardiaceae > Rhodococcus > Rhodococcus sp. 05-2255-1e. Next base: position 142,913 of record NZ_NOZE01000023.1, on the reverse strand, counting down.
GGCGGAACCGCCGGACACATCGAGCCCGCGCTCGCCGTGGCCGACGCCCTACGCGAGCTCGACCCCACCGTCACCGTCACCGCCCTCGGCAGCAGCCGGGGGCTCGAAACGACACTGGTACCTGCCCGCGGCTACGCGCTGGAACTGATACCGCCCGTGCCGCTGCCTCGCAAGCCCACTCTCGACCTGGTGAAGTTACCGGTTCGGGTCGCACGGTCGGTGCGTCGAACCCGGGAGATCTTCGCTGCGGTCGAGGCCGATGTACTGGTCGGATTCGGCGGCTACGTCGCGCTGCCTGCGTATCTCGCTGCCCGCGGTCGACTTCTCGGTCGCGGCGGCCGTATTCCGGTGATCATTCACGAGGCCAATGCCCGCGCCGGCATCGCGAACAAGGTCGGTGCACGCAGCGCCGAACGAGTCCTTGCCGCCGTCGCCGGATCTGGTATCTCTGCATCGGGGTCCGTGGATGCAGAAGTGATCGGAATTCCGGTGCGGCCCACCATCACCGGTCTCGATCGCGCAGCGATGCGGTCGCAGGCTCGCGCTCATTTCGGTCTGCCCGAACACGGGCCGGTGCTGCTGGTGTTCGGCGGTTCACAGGGCGCGCGTTCACTCAACGACGCAGTGTCCGGTGCCGCGGCCGCCCTTGCCGCCGCCGGCATCTCGGTTCTGCACGCACACGGTCCCAAGAACACACTCGACGTGGAGCAGAGCAATCCGGATGCTCCGTACGTCGCAGTGCCCTACATCGACCGGATGGACCTGGCCTACGCGGCGGCCGGCCTCGCGATCTGCCGGTCCGGTGCCATGACGGTCGCCGAAGTCTCCGCGACCGGGCTTCCTGCCGTGTACGTGCCTCTACCGCACGGCAACGGTGAGCAGGAGCTCAATGCCCGTCCCGTCGTCGACGCCGGAGGTGGCATCCTGGTAGCCGACGCGACGCTGAGCGCGCAGTACGTGACCGACACGGTCGTGGCTTTGGTGGCCGACACCGAGCGCATCGCCGCGATGTCCCGTGCTGCGGCAGGAGCCGGTCACAAGGGTGCTGCGGCTGCTGTCGCGCAGATCGTGCTCGATACCGCGCACGCGGCGCGGCGCTGAACCGGGCGGCGGCGAGAATGCCACAGAACGAGGGAGACGTCCGCGTGACAACTGAGGGTGCGGCGATGTCGGAGTTGCCGGCAGAGCTCGAACGGGTGCACATGGTGGGAATCGGCGGTGCCGGGATGTCCGGCATCGCACGCATTCTGCTGGCGCGCGGTGGTCAGGTGTCCGGATCGGATGCCAAGGAATCGCGCGGGGTGTTGGCGCTGCGAGCCCGCGGTGCGCTGGTGCGAATCGGGCACGATGCAAGCGCACTGGACATGATCGACGGCGGCCCCACCGTGGTCGTGACGACCCACGCGGCCATACCCAAGACCAACCCCGAACTCGTCGAAGCTCGCGATCGCGGGATTCCGGTGGTGTTGCGGCCCGCCGTCCTCGCGTCGTTGATGGAGGGATACCGCACCCTGCTGGTGTCGGGCACGCACGGGAAGACGTCGACCACATCGATGTTGGTCGTCGCACTGCAGCACTGTGGGTTCGACCCGTCGTTCGCGGTCGGCGGTGAGCTCAACGAGGCCGGAACCAACGCGCATCACGGCAGTGGCGACGTCTTCGTCGCCGAGGCGGACGAGAGTGACGGTTCGCTGTTGCAGTACTCGGCGAACGTGATCATCGTGACGAACATCGAGGCCGATCATCTCGATTTCTTCGGTACGACCGAGGCCTACGTGAAGGTGTTCGACGATTTCGCCGCGCTGCTGCACCCGGGCGGTGTGCTGGTTGCATGCATGGACGATCCGGGTTCGGCAGCTCTGGCCCGCCGCGTGGTCGAGAAGAATCTTCCCGGAGTGACGGTGCTCGGCTACGGGTCGTCCGACGTCGACGCCGGACCGGTGGAGATGGCCGTTCGTCTGTTGGCCTGGGAGCCCGAGGACATCGGGGGCGTCGCGCAGTTGCAGATCGCCGGTGAGGACTCTGCCCGCACGGTTCGGCTGGGAGTACCGGGACGGCACACCGCCCTCAACGCCCTGGCGGCGTTCGTGGCTGCCCGCCAGGTGGGCGCGGGGGTCGAGGAGTTGCTGGCCGGGCTGACCGGATTCGGGGGAGTGCACCGGCGGTTCCAGTTCACCGGACGCGAGCACGGAGTCCGAGTGTTCGACGACTACGCCCATCACCCCACCGAGGTGCGGGCTGTGCTGACCGCTGCGCAGGCGTTGGTCGCGGGTCAGGCCCTCGAGGGTGGCGAGCGGGGGCGGGTCGTGGTGGTGTTCCAACCGCATCTGTACTCGCGCACTGCGACGTTCGCCGAGGAATTCGGTACCGCACTGTCGTTGGCCGACGAGATCGTGGTGCTCGATGTCTACGGCGCTCGCGAGGAACCCCTGCCCGGTGTGACCGGTGCCTTGGTCGCAGCGTCGGTGACCAAACCGGTGAACTATCAACCGGATCTGTCGTTGGTCGCCAAGCAGGTGGCCAATCTCAGTCGTCCCGGCGACGTGGTGATCACGATGGGTGCGGGCGACGTGACCATGCTCGGCGGGCCCATTCTCGACGCCCTTCGTTCCAAGACCGATTTCGGTGCCACGACCGGCCGCGCGGTACCGAAGGATCGGCCGTCGACGTGACTCGTCGGTCCGATCGAGACCGCGCTTCCAGATCGGAACCCGTTGCCGGGCAGGGTGATTCGACGTCGTCGGTCACAGACAGGCAAGCTCGCGCGCAGGCCAGGGAAGAAGAGCGCGCTCGCGTGAAACGGTCACGCCGTCGCGCGGTGCTTGCCGTCGTGGCGGTTGTCGCAGTGATCGTCGGGTCGGCAGTACTGGTCTACTTCACGCCGCTGCTGTCGGTTCGGACGATTTCGGTCGTGGGAGCCTCGTCGGTGTCCGAACAGGAGATCCTCGACCGACTCGAGGTGCCGACCGGCCTGCCGCTGGTCCGGGTAGACGCCGCGGCCGCGGCCCAGCGTGTTGCGTCGATACCGGAGCTGGCATCGGTTCGGGTGCAACGGAAATACCCGTCCACCGTGCAGGTCACCGTCGAAGAACGTGTCCCGGTGGCGTTCGTCGATTCTCCCGACGGCACTCACTTGCTCGATGCAACCGGCGTGGACTTCGCCGTCGCACCGCCTCCGCCCGGGGTGGTCCGACTGGTGACCGACAATCCTGTCTTCGGCGATCCGGTGACGAAAGATGCACTGGCTGTGCTCGATTCGCTGCCGCCGCTGATTCGAGGTCAGGTCGGCGAAGTGCGCGCGAGCACGCTGTCCGACATCTCGATCCTCCTGTTGGACGGGCGTACCGTCGTGTGGGGGAACAAGGACAACTCCGAGCGCAAGGGGGCGGTGGCCATCGCGTTGCTGTCGCAACCGGGTCAGATTTTCGACGTGTCCAGCCCCGATCTTCCGACCACGAAGTAGCGACGGGCCCTAAAGGCTCATATTTTCGGCGCGGCATCGGCGCGCCTAATGGCGATCGTGGCCGTCGGTGAATAGCGTTCCGATCAGTCGAGTACTTGACATAACTCTAAGCCTGTGGTTTAGGTTGAGGGTTTTCCACATTTTTCGAGCAACAATCCACGGAAGGCGAGAGCCCATGACGCCCCCGCACAACTACCTCGCCGTAATCAAGGTCGTCGGCATCGGCGGCGGCGGCGTGAACGCGGTCAACCGGATGATCGAACAGGGACTCAAGGGAGTCGAGTTCATCGCCGTCAACACCGACGCTCAGGCCTTGCTGATGAGTGACGCCGACGTCAAGCTCGACGTCGGCCGTGAGCTGACTCGCGGACTCGGTGCCGGTGCCGACCCCGAGGTGGGTCGCCGCGCAGCGGACGACCACAAGGACGAGATCGAAGAGGTCCTCAAGGGTGCCGACATGGTCTTCGTCACCGCAGGTGAGGGCGGCGGAACCGGTACCGGTGGCGCTCCCGTCGTCGCCAACATCGCGCGCAAGCTCGGCGCGCTGACCGTCGGCGTCGTGACGCGCCCGTTCTCTTTCGAGGGCAAGCGCCGTGGTGGCCAGGCCGACACCGGTATCCAGCAGCTGCGTGAATCCTGCGACACGCTCATCGTCATTCCCAACGATCGTCTGCTTCAGCTCGGCGACGCGGCCGTCAGCCTCATGGATGCGTTCCGCAGTGCCGACGAGGTCTTGCTCAACGGTGTTCAGGGCATCACCGATCTGATCACCACCCCCGGGCTGATCAACGTCGACTTCGCCGACGTCAAGGGCGTCATGTCCGGCGCAGGCAGTGCGCTGATGGGCATCGGTTCCTCCCGCGGTGAAGGCCGCGCGATCAAGGCCGCGGAATCCGCGATCAACTCGCCGCTGCTGGAAGCGTCCATGGAAGGTGCCCGCGGAGTGCTGCTCTCCATCGCGGGTGGCTCGGATCTCGGCCTGTTCGAGATCAACGAGGCCGCCTCGCTGGTCCAGGAAGCTGCGCACATCGACGCCAACATCATCTTCGGAACCGTCATCGACGACTCTCTCGGTGACGAGGTTCGTGTCACCGTCATCGCCGCCGGGTTCGACGGAGGAACGCCCACGCGTCGTCCGGTCGAGGCAGCGGCATCCACCCGTGGCCCGATCGGATCGGCGCGCTCGGGGGAGGTCTCCTCACGCTCCAACGACAGCTCCGAGGGCGCTGTGTTCCGCGACCCGGTCGGCGCACCCAGCGGATCGAGCCTGCCCCCGCTGAACTCGTCCAGCTCGTCGAACCGCGAATCGTCCAGTCGCGAGTCCGCAGCCGGTCACGGCCGGGATTCCGGTGGTCAGGGCCGCGAGTCGGTCGGATCCGGACGCCGCGTTCCCGTCGCCGAGGACGACGGCGAAGACGAGGTCGACGTACCGTCCTTCATGCGGCGGTGAGTGACTCCTTTCGGGTCAGGCGGGTGTCGACGACGCGAGCAGGCGGCGTGTCGGCCCCGCCGTTCGACACCTTCAATCTCGGTGACCACGTAGGCGACGACCCGGCTGCTGTCGAGGCCAACCGTCGACGCCTCGGTGACCGGTTGGGTATGGGCATCGAACGCTTGGTGTTCATGGAACAGGTCCACGGCCGCACCGTCACGGTGGTGGACGGGCCGGTGTCCGAGCCCGTTCCCATGACCGATGCGTTGGTGACGACGCAGCGCGATCTCGCGCTCGTGGTGTTGACGGCCGACTGTGTTCCGGTATTGCTGTCCGACGAAGAGGCGGGCGTGATCGCCGCGGTACACGCCGGCCGCGTCGGTGCCCGCATCGGCATCATTCCTCGAGTACTTGCGTCGATGGTCGAGCTGGGCGCGGTCCCGGAGAGGATCGGGGCCTTCCTCGGCCCGGCGGCCAGTGGGCGTCAGTACGAGGTACCCGCCCACATGCGCGCCGACGTCGACAAGCATCTTCCCGGAAGCGCGACGACGACGGTTCGGAACACCCCCGGTCTCGATATCCCGGCAGGTGTGCGCGCGCAGCTGATCGCCGCAGGACTGCACGGAGTGGCTCAGGATCCCCGGTGCACCATCGAGGATCGCACCCTGTTCAGCCATCGCCGGGAGGGTTCGACCGGCCGTATCGCGAGCGTCGTGTGGATGGATTCCGCATCCGCGGACGAGGTTCCCGACTCCGGCCAGGAGAGGATGTCGTGAGCGAGCCCACCGACCGAGCTGCCGAGATCGCCGCCGCGTTGGCGTCGGTACGCGAACGACTGGCGCGAGCATGTGCGGACGCAGGTCGAGAAGACTCGACCGTGACTCTGCTGCCGGTGACGAAGTTCTTCCCCGCGTCCGACGTTCGGATCCTGTACGAGCTGGGCTGCCGTGAGTTCGGCGAGTCCAGAGAGCAGGATGCGTCGCCCAAGGTGGCCGAGACCGCCGAAGAGTTCCGCGGTGATCCGCCGCGGTGGCACATGATCGGGCATCTCCAGCGAAACAAGGCGAAGTCCATCGCTGCGTGGGCGCACTCCATTCACTCGGTGGACAGTGCTCGATTGGTCACCGCGCTGTCCAAGGCCACCGAGACAGCACTCGACGACGGCGCTCGGACGACGCCGCTCGACGTCCTCGTTCAGGTCAGTCTCGATGGCGATGTCCACCGCGGCGGCGTCGAACGCGGGGACCTGTACGAGTTGACCGACGCGGTGTCGACCGCACCCGGCTTGCGTCTGGCGGGACTGATGGCCGTACCTCCGTTGGACGCCGATGCGGACGCTGCGTTCGGTGATCTCGAGGTGCTGCATCAGCGACTTCTGCGTGATCATCCCGATGCCCGCGAGTTGTCGGCCGGTATGACGGGGGACCTGGAAGCTGCTGTGCGACACGGATCGACGTGCGTGCGTGTCGGTACCGCAATACTCGGTGCGCGGCCGATAGCCTCCCAATAACAGTCCACGGATCACATCAGTCACAACAGACACTTGCGAACCTGGAGATGGACAGTAGACACGGCCACGGAAGGCAGAACGATGAGCACCCTGCACAAGTTCAAGGCGTACTTCGGCATGGTTCCGCTCGCGGACTACGAGGACGACTACCTCGACGATCCGGACACCCGCCGCAGTCCCCGTGGTGGCCGTGACGGTTACGACGACCTCGACGATCGTGACTTCGTCAAGCCGTCGTTCGGTGGCTCGCGGCACGCGCAGGCCGACGACGACTACGACGATTACGAGGCTCCTCGCCCCGCTGCCACGCTCGCTCCGATCGGTGGACGCGCACGCGGCACAGCAGGACCGTCGACCCGAGGCGCTGCCACCCGTGGCGCGCTGGCGATGGACACCCGCATGGACGTGCGGGCCGAGACGCGACGCAGCCCGATCGTCGACGACGGCGGCCCACTGTCGAAGATCACCACCCTGCGCCCGAGGGACTACAGCGAGGCGCGCACCATCGGTGAGCGTTTCCGTGACGGCACTCCGGTCATCATGGATCTCGTCGAAATGAGCAACGCCGACGCCAAGCGACTCGTCGACTTCGCTGCCGGATTGGCCTTCGCGCTCCGTGGATCGTTCGACAAGGTGGCCACGAAGGTGTTCCTGCTATCGCCGGCCGATGTCGATGTATCCCCGCAGGAGCGCAGGCGAATCGCGGAAACCGGCTTCTACAGTCAGCAGTGATCGTTTCTCCCCTTGGGGCGGCAAGTCGGAGCTGTGACCAGCGCACTTTGCTCAGCCCGGCGAAGTCAGGCAGAGTATAGCCGTGATCGTGTTCACGGTGATCAACATCGTATTGTTTCTTTTTTGGCTCCTTCTCATCGGTCGAATCATCGTCGAGTTCATCAGGACTTTCGCGAGAGATTGGCAACCGACCGGGCTGGTCGTCATCCTTCTGGAGGCGATCTTCACGGTCACCGACCCGCCCGTGAAGTTCCTGCGCAGGATAATTCCGCCGCTCAACCTCGGTGGTGTGCGCTTGGACCTGTCGATCATGGTCTTGCTGTTCGTCGTGTTCATTCTGTGGAATGTGACCAGCAGCCTCGCGGCCTGAGGCCGAAGATGGAATGTTAGAACTCGGGACCCAGCGCAAGCTGCGTGTCCCGTGTGACAGAATGGACGCCAGTTACAGTTTGATTGTTCTGCACTCGCGCGGAATGGCATATAACTGAATGCTTGCTCTACCGCCCCAAGACGCGTGAAGGGATCCTTCCATGCCGCTGACTCCAGCTGATGTGCACAACGTTGCGTTCAGCAAGCCGCCCATCGGTAAGCGCGGTTACAACGAAGACGAGGTCGACGCATTTCTCGACCTCGTCGAGCAAGAGTTGTCCCGACTGATCGAAGAGAACGCCGACCTGCGCCAGCGCGTCGGTGAGCTCGACCAGGAGCTTGCGGACGCCAAGAACTCTGCGCGCCAGAGCCCACAGTCGGCTCCGGTCGCCGCACCGAAAGCCGAGCCGCAGCGGCCGGTCGATCCCCCCAAGCCGCCACCGGTGGTTCAGCAGCCCGCGCCGGTCGCTCCCGTGGCCGCAGCACCGCAGCAGAGCGGCGACTCGAACATGCAGGCCGCGAAGATTCTCGGTCTCGCGCAGGAGATGGCGGACCGCCTCACCGGCGATGCGAAGACCGAGTCCGAGCAGCTGCTCGGTAATGCGCGCACCAACGCCGAACGGCTGGTGTCGGATGCCCGCGCTCGCTCGGAGTCGATGATGTCCGAAGCGCGGCAGAAGTCCGAGTCGCTGCTCACCGATGCACAGACTCGCTCCGAGACCCAGCTTCGCCAGGCCAAGGAGAAGGCCGACGCATTGCAGGCCGACGCCGAGCGCAAGCACACCGAGATCATGGCGACGATCAACCAGCAGCGGTCCGTGCTGGAAGGTCGCATCGAGCAGCTCAAGACGTTCGAGCGCGAATACCGGGTGCGCCTCAAGTCGTACCTCGAATCGCAGCTCGAAGAGCTCGAGAACCGTTCCTCGGCGCTGCCGGTGGACAACGGCCAGGACAACTTCAACCAGGACAACCAGACGTCCGGCTACAGCCAGTCGTACGCCAAGGGCAACAACTGACGCGATCGTTCTCCGACGCTGCCTCTCGGGGCAGCGTCGGGTTCGGTTGTAGCGTCGAGTGGTGAGCGAGGAATCCTGTGCTGATTCTGACTCTCGGCGCGGCGGCTGTCGGGTTCGGGTTCCTGGTGTTGGCCCTGATGACCGGATCGGTTGTCTGGGCCTGGGCCTGCATCGTGATCTGCATAGTCGGGGCGGTGCTGCTCCTGGTCGGGGCTTTGCTCGGGCGACGGCCACCGCCCGAGATCGACAGGTAGCATCTACGCGGTAGTGCATCAGGCGGCAGTACACCAGGCGGTAGTGCATCAGTTCGACGGTTGTCAGACGAAAGAACAATCAGGCGTCGATCCGGCCATCACCGGGGAGCCTTCGGAAGAACGACAGTGACGTTTCGGTCTGCAACGACCGAAATGGGCTGTTCAGTAGAACCGAACGGGTGAGCCCGTTACAGCTCGTGTGGAGAGGCTCGGTCCGACGGGTTCCATCGGTCCGAGCAAGCGGGGTGGTACCGCGGTACTCGGCGTCCCCATCGCCGAATGTCGTCCCCGTGCCAATCGATGTCGCGTCCTGTACGCGTCCGGCACGGAGGAGACAGATATGACAGATTCGAGCGCACGCACCGAGAACGCGTCGTACCCGCTGGTGGATCTGGCCGAAGGTCGATCGGGAAGCGTTCCGTTTCCCGATCTCGAGCGCATCGTGCTGCACGAATGGGCCGAGGACGTCACGTTCCGCGCCAGCATCGACAACCGCGCCGATGCCGAGGAATTCGTTTTCTACGACGGACCTCCGTTCGCCAACGGCTTGCCGCACTACGGCCATCTGCTCACCGGGTACGTCAAGGATCTCGTGCCCCGGTTCCAGACCATGCGCGGCAAGAAGGTCGAGCGTCGTTTCGGGTGGGACTGCCACGGCCTTCCCGCCGAATTGGAAGCGGAGAAGCAACTCGGGATCAAGGACAAGTCCGAGATCGACGAGATGGGCCTGGCGAAGTTCAACGCCTACTGCAAGCAATCGGTGTTGCAGTACACCGACGAGTGGCGGGATTACGTCACTCGGCAGGCGCGGTGGGTCGACTTCGACAACGACTACAAGACCCTCGACGTCGACTTCATGGAGTCCGTCATGTGGGCGTTCAAGACGCTCCACGACAAGGGCCTGATCTACCAGGGCTACCGAGTGCTGCCGTACAGCTGGTACGAGCAGACGCCGCTGTCCAACCAGGAGACCCGGCTCGACGACGCCTACAAGATGCGTCAGGACCCCGCGGTCACCGTCACCATGCCCTTGACGGCACCGGGCACACCCCTGGACGGCGCGAACGCACTGATCTGGACCACCACTCCGTGGACTCTGCCGTCGAACCTCGCGATCGCGGTGCATCCGGAGGTGCACTACATTCAGGTCCGCGGTGCCGACGGTGAGCGTTACGTGCTCGCCTCTGCCCGACTCGCGCACTATGCGAAGGAACTGGGGGAGGAGCCGGAGGTGCTCTCGGAGCACACCGGCGCGGAGTTGGTCGGCCTCGCCTACGCACCGCCCTACGACTTCTTCCTCGGCCACGAGAATGCGCATCGCGTTCTTAAGGCCGATTACGTCACCACCGACTCCGGCACCGGAATCGTCCATCTCGCACCGGCATTCGGTGAGGAGGACATGGACGTCGCCACCGCGAACGGGATCGAGGTCGTGCAACCGCTCGATGCGGGCGGCAAATTCACGTCGTTGGTGCCGCCCTACGAGGGCCTGATGGTGTTCGACGCCAATCCGGTGATCATCAAGGATCTCAAGGCCTCGGGCCGCTTGCTGCGGCACGAGACCATCGAGCACTCGTACCCGCACAGTTGGCGTAGTGGTCAGCCGCTGATCTACATGGCGGTTCCGTCGTGGTTCGTCGCGGTCACCAAGTTCCGCGATCGGATGGTCGAGCTCAACCAGGAGATCACCTGGGTGCCCGAGCACATCAAGGACGGTCAGTTCGGCAAGTGGCTCGAAGGTGCCCGCGACTGGAACATCAGCCGAAACCGGTACTGGGGCAGCCCGATCCCGGCCTGGACGTCCGACGACCCCGCCTACCCTCGTCTCGACGTGTACGGCAGCCTGGACGAGCTCGAGCGTGACTTCGGTGTGCGTCCCACCGATCTGCATCGGCCGTACATCGACGACCTGACGCGTCCCAACCCGGACGACCCGACCGGCAAGTCGACGATGCGTCGCGTTCCCGAGGTGCTGGACTGCTGGTTCGAATCGGGCTCGATGCCGTATGCACAGGTGCACTTCCCGTTCGAGAACGAGGAGTGGTTCCAGACGCACAACCCGGGCGACTTCATCGTCGAATACAACGGTCAGACGCGCGGCTGGTTCTACACCCTGCACGTGCTCGCGACTGCACTGTTCGACCGGCCTGCCTTCAAAACCGTTGCTGCCCATGGCATCGTGCTCGGTGACGACGGTCTGAAGATGAGTAAGTCGAAGGGGAACTACCCGGACGTCAAGGAGGTCTTCGACCGCGACGGCTCGGATGCCATGCGGTGGTTCCTGATGTCGTCGCCGATCCTGCGCGGTGGCAACCTGATCGTCACCGAGCAGGGCATCCGCGAGGGAGTGCGGCAGGCGCTGTTGCCGATCTGGAACGCGTGGAGCTTTTTGCAGCTCTACGCGTCGACGCCGGGGCAGTGGCGGACCGATTCTCCGCATGTGCTCGATCGATACGTGCTGGCCAAACTGTCCGCCACGCGGGATGCGATCACCGACGCGCTCGAAGGGAACGACATCGCCGGGGCGTGCGACGAACTGCGTACGTTCTGTGACGCACTGACCAATTGGTATGTGCGACGGTCACGTTCACGCTTCTGGGGCGAGGAGGCCGACGCGATCGACACCCTGCACACCGTGCTCGAAGTGCTCACCCGCATCGCCGCTCCGTTGTTGCCGTTGATCAGCGAGGTGGTCTGGCGCGGATTGACCGGTGGCCGATCGGTGCACCTGACGGATTGGCCGACGGCCGACGAGTTGCCGTCCGACCCGGAGCTGGTCGACAGCATGGACGAGGTTCGTACCGTGTGCTCCACGGTGCTCGGTCTGCGTAAGGCACAGAATCTGCGCGTGCGGCTGCCGCTGCCCGAGGTGACCGTCGCGGCCGCCGACGCCGAGCGGCTGCGTCCGTTCCTCGACATCATCGCCGACGAGGTCAACGTCAAGAAGGTGGATCTGACCGAAGACGTTGCCGTGCACGGCAAATTCGAGCTCGTCGTGAACGCACGCGCTGCCGGTCCGCGGATCGGTAAGGATGTCCAGAAGGTCATCAAGGCAGTCAAGGCCGGTGACTGGTCGGAAGATGCCGACGGTGTCGTGAGCGCCGCAGGCATCGCGTTGCTGCCCGAGGAGTACACCCGCAGACTCGTTGCCGCGGAGCCGGAATCGACGGCACCGCTGCCCGGGAACGCAGGACTCGTGGTGCTCGATTCGGCGGTCACCGAAGAGCTGGAGGCCGAGGGTTGGGCCAAGGACCGCATCCGTGAGCTGCAGGATGCGCGTCGTAGCCACGGACTCGATGTGTCCGACCGTATCGACATCGTCATCGAGGTACCCGAACATCGACGGGCGTGGCTGGACGCTCATCGGGATCTGATCGCGCGCGAAGTACTCGCGTTGTCGCTGGTCGACGGCTCGGTCGGCGATGACGGCAGCGATCTCGGTGAGGGAGTTCGGGCAGCGATCACGAAGTCGTCGTGACCGAGGGCATATGAGCGAGGGGCACCGGGTCGTCGTGACCGAGGAGGAGGTGGTCGATGCCGTGCACGAGCGTCTCTCCGAGGCTCGCGCCGGCGTCGTTCCCATCGTCGCCGCCGGCCATCCGGTGCTGCGTGCCCCGGCGCTGCGCTACACCGGTCAGCTCGAGCGTGATGTGTTGACGGAGTTGATCGAGGTGATGCGCGCGACGATGCACGACGCGCCCGGTGTCGGCCTTGCTGCACCGCAGATCGGAATTCCGTTGCAGATCGCGGTGATCGAGGATCTCTTCGATGTTGCGGAGGGCGTCGCCCTCGTCCGGGAGCGCACCCCGTTGTCGTTCCGAGCGTTGATCAATCCTCGGTACACCCCGGTAGGACGACGCACGGCCTCGTTCTACGAGGGCTGCCTCAGTGTGCCGGGGTATCAGGCCGTCGTCACCCGCGCCGCGGAAGTCCGGCTTCTGTGCACCGACGAGACCGGCCGAGAGATCGACGAGGTGGTGCGTGGCTGGCCCGCACGGATGGTGGCCCACGAGAGCGATCACCTCGCCGGCACGCTGTACATCGATCGTGCGCACACACGGTCGCTGACCACGACGGAGCAGTACTCCGCACTGTGGTCCGATCCCGGACCGGAGCGGGCCGCACGTGTGCTCGGCTTCGGTGCCGACGCCCCGTCCGAGCCGCCCGACGGCCGTCGTTGACCATGCCCGACAGTGTCGATCGGACTCTGCGGAGCCGGCGTTGGGTGTTGCATCTGGACATGGACGCGTTCTTCGCGTCTGCCGAGCAGCTGACTCGGCCGACGCTGCGGGGTCGGCCGGTGTTGGTCGGCGGTGCAGGCGGCAGAGGCGTGGTGGCCGGGTGCAGCTACCAGGCCCGGGCGTTCGGGGCTCGTTCGGCGATGCCGATGCATCAGGCCCGTCGACTCGTCGGTGCGAGCGCAGTGGTCCTGCCGCCGCGGTTCCCGCTGTACTCGGAGCTGAGCAGACGTGCCTTCGAGGCGCTTCGGGTGCGCATGCCCGTGCTGGAACAGCTCTCGATCGACGAGGCCTTCGGCGAGCCGCTCGAGCTGGCGGGCGCGACGGTGGCCGAGGTCGAGCGCTTCTGTGCCGATCTGCGGGCGCTGGTACTGGCAGAGACCGGGCTCGTCGCCTCCATCGGTGCCGGGTCCGGGAAACAGATCGCCAAGATTGCGTCGGGTCTGGCCAAACCCGATGGAATCACGGTGGTAGCGCCCGGCATCCAGGCCGAGTTGATGGCCGATCTGCCGGTGCGCAAGTTGTGGGGGATCGGCCCTGTTGCCGGAGAACGGTTGCATCGCTTGGGGATCGACACCATCGGTAAGTTCGTGGCTACGCCCGAGTCGGAGGTGGCGTCGATTCTCGGTGCGACCATGGGGCCGAGCCTGCATCAGCTGGCGCGCGGCATCGACAACCGGGTGGTGGCCGAGCGGGCCGAGGCCAAGCAGGTCAGTGCCGAGACGACGTTCGCGAACGACCTGACGACTCTCGCTCAACTGCGCCCGGCGATCGAGTCCATCGTCGAGTCGACTCATCGCCGGTTGCTGAAGGACGGCCGGGGGGCCCGCACGGTCGTGCTCAAGTTGCGTAAGTCCGACATGAGCATCATCACCAGATCGGCGACATTGCCCTACGCGACGGTGGACAAGCAGACGATCGTGGCCACTGCTCAGCGGTTGGCGGTCGATCCGGTGGATGTCGGACCGATCCGGCTCGTCGGTGTAGGCCTCGCCGGTCTGTCCGCGGTTCGGCAAGGATCGTTGTTCCCCGAACTCGAGTACGAGCCGGTTGCTCCGGTCCCGGACGAGCCTTTACCCGCGACTGAGGAGGCCGCGAATCTCGCCGTGGTCGAGGACGGTCCGCGGTGGCAACCGGGTATGGACGTTCGGCATGTTCGGTACGGTCACGGGTGGGTGCAGGGCGCGGGACACTCGGTGGTGACGGTCCGTTTCGAGACACGGACCACCGGTCCGGGAACGGCCCGCACTTTTGCAGAATCGGACACCGACCTGGTCGTGGCCGATGTTCTGGACAGCTTGGCGTGAGTTGTGGCGCGGCTGAGGAAACTCTGTGAGGTTTCACAGGTATGGCCTTCGCGTTGTGACTCGGGCGAGTCGAGCTGACATAGTGGACTCGGTCCGAGACGACCCCCATACAGACGACCGACGAGTCACAGAACGATCGATACGTGACTCAGAGTGAAAAGGACAAGCACTTGAAGCTTCGCAACACCCGACGGGCCATGGTTGCCGGTATCGCCATCGCCGGTGCATTGACCATGTCTGCCTGCAGCTCGGAAGACGGCGGCACGACGGCCACGACCACGACGGTTGCCACCACCACCGCGAGTGCTGCACCCGCGGGCGGGGACTACCCGCCGGTGCCCACCGTCGAGCAGCTCAACACCGAGCTCAACCGCGGACTCGATCCCAACGTTCCGGTCGAGGAGAAGGCTGCTCTGATCCAGGGTGCGTCCGAGGATCCGGGTCTGATCAACCAGGTTGCCGCCGCTGCTGTGGCCAACAACGCACAGATCGAGATCACCAGCATCGACGATCTGGGCACCGGTGAACTCAACGCGGGTATCACCATCACTCTCAACGGCCAGGCCAACCCCGGCACGTTCAAGTTCGTCCCCGAGGACGGTGTGTGGAAGCTCTCCAAGGAGAACGCCTGCGGCATCGTTTCTCTCGCGCAGCTGACCAGCCCGGCGTGCCCCGCACCCTGAGTCCTGCCGATCGTCTCTGACCAACCGCGAACTGCCGGTGACACCTTCTTTCGAGAGGGCGTCACCGGCAGTTTGTTTTGCGTAGGGACGGCGGTCAGGCGCTGGGCACGGCCGATCGAATGCGATCCGCGGCCGACCCCGCGACGGCGGTGACGGTCTCCGGTTCGAGTCCGCTCTGGTCGGAGACGACGATCTGCACCACGGTCGAGTCGACCACCGCCACCACGACGTCGGAGACCAGCGTGAAGCCCTCGCTCGTGGTGGTCAGTCGAATCGATGCGGACGCGTCGCCGACGGTCGCTTGGTCACGCCCCGCCACCGAGTAGTCGACGCCGATACCGTCCGCGTCGGTTCCGGTGAACGTCGAGCACTCGGCCCACGCTCGCTGAATGTTCGCGAAAGCCTCGGCGGCTCCCGGCACGGGATAGCTCGCCGAGTCCTCGTCGATCGACGAGAAATTCGGACCGGAGAAGCGGACCACCGCGCTCGACGCGGCTCCGGCCTGCTGTTGCGATACCGGCGCGAGGACGGCGGCGCACTCGGCGGGGTCGGTGCTCGAGCGGTCCGGCGAGTCGTACTCCGGTGCCGGATCCAACCCCAGATCACGAACCGGATCGGGGATCGATGAGAAGCCGTCCGGCAGGTCTGCGAGCCCCAGCATCGCTGCAGTCAGCGCCGCCGGGTCGGTGATGGGCGGACCGCGCAGCGGGTCGGGAGCCGCGACGGTGGTGACAGCAGGCGTGACCGTCTCGTTCGGCTCGTTAGTGCTGCATCCGGTGGCGACAGCGATCCCGAAAATCGACAACGTCGCCAATACCCGGGTGTTACCGCGCGTCATCGGGCAGTCCAGGTGATCGAATCGCCGACGGTTTGCCGAAGCACCGTGGTGCTGTCGGGGTCGGTGTACATCTGCTCGCCGCCCGCGGTGATCGAACCTCCGACCGGAAGTGGTCGGGAGAGATCGACGTCGAGTGTTCCCGCGCCCGTGAAGGTGTACGACGCGATGTTGAGAGTGCCCGCATTGTCGGGCAGATTCCATACCGACGACTCGGGCGTCTGGGTGATGGCCACGTCGAGGGTCGCGCGGTCGCCGTCGAGTGCACGCAAGGTGACCGTGGTGCGCTGATTCAGCGTGATGCCGCTGAGCACTTGCTGATCGACGGTCCAGACCGCGCCGACCCCTACCTCCGCGTCGGGAAAGTCGATGGATCGGTACACGGCCGCGTTCAAGGAGCGTTCGATCGCGGCGCGGGCGGTATCGAGGGCATCGTCGGCCGGCGTGATGTGCAGAGCGGTGATCGCTCCGGAATCGGTCCTGGCCAATCGTGCAGTCGATCCATCGGATGCGGAGAGTGCGTCGGTCAGTCCAGCGTCCGGTGATGTCGCGGCCCCGATGGTCAGCTCGACGGAGGTGGTGGCCCCGCTCGACGCGTCCTCGTCCGGGACGGTGTCGGACGCCGAGGCAGTCAGCGGCACGGTCAGTTCCGGACTGGAGAAGTCCTGCGGCGCAGCAGCATTGATCTGTTGCTGCACGGTCGAGGTGGTGGTGAGGTCGACGCTCTGGTTCTGCGCGTCCGCGTCGGAGCTGTCGAAGGTGAGCGCGCGCCGTGGCTCGCTACCGGGATCGACGACGGTGGTGGTCGTGGGCGTCACCGCGATCGTGACCTCGTTCGAAGACGGGGTCTGCTCGGGTGCGGGATCCGAATCACCGCTCGAGCATCCGGCCAGTAGAGCCACTGCGCAGGAGGCGGCCACGAAGCCGGAGCGGACGGTGCGGGTGCGATCGGTCGACTTCACGGGCACCAGGCTACTGATGACACCGGGTGCGCAGACCGCTACCACGCGGCTCGGATGCGGACCGACGGTTGTCGATGCGCCATGATGGACGGGTGAGTGACGACCGACCCGACGATCCGACCACCGAGACCAGTGCAACCCCCGACCCCCACGAGGGTGCAGACGAGCAGGTGTCCGGTGCCGACAGTGCTGCGGTTCGGCCCGCCGCACCTCTGCGTACCCGACTCCTGGTGGCGATCGCGGCAGTGATTCTGCTGTTCGACCTGATCACGAAGATCGTGGTGGTGCACTACGTGAAGCCTGGAAACCCGATCGAGATCATCGGCGACGTCGTGACTCTGCGGCTGGTGCGCAATCCCGGTGCGGCGTTCTCCATGGCCACCGGAATGACGTGGTTGCTGACGCTGGTCGCCGTGGCCGTGGTGATCGGGGTCGTGAAGATCGGTCGAACGCTGCGTTCGCCGTGGTGGGCGCTGGGGCTGGGTCTGGTTCTCGGCGGCGCTCTGGGCAACCTGATCGACCGGTTCTTCCGCGCACCGGGCCCGTTCCAGGGTCATGTGGTCGATTTCGTATCGGTGGGATGGTGGCCGGTGTTCAACGTCGCCGACTCGTCCATCGTGTGCGGGGCCATCCTGCTCGTCGCGCTCAGCCTGTTCGGTTTCGAGCCCAACGGCGAACGGGTGACCAAGTCCACGTCCGATGCCCCGCAGAAGGCCGACTCGTGAGGGAATCGCGTTCCATGCCGGTGCCCGACGGTTTGGACGGCATGCGCGTCGACGCCGGCCTGGCGCGACTTCTCGGGCTCTCGCGCACGGTCGCCGCAGCCTTGGCCGAAGAGGGCTCGGTGCTGGTCGATCACAGTGCCGTCGGGAAGTCCGATCGCCTCTCGGGTGGGTCGTGGCTCGAAGTGACTCTGCCCGAACCTGCACGTGAGCTGACGATCGAGGCCGAGCCGGTCGAAGGTATGGAGATTCTCTACGCCGACGACGACGTCGTGGCCGTGGACAAGCCCGTGGGCGTCGCCGCGCACGCCAGTGTGGGCTGGACCGGGCCGACCGTCATCGGCGGCCTCGCGGCCGCCGGTTTCCGAATCTCCACGTCCGGCGCGCACGAGCGTCAGGGCATCGTGCACCGACTCGATGTGGGAACGTCCGGGGTGATGGTGGTCGCGACGTCCGAACGGGCATACACCGTGCTCAAGCGGGCGTTCAAGGCTCGTACGATCGACAAGCGTTATCACGCCCTGGTGCAGGGACATCCGGATCCGAGCAGTGGAACCATCGATGCTCCGATCGGACGGCACGGCAGCAACGACTGGAAGTTCGCCGTCCGCGCGGACGGCAAGCCCAGCGTCACCCACTACGACACGGTCGAGGCCTTCCAGGCCGCGAGCCTGCTGGACGTCCACCTGGAAACCGGACGCACGCACCAGATCCGCGTGCACTTCTCGGCGCTGCGGCACCCGTGTTGCGGCGACCTGACCTATGGGGCGGACCCGCGGTTGGCCGAACGGTTGGGACTGGAACGTCAGTGGCTGCACGCGCGTTCGCTCGGCTTCGCGCATCCGTCCGACGGCCGTTGGGTCGAGATCGAAAGCAAGTATCCGGCAGACCTCGAACATGCTCTCGAGGTGCTTCGGAAGGCGTGATGCGCGGATTCTCGGGTGTGGTTGGTGCCGTCGTCACGATCGCTCTGGTGGTCGGTGGCCTGGCTGTCGTCGGCCATCTGAACCCGCAACGGCAACTGCGTGTGGGCACGGACCGGCTCGGCCCGGACAGCGGCGAGCAGGTGACCGACTACCTGGCTCGCGCCGAGGCGAGCCTGCTCGGCGACGATGCCGAACCTCGCTGGGGATCGGTGTCGTTCGATCGCGAACTCACCGCCGAACAGGCCTACGCCGCCGCGAACGGCGTGCGCATCTCGATGGTGCTCTTTCGAGTACCGCTCGATCGCGTGCAAACTCCGATCCTCACGGTCGGTGTTCCAGGCAGTGAACGGTCGGTACTGAATGCGACCGCGCGCGCTGCCGGCCAGATCCAGGAATCGTTCGGCGTGGAGGACCGGCAGGCGCAGATAGACGCGGTGTCGCAGCGCCGGTTGCTGAGCGGATGCGCATGCGTGGTGACGGTGGTCGTGCGGGGCACCGCGGCCGAGTTGAGCGAGGTGGCAGGCCGCGACGGGGTGCGGGCGGTGGAGGCACTTCCGCCCGACGCGGTGTCCGGGAAGTTCGCCGTCGAGCCGTTGCTTCCGGAGTACATCGACGTCGTCGGGCCGCTGCCGGACGACGGGCCGGTTCCCGCCGAATGAGGCAACTTCAGTCTCGTTCGTCACACCCGTCACGTCCTCCCAGGACACACCGTCGGCCTGAAAAATCTGTCGGTTCCACCGCCTAGAGTGGGTGCATTCGCGGCTCGTATTTTCGAAAACGCACGACCTTCAGGAGAGAACCTTCGTGGCCGATTCGTTCGTTCATCTGCACAACCACACCGAATATTCGATGCTCGACGGTGCCGCCAAGATCGGGGCCATGTTCGCCGAGGCGGCGCGGTTGGAGATGACGGCGGTCGGCATGACCGACCACGGCAACATGTACGGAGCCAGCGAGTTCTACAACGAGGCCAAGAAGGCCGGCATCAAGCCGATCATCGGTATCGAGGCCTACATCGCGCCCGAATCCCGATTCAACAAGAAGCGCGTGCTGTGGGGCGATCGAAGCCAGAAGTCCGACGACGTCTCCGGTAGCGGTGCGTACACGCACATGACGATGGTGGCGGAGAACGCGACCGGCGTGCGCAATCTGTTCAAGCTGTCCTCGCTGGCGTCCATCGAGGGTCAGCTCGGCAAGTGGGCCCGCATGGACGAGGAGATCATCGCTCAGCACGCCGAGGGCATCATCGCCACCACCGGCTGCCCGTCCGGTGAGGTTCAGACGCGCCTCCGTCTGGGCCAGGACCGCGAAGCACTCGAGGCCGCGGCCAAGTGGCAGGAGATCTGGGGCCCGGACAACTTCTTCCTCGAGTTGATGGACCACGGTCTGTCCATCGAGCGACGAGTCCGAGAGGGCCTGCTCGACATCGGCAAGAAGCTGTCCATTCCGCCGTTGGCCACCAACGACTGCCACTACGTCACCAAGGACGCCGCCGAGAACCACGAGGCTCTGCTGTGCATCCAGACCGGTAAGACGCTCAGCGATCCCACTCGCTTCAAGTTCGACGGCGACGGCTACTACCTCAAGTCCGCTGCCGAGATGCGTGCTCTCTGGGACGACGAGGTACCCGGTGCCTGCGACAGCACGCTCCTCATCGCCGAGCGAGTCCAGCCCTACGACGAGGTGTGGGCGCACCGCGACCGGATGCCCATCTTCCCGGTTCCCGAGGGATACACGCAGGGAACGTGGCTGCGGCACGAGGTCATGACCGGACTCGAACGTCGGTTCCCCGACGGTCCGGCCGAGGATTACCTCGCGCGAGCGGAGTACGAGATCAAGGTGATCCTGGAGATGGGCTTCCCGGCCTACTTCCTCGTGGTCGGCGACCTCATCAACCACGCGAAAGCGGTCGGCATCCGCGTCGGACCGGGCCGTGGTTCCGCCGCCGGATCCCTGGTTGCCTACGCCATGGGCATCACCAACATCGATCCGCTCCCGCACGGGCTGCTCTTCGAGCGATTCCTCAACCCCGAGCGCGTGTCGATGCCCGATATCGATATCGACTTCGACGATCGTCGTCGCGGTGAGATGGTGCGCTACGCCACGGAGAAGTGGGGTAGCGACCGGGTTGCGCAGGTCATCACCTTCGGCACCATCAAGACCAAGGCTGCCATCAAGGACTCCGCACGTGTGCAGTTCGGCCAGCCCGGTTTCGGCATCGCCGATCAGATCACCAAGGCCCTGCCGCCGCCCATCATGGCCAAGGACATCTCGGTGGCCGGCATCACCGATCCGTCGCACGAGCGCTACAAGGAGGCCGTCGAGGTCCGAGCGCTCATCGACTCCAACCCCGACGTGGCCACGATCTACAAGACGGCCAAGGGCCTCGAAGGCCTGATCCGCAACGCGGGCGTACACGCCTGCGCGGTCATCATGTCTTCGGAGCCGCTCACCGACGCCATCCCGGTGTGGAAGCGCGCCCAGGACGGCGCGATCATCACCGGCTGGGACTATCCGTCGTGCGAGGCCATCGGCCTGCTGAAGATGGACTTCCTCGGTCTGCGAAACCTCACGGTCATCGGCGACGCGATCGACAACATCAAGGCCAATCGCGGCATCGACATCGATCTCGACGCGTTGCCGCTCGACGATCCGGCGACCTTCGAATTGCTTTCTCGCGGAGACACTCTCGGTGTTTTCCAGCTCGACGGCAGCGCGATGCGAGACCTGCTGCGCCGCATGCAGCCCACCGGTTTCGAGGACATCGTCGCCGTGCTCGCGCTGTACCGCCCGGGTCCGATGGGCATGAACTCGCACAACGACTACGCCGACCGCAAGAACGGGCGGCAGGAGGTCAAGCCGATTCACCCCGAGCTCGAAGAGCCGCTCAAGGTGATTCTCGGCGAGACGTACGGCCTGGTGGTCTACCAGGAGCAGATCATGCAGCTCGCGCAGAAGGTCGCCGGGTACACCCTGGGCCAAGCCGACCTGCTGCGTCGTGCCATGGGAAAGAAGAAGCTCTCCGAGCTCGAGAAGGCCTACGCCGGATTCCGGCAGGGCATGTTGGACAACGGCTTCTCCGAGGCCGCGATCAAGGCGCTGTGGGACACCGTGCTCCCGTTCGCCGGCTACGCGTTCAACAAATCGCACTCGGCCGGCTACGGCCTGGTCTCGTACTGGACGGCGTACCTCAAGGCCAACTACCCGGCCGAGTACATGGCCGGCCTGCTCACCAGTGTCGGTGACGACAAGGACAAGGCCGCGATCTACCTGGCCGACTGCCGCAAGCTTGGCATCACGGTGCTGCCACCGGACGTCAACGAATCCGAGCTCAACTTCGCATCGGTGGGCAAGGACATCCGATTCGGTCTCGGCGCGGTGCGCAACGTCGGCACGAACGTGGTCGCATCGATCATCAGAGCGCGGTCGGAGAAGTCCAAATACACGGATTTCTCGGACTACCTGGGCAAGATCGACGCGATCGCGTGCAGCAAGAAGGTCACCGAATCTCTCATCAAGGCAGGCGCTTTCGACTCTCTCGATCATCCGCGCAAGGGTCTGATGTTGATCCATGCCGACGCGATCGATGCGGTGATGGGCACCAAGAAGGCCGAGGCGATCGGACAGTTCGATCTGTTCGGCGGTGAGGACGCCGACGAGTCCATTTCCTCGGTGTTCAACGTGCGCGTGCCGGACGAGGAATGGGAGTCCAAGCACCGTCTGGCCCTCGAGCGCGAGATGCTCGGTCTCTACGTGTCGGGTCACCCGCTGCTCGGTGTCGAGCACATGTTGGCCGCGAAGTCCGACTGCAACATCCCGACGATCCTCGAAGGGGACATCAAGGACGGCACTCAGGTCACCGTCGGCGGAATTCTGGCCTCGGTGAACCGGCGGATCAACAAGAACGGTCTGACGTGGGCGTCGGCTCAGCTCGAGGACCTCGCCGGCGGCATCGAGGTGCTGTTCTTCCCGCAGGCCTACTCGGTGTTCGGTGCCGATGTCACCGAGGACTCGGTGGTGCTCGTCAAGGGTCGCGTGTCGGTGCGTGACGACCGGGTGTCGTTGATCGCGAACGATCTTGCGGTGCCGGATCTTTCGGCGATCGGTATCGACAAGCCGCTCGCGGTGAGTTTGCCGACGCGACTGTGCACGGCAGACAAGGTCGGCGCGCTCAAGCGGGTGTTGATCAGCCACCCAGGGACCTCGGACGTCCATCTACGTTTGGTCAGTGGCGACAAGATCACCACGATGAAGCTCGACGACAGTCTGCGGGTGACGCCGACGTCGGCGCTGATGGGAGACCTGAAGGCGCTACTGGGGCCCGGCTGCCTGACGGGGTGAGCCGGTCCGGGCGGGGTGGACCTCGGTCAATCGGAGAGTCCACCACGCGGCGACTGCGACTGCTGCGCCGCCCAGAACGGCTGCCTGCAGCGATCCGACCAGGGCGAGCGTGGCGACGAACACGACGAGCCCGATGGCCACGGCCTCGAGCTTGTACAGAGGCCATTCGACTCCGGCGACATCGACCGTGCGCAGGACGGGGACAGTTCGACGGCTCACCTGGTTGCTCGTGTAGGTCATCGCGTCCTCCTCGGGTACGCCCGTCCGGTTCGATGATTCGGGTGTCCGGCGGGTGAAGTTCAGACTATACCCACGCAAAGATTCGGTCCACCGAACTCACGGTTCCGACCTGCGACGACCGAGATTCGGTGGCGTCCCGGCGGCCGTGGGTGTTGACTGAAACCATGCCATTGACAGGAGAATACGAACCGAGTTCATCCGACTGGGCCCGCAAGCAGGCCGAGCTGTACGAGAACTCCGGCGGAACCGAAGGCACGACGATGAACGGGATGCCGGTCGTGCTGCTGACCACCAAGGGAAACAAGAGCGGAAAGCTGCGCAAGTCGCCGTTGATGCGGGTGGAACACGATGGGGAGTACGCCATCGTGGCCTCCCTCGGTGGTGCGCCGAAGCATCCCGTCTGGTACTTCAACGTCAAGGCCGAGCCGCTGGTGGAGCTGCAGGACGGACCCGAAAAGCACGATTACGTCGCTCGGGAGGTAACCGGCGACGAGAAAGCCGTGTGGTGGGAGCGCTCGGTCGCGGTCTACCCCGATTACGCGGATTACCAGAAGAAGACCGACCGGGAGATCCCGGTGTTCGTCCTCGCGCGCGCCTGAGCACGATCGGCCTGCCCGTGGAACGGTCCCGAGTGGGTGACAGTTCCACGCTGGTGGCAGCATGTGCTGGTGTCTTCATCACCTGAGCTCGCCTCCCAGCACACCTCGTCGGTAGCCGTCACCGCGGCCGACATCGATGCAGCTGCGATGCGAATTTCCTCGGTGGTCGCCGCGACACCCCTGCAGTTGTGCGAGCGCCTCTCGGCAGAGACCGGAGCGACGGTCTACCTCAAACGGGAAGACCTGCAGATCGTCCGCTCGTACAAGATCCGCGGTGCCTACAACCTGATGGATCAGTTGACCGAGGCCGAGCGCAGCGTCGGCGTGGTCACGGCGAGTGCCGGTAACCACGCGCAGGGGGTGGCATTCGCCTGTCGGTCCATGCAGGTGCGAGGTCGGATCTACGTGCCGGCCAACACCCCCAAGCAGAAGCGTGACCGAATCAGGGTCCATGGAGGCGACTTCGTGGAGCTCATCGTCATCGGCGACACGTTCGACGCCGCAGCTGCCGCGGCTGCCGCGGACGTGGCCCGTACCGGTGCCACCATGGTCCCGCCGTTCGACGATCCACGAACGGTGGCGGGCCAAGGGACGATCGCCAAGGAAATCGTCGATCAGCTCGGCGGCGCACCCGATGTGGTGGTGATGCCCGTCGGCGGGGGCGGCTGCATCGCGGGTATCTCCAGTTATCTGCGTGAGCGCGCTCCGCAGACATCGTTGGTCGGCGTCGAACCATCCGGTGCTGCGTCGATGACAGCTGCGTTGATTGCTGGTGGGCCGGTGACGCTGTCGGATATCGATCCGTTCGTCGACGGGGCGGCGGTCCGGCGCATCGGCGATGTTCCGTACTCGGCGCTGCAGTCGTTGGGCGCGACGGTGGTGTCCCATGCATCGTTGCCCCTGATCACCGCGCCGGTGTTCGAAAGCTCCGGCCCCGGTGCGTTCCTGATCACCCAGATCGACGAGGGCGCGGTCTGTACCGCAATGCTCGAGCTGTACCAGAACGAAGGGGTCATCGCCGAGCCCGCAGGCGCATTGGCGGTCGCCGCGCTCGAGCATCTCGACATCGCACCGGGAAGTACCGTCGTGTGCCTGGTGTCCGGGGGAAACAACGACGTCTCACGGTACGGCGAGATTCTCGAACGATCGCTCGTCCACCTCGGCCTCAAGCACTACTTCCTCGTGGACTTTCCGCAGGAGCCCGGCGCACTGCGTCGGTTTCTCGACGAGGTACTCGGGCCCGAGGACGACATCACCCTGTTCGAGTACGTCAAGCGAAACAACCGGGAGACCGGTGCCGCGCTCGTCGGCATCCAACTCGGTGCGGCGCACGGCCTTTCGGCCCTCCTCGAACGTATGCGGTCCTCGCACCTTCAGGTGGAGCAGCTGGAGCCGGGTTCGCCGGTCTACCGCTACTTGACCTGAGTCACCGACCCAGCAGGCGGTCGACCACCCGCTTGTGCAGTTCGGGGTCGACGGCGGGCAGGTCGAGGACGGCTCCGAGGTATATCCCGTCGCCGACGAGTCGGATGATCTCGGCCTGCACCGGATCGTCGATCTCGGTACGTAAGCCCTCGTCCCACTGCTGCATCATGTCTGTGACGGCGTCTTGCACCTCACCGGAGTTTCCGTCGACGCTGCGCAGTGCGGCCAGCGTGGAGCGGTAGAGCGCGATTTCCTTCTCCGAAATGCAATCGGGTGGTTGCAGATACCACTCCGCCACGGAGGTGCCACCTGCGCCGGCGTCGGCTCGCTGCTGATCGGCCTGAACGGCGAGCCGCCGGACCATGGCAGCGACCAGAGCGTCCTTGGTCTTGAAGTGGTACAGCAAGCCGCCCTTCGATACCCCGGCGGCGGCGGCGACGCTGTCCAGGGTCACTTTGGTCATGCCGTGTTCGAGAAGCAATGTCTCGAGCGAATCCAGAATTCGGTCGCGTGTGTCAGATGACATGAAACTCACTTTACCGGCTGGACGGTTCGAGGTAGTCTTCGGAGCTGTACCGGCTGGACGGTTGGTATCGAGAATGTGCCCGGTCGCGGACCGGGCGGGCGAAATGGAGTCATGGTGAGCGACGTGCGGACCGGTGCGGTGCACGAGATCGACGGCGGATCGGCCTCCAGGGCCACCGCGCGCGACTGGCTCGGGTTGGTGGTGCTCGCGTTTGCCGTCCTTCTCATCGCGGTCGATGGAACCGTGCTCGATCTCGCCCTGCCGTTCATCAGCGCCGATCTGGCCCCGTCGAGCAATCAGCTGCTGTGGATCATCGACGTGTACTCGTTCGTACTGGCCGGCTTGCTCATCACGATGGGCACGCTCGGTGACCGGATCGGTCGGCGTCGCCTACTGCTGATCGGAGCAGCGGGCTTCGGAATTGCCTCTCTCGTTGCCGCTGTCTCGACCAGCCCGGAGATGCTCATCGCGGCGCGAGTTTTGCAGGGTATCTCCGGCGCGACCTTGATGCCCGCCACTCTCGGCTTGATTCGCACGATCTTCCTCGATCCGCGCCAACGGGTGACCGCTATCGGCGTCTGGGGCGCAATGGCGGGCGGCGGCGCGGCCGCCGGTCCGCTCGTGGGCGGCTGGTTGCTCGAGCACTTCTGGTGGGGCTCGGTGTTTCTCATCAACATTCCCGTCATGATCGCGCTGATCGCGCTGGGGCCGTTGGTGATTCCCGAGTCCAAGGATCCGAACCCGGGCCGTTTCGACCTCCCCAGCTCGGCGTTGTCGATGCTCGCTATCGTTCCGATCGTGTTCGCGGTCAAGGAGATCGCAGCGCACGGCCTTCACCCGGCCTACGTGGTCTCCGCCGTCGTCGGCATGATCGCCGGTGTGGTGTTCGTGCGGCGACAGCGAATTCTGGACGCCCCGATGATCGACATCCGGCTGTTCGCCAACCGTGCCTTCTCGACGGGTGTGGCGACGAACTTCCTGTCCGTGTTCGCACTCGCCGGCGTGCTGTTCTTCGGTTCGCAGTACCTGCAGCTCGTCCTGGGCAACAGCCCGCTCGAAGCCGGACTGCTGTTGCTGCCGGGCACGGCCGCCAGCATCGTGACCTCATTGCTCGCGGCGGTTCTGGTTCGGTACTTCACCGCAGGCACGGTCCTCGGCGCAGGCATGATCGCTGCCGCTGCGGGCGCGGGCATCCTGGTCGGTCTCGGTACCGACACCAGCCCGGCGTTGTTCATCGCCGGATTCGTCCTGGTGGGTGCCGGCGTCGGCTTCGCGCTCACTCTGACGTCCGACCTGGTGGTCAGCGCCGTCGAACCCGAACGAGCCGGGGCTGCGTCCGCGGTGTCGGAAACCGCGTACGAGCTGGGCATCGCGCTGGGAGTGGCGATCCTCGGCACGGTCGTCATGGCCATCTTCCGACGCGGGATCGACACCTCGCAGCTCACACCCGAGCTCGGTGCCAGAGCAGCCGAAACGCTCGGCGGCGCAGACGCGGTGGCCCGTGAGCTACCGGACTCGGTGGCGACGGTCCTCCTGGACTCCGCGCATGCCGCGTTCGTCTCGGGCATGCACGTTGCGGCCGTCGCCACCGCGGTGGTCCTTGCGGTCACCGCCGTGTTCGTGCTGGTGAACCTACGGGTTCGTCAGGATTCGAGCACCGCGAAGGAGTGACCGGGAACCGTGGTGGCAGACCCGGTGTCGTTCGAGGTCGTCGGCTCCCACTCGAGCAGTGTGGAGCCGCCGACCGGCACCGTCACCGCGGACTCGGACAGATTGCACACCACGCTGACGCGGCCGCGGCGAATTGCGATCCACTGGGCGTCCTCGTCGTACTCGACCTTCACGTGATCGAGCCACGGGTCGGTCAGTTCGGTCCGCTCGCGGCGCAGGGCCAGTAGGTCTCGATAGACGGCCAACAGTCGGGCATGGTCGCCGTCGCCCAGTTCCGACCAATTCAATTTCGATCGTGTGAACGTCTCGGGATCCTGTGGGTCGGGGATGTCGCTCTTGTCCCACCCGTGTTCGGCGAACTCGGCTTTGCGTCCTTCCGCCGTGGCCTTGCCGAGCTCGGGTTCGGGGTGCGAGGTGAAGAACTGGAACGGAGTCGACGCTCCCCATTCCTCGCCCATGAACAGCATCGGAGTGTAGGGCGAGGTGAGTACCAGAGCTGCCTTGATCGCGAGCTGTCCGGGGGAGAGGTAGAAGCCGGGGCGATCTCCGATCGCACGGTTGCCGACCTGATCATGGGTGGTCGTGTAGGCCACCAGAGAGCTGGCGGGAATGCGGCGGGTGTCCAGTGGTCGCCCGTGGATTCGGCCGCGGAAGCTGGAGTACGTTCCGGCATGAAAGAAGCCCTGCCGCACCGTGTTCGCCAGGCCCTGCAACGACCCGAAGTCGCCGTAGTAGCCCTGCCGTTCGCCGGAGACCGCAGCATGGATCGCGTGGTGAATGTCGTCGTCCCACTGTGCGTCGAGTCCGCAGCCGCCACCCGACCGTGCCGTGATCAGCGACGGATCGTTGAGGTCGCTCTCGGCGATCAGGGTCAGTGGACGGCCGAGATGCGCTGACAGGGTGCGCGTTTCGATCGAGAGCTGTTCGAGGAGATGCACAGCGGTGTGGTCGACGATGGCGTGCACCGCGTCGAGACGCAACGCGTCGATGTGGAACTCGGAGAACCAGCGCAACGCGTTGTCCAGGGCGTAGCGCCGCACCTCGCCCGAGTCTGCATCGGCATAGTTGATCGCCTGGCCCCAGCTGTTGGCCCCTTCGGTCATGTAGGGACCGAAGCGTTCCAGGTAGTTGCCGGACGGGCCGAGATGGTTGTAGACGACGTCGAGAACGACACCGATCCCGCGGCCGTGGCATGCATCGACCAAGCGCTGCAACCCTTCCGGGCCACCGTAGGCCTCGTGCACGGTGTACCAGAGGACGCCGTCGTAGCCCCAGTTGTGCACGCCGTTGAATCCGTTGACCGGCATGATCTCGACGAAAGATACGCCGAGGTCGACGAGGTGATCGAGCTTGTCGATCGCCGCGTCGAACGTTCCCTCGCGAGTGAAGGTGCCGATGTGGAGTTCGTAGATCGACGAACCGGGGAGTTGACGACCGGTCCATGCGGAATCGGTCCACAACGACGGATCGACCTCGAACACCTGGGACATTTCGTGCACACCGTCGGGTTGCCGAGGCGAGCGTGGATCCGGCAGCGCCTTCTCGGCGTCGTCGAGGAGGAATCCGTAGCGACTGTCCGCGGCGGCGGCCACCTCTGCTCGCCACCAGCCGTCCGAGGATTGCTCCATGTCGTGGACCGAGTCGTCCAGTTGCAGCCGTACTCGTTCCGGGGTCGGTGCCCATACTGCGAATTCACGGGTCGTGGCCGAAGATGTCGTGGCCGAAGATGTCGTGGTCGAGGATGTCATCGTGCTGACTCTCCTTCGTTGTCGCGCACCAGAAGTGCAACCGGCAGGGAGGCGAACAGCTCGGCGACCGCAACGGTCCCGCTGTGTTCGACGTCGGTGATGCGGTCGCGCCACCGACCGTCGGGCAGCGTCACGGTCGTCTCGCCCCACCCTGTCTCGGCCACACCGAGGGACAGCCTCGTGGCCAGCGCAACCACATCGGAGTTGCCGGGCAACGGACCTCGGGCAAATCCGACGACATGCTCGGCCGCGGCCCCGTCCGCGACGATCGGCGTGTAACTACCGCCGACGAAGCTCGCAGGCCGTTCGCGTCGTACCGTCAGCGCGGAACGAACCACGGCCAATTTCGCAGCACCGGTATCGACCGACGGCGCGGATCCGTTCAGTCCGGCCAGAATGGACCGGCGTACCGAGTAGTCGACGGGTCTGCGGTTGTCGGGGTCGACGAGCGAGTCCTCCCACAACTCGGTGCCCTGATACACATCCGGGATTCCGGGACCGACGAGTGTGAGCAACTTCTGCCCGAGTGCATCGGAGTGTCCATGGGGCGAAAGCTTTTCGACGAGCATCGTCATCGAACGTGCCACCGGACCGTCGAGAATTGCGTCGAGCCAGTTGTGAACGGCAGTCTCGAACTCCTCGTCCGGATCGGTCCACGTGGTACGGAGAGCGGCCTCGCGAATGGCCTTCTCGGCGTAGGCGTGTAGCCGTTCCCGCAGGGTCGAGGTGATCACCCCGTCGATCGGCCAGACACCGAAGACGTTCTGCCACAAGAACATCCCCGTGGTGCCGTCGGGGCTCGGGGCCAGCTCCTCCCAATCGGCGATCGACCGGGCCCACAGCTCCGGCGTCTGCGAGAGCACGCCGATACGCGCCCGCACGTCCTCACCGCGTTTGGTGTCGTGCGTGGACAGTGTCGTCATTGCGGCGGGCCAGCGCTTCGCGCGGTCGGCGTTCTTCAAATGGAAGTACGCTGGGCTGCAACCGAACCGAGCGGGATCGCCGCCCACCTCCTGCAGCGAGATCAACCGGTTGGCGCGGTAGAACAGGCAGTCCTCGACGCCCTTGGCCGTGACGGCACCGCACACCTGATCGAAACGCACGGGGGATTCGGTACCGGCGATCAAGGCGGTTGTCAGAGCGTCGAGACCGCCGGCCAATTCCGGCTGCTCTTCACCGATGGCGGCGACGACACCCGGAAGCACACCGGCCAGCGGCGCGTAGTCGGTGCGGTACACCGGAACTGCGGCAACAACGGCAACGATGGCGTCGATCACCGATTCGAGCTCGATGGAGGTACCCGATTCACGAACCACGGCGCGGGCGAGGCGTCGCACCTCGGGGGACAGGTCGCCGCGCGCGACAGCGGTCTTGAGATCGAGTTCTGTCTCGTGCAACGTCTCGTCGTCGTAGGCGATGCCGGAGCGCACCTGGGACAGCGCGGTCAGTGCCGGCGCCCCTTCCGGGTCGACGAATATCCCGCCCACGGCCGCCAACGCGTCGTACCCTGTCGTGCCGTCGACGGGCAGCGACTCGTCCAACGGTTCGCCGTCGGCCAAGATCTTCTCGATCACCAGCCAGCGGTCGGGACCGAGCAGCCCGCGTAGTTCGGTCAGATATCCGGCAGGATCGGCCAAGCCGTCGGGGTGATCGACGCGCAAACCGTCGATCAGCCCATCCTCGATCCAGCTCGCCACCTGGCGATGCGAGTCGGTGAAGACGTCGAGGTCTTCCTGCCGGACACCGGCCAGGCCGTTCACCGAGAAGAAGCGCCGGTAGCCGATCAGCCCGGCGGACCAACTGACGAGGCGGTAGGCCTGACGGTCGTGCACGGCCTGGGCGTCGTCGCCGTCGGTACCGTCGGCGATGGGGAAGCGGTGCTCGTAGAACGCCAGCAGAGGCTCGTCCTCGGAGCGGTCGACGGTGAGCTCGGCGACATCGCTCGCGCTGCCGAGCACGGGGATGGCGATCTTGCCGTCCACTCCGTTGTCGGCTGCGAAGTCGATGTCGAAGTAGGTGGCGAACTCCGAGTCACGACCGCGCCGCAGAACGTCCCACCACCACGCGTTCTGCCGTGGATCCTCCACCCCGACGTGGTTGGGAACGATGTCGACGATGATCCCCATGCCCACCTCGGCAGCCCGAGTGTGCAAGCGAGTCAATGCATCTCGCCCGCCGAGGGCGGCGGAGACGGTCGAGGTGTCGGTGACGTCGTACCCGTGCGTCGAACCGTCGGTCGCGGTCAGTATCGGCGAGAGATAGAGATGGCTCACTCCGAGGTCGTGCAGGTAGTCGACCACGTCCGAGGCGTCGGCCAGGGTGAAGGCATCGCCCCGCAGTTGTAACCGGTATGTGCTGGTGGGCAGCGGCATGAGTCAGGCAGTCTTTCGTAGAACGAGTAGGGATCGAGCGGTGACCTCCACCGGTGTACCCGCTTCGATCGATTTCTCACCCGCTCCCGTGCGCGCTGCCGTATCGAGGGCGACCGTCCATTCCTTGGCGTAGTTTCCGTCCGGGGTGACGAATTCGATCGTCTCGTGATGTGCGTTGAAGCACAACAGGAACGAGTCGTCGACCACCCGCTCCCCGCGCTGATTCGGCTCGGGAATGCCCTCACCGTTGAGGAACACGGTGAGCGATTTGCCGAAACCGCTGTCCCAGTCCTCGGGAGTCATCTCCTCGCCTGCGGGGGTGAGCCAGGCGATGTCACGTGCCTGTTCGCCCGATCGGATGGGCCTGCCCTCGAAGAATCGGCGACGGCGAAACACCGGGTGCTCGTTGCGCAGCGCAATTGCGTTGCGGGTGAACTCGATCAGGTCGGCGTTGGTCTCGGCCAGGGACCAATCCATCCACGCCAGTTCCGAATCCTGGCAGTAGACGTTGTTGTTGCCCTGCTGAGTTCGGCCCAGTTCGTCGCCGTGCGCGATCATCGGCGTGCCTTGGCTGAGCAGCAGCGTGGCCATGATGTTGCGAATCTGGCGGGCACGCAGATCGAGGATCTCGGGATCGTCGGTCGGACCCTCGACGCCGCAGTTCCACGACCGGTTGTGGCTCTCGCCGTCGTTGTTGTCCTCGCCGTTGGCCTCGTTGTGCTTGTCGTTGTACGAGACCAGGTCGTTGAGGGTGAAGCCGTCGTGCGCGATGACGAAGTTGATGCTGGCACCGGGGCGACGGCCCGTCGCCTCGTAGAGATCCGACGATCCGGTCAGGCGCGACGCGAACTCGCCCAGCGTCGCGGGCTCACCGCGCCAGTAGTCGCGAACGGTGTCGCGGTACTTGCCGTTCCATTCGGTCCACAGACCGGGGAAGTTACCCACCTGGTATCCGCCCTCGCCGACATCCCACGGCTCGGCGATCAGCTTCACCTGGCTGACGACCGGGTCCTGTTGCACCAGATCGAAGAACGCGCTCAGCCGATCCACGTCGTGCAGTTCACGGGCCAGGGTGGATGCGAGGTCGAACCTGAATCCGTCGACGTGCATCTCGGTGACCCAGTAGCGCAGCGAGTCCATGATGAGCTGCAGCGTGTGTGGGTGTCGCGCATTGAGACTGTTGCCCGTCCCGGTGTAGTCCATGTAGTGCTCGAGATCGCCGTCGACCAGTCGGTAGTAGGCCGCGTTGTCGATGCCGCGGAAGCTGATGGTGGGGCCCATGTGGTTTCCCTCGGCGGTGTGGTTGTAGACCACGTCGAGGATCACCTCGATGCCGGCGGCGTGGAACGAACGGACCATCGCCTTGAATTCGGTCACCGCAGCACCGGGCGACTGATGCGAGGAATACTCCGCATGAGGCGCGAGGAATCCGAAGGTGTTGTAGCCCCAGTAGTTTCGCAGTCCCTTGTCCAGAAGTACCTGGTCCTGCATGAACTGGTGGACCGGCATCAGCTCGATCGCGGTGACGCCCAGGTGCTGCAGATGGTCGATGATCACCGGATGTGCCAGACCGGCATAGGTGCCGCGCTCGGCCTCGGGGATGTCCGGATGGGTGATCGTCATGCCCTTGACGTGGGCCTCGTAGATCACCGTCTCGTGATACGGCCTCTTCGGTGCGCGGTCGGCCTGCCAGTCGAAGAAGGGGTTGATCACCACAGTGGTCATCGTGTGCCCCAGCGAATCGTGCTGAGGGAAATCGTTGTTCGGCTCGTCGTCGTGGGCGATCGGTGCCTCGTCGACGATTTCGCCGTCCGGATCGGCAAGATCCGCCGCGTCCTCGAACCCGCCGTCGGCGTCGAGTGGATCCGCGGCTGCGGAGTCCGTGGACTCCACGGGCTCGGGTTCGGCGGCCGGGATGTCGATGTTGTAGGAGAAGAGCGATCGGTCTCCGTCGAACGACCCCTCGAATGCTTTTCCGTAAGGATCGACCAGCAACTTGCTGGGATCACAACGATGTCCGGCAGCCGGATCCCACGGCCCGTGGACGCGGTAGCCGTAGCGTTGTCCCGGCACCACCGTGGGCAGGTACGCGTGCCACACGTAGCCGTCGGACTCCTCGAAACGAATACGAGTTTCGGTACCGTCCTCGGCGATCAGGCACAGGTCCACGGCCTCGGCGACCTCGGAGAACAAGGCGAAGTTGGTTCCTGCTCCGTCGTAGGTCGCTCCCAGTGGATAAGGGGATCCCGGCCATACGGCGATGGCGGGCGTGTCGTCGGAGGCGTCGTGCAGCATGGATCAACCCTACTGTGACCGGTGGGACCAGGCTTACCGAGCGCGAGCCGTTCCGCTCACGGTCCGGCCCACCAGCCGGTCGCAGATCCGAGCTGCCGGCCGAGCTCGGTGGTCAGGGTTCGCACGTAGGTGGCGGTCAGATGATGCTCGTCGCGATAGATCAGTACGTTCCCCTGCTCGACGCGACAGACGGTGTCGTCGCACACCGCGTCCGAGAGGTCGAGGGCGGAGAATCCGCTCAGCTGGAACGAGGACGCCAGAGCGGGGTTGACCGAGTCGAGCGCCTCGTCTCGCGGGATGCCGCACGAGGTGGCGGAGCCGCCGTCGGCCAGGCAGTCGATGGCGCGATACGCGAGCCACGGGGTGTCCCTGATACCGAGGACGCCGACACCGTCGGCGATCAACTGCTGCCAGACCGAGACGTACCAGGGCGGGGTGAAGTCGCCGGGGAAGTCGTCGCGGGGCCGGGTGGCCGTGGTGAACACGTATTCCGGTTGCATCGATGCGACGTCGTCGAGCACGGTCCGGGTCCAGTCCAGACAATCCGGGTACTCGTTCTGCCCGAGCATCGGCATCGTGTCCAGGCTGAGCGGGCACCCCATCTTCACGAACGTGACCACCTTGAAGCCGTGCCGCCGCCCCAGAGTGTCGAGAGCCGTCACCCAGTGCTCGGCGTGTGAACTCCCCGCCAGCACGATCGTTCGGGCCGCACCGACGTCGCCGTAGGTACAGGACAGAGCGTCGCGAGTCTCGAAATCCGCGATGCAGCCCTCGAGGGTGGTGACGGGAAGATCCTCGGGAGCGGAGTACAGGGGAGGCGTCATCTCGGCCGATTCGACGCGAATGCCGTCGGTCAATTCCAGCGCCCCCGGGTGCGTGGCTTCGTCGACCGATTCGTCGGCCTGCACGGCCGAGATCGATCGTTCGATGTAGGCGTTCCAGCCGACCGAACCGGCTGTCACCGCCACGGCAGCAACGAGGGCGACGGCCGTGACTGCGATGCGGCCGGGAGTGAATGTGGCGGCCTGCGTGGGACGCTCCACGAAGCGGACGGTGAGCCACGCGAGTGCGACCGATGCACCGACGATGCCGAGTCCGCCGGGTATGTCCGCGTGGGACCTGCCGGTGGCCGACAGGTAGAAGATCAACAGCGGCCAGTGCCACAGGTACAACGGAAACGCGATCGAGCCGACCCAGGCGAAGAACCGGTTGGACAACGTCGCGGCGACCACGGTGTTCGAGCCTGCGATGATCAGCGCCACAGTGGCCAGTACCGGAATCAGCGCCAGGGGACCGGGGAACGCGGTCACGCCGTCCACCACGAATCCACAGACGACGATGACGAACATCGCCCCGGCGGCGAGCGCGCCCCGGGCGGTCGATCCCACCCGACTCACGCGGGCATCGGCCCCGGTGTTTCTGCCGGCGAATGCCGCGAACGTGGCCGCGACCGCCGCACCGAGCATGATCTCCCAGAGTCGCGCGCCCGTGTCGTAGTAGTTCCACGCCTGATGGCGTCGAGCACCGTCCGCTGCATACACGAACGACAACACCGCGATGACGGCGAAGATCACGGCGAAGGTCTGTGGTCGCAGACTTCGCGGTCCCTCCGGTCGCATCGTGCGCAGAATCCACGCCAGACCGAACACGACGGCAATCGCGAGCAGATAGAACTGGAATTGCACCGCGACGGACCACAGGTGCTGGACCGGGCTCACCGAGGGGTCGGCCGCCAGGTAGTCGTTGGCCGTCGTCGCCAACTGCCAGTTCACGAAGAAGAAGACGCCGGAGACGAGTTGGTCGCCCACGTCGGCCCAGCGGGTCCTCGGTAGCAGGAACACCGACGCGGCCGCTACCGCCAACAGGGTGAGCGCCAGAGGCGGTCCGAGTCTGCGGAGCACGCGAACGATGCGGGTGATCGGGTTCAGGCTCGCACCGGCCTCGGCCGATCGAAGCAACGACGCAGTGAAGAAGAAGCCGGACAGCGTGAGGAAGACATCGACTCCGCCCGACACCCGACCCATCCAGATGTGGAACACGACCACCAGAGCGATGGCGACACCACGCAGGCCGTTCAGATCCTGGCGCTGTGGTGGTCGCGGCACGACGGGAGCCGACACCGAACTCGGGGCCGCGGAATCGGTTGCCGATTCGTGATCGGTGCCGCTCGGGTGTACCTGCATGAAAGGGGAATGGCTCCGGCTGTCGATCGACCACTGGTCGGGCGGTCACGGTCGGTGGTGTTCGTCTCGGAAGCTGCTCGGCAGACGCCGAGGTTCGTCGCAAACAAGAAGACGTTCTGAGCAAACAATACGTGTACGCGCGGTGACGCACTCCTCGGAGTCCGTACTGCGGTGCCGGTCCCAGCTCGTCGCCGGTTTCTCACAGAGTGGTCTCACCGGTCACGCAGCAGTTCGGGCTCACGTCCCACCGTCGGCCGGAACCGAGGACAACGCGGCGACCAGGGCTACGGGATCGTCCACGTACACGCCGATGGACGTCGCGGTGCCCTCGACCCGCCACCGACGTAGGGGTGCGGGTACGACGAATGTGGTGCGGGTCGACAACGTGATGTCGACGTTCGTGCCGTCCTGGTTCGGTAACACGGCTCGGTCGTCGCGGACAGTGGGAGCCACCACGCCGAACCGGCGATGGAGTCGGGCGAGACGATCGTCGATCTCTCCACCGTGGTGACGACCTCGCCGGAGGTGCGCAGGACGAGTGCTTCGGGTGTGAGGACATGGGGGTGCACCCGGCCGACGGCTGTGGCCGACGCCAGCAGAACGACCGATACGACCGAGAGCGCACCGAGCACGATATCGAGCCACAGCCACGGCACCAGGAGATGCACGACGACGATCTCGACGACCGAGGCCACACCGAACATCAACGGCATCGAACCCGTTCCGCGCACCGCGGTGAACTCGGCAGAGTCGGCCGCGATCGGAGCGTGGCGGCCGCGTGCCCACAACAGCAGTGCGTGCCATCTGCCGACCTGGGCACCCCGATCCGGGGTCACTGTGAGGTTCCTGCCGGATGCGCACCGTCGAACAGACGAGCTGTGGTGCGGAGGACGACGGCGCGCTGGGCCGCGTCGGGAACGATGTCCTCGATGTCGAGCAGCGCGGTCGATTCGCTCCCGAGCGCAGCGGACTCGGGCGCCTGAGCGAAGGACTCGACATCGAGTACGGACACCAACTCGTCGGCCAACGCGTCGATGTCGTCCTCGGATTCGGCGACGCTTCGGCCCTCGAGGGCACCGAAGCGTCGTAGCAACACCAGGTATCTCCGACGTAGGTCGTGATCGCCGAGCGCGGCGGACATCGTCTCGAAGAATGCCGCCGGGACGCGGCCCGAAATTGCCATCACTTCGAGTAGATCGCGTTCGCGGATCAGCGCGGGCCGGTCCCGTTCGTCCGCTGCATCGAGCAAGGACCCGAACGTTGCGGCAACATCTCGTGGGAGCGCGGTCAGAGGACGCCGTTCGACAGCGTCGACGAGCAACGCCGACAAGCGACTGTGCTTGTGTGCCAATGCCGTCTGCTCGGTCTCGATGCCGGCCAGCAAGGCTCGCAGGTCCGCGACCACGTCGGGCTCGTCCGTCGCTTTTCCGTCGAGCACTGCCGCTATCGCGCCCAGCGGCATTCCGCACTCGGCCAACCATCGGATTCGCATCAGCCGAACGACGTCGTCGATCGTGTACTCGCGGTAGCCGTTGGACAGCCGCCGAGGCTCGGAGAGCAAGCCGAGTCGGTGGTAGTGGCGCACGGTCCGCGGGGTCGTTCCGGCGGCATCGGCGAGGGATCCGATTCTCATGCGTCCAGTGTGAACGTTGACGTAGCGTCAAGGTCAAGACCGATCGCTGGATACTGTTCGGGCCCCCACGACGGCGTATCGTCGGTGTGTCGTGTGAATCGATGTGGCTCGCACCGTTCGAGGAAGTGAACCGGACAATCATGGTCGACGCCGATGGCTGGTATCGGGAGATGTTCGAGGCCAGCACGGTGGGAATGGCACTCGCCGACGAACACGGGCTGCTGTTACTCGCGAACGAGGCGTATGCGGCAATCGTGGGGTGCCCCAGGGACCTACTGTGGGGCCGATCCTCTCGTGAATTCACCCACCCCGACGACCTGGACCAACACGCGGCGATGGAACAGATGATGGACGACGCCGAGGCCCGTGGTGAATCCGTACACGTCGAGAAGCGATACCTGCACCCCGACGGCACGGTGCGGTGGGGTTGGGTGTCGGCCAGCGAGGTCCCCGGCCCGGACGGCCGACGATGGACCATGGCGGTGGTCCACGACGTCACCGATCGGCGGCGGTTGGAGGACGACCTACGGGAGGCTGCGCTGACCGATCCCTTGACCGGGCTGCTCAATCGGCGTGGATGGCGAGATCGGTTGTCTCAGTTGACGACTCCGCGCGGAGTCGACGTGTCGCTGGCGATGGCGATGATCGATTTCGATCGCTTCAAGTCGTTCAACGACAAGTACGGACACGGCCGCGGCGATCGCCTGTTGGTCCAGTTCTCCACTGCCGCAATGCAATTGCTTGCAGGGCGAGCGTATGTCGCCAGGTGGGGCGGGGAGGAATTCGCCATCGCGATGCCCGATACCGGGTCGACGACGATGGCAACCGTGCTGACCGAACTCGCAGCCGTCGTCCCGGACGAGCAGACATTCTCCGCCGGTTACACGACATTGCGTGCGGGGGAATCGCTCTACGACTGTTTCGACCGAGCCGACCTGTTGCTGTACAGAGCGAAGAGAGACGGAGGGGCGCGGTCACTCGGCGACCGTTCCAGCACCCCGTCGCAATGACGGCCCTCAGGATGCCAATCGGCCGAATCCGACTACACCCGAGTCGGATTCGTAATTCAGAGTGTGAATTCTGATCTTGCCGGCTTCGTTCCCGCCCACGGTGACGGCCTCGCTGCCGTCGACAGCCACGATGACGTTGGTGTGTTGGCCGACCCAACTGCTGTTGTCGTACAACACCACATCACCCACCGACGGCGTGTAGTTGCCGACGGTCTCGAACCGTCCCTGTTGCTGGTAGTACTCCTGCAGCGTGTAGACGCCGGGAATGCGCCACGAACCCGAGTTGGGATTCGACAACGGCATGCCCGCTTCCTTCATGATCCAGCTGACGAAGTCGGCGCACCAGGCCTCGTCCACGCCCTCTGCATAGAAGGTTCCCGGACGCTGCTTCTCGTGCTCGACTCGCAGCAGGTCCACCACACGGGCTTGGTCGACGGTCAACTCGGAGCTGTTCACCTCGGGGAACGATTCGGTGTCCCACGGTAGATAGCGACTCGGGGCGAGCCACAGAACACCGACGGCCACCACCACGACCACAGCGGTGACCGCTGCGGTCCACAGGGGCCAGCGTCGCCGCGTACGGGTATCGGTGTCGATGCTCATGCCCACACGGTAGCGCGTGAGCGAACACCGGTTGGCACAATAGCTGTGTGACCCATTCGCACGAGCAGACGGTCGACGCCGTTCCACAACCCATCGTGGACGCCGCACGAGCGGCGTCGCGCATCGTCGTTCTGACCGGGGCCGGCATGTCGGCCGAATCCGGAATTGCAACGTTTCGCGACGCCCGGACCGGTCTGTGGCAGGACTTCGATCCGAAGGACCTCGCCAGTCCCGAGGGCTGGCTCGCCGACAGCGACCTCGTGTGGGGTTGGTACCGGTGGCGTGCAGCATTGGTTCGTCGTTCCGAACCCAACGCCGGCCACCGCGCCGTCGCGCAATGGCAGCAGCATGCGCAGGTGGACATCGCCACGCAGAACGTCGACGATCTGCACGAACGAGCCGGATCCACAGTGCTCGCACACGTACACGGAAGCCTCTTCGAGCCGTACTGCAGCGAGTGTGGAGTGCGCGCGGAACTCGACGACACCGACATTCTGGACGACGGCATTCTGATCGACGTAGATCAGCGTGTTCCGCCGCCGGACTGTCCCCGGTGCGGCGGACTCATCCGTCCTGGGGCCGTGTGGTTCGGC
The DNA here is from genome assembly GCF_002259025.1 of Rhodococcus sp. 05-2255-1e. NCBI lineage: Bacteria > Bacillati > Actinomycetota > Actinomycetes > Mycobacteriales > Nocardiaceae > Rhodococcus > Rhodococcus sp. 05-2255-1e. Next base: position 103,225 of record NZ_NOZE01000023.1, on the reverse strand, counting down.
GAATCGCTGCCCGAACAGGCGTGGGAAGCAGCCGAGAATTCTGTGCGCGCTGCAGATCTGGTGCTCGTGGTCGGTACGTCGGGCGTGGTGTACCCGTTCGCCGGACTGCCCGCCGTCGCACGCAGTGCGGGCGCAACCGTGGTCGAGATCAACCCGGTCGAGACCGAGGTATCCGACATGGCCGACCACCGATGGCGCACAACGGCCGCGGTGGGTCTGCCACTGCTGGTCGCACAATTGTGAACGGACGGGCGGCACGCGAACTACCCTGATCACACCATCGACTTCGAGGAGGCCGAGATGGCGGATTACTGGTTGCTCGTGTGCGCCCTCGCGTGTTCGTCCGTCGGTGCGTGGTGGGCAACCTCGGATCCGACATCCCGACGCGTTCGCCGAGTCGAATTTCTCGCCTGGATCCTCGGCATCGTCGGCGCGGTCACCCTGGCCGATCAGCTGGGGGTGTCCAGGCCGTGGTCCACTGCTGCACTCGTAGTCGGAATCATGGTTCTGGTCCTCGGCCTCCCCGCCCTCGTGGCCACAGTGATCAGGAATCGGAAACCACTCGGAATTCCAGCGCAGAGGTAGCTGCGGCAGACCTGCCCTAGGGACGCAGCCTGCGCAGCAGCAGGAGCGACACGCCCCCGAGAAGCCCGGCAACCACCAACGACAACGCCGACTCGATCGCCTGGAACCGCCAGAACGATCTGTCCTCGTGATAGCGCGTCTCGTAGGCCACGGCACCCTGATCCCGAATGCACTGGATTTCGATCTTGCGACGTTCCACGCTCTGGCGGTCGGAATACTCCTCGTACTCGGCGACCGTCTCGAATTCGCTCAGATCCCTGTAGTTCTGGGTCCAATTGCAGTCCATCAAGTCGACGGGTACCGGACTGCCGTTGCTGTCGACGTAGTCGGCAGAGAATTCCCAACGTGGGAACAAACTGATCGAGTCGCCTGGTCTGTAGTAGTCCGGAGTGCCGCCGTACATGTCGTCGACCTTCTGCTCCACCGATACTCGGTCTGTCTGGGGAGTCGCATAGTGCTCGCGTAACTGCGTCGGCAGCAGTGCCAGGAATGCTGTCGACACGATGACGGTGGTGATCATCGCAGCGATCGTGTTCCGCATTGCAAGTGCGCATGCCGAACCGACCATCAATCCGACGGCCGTGTACGCGCCTGCGACGAATCCCGTGGCCCCGAAGATGGGAAAGTCCAACCGCGATGCGCTCGACCCCGCGAAGGACATCGCGAAGGAATCGGGTGCAGTGTTGTACTTGGCTGCGAACAGCACGCATCCGAGCACCGTCATCGCCCCGACGATCGGTGTGAACACGACCAGAATGCGCACGCTGTACCAGCGGCGTCTGCTCACGGATTGACTCAGACCGAGTACGTGGGTGCGACGTTCGAGATCGCGGGAGAAGACGGTCACCCCGACGAATGCCCCCAGGACGACGGGCAAGACGATCGTCGTGAGTATCGCTATCGTCTGCACGGTCCCGACGGTGCAATCGGACGAACCGAAGGATCGACAACCCTGCAGATACGGAGACGGAATCACACCGCCGCCGATCACCGTGACGGCAATCGTGATCGCAGCCAACAGCAGTGGCGTCAACGCCCCGAACAGGATGGTCGCGCGAAATTGTCTCCAAGTCACCCAGATCATCAGGTGGTCTCCGTTCCGAGGTGGGCGAGTACGACGTCGTCGAGGGTGGCGTTCTCGACTGTCCACCCCGGTGGTGTCGTTGTCGGTTGTTTGCCCTGTACGACGAATGTTGCTGCCCCGGAACCGAACACCTCGGACACGATGGTGCCGTCCTCGACCGTCGGGTCGGCGTCGGAGCTGCCGACGAGAAGGTAGTGGTCGGCGGTGATGGCGTCGAGGTCCCCGTCGAGTCGCATTCGCCCACCGCGTAGTAGCAACAGCCGGTCGGCGACGTCGACGAGCTCGGACAGCACGTGTGAGGACAGCACGATCGTCGTACCGTTCTCGGCTGCGTCGCGCATCAGGGTGCGTGCCACCGCCCTGCGAGCGACCGGATCGAGATCGGCAAGCGGCTCGTCGAGCAGCAGTACTTCGGGTCGACGCCCGAGTGCCAGTGCGAGGGCAATCCGCGTGCGGTGGCCGGGGGAGAGGGACTTGACCCGAGCGGAGGTGGCGATTCCGGCGGCGTCGACGATTTCCTTCGCGTACGCATCGTCCCAGTGCGAGTTCGTGTTTCGGCCGAATCGCAGCAGTTCGGCGACGGTGAAGTGTGGGTAGAGGGGCTTGTGCTGCGCCAGATAGGACAGGCCGGGCGAGATTCCGCGTTGGGTCACGCTTTCGCCCAGAACCCGAATGGTTCCGCCGTCCGGTGTCAGCAGGCCGACGGCCAGCGACAACAGCGTCGACTTTCCGGCACCGTTGGAGCCGACCAGAGCTGTGACGCTTCCTCTTTCGACTGCGAACGAGCATCCGTCGAGGACGGTCTTCCTGCGAAACGATTTGGCCACCTCGTCCATGGTGAGCACCGCGTCGGTCATGTTTCGTCTCTTTCGGTTCGGTCGAATTGCTTGTCGAGCGCGGCGGTGACGATGGCTTCGAGGTCGGGTCGGTCCAGTCCTGCGGCCGTGCAGTGTCGGATCCAGCGGTCGAGTTCCGTTTCGAGCGCCGATCGTTCGGCCATGCCGGGTTTTGCCAGCGAGGCGACGACGAACGTCCCGGAACCGGTCCGAGGTTGAACCAGCCCGTCGCGTTCGAGTTCTCGGTACGCCTTGAGGACGGTGTTCGGATTGATGGCCAGCGCCGTGACCACCTCTTTTGCTGTCGGCAGTCGGTCACCGACGGCGAGTGTTCCCAGTCGTAGGGCCTGTTTGGTCTGCAGTATCAGTTGGACATAGGTGGGAATGCCGGACTGACGATCGATACGGTAGGCGATCACCAGAAGCCTTTCACTAGTTGATTAGTGGAAGACGTTAATGCGTACCCCTCGGTTTGTCCATGCTCTGTTCGGATCTCGATATTCGGAGGGCGATCAGCGCGGTGACAGTGGCAGCGCGGGAGCGAGTCGTAGCGTTCTACGACATGACACCCGACACCGAAACGATCGACCAATTCTTCGCTCGCTACACCGCCTACTTGTCGGCCGGCGATCTGGACGGGCTAGCAGATATTTACAACTACCCGGCGTTGGCCGTCACGGCTGGGGGATGCGCCGCCATCTCCGACCCGCAGCAGACCCGAGACTTCTTCGCCCAGGGCCAGTCCTACTATCGCTCGCGTGGGATCGAGGGCGTTCGCGCACGTGGCATCGTCACCGAGATCGAGACGCCCGGTGTGTGGGTCGGGCATCTGCTGTTGGAGAACCTCGACGCCGACGGCTCGCCCGTGGGAACCGAGCGCAACGCCTACCAGGTGGTGACGTCGGCCGACGGCACGCGCAGAATCGCAGTGACAACGCCGCTCGACGCGGGGTAGTGGGCAATCGGCACTCGGTACTGTGGGAAAGAAGATCACGTACTTTCTCGAGTAGGGATGACAGATGGCTGTGGGCTCCGACCGATTCTGGCGTGTACTCGGCCGCTCTGCGCAGAAGGCGCAGAGCGCGTCGCGTCGGCGCGTCGAGCAGGCCGGAGACCATGCGAGCTGGGCTTCGGGCTTATCTGACGCCGAATTGGCCACCGAGGCCGCTGCGTTGCGGGCCCCGAGCGCGTCGAAACTCGACGTTCCGCGGTACCTGGAGTTGACGCGTGAGGCGAGCGACCGCACGCTCGGCATGCGACCGTTCGACGTACAACTTCTGGGAGCCGAGCGACTTCTCGCCGGTGACGTGGTTGAAATGGCGACCGGCGAAGGAAAGACGTTGTCCGGGGCCGTGGCTGCGGTGGGATACGTTCTGTCCGGTCGCAGGGTTCACGTCATCTCGGTCAACGACTTTCTCGCACAACGTGATGCGCGGTGGATGGCTCCGCTGTTCGAGGCTCTGGGTATCACCGTCGGTTCCATCGCCGAGTCGTCCTCCGCGCAGGAACGTCGTGATTCCTACGCGTGCGATATCACGTACGCGTCGGTCAACGAGGTCGGATTCGATGTTCTCCGTGACCATTTGGTCGACGATCGTGCCGATCTGGTGTCGCCCGTCCCGGATGTCGCACTGATCGACGAGGCCGACTCGGTGTTGGTCGACGAAGCGTTGGTGCCGTTGGTGTTGGCCGGCTCGGTATCGGGTGACGTGTCGACCTCGACGGTGATGGACGCAGTCCGCCTGTTGGACAAGGGGATCGACTTCGACACCGATGCCGAAGGACGCAATGTGTTCCTCACGGACGAGGGCGCGCTTCGGCTCGAGAAGGAACTCGGCGGAATCGATCTCTACTCCGAGCAGCACGTCGGATCGACCCTCGTTGCGGTCAATGTCGCGCTGCACGCTCAGGTGCTGGTGCAACGCGATGTCGACTACATCGTGCGTGAGGGACGTGTTCAGCTGATCAACGCTTCCCGTGGCCGAGTGGCGGACTTGCAGCGTTGGCCGGACGGGTTACAAGCGGCCGTGGAGATCAAGGAGGGGCTCGAGCCCACCGAGACCGGTGAAATTCTCGACACGATCACGGTGCAGGCGCTGATCAACCGGTATGCCACCGTATGTGGAATGACCGGCACGGCGATGGCGGCGGGGGAGCAGCTGCGTACGTTCTACGGGCTCGGCGTCTCGGTCATCGAGCCGAACGTGCCGACGGTGCGGGTCGACGAGGTCGACCGGGTGTACGACACGGTCGAGCACAAGAATGCCGCAATTGCGCAGCAGGTCAAGGAAATTCACGAGACCGGGCAACCGATACTCGTCGGCACGCACGATGTCGCGGAGTCGGAGACGCTGGCGGCGATCCTCGCGGAATCCGGTGTGGACGCCGTCGTACTCAACGCCAAGAACGACGCCGAGGAGGCCGCGGTCATCGCTGCCGCCGGAGTGCACGGCGCGGTCACCGTCTCGACGCAGATCGCCGGGCGCGGAACCGACATCAAGCTCGGGGGACCGGAGGGGACCGACCGCGACCGCATCGCCGAGTTGGGTGGGCTGTTCGTCGTCGGCACCGGCCGCCACACCACCGAGCGGCTCGACAATCAATTGCGAGGACGTGCGGGCAGGCAGGGCGACCCGGGCCGATCGGTGTTCTTCGGCAGTTGGGAGGACGACGTCGTCAAGAACAACATCGGTGACAAGGACGCACCGAAAGGCATCGACGACAGCGGCCTGTTCACCTCTGCCGCCGCAGCCGATCGAGTCGATCATGCCCAGCGCATCGCCGAAGGACAGATGCTCGAAATACACTCGCGTACCTGGCGCTACAACCAACTGACGGCGCAGCATCGGGAGATTCTGGACCGTCGTAGGGCAGCGTTGCTGGACACCGGAGAGGCGTTGGCTCTGCTCGAGGAGCAGTCGCCGACGCGATCGAAGGAACTTCGCGAGAACGTGTCGGAGGAGACCCTCGTGGTGGTCGCCCGCCGAATCGTTCTTCACCACCTCGACCGCGCGTGGTCGGACTACCTAGCGCACCTGGCCGACGTGCGCGAGAGCATCCACCTCCGTGCGCTGGGTCGCGAGAATCCACTCGACGAGTACCACCGAATTGCGGTCGAGGCCTTCAAGACTGTCTCCGCCAAGGCCATGGATCTGTCCCACGCGACATTCGAGTCGGCCGAGATCACCTCCGACGGAATCGATCTCGACAATGCCGGTATGCGCCGACCGACGTCGACGTGGACGTACATGGTGCACGACAACCCGTTTGCCTCCCGCGGAAATGCCGGTGCGGCCGGTCTGGGGCCGATCTTCGGTGGCTGACGCGCGCCGGGCACTGCTCGCTCTCGCCTGTGGCGTGAGCGTGTTGGCCTCGGGCTGCACCGATTCGTACGGGGAATTCCCGGCAGACAAGAATTACACCTCCGTCGATGCCGACGGTTCCTACACGCCGGTCTCGGGCACGACGATTCGGCTCGAGTTCGCCGACGACCGCATCTCGGCCGAAGCCGGTTGCAACAGGTTGTTCGGCACCGTCGACACCTCGTTGGGGACGCTCACCGTCGATTCTCTGGGTGCCACGCGGATGGGGTGCCCGACCGAGCTCATGGAGCAGGATCGGTGGCTGTCGGAGTTTCTGTCCTCGAAGCCGAAATGGTCCAGAGAAGACGACACGATGACTCTGGACAACGGACGCGACCGAATCGTGTTCACCGAATCCTGACCGAGCGTGGTTCGGACGCGGCGTGGCGCACGCCGTCCAGAAAGAGTCGGAGACCGAAGTCGAATTTGCTGGTGGGATCGGGGCGCTCGAACATCGGGGACGCGTCGGCGGTCAGCGCCCCGGCCGAGTCCATCTGGACCCGAGCCTGTTCGTCCACGGTATGGCCGAGCACGTAGTACAGCAGCGTATCGGCGGTCAGTTCGGCGTCGACTCTGGGCAACCCGGCACGAATGCAGACCGCGGCGATGCGTTCACGGATGCGGTTGGTGGTGAGCCGCGAGGCGTAGGTGGAGGCGACCAGTTCGGCTCCGTCGCGCCGGGAGAGCAGCGCGTCGCGAAGTCGATGTGCGATCTGCGAGATCTGCGCGTCCCACAGTTCTTCCGTCGACGGTGCGTCGGCACCGGACAGTATGTGATCTGCGATCGCTCCCAGCAGCGTCTGCTTGTTGGGGAAGTGCCAGTACAGCGCTCCGGGTTGGACGTGCAGTGAGGTCGCCAGGCGGCGCATGGTCAGATCCGCGAGGCCGTACTCGTCGAGAATGGCTATTGCACCGTCCAGGACGTCCTGCCTGCGTAGCTGCACTTCCTACCCCTGCCGTTCGACGCGGTGTTTCGCTTTGACAGTAGCCGAGTGCGGTGCCTAACGTGAACGCCGTTCAACTTGAACGGTGTTCAATTCCGAGACCGTTCGATGACGAGGGGACCGGTATGGACATATTGCGTACGGCGCGCCTGCAGGTGCTCGACAACGGCATTGCGCTCGATCGATCCCAGGTGCTCGAGGTACTCGAGCTCGGAGAGGACCGTCTCGAAGAGACGATGCAACTGGCGCACGAGGTTCGGATGCGATGGTGCGGACCGGAAGTGGAGGTCGAGGGGATCGTCAGCCTCAAGACCGGAGGCTGCCCCGAGGACTGCCACTTCTGCTCGCAGTCGGGCCTGTTCGCCTCTCCGGTGCGGGCGGCCTGGCTCGATATTCCGTCGTTGGTCGAGGCGGCGAAACAGACCGCAAAGACCGGAGCCACGGAGTTCTGCATCGTGGCCGCAGTGCGGGGTCCGGACGCTCGACTGCTCGCGCAGGTCGCCGCAGGAATCGAGGCCATTCGCGGCGAGGTCGACATCGACATCGCTTGTTCGCTGGGCATGCTCGACCAGGATCAGGTCGACCAACTCGCCGCAATGGGTGTGCATCGCTACAACCACAACCTCGAGACCTCGCGGTCCTACTTTCCGAACGTGGTCACCACCCATACCTGGGAGGAACGCTGGAACACACTGCGGATGGTCCGCGAGGCCGGCATGGAGGTCTGTTGCGGAGGCATCCTCGGTATGGGCGAGACGCTGGAGCAGCGAGCCGAGTTCGCAGCCGATCTCGGCGCTCTCGAACCCGACGAGGTTCCCCTGAATTTCTTGAACCCACGTCCCGGAACGCCGTTCGGAGATCTGGACGTGCTGCCTGCATCGGATGCGTTGCGAGCCGTTGCCGCCTTCCGGCTGGCCCTGCCGCGGACGATTCTTCGATTCGCGGGCGGCCGCGAGATCACTCTCGGTGATCTCGGAGCTCAGCAGGGAATTCTGGGCGGCATCAACGCGATCATCGTCGGAAACTACTTGACGACGCTCGGTCGTCCCGCCGAGGAGGATCTCGATCTTCTCGGGGAACTGCAGATGCCGATCAAAGCGTTGAACTCGACGATCTGATGCGCGTATTAAGGTGGGTCGAATGACGAGCGAGAGCCGGTACGACCCGCACACCGGTCGGCCTGTCGAGGTCGGTACGGATGCGGGGGCACCGTCGTTCTCGGTTGCCGTCGGTCTCGGGCTGGAGCCGCCGAGGTACTGCGACCGGTGCGGTCGCAGGATGGTGGTGCAGATCGTGCCCGACGGATGGACGTCGGTGTGCTCGCGGCACGGCCTGATCGATTCCGCCGCGACGGGTAGGCGTTAGGTGACGACCTCGTCTGCCGTCGAGACTCCGGAGCGGCGTCGAACGCTTCGCTTTGTGGCTCTGGTCGGCGGTGTGACGATCGCGCTGTCCGCCGTCGGCGGTCTGCTGTGGGGATTCCTGGCACCGAGCCAGCAGTTGCTCGTCGTCGCGCAGGACAGAGGAGCAACACTGACTGGGGAGAGTCTGCATCGATTCGACGCTCTCGCCCTGTTCGTCCTCGTCTCGTTCGCTCTCGGCATTCTCGTGCCGATCGGGTGGTGGCTGTGGATTTCCCAGCGGGGTCCACGGCTGTTCGTGGCCGTGTTCGTCGGGTCGTTCGTCGGCTCGATCGCAGCAGTGCTGGTGGGCAACGGCGTTGCGGCGCTGCGATTCCCGAGGGCGGACGAGCCGGCCGTCGGATCGATCGTCCGGGTTGCACCGAGTATCGACACGCCAACGGCACTGATCGTGCAGGCGCTGACGGCGTCGTTGGTGATACTGCTGCTCGCGGCGATGAATCCCAACGACGATCTGCAGCACCCCGATTCCGATCCCGAGCTCGACGAGATCGAATTCGACGTCGCTCCGCCGCCGCCGTCGTTCGACTCGCGGGTGCCCGACTGACGGCGGATCTCGTTCATGCCTGTGGTGGCCGCAATGCCGCGAACTCGTCGGTGACGCGAATGCTGTTGTCGGCGAACCGGAACAATGCTGGAGGCCGTCCACCCGCTCGACCCGACGGTGCACGCCGTCCGGTGGGTTCGATGACGCCGCGGCGGCTCAGTACCCGTTGCAGATTGGTGGCGTCGACCTGATAGCCGAGGGCTGCGCCGTAGATTTCACGAAGCGTCGAAATCGCGAATTCTGCAGGAGCGAGGGCGAATCCGATGTTGGTGTACGACAGTTTGGCGACCAGTCGATGCCGTGCGTGCTCGACGACCGTTCCGTGATCGAACGACATGGCGGGCAGCTCCGACACCGGGTACCAGGTCGTATCCGCGGGCAGGGTCGGCTCGGCCGCGATCGGTACGAGGCCCAGGAACGTCGACGCGATTCGGCGATCTCCCGGCACTCTGTCGGGCTCGCTGAAGATGGACAGCTGCTCGAGGTGTGCCACCTTGCGTACGTCGACCTTCTCGGCGAGCTGTCTCCGCGCGGACGTGGCCAGGTTCTCGTCGTCGCGCAGGGTGCCCCCGGGGAGTGACCAGGTGCCCGCCTCGGGGTCGAGTGCACGCTGCCACAACAGGACCGCCAGTTCAGGGGTGTCGGGGTCGGAAAAGACCCGAACTTGGAACACCGCAATGAGTACTTCGTGGACGGTGCTACGATGAATCATGTTTTCGATCATAAGTCGAAAACTCCCTCGGAGGAAATTCGGTCACCGACGACCGGATGATCGGTGAAGGAGAACCGTCATGACCAGCAGCGCTACCCAGGTGAACTTCCTGGACTCGGCTTTCGCCGGAGTCCGCGACATCGTCGATGGAGCCGGTGGTTACGGGGGAGTCGACGCGTCGGCTGAATGGGCCGCGGAAGTGCGACGGCTCGCCGATCTGCGAGGTGCGACCCTGCTGGCGCACAACTACCAGCTGCCTGCGATTCAGGACGTTGCCGATCACGTGGGTGATTCGCTCGCGCTCTCGCGCATGGCCGCCGAGGTATCCGAGGACACCATCGTGTTCTGCGGCGTGCACTTCATGGCCGAGACCGCCAAGATCCTCAGCCCGCAGAAGACGATCCTGATCCCGGACCAGCGTGCGGGTTGCTCGCTCGCCGACTCGATCACTGCCGAGCAGTTGCGCGAGTGGAAGGCAGACTTCCCGGATGCCGTCGTCGTCTCTTACGTCAACACCACCGCTGAGATCAAGGCGCTCACCGATATCTGCTGCACTTCGTCCAACGCGGTCGAGGTCGTGCAATCGATCGATCCGAGCCGCGACATCCTCTTCCTGCCCGACCAGTTCCTCGGGGCTCATGTCAAGCGCGTGACCGGGCGCGAGAATCTGCACATCTGGGCCGGTGAATGCCACGTCCACGCAGGCATCAACGGCGACGAGCTCGCCGAGAAGTCTCGAACCCACCCCGATGCAGAGCTCTACGTGCATCCCGAATGCGGTTGCGCCACCTCGGCTCTCTACCTCGCCGGCGAAGGATTCGTGCCCGCCGACAAGGTCAAGATCCTCTCCACCGGCGGCATGCTCGACGCGGCCCGCGCCACCGAATCCAAGCAGGTTCTGGTCGCCACCGAGATCGGGATGCTGCATCAACTCCGCAGGGCTGCACCCGATGTCGACTTCTTGGCCGTCAACGACCGCGCGTCGTGCGGATACATGAAGATGATCACGCCCGCCGCGCTGTTGCGCTGCCTCGTCGAAGGGCGCGACGAGGTCCACGTCGACCTCGAAACGGCGAACATCGCCAGCAAGTCGGTGCAACGCATGATCGAGATCGGCACACCCGGCGGCGGCGAGTGAACCCGTCGGTCGCCTGGGAAACCGCGGCCGACCTCGTCGTCGTCGGCGGCGGAATCGCCGGACTGACCGCGGCTCGCACGGCCGCCGCTCGCGGCCTGCGCGTGCTGACGGTCAGCAAGGGCAGTTCGGTCGACACCGCGACCAAGTATGCGCAGGGCGGAATCGCAGTAGTCGGCACCGATCTCGGCGACTCGATCGACGCGCACGTGTCGGATACCTGCGCAGCAGGCGCGGGCCTGTGTGACGAGGATGCGGTGCGTTCCATCGTGTCGGGCGGCCGCGCGGCGATCGCGTCGCTCGAAGTCGCCGGCGCACATTTCGATCGCGCGCCCGACGGTTCGGTTTCCCGCACCCGAGAGGGTGGCCACAGTGTTCGCCGAATCATCCATTCCGGCGGCGATGCCACCGGAGCGGAGGTGCAACGCACACTGGACTCCGCAGTGCCTTCGGTGGAATTCGACACCACCGCGCTCCGTGTACTGACCACCGACGGCGAGGTGGCCGGACTCCTCGTGCGCGGGCCTCGCGGTGTCGGCGTCGTTCGCACCCCGACGGTGTTGCTCGCGACAGGCGGCCTGGGACAACTGTTCTCGTGCAGTACCAACCCGGCCGGTGCCACGGCCGACGGCATTGCGCTGGCTCTGGATGCGGGCGCACGGGTCGCGGATCTGGAGTTCGTTCAGTTCCACCCGACCGTGCTGTTCGCCGCAGGGTCGACGGGCCGTCGCCCGTTGATCAGCGAAGCGGTGCGTGGAGAGGGTGCACGCTTGGTCGATGCCACCGGCCGCGCATTCATGGACGGTGTTCATCCCATGGGCGACCTCGCACCACGCGACGTGGTCTCGCGTGCCATCGCCGAGTTGCTGCACCGCAGCGGCGACGACCACGTGTTGCTGGACGCCCGTCGCGTCGAGCACGTACGCGAGCGTTTCCCGACCGTGACGGCATCGTGCCTGGACGCCGGAATCGATCCCGCAACGGATCTCATCCCCGTGGCACCCGCCGCGCACTACTCGTGCGGGGGAGTCGTGACCGACACGTTCGGACGGACGTCCGTCTCGGGGTTGCTCGCTGCGGGTGAGGTGGCGCGCACCGGGCTGCACGGTGCCAACCGGCTGGCGTCGAACAGTCTGCTCGAGGGTCTGGTGGTCGGCGAACGCGCTGCGCTCGTCGCCGCGGAGCGGGTCGGAACCACGGTCGCGGTGTCCGATACCGCGCTGCCTATGTACCGCCGGATCGATCGCGCGGTACTGCAGCGAACCATGACCACGCACGTCGGTGTCGTCCGCGATGCGTCCGGTCTTGCGGACGCACAGAACGTGCTGGCATACGGCGTGGTGTCGGAACCTCCGGTCGACGGCGTAGCGGTCGAGGATGCCGCCCTGACGGCAGCGGCAGACGTGATCGTGCTGGCTGCGGCGCACCGCCGAGAGAGCCGAGGGTGTCACACCCGACGGGATTTCCCGGACAGCATGCCCGAGTACCGACGGAGCCTGTATGTCGAACGCGACGAGAACGGACGACTGACGATCGTGAACGATGACGTGATGACGGGAGCAAGCTGACATGACCGGTACTGCCGACGAAGTGAACCCGGGAGTCGATCGCGGCGAGGTTCTCGCACTCATCCGCACCGCGCTGGACGAGGATCTCCGGTACGGGCCGGATGTCACCACCATGGCAACGGTTCCCGAGGACGCCGTGGCCACGGCGTCGGTGGTGTCTCGACAGTTCGGCACCCTCGCGGGCCTCGATGTCGGACTGCTGGTTCTCGACGAGGTGATCGGTTCGGGCGCGTACTCGATCCGCCACAGGACCGCCGACGGATCGAATGTCGAACCCGGACAGGCTGTTCTGACGGTCGAAGCTCCCACCCGTGGATTGCTCACCGCCGAGCGCACCATGCTCAATATCGTCTGTCACCTGTCGGGTATCGCAACTGCCACGGCCGGCTGGGTCGCCGAGGTCGCAGAGACCGAGTGTCGCATTCGAGACAGTCGAAAGACGTTGCCCGGACTGCGATCGCTGCAGAAGTACGCGGTACGGGCGGGCGGCGGTGTCAACCATCGGATGGGTCTCGGTGACGCCGCGCTGATCAAGGACAACCACGTCGCGGCGGCCGGCTCCGTCGTCGCTGCCCTGCGAGCCGTGCGTGCCGCTGCGCCGAACATCGCCTGCGAGGTAGAGGTCGACAGTCTCGAACAACTCGACGAGGTGCTCGCCGAGAACGTCGAACTCGTTCTGCTGGACAACTTCGCGCTGTGGCAGACGCAGATGGCAGTGCAGCGCCGCGACAAGTTCGCGCCGGACACCAAGTTGGAATCCTCGGGTGGACTGACCGTCGACGTGGCTCGGGATTACGCGCGTACGGGGGTCGACTTCCTGGCGGTGGGCGGTCTGACACACTCGGTGACAGTGCTCGACCTCGGCCTGGACGTGTAGCCGAGCCTCACGATTCGAGGAAGACGTTCGAAGATGGAATTGCAGAGTGCCCGTCTGGACAGCTGGATCTGGGCGGTGCGACTGTTCAAGACGCGGTCTGCCGCGGCCGCAGCCTGTCGCGGTGGGCATGTCCGCGTCAACGGCACCCCCGCAAAGCCCGGCCAACGCATCGGGCCGGACGACGAGATCCGGCTGCGCGTGGAGGGCGTGGAAAAGATCGTCGTCGTCGTACGTGCCATCACCAAACGCGTCGGCGCAGCGGTCGTCCCCGAGTGCATGATCGATCGCAGTCCGCCGCCGCCACCGAAAGAGGTTCTGGCGTCGGTTCCCCGACGTGACCGCGGAACGGGCCGTCCGACCAAGCGTGATCGACGGGACATCGATCGGCTACGGCTGCGCCCCTCGTAGTCGTGAGCGAGGGCGAAGCCCGGCTAGCGTCTCTTTCCGCTGCGACGTGCGTTCGTTTTCGTCTTGACGACCGGTCGAGCCGGTTTGGAGGGCTGCGCCTTCTTCTTCTTGACGGGCGCGTCGTCCGACGATCCGCGTGAACTTCGCGTCGACCGGCCCCGCACGATGCCGATGAATTCTTCGATGCGGTCGTCTTCCCGCTCCGCCACCCAGGCCAGTGCGATCTGCGACTGCTCGACGTCGGTGACCGGGCGGTACACGAGATTCTTGCGAGCGTTGAAACGAGCAACCGAGTGCGGGACGATCGCCACCCCCAGCCCGGCAGCCACGTACTCGAAAGTCTCCGCAGTGCTGTTCATCGGTGGCAGTGCGGGACGATCGCCGGTGCTCAGTTCTGTTGCAACAGCAGCCCATTCGGGCACCGAGGCCGGATCGGCGAGCAGGTGTTCGTCCGCGAGGTCCAGCGCGGTGACCGAGTCGAATGCTGCGACCGCATGGTCTTTGGGCACCACCACGACCTGAACTTCCTGATACAGCCCGATGGCGTTCAGACCTTCACGGTCGATCGGCGGCCTGACGAAGCTGACGTCGACCGTTCTGTCACGCAGATGAGACACCTGCGTGTCCGGAGTCGTCGCCACGACGGACAACGCGACATCGGGAAACCGATCGGCCCAGATTCGCGTCCACTTGGTCAGCGTCACGCCCTCGGCGTATCCGATGGTGAAACTGCGCGGCTCGCCGGCAGCAACCTGTGCAACCTCCGAACGCCGATCGTCCTCGGCGATCTCGACCAACGCGCGTTCGAGCAGATCGCGTCCGTCGGCGGTGAGTTCGGTGGGGGAGGCACCCGGCACGAACAGGTCGACGCCGAGCAACTCTTCGAGTTCCACCACGGTCTTGCTGAGGCGGATTCGGGAGATTCCGAGCGACTGAGCAGCGCGGGCGAAATGCAGTTGTTGCGCCACTGCCGCATACCAGCGCAGTGTCTGCACATCGATGTTCACGGAGTCGAGCCTATGGGACGGTGTACGAAGCGCGGGACGGTGGCGTCGGGACCGCCGATTGCCGGATAAGCTGGTCCGGTGAGCCCGGAGAACAAACAGCAGACCATGAAGCCATTGACCGCGGCGAACAAGCTCGGCATCTATCTACCCGCAGCGCCGGAAGAGTTCCAGAACTCGATGATCAGCAGATCCGACCTGGACGCCCTGCGCAGTGATCCGCCGCAGTGGCTGACCGACTTGCAGACCGACGGACCCTTCCCCCGCGACGTGATCGCGAAGAAGCTCGACGTGTCCATCGCCGGATTGGCACGCGGCGGAGTCACCGAAGCGTTGACCAGTGTGGAGATCGAGGAACTGATCGCCAGCCCACCGCAGTGGCTGGTACGCGAGCGTCGGACTCAGATCCAGGTTCGCAAGGATGCCGAGCGCATCAAGGAGAAGCAGGAAGCGCGTCGCACCGCGAGCAATCGGCCCACGAAACTGCGCAACCTCTAGGGCGCGACGACTCCGTCGAGGTAGCGCCACCTGCCGTCGACCCGGACGAAACGGCTGATCTCCGACATCGTGCCGGCACCGTCGGGATGCTTGTACCGTGCCTCGAACTGCACGGTGCCGGTCTCGTCGAAAAGTCCGCCTGCGTCGGCAGCAAGGATGTCGAGTCGATACCACCGTTGGTTGGGGTCCAACTCCAGCTCGGCCGGTGCGGTGTCGGGATGCCAGGACGTCCGCAGGTAGGCAACGTCACCGACGGCGAACGCGGTGAAGCGCGAGCGCATCAGCTTCTCGGCCGTCGGCGCATCGACGGAGCCCGTCAGGTACGGCTCGCAACAGGCATCGAACGTCTCCCCACTCGAACACGGACACCGTGTACTCACTCGTCGACCTCCACTTCGACCGAGTACGTGCCGAGTTCGTGCTCGTCCCGCTTGCCCACGTCCTGAATCCAGGTGTTGGCTTCGAGCAGAGTGTCGAAGAGCCCCAACGGAATCGGATCTCCGCCGAGCGCATTCTTCATGATCACGCGGTATTTCCTCATGGGGTCACCCTTCGTACCGTGGCCAGAAATGTTGCGGCGGCAAAGAACAGGCCGGCGAACGTGCGGTTCATGGTCTTCTGCTGACGGTGCGACCGCATCATGCGGAGGGCTCGCGATGCCAGAGAGGTGTAACCGGTCATCACCAGCATGTCGACGACGACCATGGTCGCGGCGATGGCGAGGTACTGGGTGATCAGCGGCCGCGTCGGGTCGAGAAACTGGGGCAGTACAGCGACCATGAACACGACGGCTTTCGGGTTGCTCGCGTTGACGAGAAATCCTCGCGCGAGCATCGTCGTGCCTCGATCCGCCACTGCGGGGGCGTCCGCGACTTCGGACGGAGCCGACCGCCACTGGCGAATGCCGAGGTAGACCAGATAGGCGACACCGAACCACTTGATCGCGGTGAAGGCCAGGGCCGAATTGGCCAGGACGGCACCGAGTCCGACTGCGACGATGCCGATCTGGACCAGCAGGCCGATCTGCAGCCCGAAGATGTTCCAGTACCCGCGGCGCAGGCCGTAGCGCAGACCTGTGGACATCGACGCGATGGCTCCGGCTCCGGGAGACAGACTGATGACGATGCTCGCGCCGAGGAAGGCGAGCCACACTGACCAGGACATGTGTTCATTGAACTACGCCCGTCAATTCGCATTCTGCGCGGTGGCCGGGTGTCGATACGGTCATTGTGGGGTAGACGCTGCAGATGGCAGACATCAGAACCATCGACAGCGGTCCCCAGCAGGTCACGAGACAGACCGAGGTTCGAGCGCCGGCCGCCGAACTGTTCGACATCGTGGCCGATCCCACCCGGCACGGCGAGCTGGACGGATCCGGCACAGTCAAGGACACCGTCCGTGGACCCGAGAGGCTGAGCAGCGGCGCGAAATTCTCCGTCGGCATGAAGCAGTACGGCGTGCCGTACAAGATCACCAGCACCGTGACCGAGTTCGTGGATGCGGATCGACACAAGATCATCGAGTGGCAGCACCCGATGGGCCACAGCTGGCGCTGGGAATTCGAGGAGAAGCAGCCGGGCCTGACCACTGTCACCGAGAGCTTCGTCTACGGCACCGCCAAGGTTCCGAAAATGCTCGAGTTGTTCAAGATGCCGCAGAAGAATGCGCAGGGCATCACGAGCACACTGCACAATCTGGCTGCTCGTTACGCCTGACCTCTCGGACATCCCGTGGCGGTACGGGCCCTGCTCTACAGTGACCCGCATGCCGATCGAACCCGATACGAAGAACTGGACGTGGGTCCTCGACAGTGCCTGCCCCGACTGCGGGTTCGACTCGAGCTCCGTCGAATACGACGCCGTGCCCGGGTTGATTCGCGGCGACGTGGATCGATGGATCGCAGTGCTCTATCGCGAGGACGCGTCAGTGCGGCCCGACGATTCGACGTGGTCGGCGCTCGAATACGGCGCACATGTTCGGGATGCACACCGCATATTCCGCACCCGGTTGGCGCTGGTGCTGACCGAGGACGACCCCGAGTTCGACAACTGGGACCAGGACGCCACCGCCGTGGCCGAGAACTACAACGCACAGAATCCGGCGACGGTGGCGTCGGAACTCGGGGAAGCGGCACATGCATTGGCCGACGCCTTCTCGGCTGTGCCGCCGGAAGACCGTGATCGCAGAGGGCGACGCAGCGACGGTTCCCACTTCACCGTCGAAACTCTGGCGGCCTACTACATTCACGATCCCATCCACCATCTGTGGGACGTGCGGGGCTGAGCCGAATTCGGTGGAACTATCCTGATGGTTCGGACAACACTGATTCGACCGAACCCCGGCACCGAACCGACTCCACGAAGGGGCCCACTATGCCTGCCCGCATCGAGCTCGCCCGCGTCGATCTACGCGGACGAACTCCATCCACTGCCGAACTACGCGGCGCTCTTCCCCGAGGCGGAGTGGATGTCGATTCGGTGCTGCACCAGGTTCGGCCCGTCGTCGACGCCGTCAAGGACCGTGGGGCCGACGCGGCCCTCGAGTTCAGCGAGAAGTTCGACGGAGTCCGACCGGACCGCGTTCGGGTTCCGCAGCAGGAATTGGTTCGAGCTCTCGACGAGCTGGACCCGGCCGTCCGGTCCGCCCTCGAGGTCGCGATCGAGCGAACCCGACTGGTGCACTCGGATCAACGCCGCACCGACCACACCACCCAGGTGGTGCCCGGCGGCACGGTGACCGAGCGCTGGATTCCGGTCGATCGCGTGGGTCTCTACGTGCCCGGTGGCAACGCTGTGTACCCGTCGTCGGTCGTGATGAACGTGGTGCCTGCGCAGATCGCTGGCGTCGGTTCGCTGGTGGTGGCGTCGCCGCCGCAGAAGAACTTCGGTGGATTACCCCACCCGACGATCCTGGCGGCCGCGCAGCTCCTCGGAGTCGACGAGGTCTGGGCCGTCGGCGGCGGTCAGGGCATCGCCCTGCTGACGTACGGCGGGGTCGACACCGACGGCGAAGAACTGGCACCGGTCGATCTGATCACCGGCCCGGGCAACATCTACGTCACGGCGGCCAAGCGACTGTGTCGTTCGCTCATCGGAATCGACTCCGAGGCAGGCCCTACCGAGATCGCGGTTCTCGCCGACGGCACCGCGGATCCGCTGCACGTCGCAGCAGACCTGATCAGTCAAGCCGAGCACGACGTGATGGCCGCCAGTGTGCTGGTGACCGACAGCCTCGAACTCGCCGATGCCGTCGACGAGGCTGTCAATGCGCAGATGGCGTCCACCCGGCACGCAGAACGCGTCACCACGGCGCTGAGCGGTAGCCAGTCCGGAATCGTTCTGGTCGACGACGTCACACAGGGCCTGGCCGTGGTCAACGCCTATGCGGCCGAACACCTGGAGATTCAGACGAAGGATGCGTCCGACGTAGCCGCTCGCGTGCGCAGCGCCGGTGCTGTATTCGTGGGGGCGTGGTCTCCAGTGAGCCTCGGTGACTACTGCGCCGGCTCCAATCACGTACTGCCGACGGCCGGGTGCGCTCGGCATTCGTCCGGCCTGAGTGTGCAGACGTTCCTGCGTGGGATCCACGTGGTGGACTACAGTGAGGCCGCACTGAAAGATGTTGCTGCGCACGTCATTGCGCTGGCCAACGCCGAAGATCTCCCGGCTCACGGTGAGGCCGTTCGGCTGCGTTTCGAGGGGTTGCGTACCGGTGGTACATCATGAGTGATGCTCTGGGGCAATCAATTTCGCTCGACGATCTGCCGTTGCGCGAGGCGCTGATCGGCAAGTCGCCGTACGGCGCGCCGCAGCTCGCCGTGCCGGTTCAGTTGAACACCAATGAGAATCCGCACCCGCCGACGCAGGCACTGATCGACGACGTTGCCGAATCGGTGCGTATCGCCGCGGCGCAGCTGCACCGGTATCCGGATCGCGACGCGGACGACTTGCGAGCCGACCTGGCGCGGTATCTCACCGGGCAGACCGGCTTTGCGGTCGACACTGCCAACGTGTGGGCGGCCAACGGCTCCAACGAGATTCTGCAGCAACTCCTGCAGGCCTTCGGTGGGCCGGACCGTACCGCGCTGGGTTTCGTGCCGTCGTATTCGATGCACCCGATCATTTCGTCGGGGACTCAGACCGAGTGGATTCCGGCGCAGCGCCGGGCGGATTTCTCTCTCGACGTCGACTACGCAGTGCAGGCGATCGAGGAGCGTAAGCCGGACGTCGTGTTCGTGACCAGCCCCAACAATCCGACCGGGCACAGCATCGACGAGGCAGATCTGCGTCGAATCCTCGACGCCGCACCGGGAATCGTCGTGGTCGACGAGGCGTACGCCGAATTCTCCTCGGCGGCAAGCGCAATCGGATTGATCGAGAGCTACCCCAGCAAGATCGTCGTCAGTCGGACCATGAGCAAGGCGTTCGCGTTCGCCGGCGGCCGGCTGGGATACCTCGTTGCGGCCCCGGCCGTGATCGACGCAATGCTGTTGGTGCGCTTGCCCTATCACCTCTCGGTGGTCACGCAAGCTGCCGCTCGGGCCGCGTTGCGGCACGCCGACGACACCCTGGCGAGCGTGGCCGCATTGTCGGCCGAACGCGATCGCGTTGCCGAAACGCTCGTCGCACAGGGGTACGACGTGGTGCCGTCCGACGCCAACTTCCTGCTCTTCGGCCGGTTCTCCGATGCGGCCGCCACCTGGCAGCGGTACCTGGACGACGGCGTGCTCATCCGGGACGTCGGAATTCCCGGGTATCTGCGTGTCACCATCGGACTCGCTCACGAGAACGACCGATTCCTCACCGTCAGCTCGGAACTCGCATCGACCGAAAGAGCAGAGGCACTGCAGTGACCACACCCGCTCCCCGCATCGCCAAGATCGAGCGCACCACCAAGGAATCCGACATCTCCGTCGAGCTGAACCTCGACGGCACCGGCATCGTCGACATCTCCACCGGCGTGCCGTTCTACGACCACATGCTCACTGCCCTCGGCACCCATGCCCGCTTCGATCTCACCGTGCGGGCCAAGGGCGACATCGAGATCGAGGCGCATCACACGGTCGAGGACACTGCGATCGTGCTCGGGCAAGCGCTGGGACAAGCCCTCGGCGACAAGTCCGGCATCACCCGCTTCGGCGACTCGTTCATTCCGATGGACGAGACACTCGTGCATGCGGCGGTCGACGTGTCCGGCCGTCCCTACTGCGTGCACACCGGCGAGCCGGACTACATGGTGCACTCGGTGATCGGCGGCTACCCGGGTGTTCCGTACTCGACCGTGATCAACAAGCACGTGTTCGAGACCTTGGCGTCCAACGCTCGGATCGCGTTGCATGTCCGCGTCATCTACGGCCGCGACCAGCACCACATCACCGAGGCGGAGTTCAAGGCCGTCGCTCGGGCGCTGCGTCAGGCCACCGAATACGACCCTCGGGTCACCGGAATTCTCTCCACCAAGGGCAGTCTGTGATCGGTCGAGCGGTGCTCGTGCGTTGAGTGGTCTGAGTTCGATTCGTGGCCTCCCGGCCGCGATGGCCATGGGTGCGGCTGCGTTCGGCGGCTGGGGCCTGTTGCTCCCGGTGGTTCCGCTGGCGGTGTCGCAATCGGGTTCGTCCGACGCGGTGGCGGCAGCCAGCACCGCGGTATTCATGGCCACCACGGTCATCACCCAACTGTTCGTTCCCGCGATGCTGGTTCGCGTCGGCCATCGGCCCGTGCTCGCGGCCGGTTGCCTGCTTCTGGGTGTTCCGGCGTTGCTGTTCATCGTGTCGGTGCAGGCCGTACCGGCATTGGCCGTATCGGCGCTGCGGGGCACGGGTTTCGGAATGTTGACGGTCGCCGGGGCCGCCATCGTCGCCGAGTTGGCACCGACCCACTTGCTCGGCCGCGCGACGGGAGCACAGGGGATCGCGGTCGCGTTGTCGCAGATGGTGACGTTGCCGCTGGGCCTGGTGATCTTCGCGGCCAGCCCGACGGCGGTGTTCGTACTGGGGGCTCTGGTTCCCGCTGCGGGGTTGATCGGGGTGGCTCTGTTGCCGCCGACCCGGCCTGCACCGCAACCGGCTCGGGTCGACCGGGTCCGCCTCGACGCCCGGCGATTCCTGGTGCCGTGCCTCGTCGTTGCGTCGGTGTCGGCGTCGTACGGCGGCATCACCAGTCTGCTGCCGATCGCCGAATCCGACCGAGCCGCGATGATCGGCGTGGCCCTCGCCGTGGTCAGCGCCGCGATGTTGGTCGGTCGATATGCCGCCGGCTCGGTCGCCGATCGCATCGGAATCGGCCGGTCGGTGGTGCCTGCGCTCATCTCCGCGGCCCTGGGCGTCGGTTTGTTCGCCGTTGCCGCCGCGGGTGCCATGCCTGCCGCACTGTTCTTCGTCGCCGCTGTGTTGTTCGGAATCGGTTACGGCGCATGCCAGAACGACAGTCTGGTGATGGCCTTCGACGCGGCGGGGCCCGCGCGGTACAGCAGCGCCAGTGCCGTGTGGAACATCAGCTTCGATGCCGGTACCGGCGCAGGGGCGCTCGCCCTCGGTGTGGTCGCGACGAGTGTGGGCTACACCGCCGGGTTCACTGCAGGTGCAGCCACCGTTGCCGTTGTCGCGGCGGTGGCACTGATCGCGCGTCCACGTCCCCGATAGACTCGTTCCATGACTTCTGTGGTGTTGCTCGACTACGGCTCGGGCAATCTGCACTCGGCGAAAAGGGCGTTGGCCCGCGTCGGTGCCGACGTGACGGTGACCTCCGACTTCGACGAAGCCCTGAATGCAGAAGCGCTGGTGGTTCCCGGGGTCGGTGCATTTGCCGCCTGTATGGAGGGTCTGACGGCCGTTCGAGGTGAGCGCATCATCGGGCGTCGTCTCGCGGGTGGCCGCCCGGTACTGGGAATCTGCGTCGGCATGCAGATCCTCTTCGATCGCGGTGTCGAGTTCGGCGTCGAGGCGGACGGGTGCGGCGAATGGCCGGGCACTGTCGAACGCCTGCAGGCGGACGTGCTCCCGCACATGGGTTGGAACACCGTCGAGGCTCCGGAGAACAGCGTGTTGTTCGACGGCATCGACCGCGAGACACGGTTCTATTTCGTCCATTCCTACGCCGCGCAGCAGTGGGAGCTCGAACCGAGCGAGACCATCGCCGCGCCGTTGCTCACGTGGGCCGATCACGGTGGGCGCTTCCTCGCTGCCGTGGAGAACGGCGCGCTCTCGGCCACGCAGTTCCACCCCGAGAAGTCCGGCGACGCCGGTGCCGCGTTGCTCGAGAACTGGGTTCGATCGGTGTGAGCGAACGCGAGTTCTCGCTCGGCCGGTTGGCGTTTCGAGCGCTCGGGGCGGCAGTTGCGGTACTTGCCCTCGCGACCGTGTCGATCGCTGTGTGGCAGCCCACCGCCGGCGTTGCTCTGCTCATCGCGTTGGCCGGAGTTGTCGGGGCGATCACGGCCATGGGGGTCGTGTCCACGCGCATGACGCGCAAGGAACTCGGTCCCGACAGCTGACGGTCCGTCCCGGCGGCCTGCGGATGCAGGCAGTGCTGACCCGTTTTGAATTCGACGCGAGTCGGCCCGTAGCATAACCGCACGTGAGCCTGGTCTTATTGCCTGCTGTCGATGTCGCAGGCGGCGAAGCTGTCCGTCTCGTTCAAGGGGAAGCCGGTAGCGAAACGAAGTACGGTTCGCCCCGTGATGCCGCCCTGGCGTGGCAGAACGACGGTGCCGAGTGGGTCCATCTGGTGGATCTCGATGCCGCGTTCGGGCGCGGGTCCAACCGTGAACTGTTGGCCTCGGTGGTCGGTGAGCTCGATGTGAAGGTCGAGCTCTCGGGCGGAATTCGCGACGACGATTCCCTGCGCGCCGCCCTCGCAACCGGATGCGCACGCGTCAACCTGGGTACGGCGGCTCTGGAAGACCCCGAGTGGTGCGCTCGTGCGATCGGCGAATTCGGCGATCGTGTCGCGGTCGGCCTCGACGTGCTGATGGTGGACGGCGCGCCTCGTCTGCGTGGCCGCGGTTGGGTCAGCGACGGCGGTGGCCTGTGGGAAGTACTCGAGCGGCTCGAACGCGACGGCTGCTCGCGGTACGTCGTCACCGACGTCACCAAGGACGGCACCCTGACCGGCCCGAACCTCGAACTTCTCGCCGACGTGTGCGACAGGACCGACAAGCCGGTCATCGCGTCCGGCGGCGTGTCGACGATCGCCGACCTCGAAGCGATCGCCGGACTGGTCGACCGTGGCGTGGAGGGATCCATCGTCGGAAAAGCCTTGTACGCCGGGCGTTTCACACTGCCCGATGCCCTCTCGGCAGTGTCTCGGTAACGACGAATGACCCTTCCCGAGGAACCGAGTCGTCTGCTCGAGATCGCCGGTGGGTTGCTCGACGGCATCCATGATCGGTTCCTCGCGGGCGTCGGCGCACCGAGTGCCGTGCAGAAGGGCCCCGACGACTTCGCCACCGCGGTGGATCTCGAACTCGAGCGTCGTCTGGGCGCGGAACTGTACGACGCCACCGGAATCGCCGTTCACGGTGAAGAGTTCGGCGGTCCCGATCTGAACTCCGGTCTCGTATGGGTACTCGACCCGATCGACGGCACATTCAACTACTCGTCCGGATTGCCCTCTGCCGGAACGTTGTTGGCGTTGCTCGATGACGGGGTGCCGGTCCTCGGGCTCACGTGGCTACCACTGGTGAATCAGCGATTCTCTGCCGTGGCGGACGGCCCGTTGCTTCTGAACGGGGCCCCGCTACCCGCACTGCAACCGAAGTCGTTGCGCGAGTCGATGATCGGGTTCGGTGCGTTCAACGTTGCCAGCCGTGGATCCATCCCCGGCCGCTTCCGGTTTCGCATTCTCGAAGAGTTGTCGATGCACTCCTCGCGGCTGCGCATGCACGGTGCCACCGGAGTCGATCTGGCGTACACCGCCAGCGGCGTACTGGGCGGCGCGGTGGTCTTCGGATACCGCGCCTGGGACAACGCTGCCGGGGCCCTGCTGGTTCGTGCTGCGGGCGGAATCGTCACCGATCTCGCAGGCCGACCGTGGACCATCGATTCGAAGTCGGTGCTCGCGGCCGGCCCCGGAGTACACGGCGAACTGCTGAAGGTGATCACCGAACTCGGTGCACCCGGCGACTATTTGGAAGGACCGGTGCGATGAGCGTTGCGGTCAGAGTGATCCCGTGCCTCGACGTCGATGCCGGACGTGTCGTCAAGGGCGTCAACTTCGAAAACCTCCGCGACGCAGGTGATCCCGTCGAGCTCGCGGCAGCGTACGACGCACAGGGAGCCGACGAACTGACGTTCCTCGACGTCACGGCGTCCACATCCGATCGAGGAACCATGCTCGACGTCGTCAGCCGCACCGCCGAGCAGGTGTTCATTCCCCTGACCGTCGGTGGGGGAGTACGCACTGTCGCCGACGTCGACCTACTGCTGCGGGCCGGTGCCGACAAGGTCAGCGTCAACACCGCAGCCATCGCTCGGCCGGAGTTGCTGCGCGAGCTCAGTGAGCGATTCGGGTCCCAGTGCATCGTCCTGTCGGTGGATGCACGCACCGTCCCGCAGGGACAGCAGGACACCCCGTCGGGCTGGGAAGTCACCACCCACGGCGGCAAGCGTGGAACCGGTATCGACGCCGTCGAATGGGCAGTACGCGGTGCCGAACTGGGAGTCGGTGAGATCCTTCTCAATTCGATGGATGCCGACGGCACGAAGGCCGGATTCGACCTGCCGATGATCGCGGCGGTCCGGTCCGCCGTGCACGTTCCCGTCATCGCCAGCGGAGGAGCAGGGCGCGTCGAACATTTCGCGCCCGCCGTCCACGCCGGAGCCGACGCCGTCCTCGCCGCAAGCGTGTTCCACTTCGGGGACCTCACCATCGGCCAGGTCAAAGAATCGATGCGCGCCGAGCGCATCGTCGTCCGCTAGCGAAGAGGTTTTCGATGACTCTCGACCCGACGCTGTCCGCCCGGCTCAAGCGAAACGAAGCCGGACTGTTCAGTGCTGTGGTGCAGGAGCGCTCGACCGGCCAGGTACTGATGGTTGCCTGGATGGACGACGAAGCGTTGTCGCGCACGCTCGCGACGCGCAAGGGCACCTACTACTCCAGGTCCAGGCAGCAGTACTGGGTCAAAGGCGAGACCTCGGGGCACACGCAGTACGTGCACGAGGTCCGGCTCGATTGTGACGGGGACACAGTGCTGTTGGTCGTCGACCAGATCGGCGCGGCATGCCACACCGGCACCCACACCTGCTTCGACTCCGACGTGCTGTTGGGGCCCGCGGCTCAGGCGTGACCGGTTCCTGCGGCAATTCCCTTGTCCAGCTGAGTGAGTAGCGTCGTGCTCAGAGTCGACAGTCGACCCACCTCCGCGTCGGACAGTCCGTCGAATATCAGAGCCTGCACTGTTTCGACGTGTCCTGGCGCCGATGCCACGACCTTCTCCATGCCGGCGTCGGTCAGCACCGCATAGGAACCGCGGCTCCCCGGGATACTTTCGCGGCGAACCCATCCCGCCTTCTCGAGCTTGGTGACCACGTGCGACAGACGTGAAAGCGACGCGTTGGCGTACTCCGCGAGATCGCGCAGTTGAATTCGTCGCTGTGGGTTCTCGCTGACGACCGCGAGGACGAAGTAATCGAAGTGGGTCAACTGCGAATCGCGTTGCAGCTGGGCGTCCAATGCTGCGGGCAGTCGGGTGACCAGGGCGACGAGCGCGCGCCACGCCTCTTGCTGGCTCTCGGTGAGCCAGCGGGGATCCACCGCATCATTCGGTGTCGCCGACGTGTCCATCGCGGGTACCTCTCGATCGAGACAGTTGTGTTCTGCACATGATGCCTCGAGCATCCCCGGGCCCGAGGCATCGCGTCGAACAATCGGCCTAGCTGCGGTGCGCGCGCAGGTATTCCAGCGCCTTGTCCGCGTGGGCCTCGAATCGCAGCTCACTGGAGAAACTCTCGAGGACCTTGCGGTCGGTACCGATGACGAACGTCGCGCGCTTGACCGGGGAGAGCTTGGCGAGCAGGCCGCGCTTGACCCCGAATGCGGTCGCGACGGCACCGTCCTCGTCGGAGAGCAACGGATAGTCGAACGATTTGGCGGCGGCGAACTCGGCCTGCTTGGCGACCGCGTCGGCGCTGATGCCGACCCGGGTGGCACCCACCTCGGCGAATTCGCCTGCGAGATCGCGGAAATGGCAGGCTTCGGCGGTGCATCCGGGGGTGAATGCAGCCGGGTAGAAGAACAGCACTATCGGACCGTCGGTAAGCAATTCGGTCAGCGTTCGCAGCTTTCCGGTCTGGTCCGGCAGGGAAAAATCGGGAACGAGCTCGCCTGGTTTCATGGTCGGCAGGTTACCGCGCGCGAGGGTGTCGCCGCCGAACCTGGGAGGATGGGGTCATGCACGGCGAGACGACTCCCCACACGAGCCCCACCGAGACCGCATCCATGGACGCCGCACCCATCGACGCCCAACCCACCGATGCCGCGGACTCGACCACGTCCCGGGAGGTGTTCCGCCAGCTCGCCGCCGAGCATCGAGTGGTGCCGGTGACGCGAAAGGTGCTCGCCGACTCCGAAACTCCGTTGTCGGCGTACCGCAAGCTTGCCGCCGACCGACCCGGAACGTTCTTGCTCGAATCCGCGGAGAACGGGCGGTCGTGGTCGAGATGGTCGTTCATCGGTGCGGGTGCGCCTGCGGCGCTGACGGTGGTCGACGGCGAGGCGGCGTGGCGCGGCAACGTGCCCGCAGGTGTCCCGAGCGGCGGTGACCCCCTCGACGTGTTGGCTCGAACCTTGGAGCTACTCCATTCCGAGCGCGTGCCGGGCCTGCCGCCGTTGACCGGCGGAATGGTCGGATATCTCGGATACGACTCGGTGCGGCGCATCGAGAAGCTGCCCGAACATGCGCAGGACGACCTCGGCATCCCCGAGATGGTCATGTTGCTGGCCACCGATCTGGCGGCCGTGGACCATCACGAAGGATCGATCACCCTGATCGCGAACGCGGTCAACTGGAACGGCACCGACGAGCACGTCGACCGGGCCTACGACGACGCGGTGAGTCGCCTGGACCGGATGTGCGCGGATCTGTCCGAGCCTGCTGCGTCGACGGTGTCGGTCTTCTCCAAGTCCGCGCCCCGTTTCCGCAGGCAGCGGACATCGGAGGGATTCGGTGCCGATGTCGAGCGGCTGGTCGAGGAGATCGAGGCCGGTGAAGCGTTTCAGGTGGTGCTCTCGCAGCGCTTCGAGATGGACACCGAGGCGTCTCCTCTCGACGTCTATCGCATGCTGCGGGCCTCGAATCCCAGCCCGTACATGTATCTGATGCACGTGCCGGGGGAGAACGACGAGACGGCGTTCTCGATCGTCGGATCCAGCCCCGAAGCTCTCGTGACGGTGAAGGACGGTCTCGCGACCACGCACCCGATCGCCGGTACGCGCTGGCGCGGTGCCTCCGAGGAGGACGACGTGCTGCTCGAGAAGGATCTGCTGGCCGACGAGAAGGAGAACGCGGAGCATCTGATGCTCGTCGATCTCGGTCGCAACGATCTCGGCCGAGTGTGTGCTCCCGGGACGGTGCGCGTGGGCGACTACCGCCATATCGAGCGCTACAGCCACGTCATGCACCTGGTGTCGACGGTGACGGGACGGCTCGCCGAGGGAAAGCGGGCTCTGGACGCAGTCAAGGCGTGCTTCCCCGCGGGCACGCTGTCGGGTGCACCCAAGGTGCGGGCAATGGAACTGATCGACGAGCTCGAGCCGACGCGGCGTGGCATCTACGGCGGCATCGTCGGCTATCTCGACTTCGCCGGGGACGCCGATACCGCAATCTCGATTCGCACCGCGCTCATCAAGGACGGCACGGCGTACGTGCAGGCCGGTGCCGGAGTCGTGGCCGACTCGGTAGCGGAATACGAGGACGACGAAGCGAGGAACAAGGCCATGGCCGTGCTGAGTGCCGTCGCAGCAGCCGAAACGCTGCGTGAGGTCGGTGGCCGATGACCGAACGCTCCGGCGGTCGCGGATCGGCCGTTCTGCCTGTCGTGCTGCTCGTGGTTGCGGCCGCATGCCTGTGGGGTGCGTCCAGAATGACGTGGGTGAGCGTGACGTCCTCCGACGGTCTCGGCGAGAGCCGGACCGACGATCTCGTCGGCAGTACCTGGGCCGCCGCCACGACTCCTCTCGCCTTGGTGCTTGTCGCTGCTGTGGCGGCCTCGTTCGCGGTGCGCGGGTGGGCATCTCGGGTTCTGGCGTTGCTCATCGCGGTGGTTGCGATCGCTGCGGCGATTCCGGCCGTTCGGCTACTCGCCGCGGGGGCTTCGGACTCGGAGGCGGCTGCGCTCGCCGAGCTCCCGGCTCGTGCCGAGGTGACGATGACGACGGCATCGACACTGCCCGCGCTGATCACGCTCGCAGGGACCCTGTGTGCGTTCGCGGCGGCTGCCCTGTCGATTCGGAAATCTTTTGGCCCACAGGTACTCTCGTCCAAGTACGCAGCTCCGGCTGTGCGGCGCGACGAAGTGGCTCGCCGGGCCGCTGGAACCACGTCCGCCGTGGGTGCACAGGACGAGGGTGAAGACCTGACCGAGCGCATGATGTGGGACGCGCTCGATGCCGGTGAAGACCCTACCGACGAGTCCGGTACCCGGCGTTCGTCGGATTGATTCGGCCCTCTACGCTAGGTTCCGACCTCGATGAGATTCCTCACATCGAATGTCGACGCTCAGAAAGGACTGGGGCACCATGACTGTTCTCGACTCGATTCTCGACGGTGTACGAGCCGACGTCGCCGCGCGCGAATCGGTGATCGATTTCGCTGCGGTGAAGGCAGCAGCGAAGCTGGCCCCGGCACCTCTCGACGCGGCGGCTGCCCTCCGCGAGGACGGCATCGGCGTCATTGCCGAGGTCAAGCGTGCGAGCCCGTCCAAGGGCGCGTTGGCCGACATCGGTGATCCTGCGGTGCTCGCGCGTGCCTACGAGCAGGGTGGCGCTCGCGTCATCAGCGTGTTGACCGAAGAGCGTCGATTCCGGGGATCGCTCGCCGATCTCGACGCGGTGCGAGCCGCAGTCTCGATTCCTGTGCTGCGCAAGGATTTCATCGTCGGTCCGTACCAGATCCACGAGGCCCGAGCACACGGCGCGGACGTCATCCTGCTGATCGTCGCAGCCCTGGAGCAGGACGCACTCACGTCTCTTCTCGATCGCACGGAGTCACTCGGCATGACGGCACTCGTCGAGGTCCACACCGAGGCCGAGGCCGATCGCGCACTCGAGGCGGGTGCCAGCGTCATCGGTATCAACGCCCGCAACCTCAAGACCCTCGAGATCGATCGCGACAGTTTCGGCCGTATCGCGCCCGGTCTGCCCAGTGAGATCATTCGCGTTGCCGAGTCGGGAGTGCGGGGCACCGCCGACCTTCTCGCGTACGCCGGAGCCGGCGCCGACGCAGTGTTGGTCGGAGAAGGTCTGGTCACCGCGGGCGATCCGCGCACTGCGGTCTCGGACCTGGTGACGGCGGGCACGCACCCGTCGTGCCCGAAACCCGCACGCTGAACCGGCACCCCACCCGAACGCGGCGACGGTCCGCCGTTGGGGCACACTGGAGCGGTGAGCACCAGCCAAACTTCTTCCGCCGCGGACGCCCCTCAGGTAGTCCGCTTCAAGGGCGCTGATCTGCCGCAGAGCAGCATCGGCCTCACCGATCGCAGCGCGCACGAGCCCGATGTGGGCGGTCACTTCGGCGTGTACGGGGGCAGGTTCGTGCCCGAGGCGTTGATGGGTGTGATCGAGGAAGTCACCGCCGAGTACGAGAAAGTGCGCAGCGACAACGAGTTCCTCGGTGAGCTGGATCGGCTGCAGCGCGATTACACCGGTCGCCCATCTCCGGTGTTCGAGGCGACCCGGTTGTCCGAGCATGCCGGTGGCGCTCGAATCCTGCTCAAGCGAGAAGACCTGAATCACACCGGTTCTCACAAGATCAACAACGTGCTCGGGCAAGTTCTGCTCGCGAAGCGAATGGGCAAGACTCGTGTCATCGCGGAGACCGGTGCCGGTCAGCACGGCGTCGCGACCGCCACGGCCTGTGCCCTGATGGGTCTCGACTGCGTCGTCTACATGGGTGAGGTCGACACCGAGCGCCAGGCCCTCAACGTCGCCCGGATGCGTTTGCTCGGGTCGGAAGTCGTCGCAGTGAAGTCCGGTTCGCGCACTCTCAAGGATGCGATCAACGAGGCACTGCGAGACTGGGTCACCCACGCCGACAACACTTATTACTGCTTCGGAACCGTCGCGGGGCCGCATCCGTTCCCGGTGATGGTCCGCGATTTCCAGCGCATCATCGGCCTCGAAGCGCGGCAGCAGGTCCTCGCGTCCACCGGCCGCCTGCCCGATGCCATCGCGGCCTGCGTCGGCGGCGGGTCCAACGCCATCGGAATCTTCCACGCGTTCATCGACGACGCCGATGTCCGTCTCGTCGGGTTCGAGGCTGCCGGCGACGGAGTCGAGACCGGTCGCCACGCGGCGACCATCAGCGGCGGTACTCCCGGAGCCCTGCACGGTGCCTACTCGTACCTGCTGCAGAACGAGGACGGTCAGACCGTCGAATCCCATTCCATCTCAGCAGGATTGGACTATCCCGGGGTCGGACCCGAGCATTCGTACCTGCACGACATCGGGCGCGCCGAGTACCGCGGCGTGACGGACACCGAGGCGATGAACGCCTTCAAGCTGCTGTGCCGCACCGAGGGCATCATCCCGGCCATCGAATCGTCGCACGCCATCGCAGGCGCACTCACCCTCGGCAAGGAACTGGGTGAAGGTGCCATCATCCTGGTCAACCTGTCCGGTCGCGGCGACAAGGACGTCGACACCGCAGCCGAGTGGTTCGGTCTGATCGACGGAGACGGCGAAGCGAACGTGGACGACGAAGCAGGTATCAAGCCATGAGCAACAACGACTCTCGCCTCTCCGGGACGTTCGCCAAGTGCCGTGCCGAAGGGCGCGCTGCACTCGTCGGATACCTGCCCGCCGGCTTTCCGACCGTCCCCCGGTCGATCGAGGTCTTCAAGACCATGGTCGATGCCGGGTGCGACATCGTCGAGGTTGGCATCCCGTACTCCGATCCAGTGATGGACGGCCCCACGATCCAAGCTGCTGCAGACGTGGCGCTGCGGGCCGGAGCCCGGGTCAAGGACGTCTTCGCCGTCACCGAGCAGGTCGCAGCCGCGGGTGGCAAAGCGGTCGTCATGACCTACTGGAATCTGGTGCTCAAATACGGCATCGAGAATTTCGCCCGGAGCCTCGCCGATGCGGGTGGACTCGGAATCATCACTCCCGACCTGATCCCCGACGAGGCTCAGGAATGGATCGAGGTCTCGGATCGGTACGGACTCGACCGAATCTTCCTCGTCGCACCGTCGACGACGGAGGAGCGACTCGTCAGCACCGTCGAAGCCAGCAGCGGCTTCGTCTACGCCGCCTCGACGATGGGCGTGACCGGTGCCCGCGACGCGGTGTCCTCGATGGCACCGGCGTTGGCGGCGCGTATCCGCGAGCATTCCGACATTCCGATCGGCGTCGGTCTCGGCGTTCGGTCGGGCGCACAGGCTGCCGAGATCGCGAAGTATGCCGACGCGGTCATCGTCGGCTCGGCTTTGGTGACCGCTGTCGACAACGGTCTCGACGCGGTTCGTGACCTGACGACCGAACTCGCCGAGGGTGTCCGCTCCGCTAACGTAGCGTCGTGACTTCGACCGCCTTCCTGGCCTACATTCCCAGTCCCGCGCAGGGGGTCTGGCACGTCGGACCGCTCGCGCTCCGTGCCTACGCCCTGTTCATCATCATCGGCATCGTGGTGGCCGTGGTGTGGGGAGATCGCCGGTGGGTCGCTCGCGGCGGAACCAAGGGCACGGTCCTCGACGTCGCCGTGTGGGCCGTACCTTTCGGGCTTCTCGGTGGCCGGCTGTACCACGTGGCCACCGACTGGAAGACGTACTTCGGTGCCGGCGGTCGGCCGATCGAGGCGCTCTACGTGTGGAACGGCGGCCTCGGAATCTGGGGCGCGGTGTTCCTCGGCGGAGTCGGCGCGTGGATCGCGTGTCGTCGACGCGGCATCCCACTCCCGGCATTCGGTGACGCGGTAGGCCCGCCGATCCTGCTGGCCCAGGCAATCGGCCGCATCGGCAACTACTTCAACCAGGAGCTCTACGGTCGCGAAACCACGCAACCGTGGGGTCTCGAGATCTACGAGCGACTCGATGCGAACGGCCGGCTCGATCCT
Organism: Rhodococcus sp. 05-2255-1e; assembly: GCF_002259025.1. NCBI lineage: Bacteria > Bacillati > Actinomycetota > Actinomycetes > Mycobacteriales > Nocardiaceae > Rhodococcus > Rhodococcus sp. 05-2255-1e. The sequence goes on along the minus strand of NZ_NOZE01000023.1, from coordinate 70,976 downwards.
CTGAACGGCGTCTCCACCGGAATGGTCGAGAAGGTCGTCCACCCGACGTTCCTCTACGAACTGTTGTGGAGCGTCCTCGTCGTCGTCCTCCTGGTACTCGTCGATCGGAAGTACACGATCGGCCACGGTCGATTGTTCGCGCTCTACGTGGCCGGATACTGTGTCGGTCGCTTCTGGGTGGAACTCATGCGAGACGACTTCGCGACGAAGATCGCCGGCATTCGCGTGAACACTTTCACTTCGGCAATCATCTTCGTGCTCGCGGTCGCCTATTTCGTTCTCGCCACCAAGGGTCGCGAAGACCCGGCGGCATTGAAGTCGAACGACGACGACGGTCGTGACAGCGAAGACAAGACGGGTGGCGAGTCCGCCGACGGCGATCCGCAGGAAGGCACGGGCGAGACATCGTCCGAGAAGAAAGCCGAGGAAGAAGGCAGTACCCGTGGTTGATTTCGAGAAGAGGGCACACCCCGACCCTGCTGATTCGGGCGGCGGCACCGACAAGTCGGCCGGCTCTTTCGGTACACCGTTCGACTACGACGCAACGGCCGAGGCGTCGCTCTCCGAGCCGCCCGCGACATCCGAGTCCGCACCCTCGCACGGTCCCGCCGGTTCTACCGGACCGGGCTGGGACACCTATTCGGGTATCGGCAACGGGCCCGGCTGGTCCAGTACTCCCAGCTATCCGGCCCCCAGCCCGGACGGAAGTATCGACAATTCGATCGGTGGCCTTCCGCCGTCCGCCGGTTACCCGACACCGGGATCCGAGTACCAGGGATACGGTCAGCCGGGATACGGCCAACAGTCGCCCTACGGTCCACCACAGGGGTACGGCCAGACCGGGGGATACGGCCAACAGGGGTATGGCCAACAGGGGTATGGCCAGCAGGGGTACGGCCAGCACTCGGGCTACGGCCAGCAGTCGGGCTACGGCCAGCAAGGGTACGGCCAGCAGGGTTACGGCCAGCAGGGGTATGGCCAGCAGACCTATGGCCAAGCACAGGGCTTTTCGGCCGGGCCCGGTTTCGGTGTCGGACCCGACGCGCCGTACGGGCGGGATCCGGTCACCGGTGAACCGTTGTCGGACAAATCGAAGATCGTCGGTGGACTACTTCAGCTGTTCCTGGGCTGGCTCGGCGTGGGTCGTTTCTACATCGGTAGCACCGGAATCGGCGTCGCGCAGTTGCTGCTGTTCTTCTTCGGCGTGCTGCTGACCGTGGTGTTCGGTCTCGGCTTGATTCTGTTGTTCGGACTGTTCGTGTGGCATGTCGTGGACGCCGTGCTGATTCTCGTCGGCAATGTTCCCGACAGTCGCGGGCTCAAGCTGCGAGACTGATCGATCTACCCGTAGCGCGTCGTCGAGGGAGTTCGTTGTGAGTGATTCAGGTACATCGTCATCGGACGGATCGACACCGGGCGGAGCGGCGGGAGACGGCTCGGGTTCGGAGCCCACCATCTCGTTCGAGAAGAACGCGGCACCGGGTCCGGTGTACGGCGCTCCCGACCCCAGCTACGGTCCGCCGAATTGGGGCAGTGATCCGTACGGCGCGTCCGGAGGTGACGACCGTAGCTCCGGTGCACCGGACGGTCCACCGCCCGGTGCGGGTTACCCGCCGCCGCCGTTTCCGGGCGGCGGTCCCCAATACGGCGGTCCCCAATACGGCGGTCCCCAATACGGAGGTCCCCAGTACGGAGGACCCCACTACCCGGGCCCCCAGTACGCCGGTGCCCCTGGTTGGGTGGATCCGAGCGCTCCTTACGGACGGCATCCCGTCACCGGGGAACCGTTCTCGGACAAGCAGAAGCTCACTGCCGGGCTGCTGAACATTCTGCTGGGCGTTTTCGGCGCAGGACGCTTCTATTTGAATCAGCCGGGAATCGCGGTGGCGCAGATCGCGGTCACGTGGCTCACGTGCGGCATCGGCGGTATCTGGCCGCTGATCGACGGGATCATGATGCTCACCGGCAGCGTGCGCGATGAACACGGGCGCCCCCTGCGCGACTGAGCCCAGCGCCGTTCGCGATTGCATCGTTGCGATCGGCAACTGATACGATTCCGCCATCCGAGAGCGATCTCGGATTCTTTCGCGGGCCAGAGCTGTCCCGGTGAATTCCCGATAGGCATCGAATTCGATCGTTCCGGCACTCTATGTCGGTTCGGGCGACCAGCCGGCGGGGTAGCCGAGGCTCACAGTGCAGCATGTCGACACTGCGCCATCCGAAGCACCCACCGGTCTACGTGGAGGTGATCGTGGTGTTGTTTTCTCGGATGCCTGCCGAGCAAGGACTGTACGACCCGAGCGCGGAGAAGGACTCCTGCGGTGTGGCGATGATCGCCGACATCGCCGGACGCCGTTCGCACTCGATCGTGTCCGACGGTGTTCTGGCACTGGAGAACCTGGAACATCGTGGTGCTGCCGGTGCCGAGCCCAACAGTGGTGACGGCGCGGGCATTCTGATCCAGCTGCCCGTCGAACTTCTCGATTCGTTGTCGTCGTTCGAGCTACCGTCCGCCAACGCCGACGGTGAGAACACCTTCGCAGCGGGTGTCTGCTTTCTGCCGCAGGGCATCCGCGAGCGCGGGTCGGCCGTGCAGCGTGTCGAATCCATTGCAGCCGAAGAGGGTCTCGAGGTCCTGGGGTGGGTTCCGGTCGAGGTCGATCCCGATCGTGCCGATGTCGGACTGACCGCGCTCGGATGCATGCCGTACATGAGCTATCTCTTCGTCGCGGCCCCCGAGGTCGACGGTTCACGTCCGGCCGGTCTCGAACTCGACCGATTGGTGTACGGGCTGCGTAAGCGGTCGGAGCGCGTCACCCCGGAGATCGAGGCAGAAGGCTCGGGCCTGTTCTTCCCTTCACTGTCCGCACGCACCATCGTCTACAAGGGCATGCTCACCACCATGCAGCTGCCCCTGTTCTTCCCGGAGCTGCGTAACCCGTTGTGTACGAGTGCAATTGCCATCGTGCACAGTCGTTTTTCCACCAATACCTTCCCGTCGTGGCCGTTGGCGCACCCGCACCGCTACGTAGCGCACAACGGAGAGATCAACACGGTCAAGGGCAACAGGAACCGGATGCGAGCTCGGGAAGCGATGCTGTCCAGCGATCTCATCCCCGGCGATCTGGAGCGGCTTTTCCCCATCTGTAATCCCGATGCATCCGATTCGGTGTCGCTCGACGAGGTCCTCGAATTGCTGCACCTGGGCGGCCGGAGCGTTCCCCACGTCGTGATGATGATGGTGCCGGAGCCGTGGGAGAACCATCGCACGATGGATCCGCGGGTACGGGCGTTCTATCAGTTCCACTCGTCGATGATGGAAGCGTGGGACGGTCCCGCCTGCGTCACGTTCACAGACGGTAGCTACGTCGGAGCCGTCCTCGATCGCAACGGTCTGCGACCCGGTCGGTGGTGGCAGACGGCCGACGGTCGGGTGATCCTCGCGAGCGAGGCGGGTGTGCTGGACGTGCCGCAATCTCAGGTCGTCGCCAAGGGTCGCCTCGAACCGGGCAAGATGTTTCTGGTCGACACCGTCGCCGGGCGTCTCGTTCCCGACGAGGAGATCAAACTGCAACTGGCGCAGGAACATCCGTACCAGGGGTGGCTGCACGCCGGCTTGCTGGAGATCAAGAGCCTGCCCGAGCGCGCCCACATTCAGTACAACCACGAGTCCGTGATCCGCAGACAGATCGCGTTCGGCTACACCGAGGAAGACCTCCGCGTCGTGCTCACCCCGATGGCCGCCTCCGGGGGCGAGCCACTGGGGTCGATGGGGACCGATACCCCGTCCGCGGTGATGTCCCAGCGATCTCGTCAGCTGTACGACTACTTCATCGAGCTGTTCGCGCAGGTCACGAACCCGCCACTCGACTCCATCCGAGAAGAGATAGTGACCTCGTTGTCGCGCGTGATGGGGCCGGAGCAGAATCTGCTCGAGCCCACTGCCGCGTCGTGCAGACAGATCGTGTTGCCGTGGCCGGTGCTGGACAACGACGAACTCAACAAGATCATTCACATCGACGACGACGGTGATCATCCCGGTCTGTCGGCCATCGTGCTCCGCGCACTGTACGAGGTCGAGCGTGGTGGGGAAGGTCTGGCCGAGGCCATCGAGGAGCTGCGCTCGCGGGCATCGGAAGCCATCGCTGCCGGCTACCGCACGCTGATCATCTCCGATCGTGATTCGGACCACACTCGGGCACCGATTCCGTCCCTGCTGGCCACCTCTGCTGTGCATCACCATTTGGTGCGCACCAAGGAACGCACCAAGGTCGCCCTCGTCGTCGAGTCCGGCGATGCACGAGAAGTGCACCACCTGGCCCTGCTGATCGGATTCGGCGCGGCGGCCGTCAACCCGTACCTGGCCATGGAGTCGATCGAGGACCTGGTCGGCGAAGGCGAGCTCACCGGGGTCGAGCCCACTGTCGCGGTGCGCAACTACCTGTACGGGCTCGGCAAGGGCGTGCTCAAGGTCATGTCCAAGATGGGCATCTCGACCGTCGGGTCCTACACCGGCGCACAGGTTTTCGAGGCGGTCGGTCTCGATCGCGAGGTCGTGCGCGAGTACTTCAAGGGCACCGTCAGCAAGCTCGGCGGAGTCGGTCTCGACGTCCTCGCCGAAGAGGTCAAACTCCGTCACCGGAAGGCATACCCGGAGAATCCCACCGACCGTGTTCACCGCCGCCTCGAGATCGGCGGCGAGTACCAGTTCCGGCGTGAGGGCGAACTCCACTTGTTCACTCCCGAGACGGTGTTCCTGTTGCAGCACGCAACACGCACCGGTCGCTACGACGTGTTCCAGAAATACAGCGACGAAGTGAACCGGCTCGCCCGCGAAGGGGGTGCACTCCGGGGCCTGTTCGAGTTCAAAGACCATGTGCGGACGCCTGTTCCACTCGACGAGGTGGAGTCGGTGGAGTCCATCGTCACCCGGTTCAACACCGGAGCGATGAGCTACGGATCCATCTCTGCCGAGGCGCACGAGACCATGGCCGTTGCGATGAACAATCTGGGTGGGCGCTCCAACTCCGGTGAGGGCGGAGAGGACGTCGATCGCCTCTACGATCCGAGCCGGCGCAGTGCGGTCAAGCAGGTCGCGAGTGGACGGTTCGGGGTGACCAGCGATTATCTGGTCAACGCCACCGACATTCAGATCAAGATGGCGCAGGGTGCCAAACCCGGTGAGGGCGGGCAGCTGCCCGGTTACAAGGTGTACCCGTGGGTGGCCAAGACTCGGCACTCGACGCCCGGGGTCGGCCTGATCTCCCCGCCTCCGCACCACGACATCTATTCCATCGAGGATCTCGCGCAGTTGATCCACGATCTCAAGAACGCCAACGAGAACGCGCGCGTCCACGTCAAACTCGTCAGCTCGGTAGGAGTGGGCACGGTGGCGACGGGAGTAAGCAAGGCGCACGCCGACGTCGTACTGATCTCGGGATACGACGGTGGCACGGGCGCGGCTCCGTTGACGTCTCTCAAGCATGCCGGTGCGCCCTGGGAAATCGGGCTGGCCGACGCCCAACAGACGTTGGTGCTCAACGGACTTCGCGATCGCATCACCGTCCAGTGCGACGGCGGAATGCGCACCGGCCGTGATGTGATCATCGCGGCGCTGCTCGGTGCCGAGGAATTCGGGTTCTCGACGGCACCTCTGATCGTCGCGGGATGCATCATGATGCGGGTCTGCCATCTCGACACCTGCCCAGTGGGTGTCGCGACTCAGAACCCCGAACTGCGCAAGCGGTTCACCGGCAAGCCCGAGTTCCTCGAGGACTTCTTCAGGTTCGTCGCCGAGGATGTGCGAAAGTACCTCGCGCAGCTCGGGTTCCGCAGCATCGACGAGGCCGTCGGCCACGCAGACGTGCTAGAGACCGCGGCCGGCGTCGCACATTGGAAGAGCAAGGGACTCGACCTCACACCCATCTTCGCGATGCCGGTGGATCGACACGGCGCGCCCATGACGCAGCGTCGACGCCTACGCGATCAGGACCACGGCCTCGATTTCGCGCTGGATCGCACGCTGATCCAGCTGGCCGAGGGGGCATTGGAGGACGCACATCCGGTCACGCTGGAGCTGCCCGTGCGCAACGTCAACCGCACGGTCGGAACACTTCTGGGGTCCGAGGTCACGCGACGCTACGGCGCGGCCGGGCTACCCGACGACACGATTCGCGTGTCGTTCACCGGCTCTGCCGGGCAATCGCTCGGTGCATTCCTGCCGCCCGGAATCACGATCGATCTCGTCGGCGACGCGAACGACTACGTGGGCAAGGGCCTGTCGGGAGGACGCATCGTCGTCCGACCGGCCGAGGACGCACCCTTCGTTGCCGAGGACAACGTCATTGCCGGAAACACGATTCTCTACGGAGCCACGTCGGGGGAGGTGTACCTGCGTGGTAAGGCGGGGGAGCGGTTCGCCGTGCGCAACTCCGGAGCCGTTGCGGTCAACGAGGGCGTGGGAGATCACGCCTTCGAGTACATGACGGGCGGACGGGTTGTCGTGCTCGGGCCGACCGGACGCAACATGGCGGCCGGCATGTCGGGCGGTATCGCCTTCGTTCTGGGTCTCGACCCCGCGGACGTGAACACGGCAATGGTCGAGTTGCAGGTTCCCGATCCGGACGATCTGGTGTGGCTGCGCGAGACGGTCGAGAACCACGAGCGCTGGACCGGCTCCACCGTCGCGGCATCGCTGCTCGCCGACTGGCCCCGCCGGTCCGCTCTGTTTACCAAAGTCATGCCCGTCGACTACCAGCGAGTGCTGGAGGCGACACGAATGGCGCGCGCCGAGGGGCGCGACGTCGACGCTGCGATCATGGAGGCTGCACGTGGCTGATCCACAGGGATTTCTGAAGGTCGTCAAGCGTGAGGCCGCCAAGCGTCCTATCGACGAACGGGTCAGAGACTGGAACGAGGTGTACTCGGATCAGCCCAGCAGCGAACGCGCAGCCGAGGTCTCGGAACAAGCGCGCCGCTGCATGGATTGCGGAATTCCGTTCTGCCACTCCGGAACTGCCGGCTGCCCGCTGGGCAACCTGATCCCGGAATGGAACGATCTCGTGCGCCGCGATCGGTGGGACGCGGCCAGTGATCGGCTGCACGCCACCAACAACTTTCCGGAGTTCACCGGCCGAGTGTGTCCGGCTCCGTGTGAATCCGCCTGTGTCCTGTCCATTTCCGAGGCCGCCACCGGCGGAAGTGTGACGATCAAGCGGGTCGAGCAGACCATCGCAGACCTGGCCTGGGAACAGGGCAGCGTCGTTCCGCAGCCTCCGACGATCACCACCGGTAAGCGAGTGGCCGTCGTGGGTTCGGGTCCGGCGGGACTGGCTGCGGCGCAACAGCTCACCAGGGCCGGGCACGATGTCACCGTGTACGAGCGCGACGATCGGCTCGGTGGATTGCTTCGATACGGAATCCCCGAATTCAAGTTGGAGAAGTCGGTGCTCGATCAGCGGCTGATGCAGATGCGGGCCGAGGGCACGCATTTCGTCACCGACTGCGAGGTCGGCATCGACTTCACCGTCGAGCAACTGCGCGCGAGCTTCGATGCGGTCGTGCTCGCCGTCGGCGCTCTGCGGGCTCGCGACAACACCGAGGTGATCGGCCGCGAACTCGACGGCATCCACCTGGCGATGGAGCATCTGGTGCCGTCGAACAAGGAATGCGAGGGCGACGGGCCGACGTCGATATCCGCTGCGGGCAAGCATGTGGTGATCATCGGCGGCGGAGACACCGGGGCCGATTGTCTCGGCACGGCTCACCGTCAGGGTGCCGCGTCGGTCACTCAGCTCGACTACAACCCTGCTCTTCCCGGTGCCCGTGACGACGGTCTTTCGCCATGGCCGTCGTGGCCGTTGGTGCTCCGGACGTCGCCTGCTCATGCGGAGGGTGGCGTCGTGCGTCATCAGGTCGCGGTGCAGCGATTTCTCGGCGACGAGCGCGGACATGTGCGCGCCATGGTGCTCGCCGAGGTCGAGGTGCAGCGCGACGCGGACGGGCGACGCATCGTGACGCCCATCGGTGAGGAGGTCGAATTGCCCTGTGATCTGGCATTGTTCGCCATCGGATTCGAGGGTGTCGAGCATGGACCGCTGCTCGACGACTACGGCCTGGCGCTGACGAAGCGCGGCGCGTTGTCGTGTGGTCCCGATTGGCAGACGACGGCCCCGGGTGTGTTCGTCTGTGGGGATGCCCACCGCGGTGCGTCGTTGGTCGTGTGGGCGATCGCCGAGGGGCGTTCGGCTGCCAACGGGGTCGACGCTTACCTCACCGGACACTCGGAATTGCCGTCCCCGGTACACCCCACGGCACTGCCTCTGGCGGTGGTGTGACACTCGTCTCTGTACCGGTACAGGTGCTTTCAGCAGCGGCCCGGCGAGGCTACCCGTCGGTAGTATTCGGCCGGGTTCCTCTGCGATAGAGAACGAGGCGTCCAGCGGCTACGCTCGCAACCGTGAGCCGACGTACGAAGATTGTCTGCACCCTTGGACCCGCAACCGCAACCACAGAGCGCATCCGCGAACTCGTCGAGAGTGGAATGGATGTCGCACGACTGAACTTCAGCCATGGCGATCACCCCGATCACCAGGCCAACTACGAGAGAGTTCGCGCCGCATCGGACGCCACCGGCAAAGCCGTGGGCATCCTGGCCGACCTGCAGGGACCGAAGATCCGACTCGGCCGATTCGCCGAGGGCTCTACCACCTGGGCCGCCGGTGAACTCATCCGCATCACCGTCGAGGAGTGCGAGGGCACCCACGATCGTGTGTCGACCACGTACAAGGAGCTGGCTCAGGACGCCAAGGAAGGCGACCGCCTGCTCGTCGACGACGGCAAGGTCGGCCTCGTCGTCACCGGCGTCGAAGGCAACGACGTGCTGTGTCGGGTCACGGAGGGTGGTCCGGTCAGTAACAACAAGGGCGTCTCCCTCCCGGGCATGGACGTCTCCGTTCCTGCCATGAGCGAGAAGGACATTGCCGACCTCGAGTTCGCCCTCGCGCTCGGATGCGATTTCATCGCGCTCTCGTTCGTGCGCTCTCCCGCCGATGTCGAACTCGTCCACGCAGTCATGGACCGCGTCGGCCGCCGAGTTCCGGTCATTGCCAAGCTCGAGAAGCCCGAGGCCGTCGACAATCTCGAAGCCATCGTGCTCGCGTTCGATGCGATCATGGTCGCCCGCGGTGACCTCGGCGTCGAGTTGCCACTCGAGCAGGTGCCCCTGGTGCAGAAGCGCGCCATCCAGATCGCCCGCGCCAACGCCAAGCCTGTCATCGTTGCGACCCAGATGCTCGAATCGATGATCGAGAACTCCCGTCCCACCCGCGCCGAGGCGTCCGACGTCGCCAACGCAGTGCTCGACGGTACCGACGCGGTCATGCTGTCCGGCGAGACCTCGGTCGGCAAGTACGTCATGGAGACGGTGCGGACGATGGCTCGGATCGTCGAGACCGTGGAAACCGAAGGCGACAGCGTTCCTCCTCTGACTCACGTCCCTCGCACCAAGCGCGGTGTCATTTCCTACGCCGCCCGCGATATCGGCGAGCGTCTGGACGCGAAGGCCCTCGTGGCCTTCACACAGTCGGGCGACACCGTGCGACGGTTGGCTCGCCTCCACACCAAACTGCCGTTGCTCGCATTCACCTCGATCTCCGAGGTCCGCAGTCAGCTGTCCCTGAGCTGGGGCACCGAGACGTTCCTGGTTCCCGATGTGGGCTCGACGGACGCGATGGTCAAAGAGGTCGACAAGGCGTTGCTCGAACTCGGTCGTTACAACCGAGGCGATCAGGTCGTGATCGTCGCCGGTGCCCCTCCCGGCACAGTAGGCTCGACCAACTTGATCCATGTGCACCGAATCGGAGAAGAGGACCGGTAAGTGGTCGAAGCGGGGGGAACCGGCGTCAGCGAGAGCGCGCCGAGCAGTACAGCAGTACGCGGAACCGATCTCGAAACCCTTCTCGGTCTCCTCGCCCTCGAGGAGACCGAGGAGGATGTGTTCATCGGACAGCATCCGGAGCAGGTGGGGAGCCGGACGTTCGGTGGGCAGCTCGTCGCTCAGGCGCTCATCGCCGCCGGCCGGACCGTATCCGGAACGTCCCGGGACGTTCATGCGATCAATGCGCACTTCATCCGCGGTGGTGACGTCAAGAAGCCCATCGAATACCGGGTGAGTCGTCAGCGCGACGGCCGGGCGTTCGCCAACCGGCAGGTCACTGCGCTGCAGGACGGTAACGAGCTGTTCGTCATGCTCGCTGCTTTCCAGGATTTCGGTAAGGGCCTCGAGCACAGCGTCGAGGTGCCCGAGGTTCCGTATCCCGATGCTCTGCCGCCTCTCGGCGACCACTTCGTGGGGTTCGAGGACCGACTGCAGATGTTCGTCGATGCACTCAAACCGATCGACATGCGGTACGCGAACGATCCGGCGTGGATCATGCACGGCACCGGTGAGAAGCTCAACCACAATCGAGTGTGGATGAAAGCGGACGGCGATCTGCCGGACGAGTCGATCTTTCACGCCGCGACCATGGGCTACGCGTCGGACACCACGGTGCTCGATTCGATCATCACCACCCATGGACTGTCCTGGGGACTCGACCGCATCGTGGCGGCGACGGTCAACCACTCCATCTGGTTTCACCGACCGTTCCGATTCGACGAGTGGGCTCTGTATGCGACCGAATCGCCGGTCGCGGCCGGATCGCGGGGACTCGCCACCGGCCGATTCTTCTCGATGGACGGTCAGTTGCTCGCAACCGTCGTGCAGGAGGGCCTCATTCGCCACTTCCCGAAACGCGTTCGCGCCTGAGTGCTGCCGACCACAGTCGAGTCTTGGCTTCGAGGGTGAGTGAGGCGTGCGCTGGACTGGTGGACGGCAGACGGATGCACTCGACGTCCTGCTGCACCGCGTTCGCGACGTATCTGCGATAGCTGTCGGCAGCTTTTGCTCCGTTGAACAGCACGGTGTCGATGCCGGGATGACCTGCGATGAGGTTCGCGACATCGTTTGCCACGATGGATGATTCGACTATGGCCGAGTCCAGGCTTCCGGTCCTAGTACACAGCTTCAGTACGTCCCACACAGCAATCCCGCTGCGCGCCAGTCGCTCTGTTCGCGCCTCGTACGGAAGTTCGGGACCGGCACCGAACAGCGCGCCCATGATCGGCCAGAACGCATTTCGGGGATGAGCGTAATACTGCTGAGCAGCAAGCGATGCGACACCGGGCATCGAACCGAGTATCAGCGTGTGAGCGTGCTCGTCGACTATCGGTTCGAAGCTGTGCACGACGTTCATGTCGCGATTACAGCAAACAGCGCGCGCAGGCACTCGGGTGGGACCACAATGGAGAGATGTTGGATCCACGCGTACTCGACAACAACGAACTCGAAGCCGAACTCGCCGCCTTGCGCAGAGGACGCGACGCCGCGATGGACGAAGGCGCGCGAGATGTGTCCACTGCCGATACCGATCATCTCATCGCCCGCTTCGAGGACGAGATTCGCAGGCGTCACCAGGACGGTGAGTCCGATCAGCCCAGCGCGGATCTGCCCTGACCGAGGATCAGCACGGCGCACGCCGCCGTCGACGAGATGATCCGGACGGTGTTCCACCGCGTCCAGTTCGACGTGAACGACTGCCACATGTCGGCTCCCGACGGACTCGCCGGATCCACCGCTGCCAATGCATCGTTGAGTGGGACGTTGAACGCCACCGTGACCACGAAGCAGCCCACCACGTAGAGCGCTGCTCCCGCGCCGACCCAGGTCGATCGCCCACCCTCCGTGGTGATCGCGAGAACGGTTGCGAGAGAACAGGTCAACGCCGTACCGACGAACAGCGTCAGAAACAGTGGGTTGAGGATCGCGGCGTTCGATCTCTGCATCGCGGCGATCGCGTCGGGCACCGGTAACGACGCCAGGCCAGGAAGAACACTGACCGAGAACGCGAGCATGACGCCCGCGACGAGGCCGCATCCGACTGCTGCGACCAGGGTGGCGATCGAGGAGATCTTGTCGATCATCGGTTTTCCTTCCCGGGGATTCGTCGTGCGCTTCCGACCTTTCCGCGTCACGGGTGGATGGACAATGCGCGCAGGGCTCGAATTCATGTCCGATCGTCCCGGCCGTGGGGGACAATTGTCCGGTGCGTGGAGCCGACCCCTGGAAGTCACCCGATCCGCTCGGTGAGGCTTTGCATTTCCTCCGAATGACCGGGTCCTTCTACGTGCGTTCCGAGATGAGTGGCTCGTGGGGGCTGGCCCTGCCCGCGATGGACGACGCTGTGTGGTTCCACACCGTGGTCGACGGGTCGTGTGTGCTGTCGGTCCCCGGGGAGTCGACGCGTGAGCTCGTTCCCGGCGACTTCGCGTTGGTTCCCCACGGGCGTGGGCACGTATTGGCGGCCGACATCGAGTCTGTCGGCGACGCGACCAGCGTGTACGAGGTGCCACACGATTACGTCAGCGACCGGTACGCGGTGATCGACCAGTGCGATGCGAGCGGACCCGACACCGTGTTGGTCTGCGGGGCCGTCCGGATGGATCATCCTGCGGCGCAGCAGCTTCTTCGGCTGCTACCGGCGGTGATCGTGATCGACGCAGACAGCGAACCACGGCGCGCACGTATGCAGAACATCCTCGCCATGGTGGCCGACGAGGCACGATCGCTCGAACCCGGGGGAGAGGCAGTGATCACCAGGCTTTCCGACGTTCTGGTGATTCAGGCGTTGAGGTCATGGATTGTGGACACTCCGAGCGCGCAGTCCGGTTGGCTGGGAGCGTTGCAGGACGAGCGGATCGGAGGCGCGCTGGCTCGCATTCATCGAAATCCCGACGAGCGGTGGACCGTTGCGGCACTGGCGTCGAGTGCACACATGTCACGTTCGGCGTTCTCGGCTCGATTCACCGCATTGGTCGGCGATTCGGTGATGAGTTACCTGGCGACGTGGCGGATGCAGGTCGCGTACGACACATTGCGGTCCGAGGACGTGGTGCTGGCCGAATTGGCCAGGCGCAGTGGCTATTTGTCGGAGGCAGCATTCGGCAAAGCGTTCAAACGGGCGATGGGAGTCTCTCCGGGGAGTGTGCGTCGTCGTCGGGACGTGGCGTTGGTGCCGGTTCAGTCGAGTAGATGACGGAGATACACGTTCGGATCGTCGAGATATCGCCGCCAGTGCTGGACCAATTCGAGTTCGTCCCAGGTGCTTCGGCGCAGACCGTGTTCACCCACTTCGACGATGTCCGCACCGGGTGTCGAAGCCAGGATCGGTGAATGCGTGGCACAGACGAGCTGCGCCCCCTCCTCGCCCAAGTGGGACATCAGCGCGACCAGGTTCAGGCACGCGGTGAACGACAGGGCCGACTCCGGTTCGTCCAGCACATAGAAGCCCGGTTCGGCCAACATCGCACCGAACATGGTGAGAAAGCCCTCACCGTGGCTCATTTCGGCGGTGTTCTCGTCCCAGAAGCCCGGCATGCCGCCGAGGTTCTCGGCCATCTCGAATGCAGTCTCGGCGCGCAGGAAGAATCCCCGCTTCTGCTCGCGCGGACCCCGCAGCATGCGCGCGCCTCGTGGCGTGGTCTCGAGTTCGAGCACCTCGCCGAGGACGCTCGTCACCTCGTCCAGTCGACGAGACTTCTGCGCTGCCCGACCCCCGCGGGCGTCGATGCCGAAACGCTCTGCGATTGCCTCTACGAGAGTCGACTTACCGGAACCGTTGTCGCCCACCAGAATTGTGACCGGTGCGAGAAACTCGAGTCCCTCTCGCGCGAGGTCGGCGACAGCGGGAACGGTGAAGGGCCACTCCGATCCCACATCGTCGGCGTGGACAAAGGCGCGCTCTACGAACATGATTCAGGCGGTGACCAGGCGGTCGACGTAACCGGTTTCGTGGGCGGAGTCGGCGCTGCAGGTGTAGTAGACCCACTGAGCCGACTGGTCCGCGGAATCTCCGAAACGGTGGTCGACCTTCTGCGCGCACAATCTGCCCGCGCTGGTGTCATGGCAACGAAGACTGCTGGGTATGTACATCACCCCACTGTAGGCGTGATCGGTAGTGGACCCGACCGCTGTCGCGGCCGGTCGATCGTGCTGTGGTGCCCTCGGTGAGACTCGAACTCACACTGGACGGGTTTTGAATCCGTTTCCTCTGCCAATTGGGATACGAGGGCTGGCGTCTTTCAAGCAACGATTGACGAGTGTAGAAGATGCGCTTTCGGCCCCGTGCACCGGTACCCTTCAGTTGCTCGATGCCCCTGAGGGGCGACGACTGTCGAAGGAGACCGGTACAGATGAATGCTCCTGATACGCACGGTACTGGCAAGCCTGCGCTGCGGGTGGTGGTCGCGGAAGACGAATCCCTGATTCGTCTCGACCTGGTGGAGATGCTCCGCGAAGAGGGATACGACGTGGTCGGTGAGGCCGCGGACGGTCAGCAGGCTGTGGAACTGGCTGTCGAACTTCGACCGGATCTGGTGATCATGGACGTGAAGATGCCGCGTCGTGACGGCATCGACGCGGCCTCCGAGATCGCCGAGAAGCGGATCGCGCCGGTGGTGATTCTCACAGCGTTCAGTCAGCGAGAGCTCGTGGAGAAGGCGCGCGATGCGGGTGCCATGGCCTATCTGGTCAAACCGTTCACCAAGGCCGATCTGATGCCTGCAGTCGAGTTGGCCGCGAGCCGATTCGGCGAGATCTCTGCGCTCGAATCTGAGATCGCCGATCTTCAGGACCGACTCGAGACCCGCAAGCTGATCGAGAAGGCCAAGGGCGTCCTGATGGAGTCGCAATCGCTGACGGAACCGCAGGCGTTCAAGTGGATTCAGCGTGCCGCGATGGACCGACGCACGACGATGAAGGCGGTAGCCGAGGTTGTGATCGAAACACTCGGTACTCCGGCGAACAACCCTGTGGCAGAGAGCTGATCGGCCCGCGGAAAGCTACGGCCACGTAAAACTTCGACCTCTTAGGTCACAGTCAGGTCACGAGCGTCGTTCTAGGCCTTGCGAACCGGTTTCGAGCATTAGCGTCTGGTTCACACGTGAGCCACATGTAACTCAGGTGAGCTTCAACGACGAGCAATTTCAAGGAGAACCTAGATGGCAATTCGGACCTATGTCCGCACGGCTGCAGTGCTGAGCGTCACCTCGCTCGCACTGTTCGGCTGTTCGTCGAGCGACGACTCGGGCTCGACCGACTCCACCAGTGCCAGCGGCGGCACGTCGGCCGCGGAAACGACCGTCTCCACCGACTGCACTCCTGAGCAGGCCACCGCCGGATCCACTCCCGACACGTCGCCGCTGGTGGTAGGAACCCTCCTTCCCGAGACCGGCACCCTGGCCTTCCTCGGACCACCCGAGGTCGCCGGTGTCCAGCTGGCCGTCAACGATGTCAACGGTGCGGGCGGCGTCCTCGACCAGCCCGTCACGCTCATCCCCGGTGACTCGGGCGACACCACCACCGACACCGCCAACACCACGGTCGACCGTCTGCTCGCCGGCGGCTCGAACGTCATCGTCGGTGCGGCGTCGTCCTCGGTGTCGCTCAAGGTCATCGACAAGATCGCCAGCGCGGGTGTCGTGCAGTTCTCGCCTGCCAACACCTCCGACCAGTTCGTCTGCTACCCGGACAAGGGCCAGTACTTCCGTACCGCGCCCACCGATGTGCTGCAGGCACAGGCACTCTCGCAGCTGATCGCCGAGGACGGCGCGCAGCGCGTGGCCATCCTGGCTCTCAACGACCCCTACGGAACGGGCCTGGCCAAGAACACCGCCGACAACCTCGAAGAGGCCGGCATCGCGGCAGACCAGATCCAGACCACGATCTACGACCCGAACGCACAGTCGTTCAACGCCGAGGTCGACGGCGTGAAGAACTTCAACCCGGATGCCGTCGCCATCATCGGCTTCGAGGAGTCCGCGAAGATCATCACCCGTATGCACGAGATCGGCATCGGACCGTCCGACGGCACGTTGGTCTACGGCGTCGACGGCAACATGGGCAACGCACTCGGTGAGTCGGTCGCTGCCGGCCTGCTCGACAAGATGCGCGGCACCACCCCGCTGACCGACGTCGGCACCGCGTTCCAGGACCGACTCAAGGGCGTGGATCCGGCATTGGTGGACTTCAACTACGCCGGTGAGTCCTACGACGCGGTCGTCATCTCGGCGCTGGCAGCCGAGCAGGCGAAGTCGACGGCAGGCACCGACATCGCTGCCAACATCAACAGCATCACCAAGGACGGCACGAAGTGCACGACCTTCGCCGAGTGCCTCCCACTCGTCAAGGCCGGCACCGATATCGACTACGACGGAGTCACCGGCGCGTTGAACTTCAGTGACGCAGGCGAGCCCGCCACCGGTTCCTACGGCAACCTGGTCTTCGGACCGGACAACAAGCTGACGACAGACGGATACATCGTCGTCGGTGAGTGATCTGTAACTGCTGCACAGCCTCCGGGCCCGAGTCCTGACATCAGGACTCGGGCCCGGAGTCGTTCGAATACACCACGTTGGGTACCTATGGCGCAGGTACGAGAAAGCCCCGACTCGAACTATGTCGAGTCGGGGCTTCTTGTCGAGAGGGTCAGGCCTTCTTTTCTTTGCTTCCCGCGAGAGTGCCGAGGTAGAGCTCGATCACCTTGGGATCGTTCATCAACGCCGGCCCGGTATCGGTGTAGGCATTGCGACCTTGATCGAGAACATAGCCGCGGTCGCAGATCTGCAGGCAGCGGCGGGCATTCTGCTCGACCATGATGATCGAGACGCCCGCCGCGTTGATCTTCTTGCAGCGGATGAAGACCTCGTCCTGGAACATCGGCGACAAGCCTGCCGACGGTTCGTCGAGCAGCAGCACCGACGGTTCCATCATCAGGGCCCGCCCCATCGCCACCATCTGGCGCTCACCGCCGGACAGTGCACCTGCCTTGACCTTCTTGCGTTCGCCGAGCAGTGGGAACAACTCGCTGACGAAGTCGAACCGCTCACCGAACTTCTTGGGCCGCAGATAGATTCCCATCTCGAGGTTTTCCTCGATCGTGAGCGATGGGAACACGTTCTGTGTCTGGGGCACGTATCCGACGCCCTTGGTCACCAGGACGTGCGCCTCGGCGGAGGTGATGTTGTCACCGCGCAGTTTCACACTGCCCTCGCGGACCGCCACGAGGCCGAACAAGGTCTTGAGCAGAGTCGACTTGCCGGCACCGTTGGGTCCGATGATGCCGACGATCTCACCGTCGTTCAGAAAGAAGTTGCACTCACTGAGGATGTTCACACCGGGGATGTACCCGGCAACCAGACCGTCGGCGCGCAGCAACGCTCCTTCGGCCAGACGCGCATGCTCGCCCGGCGTGGCCGCGAACTCGGCCGGCGTCAAAGTTCGTTCGCTCATCAGTTGTCCTCCTTGGCTCGGTGCGAGCCGCCCGCAGCAGTGTCGGTGGCTGCGGGGCTGACGAACTCCGGTTCCGAAAGATCGCCTCCTGCTTGCAGTTCCTCCACCTCGGCTTGCTTCAATGCCTCGGCCAGTTCGGCGGTGGCTCCGACGGGATTGCCGTCGGCGTCGAATTCGAGTGCTTGATCGTGATGGCTACCGAGATAGGCATCGACGACGGCACCGTTGTTGGAGAGCTCTTCCGGGGTGGACTCGGCGATGATGCTGCCCTGAGCCATTACCACCACCCAGTCGCTGATGTCGCGGATGACATCCATGTCGTGTTCGACGAACACCACTGTCATGCCGTCGTCGCGCAGCGATTTGATGTGGCCCAGAAGCGATTGCGTCAGAGCGGGATTGACCCCGGCCATCGGCTCGTCGAGCATGACGACCGACGGATCGGTCATCAACGCTCGCGCCATCTCCAGGAGTTTGCGCTGACCACCGGACAACGAGCCGGCCAGATCGTCGGCCTTGGCGTCGAGTTTGAAGCGCCCCAGCAGTTCGTAGGCGCGTTCGGTGATCTGACGCTCCTGTGCCTTCCACGTCCATGGCATGAACGTGTTGATCATGCGCTCGCCGCGTTGGCCCGTCGCGCCCAGTCGAACGTTGTCCAGCACAGTCAGTTTCGACAGTGCCTTCGTCAACTGGAAGGTGCGGACGACGCCTTTGCGTGCCACCTGATGTGGGTGCATCCGGCCGAGTTCCTGACCGTCCATCGACCACGTTCCGGTGTCGGGTCGGTCGAATCCGGTGAGCAGGTTGAACAGTGTGGTCTTACCCGCGCCGTTCGGTCCGATCAGACCGGTGATGCATCCGCGCTGGATCTCGAGGTGCGCCACGTCGACGGCCTTGAGTCCGCCGAAGGTACGCGAGACCCCGTCGACCACCAATGTCGCGTCGGGCTTGGCTGCCCCGGGCTCGTTGGCGACGCCGGCGAACAGACTGGCACGCTGATCGCTCGACAGTGCTTTGGCCGCACGTGCTTCGAGTGTGCTGGCTTTCTTGCTCGGTGTCGCATCTGCGGCGGCACCGGTGCTCGGGTCAGGCATTGAGTTGAACCTCTCGCTTGTTGCCGAGAATGCCCTGGGGTCTGAACACCATCAGCACGGCGATCAGAATTCCCAGGAGTACGAATCGGGTGGCACCGACCTGGGCACCGGTGAGGTTGAGCACCGGATCGTCGCCCGAGATCAGTTGCCGCAGAATCGCGTCGGGAATGGACAGCAGGAACCAGAACAGCATTGCGCCGATCACGGGGCCGAACACCGTTGCGGCACCACCGAGAATCAGAGCGCCGAACGCGAAGAACGTCTGCGCGGTCGAATAGAAGTCGGGGTTGATCGACTGCGTCTGCAGTGCGTTGAACACCCCGCCCATACCGCCGATCACGCCGCCGAGAACGAGTGCCTGCATCTTGTAGACGAACACGTTCTTACCCAGCGACCGGGCAGCGTCCTCGTCTTCACGAACCGCCTTGAGAACGCGACCCCACGGGCTGTGTGTCAGCAGGTATACGACCCCGCACAGCAGCAGTACCAACGTCCAGCCGACGAGCATGGCCCACAGGTCGTTACCCAGGAATCGAACGCCGATGAAGCTGTACGTCTTTCCACCCTCGAACGGGCTGAGGTTGGTGAACGGAGCTGCGAATCCGGTGATGCCGTTGGTGGACTTGGTCACCGAATCGGTTGCGGTGGAGCGGAATACCAGTCGCAGGATTTCCGATGCGGCGATCGTCACGATGGCGAGATAATCCGCTCGCAATCGCAGGGTCGGAATGCCGAGCACCAGAGCCAGCAGGCCGGCCGCAGCGAGACCGACCAGAATGCCGAGCCACAGTGGCTGCTCGTAGGTGATCGTGGTGATGCCGACGCCGTAGC
The DNA here is from genome assembly GCF_002259025.1 of Rhodococcus sp. 05-2255-1e. Lineage (NCBI taxonomy): Bacteria > Bacillati > Actinomycetota > Actinomycetes > Mycobacteriales > Nocardiaceae > Rhodococcus > Rhodococcus sp. 05-2255-1e. Next base: position 51,665 of record NZ_NOZE01000023.1, on the reverse strand, counting down.
CGCCGAGCAGGGCGAAGCCGATCTGGCCGAAGTTGAGCAGGCCGGCGTAGCCGAAGTGCAGGTTCAGGCCGATGGCGAGCAGTGCGTAGAAGATGGCCGACGGGCCGACCAGCTGAGCAAGAGAGATCTGAAGTGCGCCGATGATATCCATGTGCAGGTCACCCGATCCTTTGTCGCGAGCCGAGGATGCCCTGAGGACGGACGACGAGGATGAGAATCAAGACGAGCAACCCTCCGATGTATTTGAGGTCGGGATTGATGACCAACGTCGACCACTGCACGAGCAGACCCACGATGACGCAACCGAGGAATGCGCCGTAGGCCGTGCCGAGTCCTCCGAGCGTGATTCCGGCGAACATGAGCAGTAGGAGTTTGAAGCCCATCTCCCATTGCACGCGGCCGCCGAGTTCGGAGAGCCCGAACAGCACGCCGCCGAGGGCGGCCAGGCCGCCACCGAGGCACCAGACGAACGTCACGACGCGCTCGACGTTGATACCCGACGAGGCGGCCAGATCACGGTTGTCGGCCACCGCTCGCATGGCTTTACCGATCTTGGTGCGCTGCAACATCAGTGCGACGCCGATGAGGACGACGACGCTGATGACGATGCAGGCGAGGTTGACGTTGGTGATCGACAGTGGGCCCCAGTCGTTCTCGGTCTGAGCCTGGTAGTCGTCGAATGGCTCCGAGCGGTCGGAGAAGAAGATCAGGATGAGGTAGCGCAGCGCAATGGCGAGTCCGATCGTGACCACCAGCTGAGCGATCAGGCCGGTTCGACGTTTACGCAACGGCCGCCAGATCAGGGCGTTGTTGAGCCAGCCGATCGCGACTCCGACAATGATGGCCAGCACGGTGGCCGGGATCAGTTGTATCCCGAGGCTCACATTGAAGAACCACGCCGCGACGGCTCCGAGCGTCACGAGTTCGCCGTGTGCGAAGTTGGTCAAACCCGTCGTTCCGAAGATCAAGCTCAGACCGACGGCGGCGAGCGCGATGACCAGACCGAAGCGGAAGCCGTCGACCGTGGTGCGCACGAACTTCTCGTAGAACGGGGTGCTGGTCGCGGTCCTGGCCTCACCGAAGGAGAAGATGACGGTGTTCGAGCGACCGGCCTGCACGTCGCGCTCGACCTCGCCCTGCACGCTCACCCCGTCGGGGAGCGTTTCCTGGACCACCTGGAATGTGTATGTGCCAGGCGACAATTCGAGAGTCCAGCGTCCGCCGGTCTCGCTGGTGGTGCGGGCCACTTCGCTGCCCGACGCGTCGAGCGCCGCAACATCGACACCTTCGAGGCGTTCTCCACCGTTGTTGAGCGATCCCGCGACGCTGACGGCGTCTGCGGGCGGTGCCTGTTCGGCACTGGTTCCCGGCGCCGCCGGGGGAGTGGGGGTAGGTTCCTGCGCCAACGCAGGCGCACTGAACAGCAGCGCCGCAATGGAACTCAGGATGGCGAGTAGGAGTGTTCGCTGGAAGACGCGAACTGCAGATCTTGCGCGCAACCTCGGTGGTTGCACCTTTCTGGTCCATCGAACATTTGGAGCCACGCACGTCCTCCGGACGGTTGTCGTTGAGTCACGGGATGGGGATTTACTGCAATTGTCGGACTCTATCCGTTGAAAGGACGCAAAATCGGCAACTGAGATTTCCGGAAAGTATCGGTTGTGTTTCGCGCTGCGCGAGATCGGTGCCGCCGCGATTGCGTCGCGGTGCCCGCATCCGGCTACGTGATGTCGGACCCGCTACCTAGACTGGTCAACCGTGAGCCCAGTAACCGACAAAAGTGCAGCACCCGCAGCCCGGACCGATGCGAAGTCAGCCGAAGAGCGTCCGACGCTGCTCCTCATCGACGGTCACTCGATGGCCTTCCGTGCCTTCTTCGCGTTGCCGGCGGACAATTTCAAGACAACGAGCGGGCAGTCCACCAATGCCGTCTACGGGTTCACCTCGATGCTGATCAACCTGTTGCGAGACGAGAAGCCGACGCACATCGCCGCCGCCTTCGACGTGTCACGGCAAACGTTCCGAGCCGAGCGGTTCCCCGAATACAAGGCGAATCGGAGCAAGACGCCGGACGAGTTCGCGGGCCAGGTGGACATCACCAAGGACGTGCTCGGTGCCATGGGCATTCCCGTGATGGCCGAGGCAGGATTCGAAGCCGACGACATCATCGCCACTCTGGTCACACAGGCCGAGGCACTGGGCTATCGCGTCCTCGTGGTCACCGGCGATCGTGACGCACTGCAGCTGGTCACCGACAACGTCACGGTGCTCTATCCCCGCAAGGGTGTCTCGGACCTGACGCGATTCACCCCGGACGAGGTCGCCACCAAATACGGTCTGACTCCGTCGCAGTACCCGGACTTCGCAGCTCTGCGCGGAGATCCGAGCGACAACCTTCCCGGCATCCCCGGCGTCGGAGAGAAGACGGCGACCAAGTGGATCATCGAATACGGGTCGCTCACCGCACTCGTCGACAACGTCGACAAGGTGAAGGGCAAGGTGGGCGACGCATTGCGGGCCAACTTGTCGAGTGTGGTGCTCAACCGCGAGCTCACCGAGATGGTGCGCGACGTGCCGTTGCCCTTCACACCTGATCAACTCGAGCTGGCCCCGTGGGATCGCGAGAAGATCCACGCCCTGTTCGACGATCTGGAGTTTCGCATCCTGCGGGATCGACTGTTCGAGACACTCGCCTCGGTCGAGCCCGAGGCAGAAGAAGGGTTCGACGTTCGGGGCGGCATCGTCGCGCCCGGGGAGTTGGCGGCGTGGCTGGACGAGCACGCGTCCGACGGTCGGCGTAGCGGGGTATCCATCCTCGGACCGCGCAGGCCGTACGACAGCGATGCGACATCGGTGGCCATCGCGGCAGCAGACGGCGAGGGCGCCTTCGTCACCACGACGGCTCTCGACGAATCCGACGAACGCGCATTGGCCGCGTGGTTCGCCGATGCGGATCGACCCAAAGCTCTGCACGAGGCGAAGTGGGCACTGCACGCGGTTCGTGGTCGGGGATGGACGCTCGGTGGGTTGACGACCGATACCGCGCTCGCGGCGTATCTCGTCCGGCCCGGTCAGCGGTCTTTCAACCTCGACGACTTGTCGCTGCGCTACCTCAAGCGCGAACTACGCGTCGAAGACGCGGGCGAGGGGCAGATGTCACTTCTCGACGCCGAGGACACCGCTGACGCGGCATTCGCCGAGGGCGAAATTCTCAAGGCGCGGGCGGTCATCGATCTCGCCGACGCTCTCGACGCGGAACTCGCGGCAATCGAGTCGACCACTCTGCTCTCGGAGATGGAACTGCCGCTGCTGACAGTGCTTGCCGATATCGAAGCCACGGGCATCGCAGTGGACGGCGATCACCTGCGCTCGCTGCAATCGGGTTTTGCTGCGCAGGTCGACGAGGCCGCGAATTCCGCGTACGGCGTGATCGACAAGCAGATAAACCTCGGATCGCCCAAACAGCTGCAGGTGGTGCTGTTCGAGGAACTCGACATGCCCAAGACCAAGAAAACCAAGACCGGGTACACCACCGACGCCGACGCACTTCAGGGGCTGTTCGAGAAGACCGAGCATCCGTTCCTCAAATTCCTGCTCGACCACCGTGATGCCACACGAATGAAGGTGACGGTGGACGGCCTGCTCAAGTCCGTCGCCGACGACGGCCGCATTCACACCACGTTCAATCAGACCGTCGCGGCCACCGGACGACTGTCGTCGACGGAACCGAACCTGCAGAACATCCCGGTGCGGAACGAGGCGGGTCGCCACATCCGCGACGGCTTTGTGGTCGGTGCCGGCTACGACACTCTGCTCACCGCCGATTACAGCCAGATCGAGATGCGCATCATGGCGCACGTATCCGGTGACGAGGGGCTGATCGAAGCGTTCAACACCGGTGAGGACCTGCACAGCTTCGTCGGTTCGCGCGCGTTCGGCGTACCGATCGACGAGGTCACCCCGGAACTACGCCGTCGAGTCAAGGCCATGTCGTACGGCCTCGCCTACGGACTCAGCGCGTTCGGCCTCGCCGCGCAGTTGAAGATCTCCACCGACGAAGCCAAGCAGCAGATGGAGGCGTACTTCGCTCGCTTCGGCGGCGTGCGCGACTACCTGCGCAACGCGGTCGAGGAAGCCCGAAAGGTGGGCTACACCTCGACGCTGTACGGCCGTCGTCGTTACCTGCCAGATCTCAACAGCGACAATCGTCAGCGTCGCGAGGTCGCCGAGCGTGCGGCACTCAACGCTCCGATCCAGGGCACTGCCGCAGACATCATCAAGGTAGCGATGATCGACGTGCACAAGTCTCTGGCGGAGTCGACCTTGAAGTCGCGCATGCTGTTGCAGGTGCACGACGAACTGGTACTCGAGGTCGTCGACTCCGAGCGCGAGGAAGTCGAGGCGTTGGTGCGTGACAAGATGTCGTCGGCCATCGAATTGTCGGTGCCCCTCGAGGTCTCGGTCGGCACCGGTCGCAGTTGGGATGCCGCAGCTCACTGAATCGGGCCATGGCACAGCGAAGGGCCGCTCACCGGATTCGGTGAGCGGCCCTTCGTTTTGTGCTGTGAGGGAACTACTCCGCTGCGGGTGCCTGCTCGGCGATCTGCTGACGGACGACGTCCATGTCGAGTGCCTTGATCTGGCCGACGAGGTCTTCGAGCGCCGGAGCGGGCAATGCGCCGGGCTGGGCGTAGACCAGGATGCCCTCGCGGAATGCCATGATCGTCGGGATCGACTGGATCTGCGCTGCAGCGGCCAAGCCCTGTTCGGCTTCGGTGTCGACCTTGGCGTGCACGATGTCCGGGTGCGCGTCGGAAGACTTCTCGAACGTCGGCGCGAACTGGCGGCACGGACCGCACCAGGAGGCCCAGAAGTCGACCAACACCACGTCGTTGCTGGTGACGATCTCGTCGAAATTCTGCTGAGTCAAAGTCTGAGTGGCCACGCGTACCCTTTCGATTGATTGCGCTTCTTGTTCGTCTCAACGCAGAGGTTCTCCGGAATCTTCCCGGACCCACTCTTCTCCGTGGTCCGTCACACGGGTTGCGGCGCGGCCCGGAATGTTCGGCGGTACGAGTTGGGCGTCGTGCAGCGAAGTCTGACGAAATGCTGGCGCAGGGCTGCGGCATTGCCGAAACCGACGACTTCGGCGATCGAATCCATCGGCAGGTCGGAGTTCTCGAGGAGCTGCTGCGCAGCCAGTACGCGTTGGTCGTTGAGCCACCGCGCGGGCGTCGTGCCGGTCTCGGCGGCGAACTTGCGGGCGAATGTACGAGCCGACATGTTCACCCGCGCAGCCAGTCGGCCGATCGTGAGTTCCGAATCGAGGTTCTCGGTCATCCAATCGAGCAACGGTGCCAACGTTTCGGTTCGGATCGCCGGTAGTGGACTGGTGACGAACTGCGCCTGGCCGCCGTCACGGTGTGGCGGAACGACCATTCTGCGCGCGATTCCGTTGGCCACGACACTGCCTTGGTATTTGCGGACGATGTGCAGGCACAGGTCGATACCGGCCGCCGTGCCCGCACTGGTCAGTACATTCCCGTCGTCCACGTAGAGAACGTTCGGATCGACCTGGGCCAACGGGTATTTCGCGGCCAGGGAGGCCGAGTGTCGCCAATGGGTCGTACACCGCCTGCCGTCGAGCAGGCCCGCGGCACCGAGTACGAACGCGCCGTTGCACAGGCTGGCGACCAGCGCGCCTCGGTCCACCGCCGCACGGAGTTTGTCGAGTAGTGGCTCGATCGAGGGGCTGTACTTACTGCCGCACACGTAGCTTCCGTCGTCGGCCGATTCGGTGCCGCCGGCCGGAACGATGATCAGATCGGCGCTGTCGAGCCGGTCGAGATCGTGGGGCACATCGATCGTGTAACCCACCCTGGTGCGAATCGTGTCGGGGACCCCGGCGATCAACGAGAAGTCGTAGGTGGGCAGTCCCTCGTCGGAGCGGTCGAACCCGAACACCTCGCAGGCCACGCCGAGCTCGAACTGCTCGGTCAACGGCAGCAGTACTGCGACCACCTTCTTCAGCATGACAGCAGTATGGCAGAAAATCGACGATACATGTCTTTACTGCCACTCGTGGTGGGTCGGCGCAGGTAGGACGCTGGTGGCATGACAATTGTACTGGTGGTTGTGTTGATGTTTCTCGCCCTCGATGCGTGGGTCGCTGTCGGCCGCACGCCGGATACACATGCGGAGGTGACGCAATTCGGAGACTTCCGGTTCTGACAGGCCCGACGGTCAGCCGATGCGCCATTCGCACTTGTTGTCGCCGTCCCACCGACGCAAGGCAACGGCAGAGCCGATCAGGTCGTCCAGGTGCGGGCACAGCAGGCGCGTCGCGGCACCGGCTTCGTCGGGTGTCAACCGCCGGGCCAGCGTCACGTGCGGCGTCCAATGCCCGATGGCGACGTTGTCGAACGAGCCCGGGCCCACGGCGGCATGCATCCGAGCATGCAGGTCGAGCAGTTCGACGCTCGGCACGACCAGACGGGCCAGGGTGGCGGTCCGGCCACCGAATACGACGAGGCCGCCGAGACGAACATCGAACGGGTCGAAACGCACAGCCGTACCGGAATCGACGGACGCGGGCATGGACGACGTCACCGAGACGGTGATGTGCGGGCGATTCGACTCGCCCCGATGACGGTTCTGGCTCGGCAGGCCGGCATCGGAGAGTGCCGCCCACTCGCGGCGAACCGCAGTATCGAGCCCCGAGTCGAGGAGGAGTTCGGCGGTCTGCACCATGTAGTCATGATGGCGCAGACGGACGGACGAGATGCACCGACTTTACGAATTGGGGCCATGACCGGCGACGGCATCGGTCACGAGATCGTCCCTGCGACGATCCGGGTGGTGGACGCAGCTCTGGCCGCTGTGCACGGTCCCGTCGTCGACTGGCAGCACTTGCCGCTGGGGTTGGGTGCTCTCGACGAGCACGGAACGCCGATGCCCGAGCGCACGTTGAACGAGCTCGGCAGGCTCGAGGCGTGGATTCTCGGGCCACACGACAGCGCGTCGTACCCCGAGCCGTTCCGATCTCAGCTGACTCCGGGCGGACGAATTCGCAAGCATTTCGATCTGTTCGCCAACATCCGTCCGGCCAAGGCACTCCCCGGAGTGCGCGCGATGTCGTCGCAGATGGACCTGGTGGTGGTGCGGGAGAATACCGAGGGCTTCTACGCCGACCGCAACATGTTCGTCGGCAGTGGCGAGTTCATGCCCACGCCCGACGTAGCGCTCGCGGTGGGAGTGTTCACCCGTTCGGCGTGCGAACGCATCGCTCGTGAGGCCTTCTCGCTCGCAGACCGGCGGCGGAAGAAAGTGACGATCGTGCACAAGACCAACGTGCTGTCGTTGACGACGGGGTTGTTTCGCGATGCCTGCCGGTCCGTCGGCGAGGAGTTTCCGCAGGTAGACGTCACCGAAGAGCACGTGGACGCCCTCGCGGCGCATCTGGTTCGACGCGGTGAGGACTACGACGTCATCGTGGCCGAGAACATGTTCGGGGACATCCTCTCCGACCTGACCGGAGAGCTGTCCGGGTCACTCGGCACGGCACCGTCGATCAACTCTTCGCGTACCCAGGCCATGGCGCAGGCCTCCCATGGATCCGCCCCGGATATCGCGGGCAAGAATCGCGCCAACCCGACGGCACTGTTCCTGTCGGCCGCGATGCTGCTCGAGTGGCTCGCCGATCGGCACGGGGACGAACGGCTCGCCGCCGCAGCCGGCCGGATTCGGCACGCCGTGGACGACACCGTCGAATCCGGGGTCGCGACAGCAGACCTCGGCGGGCAGGCGTCGACCAGCGCCTTCACCGAGACCGTCGAAGCCAGGGTGCACCGGCGCTGATCGACTACGGACTCACCGCGGTTTTCGACTACTGAAGATCGCGGTGCCGGGAAACAGCTGGCCGCGCAGTGGGCTCCACTGACCCCACTCGCGGTCGAGCCACTCCGGCCAATCCGGCTCGACGATGTCGCGAACCTCGAGACCTGCGGCGACCAGCTCGCGCACGCGGTCACCGATCGTGCGGTGATGCTCGACGTAGTTGGGGGTCCCGTCGGCGTCGTACTCGACGTACGGGGTTCGATCGAAGTACGGAATCGTCGCGGTCAGGCCGCCCACCCCGGGATCGTCGGGGAACACCCAGCGCATCGGATGGTTGACCGCGAACACCCAGATGCCGCCCGGCCGCAGTACCCGCGCCACTTCCTTCATCACATTGGCGGAGTCCGCGACGAACGGAACCGCACCGAAGGCCGAGCACACGATGTCGAACCGCTCGTCGGCGAACGGTAGGGCCTCGGCACTGGCCTGCACCAGCGGAACCGTCGACCCGCCCGCGGTCATCGCGTCGACGCCGCGCTGCAACATGCCCATCGAGATGTCGAGGCCGATGGCGCGCGCCCCCTGAGTCCCGAGCCAGCGGGCGCAGGGTGCGCTGCCGCAGCCCACCTCGAGAATGTCCTTGCCCGCGACGTCACCCAGCAGATGCACGTCGCCCTCGTGCAGTCCCTCCGGGCACCAGACGAACTCTCCGGATTCGGTCGACGCGCCCAGAAATGCGCCGTGCGTACGGTGATAGTTGTCGGCATCCGAATCCCACCAGGTTCGACTCGCGCGGTCGCTCGCGACCGAATCGATTCGGCCGCGGCCGGGGGTGGACGACGGTGCGGAAGGATCGGTCACACGCCGACTCTAACCGGGTTTGTGCTGGTACTGCGGCATCGCGTACCCTGATCAACGCGAGTGTGTTCATGCTGCGCCCAGGTCGGGTTCTCCCGGCGTCGACGCGTGCGGAGCCGGCAACGGATCCGCGGAAGATGCTCGTGCTGCACACGTTTCACAAGTCCGACCGAACATCCATCAACCGATACCCAACCCGTCCGGAGCAACTCAACACATGCCCTCAACCACAACCTCACCGCAGGTAGCCGTCAACGATATCGGCTCCGCAGAGGATTTTCTCGCCGCCATCGACGCCACGATCAAGTACTTCAACGATGGTGACATCGTCGAGGGCACCATCGTCAAGGTCGATCGTGACGAGGTTCTACTCGACATCGGTTACAAGACCGAAGGCGTCATCCCTTCCCGCGAGCTCTCCATCAAGCACGATGTCGACCCCAACGAGGTCGTCTCCGTGGGAGATGAGATCGAAGCACTCGTCCTCACCAAGGAGGACAAGGAAGGCCGTCTGATCCTGTCCAAGAAGCGAGCTCAGTACGAGCGCGCTTGGGGCACGATCGAGGAGCTCAAGGAGAAGGACGAGGCCGTCAAGGGCACCGTCATCGAGGTCGTCAAGGGTGGACTCATCCTCGACATCGGTCTCCGTGGCTTCCTCCCCGCCTCGCTCGTCGAGATGCGTCGCGTCCGCGACCTCCAGCCGTACGTCGGCAAGGAGATCGAGGCCAAGATCATCGAGCTCGACAAGAACCGCAACAACGTGGTCCTGTCGCGTCGCGCATGGCTCGAGCAGACCCAGTCCGAGGTCCGCAGCGAGTTCCTGCACCAGCTTCAGAAGGGCCAGGTCCGCAAGGGCGTCGTGTCCTCCATCGTCAACTTCGGTGCCTTCGTGGACCTGGGTGGCGTCGACGGCCTGGTGCACGTCTCCGAGCTGTCCTGGAAGCACATCGATCACCCGTCCGAGGTTGTCGAGGTCGGCACCGAGGTCACCGTCGAGGTTCTCGACGTCGACCTGGACCGCGAGCGTGTGTCGCTGTCGCTCAAGGCAACGCAGGAAGATCCGTGGCGCCAGTTCGCTCGCACCCACGCGATCGGCCAGATCGTGCCCGGCAAGGTCACCAAGCTCGTTCCGTTCGGTGCGTTCGTTCGCGTCGAAGAGGGCATCGAGGGCCTCGTGCACATCTCCGAGTTGGCCGAGCGCCACGTGGAGGTTCCGGACCAGGTCGTGGGTGTCGGCGACGACGCACTCGTCAAGGTCATCGACATCGATCTCGAGCGTCGCCGGATTTCGTTGAGCCTCAAGCAGGCCAACGAGGACTACGCAGAAGAGTTCGATCCGTCCAAGTACGGCATGGCCGACTCGTACGACGAGGGTGGCAACTACATCTTCCCCGAGGGCTTCGACTCCGAGACCAACGAATGGCTCGAAGGTTACGAGAAGCAGCGTGAAGAGTGGGAAGGTCGCTACGCCGAGGCCGAGCGTCGCCACAAGATGCACACCGCTCAGATGGAGAAGACGGCCAAGGACGAAGCTGCCGAAGCCGCCAACACCAACTACTCCTCCGAGTCGGGTCAGGCTCCCGCCGATGCAGAAGGCGATGCTCCCGCAGCGTCGGCTCCCGCCTCGACCGGTGGATCGCTGGCCAGCGATGCGCAGCTCGCTGCACTTCGCGAGAAGCTGTCGGGCAACGCCTGATAGAAGTAGTCCACCCGTGAGGGTGTGACCTCGGCCCCGGTTCTCCCTGTGAGAACCGGGGCTTTCTCGTTCGAATACGCAGGTGCAACGGGAACGACAATGGACCCGGTTCTGGTGAACCGGGTCCAAGGTTGAGGGGGAGTGCGAACTACGCGGCGGTGGCTGGACTCCACTGGCCGACGCTCGCCGTGCGCTTACGCATCGTGGCGAAGCTGTGGCGGGCAGGGGTCAGGAGGTTGGTGAACCAGTTACGCCGGTGGTCGGCCAGCGCCGAGGCAACTTCTGGAATGAGAATGCAGTGAACGCCTGCATCCATGCCGAGGCGGTGCCGACCCGGTTGGATCTGATTGCTTTGCATGGGTGTCCTTTTCGCTGGCGGTGGGTCGGCACATCGAGGTCGCGCTCGTCGAAGATAACCGACAGGCTCGCAAAACCGGTGCATTTGGGGCTGGTGGGCTTCGGCGTGTTCGAGTGTCAGACTGGACGCATGCTGAGACTGGGACTGACCGGCGGAATTGGTGCCGGCAAATCGACCGTGGCGAAAGTGCTGACCGAACTCGGGGGAGTGCTCGTCGACTCGGACGTACTTGCCCGCGAAGTGGTGGAGCCGGGAACGCCTGGGCTGCAACAACTGACGGACACCTTCGGTACCGAGATACTGGCACCCGACGGGTCACTCGATCGGCCGGCCTTGGCCGCCAAGGCTTTCGGCGACGAGGAGTCGCGAAAGAAGCTCAATGCCATCGTGCATCCATTGGTCGGACAGCGCACTACCGAGATCATCGAGGGTGCGGCTGCGGATGCCGTGGTGGTGCAAGATATTCCACTTCTCGTCGAAGGCTCGATGGCTCCGTTCTTCCATCTGGTCGTCGTCGTCTGGGTCGACGCCGAGGAACGAGTACGTCGGCTGACCGGCCAACGAAACATGCCCGAGGCCGATGCCCGCGCGCGCATCGCCGCGCAGGCGACCGACGATGCGCGCCGAGCTGCGGCAGATGTGTGGATAGACAACACGGGTGCGCCCGGCAGCGTCGACGATCAGGTACGAAACTTGTGGAACGAGCGCGTGATTCCCTTCGAGCGCAACCTCAGAGAGGGCATTGTCGCCCGGACGCATCCGGAACTCGTGACTGCAGACCCGGCCTGGGAATCCCAGGCGCGGCGAATGATCGCGCGCCTTGCTCTCGCGTGTGGGGACAAGGCTGTGCGGATCGACCACGTCGGATCGACGGCGGTACCCGGACTCGACGCCAAGGACGTGCTCGACATCCAGATCACGGTCCGCTCGCTGGCCGACGCAGATTCGGTCGGCGAACAGTTGCGCGTCGCCGGGTTCCCCGGCGTCGAGTCCAGTGACTTCGACGATCCGAAGCCCGCGTACGGAGTGGGTGGTGAGGCCGATCCGGCCGTGTGGGGCAAGCGTTTTCACGGCAACGCAGACCCCGGGCGACCGGCCAACGTCCATGTTCGAGTCGACGGTTGGCCGAACCAGACGTTCGCGTTGTTGTTCCGCGACTGGCTCCGGGCGGACGCGGCTGTCGCGACGGAATACGCCGCTATCAAGCGGCGTGCGTCCGAAGCCGCCGCCGGAATCGCCGAATATCAACCGGCGATCGATGCCTACGTAGACGCGAAGGCACCGTGGTTCGACGTGGCGTATCGGCGGGCGTGGCAGTGGGCGGAGGAGACGAACTGGACTGCCTGAGGCAGAACTGCGCGTCAGGCCGGTTTGCCGTTCCATTCCGTCGGCATTCCGATCGACGCGAGCCAGGCGTTCAGGTCGTAATCGTGCCGCGTCAGTCCTTCGATGGCCGCGATCGATCGGGACAGCGCCCGCTCGGCCGTCGGGGTGTCCAGATGCTGCGCCACGCGCGCGTCGAACAGCTCGTCGACGTCCAGCAGGTCGTAGTCGCGGCCGGTGCGAACACTGAGGTCGAGATAGTGATCGACCGAGGTCCATCGGATGGCCCCGGCCGTGTACTCGCCGATGTCGACGTAGTAGTCCTGGTCTCTCGCGTGCGCGGGCAGGTAATGGAACACCGAGGCCCGGAGCCCGAGAGCAGGCAGTAGCCAGGACTCCAGGTAGTCGAAGTGGGCATGGTCGGAAGGCCGGGCCATGTACAGCCCCCACGGCTCGACCCGGTATTCGTCGACCACGCGAACGAACCCTTTGGGGTCGACGTTGGTCTTCGCGACCAGGTCGAACGTTTCGTGTTTCGGGGCATGAACGACGGTGTGCGCACCGGCTGACGTGTGAGCGACCATGCCTGTAGAAGCTACCGGGAACAGACCTCCGAGGTCTCTCCGACGGAACTTGTCGGTGGTCGCGTCTACGCTTGTGTAATGGCGTTTGCATCCGAACATCCCGTTGTCGCGCACTCCGAACACCGTCCGGTGGGAGCGATCGAGCGCACCGGACCGGCGTTCGAGGTCGTCAGCGAACACGTTCCGGCCGGTGATCAGCCGACCGCCATCGCCGAACTCGAACGTCGGATCAAGGCGGACGAGAAGGACGTCGTGCTTCTCGGTGCCACCGGTACCGGTAAGTCGGCCACCACCGCCTGGCTGATCGAGAAACTGCAGCGCCCCACCCTGGTGATGGCACCGAACAAGACTCTCGCAGCGCAGTTGGCGAACGAGCTGCGAGACATGTTGCCCAACAACGCAGTCGAGTACTTCGTGTCGTACTACGACTACTACCAGCCCGAGGCGTACATCGCGCAGACCGATACTTATATCGAAAAGGACTCGTCCATCAACGACGACGTCGAGCGTCTGCGGCACTCGGCGACGGCATCCCTGCTCTCTCGCCGAGACGTGGTCGTGGTGGCGTCGGTGTCGTGCATCTACGGTCTCGGTACCCCGCAGTCGTACGTCGATCGGTCGATCGAGCTCGAGGTCAACGTCGAGGTCCAGCGTGATGCGCTGCTCCGGCTTCTGGTCGACGTGCAGTACACGCGCAACGACATGGCGTTCACCCGCGGATCGTTCCGAGTCCGCGGCGATACCGTGGAGATCATTCCGTCGTACGAGGAGCTCGCTATTCGCATCGAGTTCTTCGGTGACGAGATCGAGGCGCTGTACTACCTGCATCCGCTGACGGGCGACATCGTTCGCCAAGTCGATTCGGTACGCATCTTCCCGGCCACCCATTACGTCGCCGGACCGGAGCGCATGGAACGGGCGGTCAAGGACATCGAGGCCGAGCTCGAGGCGCGGCTGGCGGAACTCGAAGGCAAGGGAAAGCTGCTCGAGGCGCAGCGGCTTCGGATGCGCACGCAATACGACCTGGAAATGATCAAGCAGGTCGGCTTCTGCTCCGGCATCGAGAACTACTCGCGTCACATAGACGGTCGCGGGGCCGGTACCGCACCCGCGACCCTGATCGACTACTTCCCCGAGGACTTCCTACTCGTCATCGACGAATCCCACGTCACCGTCCCACAGATCGGCGCGATGTACGAGGGCGACATGTCGCGCAAGCGGAACCTGGTCGATTTCGGGTTCCGGTTGCCGTCTGCGACGGACAACCGGCCGCTGACGTGGGAAGAGTTCACACAGAGGATCGGCCAGACCGTCTACCTGTCCGCTACTCCCGGCAAGTACGAACTGGGGCAGACCGGCGGCGAATTCGTCGAGCAGGTCATCCGTCCTACCGGCCTCGTCGATCCGAAGGTCGTCATCAAACCGACCAAGGGGCAGATCGACGACCTCGTGCACCAAATTCGCGAGCGTGCCGAGAAGGACGAACGAGTTCTCGTCACCACTTTGACCAAGAAGATGTCGGAGGACCTGACCGACTATCTGCTCGAGCTGGGCATCCGCGTCCGGTACCTGCACTCCGACATCGATACCTTGCGCCGAGTCGAGCTGCTGCGGCAGCTTCGGCTGGGTGAGTACGACGTCCTGGTTGGCATCAACCTCCTCCGGGAGGGCCTCGACCTTCCCGAGGTGTCATTGGTCGCCATTCTCGACGCGGACAAGGAGGGATTCCTTCGCAGCGGCACCAGCCTCATTCAGACGATCGGCCGCGCCGCTCGAAACGTGTCCGGTGAAGTGCACATGTACGCCGACAAGATGACCGACTCCATGACGTACGCGATCGAAGAGACCGAACGTCGGCGCGAGAAGCAGATCGCCTACAACAAGGAGCGGGGAGTCGATCCGCAACCGCTGCGCAAGAAGATCGCCGACATTCTCGATCAGGTGTATCAGGAGGCAGAGGACACCGACACGGCCGTCGAAGTGGGTGGCTCGGGTCGGAACGCCAGCCGTGGTCGGCGAGCGCAGGGCGAAGCAGGCAGGTCGGTCAGCTCCGGCGTGTACGAGGGGCAGGATGTCTCGTCGATGCCGCGCGCCGAGTTGGCGGACCTGATCAAGAACATGACCGATCAGATGATGAACGCTGCCCGCGAGTTGAAGTTCGAGCTGGCCGGTCGACTGCGCGACGAGATCCAGGACCTGAAGAAGGAGCTCCGCGGCATGGACGCGGCCGGCCTCAAATAGGTCGAGCGGGTGGTGCGAGTCGAGCCTGCGGAACGATCCGAAATGGTTCGGTTACGGTTCAGTGATGGACGCAACCACCGCCGGCCGCACCTCTCGTGCACTCGAACTGATCCACTCGATGACCTACTTCCTGCCGGAGACGCAGGACGCTCTCGTTGCCGCTGGGTTACCGCCACGGGCCTGCTATTTCGCCGGTCGTGCAGCACCTCTCGGGCCGGTCGGTGCAGGTGTCGTGACAGCCACGTTCTACAACTTCAACCGCGATCTGATCAGCCCGCTGGTTCCGGCAGCCTGGGCCATCGCCTCTCCCGACGAGATCATGGCAATCCGTTACGCCACACTCGACACCGCATTCGAGCGTCTGTTGGGCTCCGAGACGTTGGCGTCCCCGGATATGGCCGAAGCTGCCGACCTCGCATCGATCGCTGCGCGTGGAATCCCAGGAGACGACGGTCGGCCGCTGTACGCCGCCTACGCCGAACTCGACTGGCCTCGCGCGCCGCACCTCGTGTTGTGGCACGCGCTCACCCTGATCCGTGAGTACCGCGGCGACGGTCACATTGCCGCGCTGCAGACGGCGGGGTTGAACGGCCTGGACGCGCTGATCACCCACACCGCCACCGGGTACGGCTTCGAGAAGGAATTCGCGCGCAAGCGTCGTGGATGGTCGACCGAGCAGTGGAACGAAGCCGTGGCGTCCTTGGCCGATCGTGAATTGTTGACGGCCGACGGCGCTTTGACTCAGGACGGGAAAGATCTCCGCACGTTGGTCGAGGACATCACCAACGACCTCGCCGTCGCGCCGTGGGCCGCCCTCGGCGAGGACGGTGCAGCTCGGTTGGTTTCGCTCGCGACGCCGTGGCGTGAGTCGATCGTCGGCCAGGGCACCATTCCCGAGGGCGTCTTCGGGCCAGCGATCAAAAAGAAGTAGGCCGCCTCAGCTGGTGATGTCCTTGGTGGCGAATCGTCTCCATGCGATCAGCCCGAAGACCGCCGCGTAGGTGATGGCCGAGAACGATCCGACCACCATGTCGTTCCAGTCGATGTTCGTGCCGAAGGCGTCGATCCACGAGTTCGCGTAGTGCCCGGGCAGATAGTTGCGCAGCGACCCCAATGCCGTGATCTGATCGAGGATCTGCATCAGAATCGACGTCATCACCGCGCCGCCGACGGCCCCGAGAGGGGCGTCGGTGAGCACCGACAGCAACATGGCGAGACCCGCTACCCACAGCAGATTGATGCCGATGTAGGCGACCGCAATCAGTAGTCGCACCAGGGAAGTGCCGTACGACAGTCCTTCACCCAGCGGCGTGACCAGTGATTCGGCGCCGTACATCACCGTCCCGATCAGCAGGGACACTCCGACCAGCACCAGAATGGCGGCGCTGGACAACGTGGCCGAAACGAGTGCCTTCTGGGTCAACAGTCGGCTTCGAGGAACTGGGATGGCGAGCAGGTAGCGCAGGCTCGACCAGGAGGCCTCGCTCGCAACGGAGTCGCCGAAGAACAGCGCCACCACGACGATGAGCAGAAATCCGACGGACATGAACATTGCGAAGACGGTGAAGTTCATGCCGCCTCGCGTGCCGAGCTCGATGAGCCCGCCGGCGTCGGAGTCGGCGCTGGAGCTGCCCACGGTGAAGGCGACGACAAGGATCACCGGTAGCAGGGCAAGGAAACCGATGGCGAGCTGAGTGCGTCGCCGGCCCAGCTGTCGACGCAGTTCGGTACGAAACGGCAGGGTGCGGCCGCCGCTGTAGCCCGCTGCGCGGCCGTCTGCGTGCGTTGTACTCATGAGCGATCCTCGCTGGAGTCGGTCTCGTGAACGACTGTGCCTGGGGTATCTCGATGAACGAGGTCGAGGAACACGTCCTCGAGTCGGGTGGACTGGGAGAAGCCGCGGACCGACACCCCCGCCGTGACGAGTTCTCTGATGACGACGGCGGAATCGGCGTCGGTCAGGTCGACGGTCACCGTGCCGTCGTCGACGATCACCGCGCCGTCATGGCCGGCGGCGTCGAGTACCGACTGGGCGCGGCCGGCGTCGTCGACCCTGATCTCGGTCTGCCCACCGGCCGCTGTCAGCTCGCGGACGGTGCCCGAGCTGATCACGGAGCCACGGTTCATGACCACTACGTGTGTGCACGTCTGTTCCACTTCGGCGAGGAGGTGGCTCGAGACCAACACGGTGCGCCCCGTCTTCGCGTAGTTGATCAGCACGTCACGCATGGTTCGGATCTGTGGCGGGTCGAGGCCGTTGGTCGGTTCGTCCAACACCATGAGATCGGGTAGACCCAGCATGGCCTGTGCAATGGCGAGGCGCTGACGCATGCCTTGGCTGTAGGACTTGACCTTGCGTTCGATCGCTGCGCCGAGGTCTGCGATCTCGAGTGCCTCGTCGAGGTGAGCGTCTTCGATCGGTCGCCCTGTCGCCTCCCAGTACAGCCGCAGGTTCTGGGTGCCGGTCAGATGCGGAAGGAAGCCGGAACCCTCGACGAAGGAGCCGAGCCGCGACAACACCGGGGCACCGGGTGTGACCTTGTGACCGAAGACTCGGATGTCGCCGCCGGTGGGGGTGATCAGGCCCATCAGCATGCGCAACGTGGTGGTCTTTCCGGCACCGTTCGGTCCGAGCAGTCCGAGTACCTGCCCCTGTTTCACCTCGAAGCTGACGCCGTCCACGGCACGGAACCCGTTCGAGTATGTCTTGGCCAGGTCGGTGATCACCAGGGGAGTGTCGACCAGAGCCTCGTCGACCTCGGCCACCGTGCGGCGTCTGGTTCGCACGATCGTCGCCACCACGATGCATCCGACGACCAGGACGACCACGCCGATTCCGATCAGTGGAGCGACGGGTACCGTGCTGTTCGCGCTCGCCACCGCGGGAACCGTCGGCAACGCGACGGACGTGATCGCCATGGTCACGCTGAACTGTGCGGGCTCCAGCGGGACGGCGTAGGCCTGATCGGTGGTGGAGACGCTCAGTTCGAGACGATGACCTTGCTGGACGGTATAGCTGATTCCAGGGAGGGCGACGGTGACGTCGACGGGATCGATGCTCCCGGTGTCGGGCAGTCGGATGGCCGACACTGCGCCGCCGGGAAGGGTCCGTGTGCCGTTCGGGGCGACGTCGTACAGTTTCGCGAACAGCACAGCCTGGCCGGGCCCGGCGAGGGACGCCACCCGGAGATCGACTCTCGGCGCGCCGGTGATGGTCAGTGACGAGTCGACGGGCTCGCTGGTGAAAATCGCGGACTGGCCCGGAAGGTCCGCAGTCAGCGCTGCACCGGCTCCGGTCGATCCGAGTGTCGACAACACCGAACCCAGACCGGGGACCGTCGAGATGGCGGACGGTGACGCGCCGGGCGGACGAATGATCGTCCCGTCCGAGGCGGGGGTGAAGGTCACCGTATTCGTCTGTGTGGGTTCTGAGTTCGGGGTCAGGCCTGGGTAGTCGGGAGCCGTCATCCGACGATTGCGTTCTCCTCCTCGCTCATCGGCTGCGCGCTGCGTCGAATACACGAACGGCGCGCTCTCGGAGGTCGCGGGATCGGGGGTGCCGCGCAGAGTCCGGTCGAAGAAGTCCGCGACGGCTCGATCCGACGCTCCGTTCGTTCCACCGGCATCGTGCCCACCGTCGAACCACCGTACGGTCACGTCACCGCCTGCGTCTGCAATCTGCCGAGCCGTCGCGTCGGCTTGGTCGAGACCGAACAGAGTGTCCTGGGTGCCCTGTAGGAGAAGCGTCGGAGCCGTGATGTTCGACGCGACCGTGACGGGCGAGTGAGCAGTCAGCAGATCGAGCAGCGGCTGGCTGGGGATGCCGGTCACTGCGGATTGTGCGTAGGCGTCGCAGAATTCCTGGGCGAATCTGCCGCACGCGGATGCGCCACCGCCACTGTTACCGTCCCCGGCACTACCGGGCGCAGCGCTGGAGGCACCCGCTCCGAAGAAGACCCCGGCCCATCCACGTTTGAGGACGCCGGGTCCGCCGTATTCGGCACCGGCCGGGGAGTCGATGTTTCCGAGCGCTTCTCGACCTGCGGACGAGGTGACGCCGAAGTTGGGGAACAGGGCCTGGCCCAGGTCGTTCCAGGTGATGGCAGCGGCCACCGAGTCCACACGCGGGTCTGTTCCGCCTGCGCTGAGGGCAAGTGCCCCGCCGTACGATCCGCCTGCCACGCCGGCGTGGGGATCACCAGGAGCGTCGAGCTGTACTTCGGGCTGTTCGGCCAGCCAGTCGATCAGGCCACGGGCATCGGCGACCTCGCGATCGGGGTCGTTGATGGAGATGGAACCCGTGCTGTCACCGAAGCCGCGCGCGGTGTAGGCGAGAACCACGTATCCGCGCGCGGCGAGATCACGAGCTTCGCCGTCGACCGAGTCCTTGCTGCCGCCGAAGCCGTGCGCGAGCAACACAGCCGGAGCGGGGGTGGACTCGGGAATGTAGAGCCGGGTGTCGAGGTCGACGGTCTCCGTCGAACCGGGGCTGTCCGGTAGCGTGATGCGCGCGTCACGCGTTGCAGTGTCGGCTTCGCGTCCCTGGGGGAGGAATGCGAATGCGAGGGCGGCCACGATCACGATCGAGATCGCGACGGCACCGAGAGCGAGGGCCCGTCTCGACAACGGCGGGCGGGGGATCGGCATGCAAACCAATGTATGTGAGTGGCGCGGATCGTGTTGTTCCCCAAGTTCACGTGCCGATCGTCGACTTCCGGCTACTGTCAGCGCATCAGTCCCCGGACCACGTCTTTCGGTCCTGTGACTTGCACCAATCCAGTTCGACCAGAAGTGTCACATCTGTGTGTGACCGACAAATGGAGGAATGAATGAGCGCCTACCGCACCGTCGTCGTCGGAACCGATGGCTCCGAATCGTCACTGCGGGCAGTGGAGAAGGCCGCGGCTCTGGCGGGAGATGCCGATGCCACCCTGGTGATCGCGTGTGCTTACTACCCGGCCGATCCGAAAGACACCTCTGCCGCCGCCGACGCACTCCGCGAGGACGCCTACCAGATCACCGGTTCGGCACCGACGCGCGAAATCCTGCGCACCGCCCGAGAGCACGCCACCAAGGCCGGCGCGAAGAACATCGAGGAGAAGCCGATCGTCGGAGCGCCCGTCGAGTCCCTCCTGGCACTCGTGGACGAGGTCAAGGGCGATCTACTCGTCGTCGGCAACCGTGGGCTGAACTCGCTGACCGGGCGGTTGCTCGGTTCGGTTCCGTCCGACGCGGCCCGCAAGTCGACCTGTGACGTCCTGATCGTCCATACCGTCCGCTGATTTTCTCGTAGTACGACAATCGGCCCGCCCCGTCGACGATGACGGGGCGGGCCGATTGTTCTCGTCGGACTGTTCTCGTCAGACCTCGGCGTCGAAGGGCCGCAGGGCCCCGAGCTCCTGGGGCAGAGGATCCACATGGACGACTCCGAGTCGCTGGGTTGCTCGGGTCAGGGCCACGTAGAGGTCGTTCATACCCTTGACGGACTCCGCAACGATCGCGCTCGGCTCGACGATGAGCACCGAGTCGAACTCGAGCCCTTTCGCGTCCTTGACCGTCGACACGGTCACCACATCCGACGCCAGATGCTGCAGTTGGGAGACGAGTTCGGAGGGAACGAGCACTGCGCTCAGGCCGGGACGAGGGTGGTCGGCCACTCGCTTCTCGACCGTCGTCACCAGATCTGCTGCGGCTACGCGTTGAGCCCACGGCTCGACGCCGGTGCTGCGAATGGATCGCGGTTCGGACTGCTCCGGATCGATCGCCGCGAGCACGTCGTGCGCCACCGTCATGATCTCCGACGGCGTTCGGTAGTTGACCGTCAGTTCGGTGAGCTTCCAGCGTTGAGCCACATACGGTTCGAGCACCGATCCCCAGGACGAGGTTCCGGCCGGATCACCGGTCTGCGCGGTGTCACCCACCAGTGTCATCCACCGATTGGGGATGCGCCGCATCACCATTCGCCACGCCATCGCCGACAGCTCTTGTGCCTCGTCCACGATCACGTGCCCGTAGGTCCAGGTACGGTCGCCGGCGGCGCGTTCGGCGGTGGTGAGTCGCTGACCCGAATTCTGGCGTCGCGCAAGCTGATCGGCGTCGATCAGGTCGTACGCCATCAGAATCTCCGGGTCCAGTTCGTCCTCGAGGTCCTGTGGTGCAGACCCGGTCAGGATGTCCAGCGCGCCCTGGGCATCGGCGATCTGGCCACGCCATTGACGCTGGGCCTGCTCACGTTCGGCAGCATCGTCGACGCCGAGCAGCTCGGCGAGCTCGTCGAGCAGCGGGGCATCCGCGGACGAGAAGCCGTGGCCGCGGCGCAGCAGCGACTCGCGCTCCGACTCGCCGAGCGCAGGTGCGGCCGATGCGATCTTCTCCGGCGATGCGAACAGGTCTCGAAGAACCTGCTGGGGTGACAGATCCGGCCACAACTCGTCTATCGCAGCCATCACGTCGTGGTCCTCGCGCATCTCGTCCCGCATGTCCGCAATGTCGTCGGCGCTGAGCAAGCTCGAACCGTCCACCACGTTCTGGCCGAGTTTCGCGGCCAGCTGATTGGCCAACTGGTCGATGACCGAGGACACGAACAGTGGCCGAGCCAAGTTGTGTGGTCGCCGGGAGGATCGGGCGCGGCCGCGGGCACGCGTGACTATCTTTCGATCGAGGGTGATGTCGTAGGTGTCGAACTTCAGCCGGCGCGGCTGTGCGGGCACCTCCTGGCGATCACGCACTGCCTGCGTCAGTACGTCGACCATCGACAGTTTGCCCTTGACCTCGGTGGCCAGAGCCGAATCCTCGCGCTGCGCACGGACTCCGGGGTACAGATCGCCGATCGTCGACAGCAATACCCCGGTTTCGCCCAGCGACGGCAGCACCTGGCCGATGTAGTCGAGGAACGTGGCGTTGGGCCCGATGATGAGGACACCGCTCTTGCCGAGCTGTTGACGGTACGTGTACAGCAGATACGCTGCTCGGTGCAGTGCCACGGCCGTCTTGCCGGTGCCCGGTCCGCCCTGCACCACCAGCACACTGCGATGCTGTGAGCGGATGATCGCGTCCTGCTCGCTCTGGATCGTTTCGACGATGTCGTTCATCTGACCGGTTCGCGCCGCATCGAGCGCGGACAGCAGCGCACCCTCACTGGCGACGCCACCCGCGACAGCCGCATCGTTCGACGACTGCGCGGACTCGAGGTCCAGGAATTCGTCGGCGATGGCGGTCACCTTGCGTCCGCGGGTACGAATATGCCTGCGGCGCAACACGTTTTCGGGGGCTGCCGGTGTCGCCAGATAGAACGGACGGGCCATGGGGGCTCGCCAGTCCAGCAGTAGTGTCTCGTAATCGTTCTTGTCGTCGAGGATGCCGACACGGCCGATGTAACGCTCGGGGCGGTCGTCGACTTTCGGATCGAGGGTGTCCGGGTCGAGGTCGATGCGTCCGAAGCAGAGCCCGTTCTCGGCTGCGTCGTACTTGGCGATGTCCTCGGTGTACATCTGGTTGAAGGATTCGCGCTCGCTTCGGGCCTGCGGTGTTCCGCCGGTCTCGAGCAGCACGGCGCGAAGTCGGTTTGCTGCATACTCGCGCAGCGAATCGAGCTGCGTGTACAACCGCGCCAGGTGCGCCTGTTCGAGGTCTTCCTCGATGGGTGCACCGGGATCGTTAGATGTGTGGCCGTCGTCCGGCAAAGGTTCTCCTCGGGAGTTCGGCCGAGGCGACGATATCGCCTCGAAATCAGCCAGAGCAGTCTACGCCGCAGAACGGCCCTGCCGCAGAACCGCGAGTTCTGGGACAGGGCCGTGCGCGCGAACGACGCCGAGCGTCGTGGGTAGACCTACTTCGCGTACTGCTGGAGCTTCTTGTCCAAGTTCTTCTGCGCCTTGGCAACTCGCTTCTCGAGCTTGGCCCGAGCCTGCTCGGTTGCCTTCTCGAGTTCCTTGTTCTGCTTCTCGGCCCGCTTACGAGCGCGCTTGCCGAGCGTGTCTACCCGATCCGACGCGATGTCGGCCCACGTGGCACCGCGCTTCTGAGCCTCTTCGGCCAGAACGGATCCCTTCTCGGCAGCGAGATCGGCGAGCTTCGCTCCGCGCTTCTGTGCCACCTCGGCCAGTTCACTGCGACGGTCGGCAGCGACGTCGACCAACTTCGAGCCCCGCTTCTGAGCAAGCTCGGCCCAATCCGAGCTGCGGTGCGCGGCCTTGTCGGCGAGCTTCGAGCCACGCTTCTGCGCTTCTTCGGCCAGATCGCTTCCGCGGTCGGCAGCAAGCTCGGCCAGCTTCGAGCCCCGCTTCTGGGCTTCCTCGGCCAGCTCCGAACCCTTGTCGGCGGCGATGTGAGCCCACCGGTTCAGAGCGGGCTGCGCGACCTCTGCCAGCTCCGAGCCCTTCTCGCCGGCGATGTCGGCGAACTTGGCCAGCTTCGGCTGTGCGGCGTCGGCGAGCTTGGCCAGCTTCGGCTGTGCGGCGTCGGCCAGATCGGCACCGCGGCTCGCTGCGATCGAGGCAATTTCCTTGACGCGTTCCCCGGTGTCGTGAGTGGTGTGACCGGGCAGCGCCGAGACCACAGACTCCTGTGCGCGGCGTGCCGCCCGCTTGCTGCGCCACGCGACGGAGGGCTTGCCCTCGGTGTCGACGGCCGCGATCAGCAGTCCGCCGAGGAGGCTGAGGTTCTTGAAGAAGTGGATGCGTTGCGCAGCCTTGGTCTCCGGGTCGGTTTCGTTCCAGAACGCGTGTCCGGCCAGCGTCGTCGGAACGAGGCTTCCAGCCAGAGCGAGCGATGCGATACGCGGTGCCTTGCCGGTGGCCAACAGAATGCCGCCGGCGACCTGGATTCCGCCGTTGATCCGAACCAACGTCTCGGGATCGGTCGGCACGTTCGCGGTGACCTCGTTGGGCAGAGCATCCTTGCTCTGCTCGATCAACGGAGCGGCTGCCTTCGCCCTGCCGGCGGGATTACGAAGTGCATCGACGCCCCCGGAGATGAAAATCGTAGACATCAGCGGACGGGCGATACGGCGGACCAGCATTGACAGCCTCCTGCGTAGTTTCTCGTGTCATGGCGGTTGTACGTGCGGACTCGCACCGAAAGTAGATCGAAATCACCGGTGCGTGCACTTTTGTCACACTCTTCATACCCCGTGTTTCACGGTCTCAAGCACGTGCGGCGTCACCAGCCGCGTTCGCGCCATTCCGCCAGGTGCGGCCGCTCGTCACCGAGAGTGGTGTCCTTGCCGTGCCCGGGGTAGACGACGGTGTCGTCGGCGAAACGGTCGAACAATTTGGCGCTCACGTCGTCGAGCAGGTGGGTGAAGTCCTCGGGGCCGTTGGTTTTGCCGACGCCGCCGGGGAACAGGGAATCACCGGTGAAGAGGTGCGTCGTCTTGCCCTCGGCGTCGGTCAGCGCGAGCGCTATCGAGCCCGGAGTGTGACCGGTCAGATGCACCACATCGAACGTGAGCTCTCCCACCGACACCGTGTCGTGGTCGGCAAGAAAACGGTCCGGAGCTACCGGCAGCGGTTCTGCGTCCAGCTCGTGGGCCGCGGTGGGGGAGTCGGTGCCACCGGCGATATCGGCCAGCGCCTGCCAGTGGTCGGCATGCTGATGTGTGGTGACGATCAGAGACAGCGTCGGTGCGTTCTCGTCGAGAAGCAGTGAGATGCGGTCGGCCTCGTTGGCGGCGTCTATCAGCAGGGAATGGCCCGTTGCGGAACAGACGACCAGGTAGGTGTTGTTGTCCATGGGGCCGACAGACATCTTGGTGATCGTGGCTCCGGGGATCGTCCGCCGCTGCGGGGGTGAACCCTGTGCAACGACGCCGGTGTAATTGTCGTCGATGACCATGAGGTGCTCGTCCATTTCGAGGACGCTACCGTCGGCAGCAACGACGGGAGCGCCGGGGTCACGCTCGTGGAAAAGTGTGTCGGTACCTGGACCTACCATTGCTACGAGGTGAGGTTCGTCCCTCACCTCGACAGGTTTTCGACGTGGAGTCCTCGGCTACACGGCGTGTGATCGGTGCATCGGCACCACGCGTCATCATCGACTCGACGTCGGACAATGCTGCGCCGAGCAGCAACACGGCTCGACGTGCTCGTGAGAAAAGAAGGGAACACAGTGGCGGATCGCCTGATAGTGCGAGGTGCACGGGAGCACAACTTGAGGGGGGTCGATATCGACCTGCCCCGGGACGCGCTGATCGTGTTCACCGGTTTGTCCGGTTCGGGCAAGTCGTCTCTCGCCTTCGACACGATCTTCGCCGAAGGCCAGCGTCGCTACGTGGAGTCGCTGTCCGCATACGCACGGCAGTTCCTCGGGCAGATGGACAAGCCCGACGTCGACTTCATCGAAGGCCTGTCGCCCGCGGTCTCGATCGACCAGAAGTCGACCAACCGCAACCCACGCTCCACCGTGGGCACCATCACCGAGGTCTACGACTACCTACGGTTGCTCTACGCCAGGGCGGGCACTGCGCACTGCCCGGTGTGCGGCGAGCAGATCGCCAAGCAGACCCCACAGCAGATCGTCGATCAGGTTCTCGACATGGAGGAGGGCCTCAAATTCCAGGTCCTCGCGCCGGTGGTCCGAACCCGTAAGGGCGAGTTCGTCGACCTGTTCGACTCGCTCAACACCCAGGGCTACTCACGTGTGCGCGTCGACGGTGTCGTCCACCAGCTCAGCAGCCCGCCGGTCTTGAAGAAGCAGGAAAAACACGACATCGAGGTCGTTGTCGACCGACTCACCGTCAAGTCCAGCTCGAAGCAGCGGCTCACCGACTCGGTGGAGACCGCACTGCGGCTCGCGGACGGCATCGTGGTTCTCGACTTCGTCGACCGTGAGGAGAACGCCCCCGATCGGGAGCGTCGTTTCTCGGAGAAGCTCGCGTGCCCCAACGGCCACCCGCTGTCCATCGACGACCTCGAACCGCGATCGTTCTCGTTCAACTCGCCTTACGGTGCCTGCCCCGACTGTGTCGGGCTCGGCGTGCGCAAGGAGGTCGATCCCGAGCTGGTGGTGCCCGACGGTGATCTGAGTCTGGCCGACGGTGCCATCGCGCCCTGGTCGATGGGCCAGACGTCGGAGTACTTCGGTCGCTTGCTGTCCGGACTCGCCGACGCCATGGGCTTCGATCTGCACGCTCCGTGGAACAAGCTGCCGGCGAAGGTCAAGCGAGCTGTCCTGGAGGGCAGCGACCACCAGGTGCACGTGAAGTACAAGAACCGGTACGGCCGCACCCGGTCGTACTACGCCGAGTTCGAGGGCGTCATGCCCTTCCTGCACCGCCGCCTCGAGCAGACAGAATCCGAACAGATGAAGGAACGCTACGACGGCTACATGCGCGACGTTCCGTGTCCTACCTGCAACGGAGCCAGGCTGCGTCCGGAAATTCTGTCGGTCACCATCGCGGCAGGTGATTTCGGGCCGAAGTCGATCGCCGAGGTGTGTGAACTGTCCATCGCCGACACGGCCGACTTCCTCAACAGCCTCACCCTGGGGCGACGCGAGGAAGCGATCGCGGGCCAGGTCCTCAAGGAGGTTCAGGCTCGACTCGGCTTCCTGCTGGACGTGGGTCTCGAATACCTGTCGTTGGCGCGCACCGCGGGCTCGCTGTCCGGCGGCGAGGCCCAACGTATCCGGCTCGCCACGCAGATCGGCTCCGGCCTCGTCGGCGTGCTCTACGTACTGGACGAGCCGTCCATCGGACTGCATCAACGGGACAACCGCCGGCTCATCGACACGCTGACGCGACTGCGCGATCTCGGCAACACGTTGATCGTCGTCGAGCACGACGAGGACACCATCCGTACCTCCGACTGGGTCGTCGATATCGGACCGCTGGCCGGTGAGCACGGCGGACGCGTCGTGCACAGCGGTTCCTACGCGGACCTGCTGACCAACGACGAATCGCTCACGGGTGCGTATCTGTCGGGTCGCATGGAGATCCCGTTGCCGGACACCCGCCGGGTGGTCGACAAGAAGCGACAGGTCACCGTCGTGGGTGCCCGTGAACACAACCTCCAGGGAATCGACGTCAGCTTCCCCCTCGGTGTTCTGACGTCGGTCACCGGTGTCTCCGGCTCGGGCAAGTCGACTCTGGTCAACGACATCCTTGCGACCGTGATGGCCAACAAGCTCAACGGTGCCCGGCAGGTTCCCGGTCGGCACACCCGGATCAACGGTCTCGACCAACTGGACAAGCTGGTTCGCGTCGACCAGTCACCGATCGGCCGCACGCCCCGGTCCAACGCCGCGACGTACACCGGGGTGTTCGACAAGATCCGTACGTTGTTCGCGGCCACCACCGAGGCCAAGGTTCGTGGGTATCAGCCCGGGCGATTCTCGTTCAACGTCAAGGGCGGTCGGTGCGAGGCATGCTCGGGAGACGGCACGTTGAAGATCGAGATGAACTTCCTGCCCGACGTCTACGTCCCGTGCGAGGTGTGCGAAGGCGCTCGCTACAACCGCGAGACGCTCGAAGTGCACTACAAGGGCAAGACCATCGCCGAGGTCCTGGACATGCCGATCGAGGAGGCTGCCGACTTCTTCGAGGCCATCACGTCTATTCACCGGTACCTCAAGACACTCGTCGAGGTCGGCCTCGGTTACGTCCGCCTGGGTCAACCGGCGACGACACTGTCCGGCGGCGAAGCTCAGCGTGTGAAACTCGCAGCCGAGTTGCAGAAGCGATCGACCGGCCGCACCGTCTACATTCTCGACGAGCCGACCACGGGCCTGCATTTCGAGGACATCCGGAAGTTGCTCGGCGTGGTGAACGGACTCGTCGACAAGGGGAACACCGTGATTGTCATCGAGCACAATCTGGATGTCATCAAGGTCTCCGACTGGGTCATCGACATGGGGCCCGAAGGTGGTTCGGGCGGCGGAACGGTTGTGGCGCAGGGTAATCCGGAAGCCGTAGCAGCGGTGCCCGAAAGCTACACCGGAAAATTCCTGCAGGAGGCGCTCTCCCGCGAGGTAGTGGCGTCCACGCCGAAGGCGGCCCCGAAGAAGCGTCGGGCTCGTAAGGTCGCTGCGGTCTGACGCGAACACGTCGACGACGAAGCCGCATCCGGATTGCCGGATGCGGCTTCGTCGTCTGTGGGTGGGGTGGGGTGCGCTCGTTCAGTGCACCGGACCGGTGTACTTCTCACCGGGGCCGAGTCCTGGCTCGTCCGGGTGTGCTGAGGCTTCCCGGAACGCGCGTTGCAGTGCCTGGAGGCCGTCGCGAATCGGTCCAGCGTGGGGACCGAGGTACTCGACCGACGCGGTGACCAAGCCGGCGAGTGCGGTGATGACGCGTCGGGCCTCGTCGAGATCGAGGTAGGGGCTCTCCGCGGGATCGGGCTCGGACAGACCCAGCTTCTCGGCCGCGGAACTCATCAGCATCACCGCTGCACGGCTGATGACCTCGACCGCGGGAACCTCGGCGAGTTCCCGGACTTCTTGCTCGATACCGGTGGGGTCGGTGCCTGCGGGATCGGCGGGCGTGGATGAACTGGTCATACCTACGAGAATCCCACGCCGCGGGTGCCGTCGGTCGGATCGGGTGTCGACTCGGCTTCATCGACCGGTGCGATTGTCGGTTTCGGCATTCTGCTGGTAGTCTGACTCGACGACCGTCTTCGGCGTGCGCTCCTCGATGGAGTTCACCGCATGGAGGCAGCAAGTGGAGCCCGACTCCCACCGGTATGTGATCCGAATGGATCGCTTCCGGTCCGGTCGCACGAAGGTATCCCAATCGGGATTCCACAGTGCTTCCTCCTCGTGAGGAGACTGTACGACGCGCTATGTCGTACGGATCGACCGGTCGACATCGGGCCCTGCTGTCGGTACTGACCGGCTGCAGGGTTTTTTCGTTTTCGGTGTTGGTTCGCCGAGCGTGATGTCGAGGTTCGAGGGCGACGGGCTGTGTAAGTGGCAGGCGGTCGGGTTACACACCACACCGCACTACCTAGGAGGCCCCATCAGCACTGAGACCCGCATCAACGATCGCATCCGAGTTCCCGAGGTCCGTCTTGTCGGACCAGGCGGTGAACAGGTGGGGATCGTGCGTGTTGAAGATGCACTCCGCTTGGCTCTCGAAGCCGACCTCGATCTTGTCGAAGTAGCTCCCGACGCACGTCCGCCGGTCTGCAAGATCATGGACTACGGGAAGTTCAAGTACGAGGCTGCGCAGAAGGCGCGCGAATCGCGCAAGAACCAGACGCTCACCGTCATCAAGGAGCAGAAGCTCCGCCCCAAGATCGACGCGCACGACTACGAGACCAAGAAGCGCAACGTGGTTCGCTTCCTCGAAGCCGGCTCGAAGGTCAAGGTCACCATCATGTTCCGTGGTCGCGAGCAGTCGCGCCCCGAGCTGGGTTTCCGTTTGTTGCAGCGCCTGGGAGCCGACGTCGCGGAACTCGGTTTCGTGGAAACGTCGGCCAAGCAGGACGGCCGCAACATGACCATGGTCCTGGCTCCGCACAAGGGTGCCAAGACCCGCGTGAAGGCTCAGGAAAGCGCTGCCGCGCCGCCTGCGCAACGCGCACCGGCACCCGCGCCGGAACAGCCCGCCGCAGCAGCTCCGGCTGCCGAGGCACCGGCCGCAGCAGCTCCGGCTACTCCGGCTCAGACCAACTGAGCTTCGCGCTCTACCAGTAAGACAGTCCCGCACCCGCCTCGGTGCGCAGTCCGTTCCGAGGCGCTGCGTGGCTGTGCCATGCACCACCGAAGAGCTAATACAGAACAGAGGATTTCATGCCCAAGCAGAAGACGCACAGTGGTGCCAAGAAGCGATTCAAGGTGTCCGGCAGCGGCAAGATCCTGCGCCAGAAGGCCGGCCGTCGCCACCTGCTCGAGCACAAGCCCACCAAGGTGACTCGTCGCCTCGATGGTGTCGCCGTTGTCAAGAAGGCCGACGTGCCTCGGATCAAGCGCCTGCTCGGCATCTGATCCGGCTCGCCGCCGACTGATTTCGGTCGGCTTCATCCCATTACCGTTCGGGGTTTCACACGCCCCCAGATCGACAGGATTCACCAGTGGCACGCGTAAAAAGGGCCGTCAACGCCCAGAAGAAGCGCCGTTCGATTCTCGAAGCGTCCAAGGGCTACCGCGGACAGCGCTCACGTCTGTACACCAAGGCCAAGGAGCAGCAGCTCCACTCGCTCACCTACGCGTACCGGGACCGCCGCGCGCGCAAGGGTGACTTCCGCAAGCTGTGGATCACGCGTATCAACGCTGCAGCGCGGGCCAACGACATCACCTACAACCGCTTCGTCCAGGGCCTGAAGGCCGCGGGCGTCGAGGTGGACCGCAAGATCCTCGCCGAGCTCGCTGTGTCCGATGCCGAGGCATTCGCCGGCTTGGTCGCCATCGCCAAGGCTGCATTGCCTGCCGATGTCAACGCTCCTGCTGGAGAAGCAGCCTGAGCGAGTCGCCGCACGACGATTCAACTCCGAAACGACCCGTGGATTCGCTGACCGAGCGAACTCCGCGGGTCGTTTCGGCCGTCAAGCTCTCTCGCGCTGCAGAGCGCAAGAAGACGGGACTGTTCCTTGCCGAGGGCTTCAACGCTGTGTCCGAGGCTGCTCGGTTCGGTTCGGTCCGCGAGCTGTTCTTCACCGCGGATGCCCTCGACCGACACGAGAGCCTCATCGCCTCCATCGAGGCCGGTGGCGCACGGGTGTTTCCGATCACCGATCGTGCCGCGAAGGCATTGTCGGACACCGTCACCCCGCAGGGTCTGATCGCAGTCACCGAGTTGGTCGACGTCCCGATCGACCGTGCGTTGGCAGGAACACCGCGGCTGGTGGCCGTTCCGGTGCAAATGGCCGAGCCGGGTAATGCCGGCACGATCATTCGTGTTGCCGATGCCGCCGGGGCCGATTCGGTGGTCCTGCTCGGCGACTCCGTCGACCCGCACAACGGCAAATGCGTGCGGGCCTCGGCCGGCAGCGTCTTCCATCTTCCCATTGCGCGGGAGCGCTCGATCGAAGACGGTATCGACGCACTGCGCCGTGCCGGCCTGACGGTCGTGGCGACTGCCGCCGACGGCGAAGTCGACTTGGACGACGCAGACGAGCTGCTCGAGCAGCCGACTGCGTGGTTGTTCGGCAACGAAGCCCACGGTTTGTCCCTCCCCGTTGCCCAAGCTGCCGATCACCGGATCAGAATTCCCATCCACGGTCGGGCGGAGAGTCTGAACCTGGCGACCGCCGCGGCGCTGTGCCTTTACGCGAGCGCCCGTGTTCGACGACGGTCGGCGAACCCGTGAATACGGTCGCCTAGGATCGTTACCACTCTGCTTCGTGCAGACCGACCATTATTCGAGGAGTGCATCTGTCGTGGCGAAGAAAGAGTCCGGGCCCGAGCCGGTAGATCCGAGCGTTCTCGAAGAGTCCGCACTCGACGCTGCGGTGGACTCGGCCGAGCAGGCGTTCGCCGACGCGTCGGACCTCGATGCGCTCACGAAGGTCAAAATCGATCACGTGGGTGGAAAGGCACCACTGGCGTTGGCTCAGCGCGCCCTCGGAGCTCTACCCGGTGACCAGAAGGCGGACGCGGGCAAGCGCGTCAAGGTGGCACGAGACCGGGTGCAGAAGTCCTTCGACGAGCGCCGCGCAGTGCTGTCGGCGGAGCGCGATGCAGCGATTCTCGTGGCCGAGACGATCGACGTGACGCTGCCGACCGACCGGACGCCCGTCGGAGCGCGCCATCCCATCACGATCATCTCGGAGCAGGTCGCCGATGTCTTCGTCGGTATGGGCTGGGAGGTCGAAGAAGGCCCCGAGGTGGAAACCGAGCACTTCAACTTCGACGCGTTGAACTTCCTGCCCGATCACCCGGCTCGCACGATGCAGGACACGTTCCACATCGCACCGGAGGGCTCGCGGCAGGTACTGCGTACACACACGTCGCCGGTGCAGGTGCGGTCGATGCTCTCCCGCGACGTACCGATCTACGTCGTCTGCCCTGGTCGAACGTTCCGTACCGACGAGCTCGATACGACGCACACTCCGGTCTTCCATCAGGTCGAGGGGCTCGCGATCGACAAGGGCCTGACGATGGCGCATCTGCGCGGAACGTTGGACGCGTTCGCGCAGGCTCTGTTCGGCAGCGATACGCGCACTCGGATGCGGCCCAACTACTTTCCGTTCACCGAGCCCTCCGCCGAGGTCGATGTGTGGTTCCCGAAGAAGAAGGGTGGAGCCGGTTGGGTCGAATGGGGTGGCTGCGGAATGGTCAACCCGAAGGTGTTGCAGGCCAGCGGCATCGACCCGGAGGTGTACACCGGTTTCGCGTTCGGCATGGGTCTCGAGCGAACTCTGCAGTTCCGCAACGACATCCCGGACATGCGGGACATCGTCGAGGGGGATATCAGGTTCACTCTGCCCTTCGGTGTTCAGGCCTGACGCGGCCACTCTCCAGCCCCACTTCATCTCGGATACAAGAAAGAGCTGAGCACACGTGCGAGTCCCACATTCCTGGTTGACCGAGGTCCTGCACGCGGGTACTCCCGACTGGTCCGTCTCGCCCGACGAGCTCGACGCGGGTTTCGTACGCGTCGGTTTCGAGGTCGAGGAGCTGGTCTCGTTGGACAACGTGACGGGGCCCCTCGTGGTGGGTCGGGTCGAGTCGATCGAGGAACTGACCGAATTCAAGAAGCCCATTCGGTTCTGCCTCGTGAACGTGGGGGCCGACGAGCCGCAGGAGATCGTCTGCGGTGCACGCAATTTCGCCGAGGGGGACCTCATCGTCGCGGCGCTGCCCGGCAGCGTTCTGCCGGGCGGGTTCGCCATCGCGTCGCGCAAGACGTACGGCCGCAACTCCAACGGGATGATCTGCTCGACGCTCGAGCTCGGTCTCGGCCGGGACCACTCCGGCATCCTGGTGCTACCGGAAGGGACTGCGCAGCCCGGCGACGATGCCAAAGTCGTTCTGGGCCTCGATGATTCGGTGATCGAGCTGAACGTGACACCGGATCGCGGGTACGCCTTCTCGGTACGCGGCCTGGCTCGTGAGTTGGCGTGCAGCTTCGATCTTCCGTATGTGGATCCGGCGCGCACGATGCCCACCGAGGTCACCGGTGACGCCTGGCCCGTGACGGTCGAGCCTGAGTCCGGTACTTCTCGGTTCGCTCTGCGCAAGGTCGTGGGTATCGATCCCGCTGCCGTCACTCCCTGGTGGATGCAGCGGAGACTGCTGCTGGCCGGGGTGCGACCGATCTCGGCGGCCGTGGACGTGACCAACTACGTGCTCCACGAACTCGGACAGCCGTTGCATGCTTTCGACGCAAGCAAGCTCGACGGTCATCTCGTCGTGCGGCGCGCGAATGCGGGGGAGACGCTCACGACGCTCGACGGCGTCGAGCGGTCGCTCGATGCCGAAGACGTGGTCATCGCCGACGGAACGGGAGCCATCTCGTTGGCCGGCGTCATGGGCGGGGCGTCCACCGAGGTCGACGACTCGACCAGCGATGTCGTTCTCGAAGCAGCATCGTTCGATCCGCTCGCGGTGTTCCGAACCGGCCGTCGCCACAAGCTGTCGAGCGAGGCGAGCAAACGTTTCGAGCGGACTGTGGATTCGGCGCTCCCGGTTGCGGCGCTCGATCGGGCCGCACAGTTGCTCGTCGAGATCGCCGGTGGACGTATCGAACCGGTGCTGACCGACATCGGCGAGGCTGCCCGTTTCCCATCGGTGACGATGGACTTCGACCTGCCCGATCGGATCGCGGGTGTGCAGTACCCCGACGGGACCGCTGCTCGACGGCTCGCTCAGATCGGATGCACCGTCGAGGTGGATGTCGACGGTGGCGGCCACGGACAACTGGTCGTCGATCCTCCCTCGTGGCGACCCGACTTGGTGCAGCGCGCCGATCTGGTCGAAGAGGTGCTGCGGCTCGAAGGGCTCGAGAAGATCCCGTCGATTCTGCCGTCCGCTCCCGGTGGGCGCGGCCTCACCGCCGAGCAGAAGCGTCGGCGGGCAGTCGGCAAGGCTCTTGCGTTCGCCGGCTATGTCGAAGTTCTTCCGCCGGTGTTCCTGCCCAAGGGAATCTTCGACACGTGGGGCCTCGACGCGGACGACCCGCGCCGGGCGACGACGTCGGTGTTGAACCCGCTCGAGGCCGACCGCCCCGAGCTTGCGACGACTGTGCTTCCCGGTCTGCTCGAAATGCTGAGCAGGAACATCGCGCGCGGTCAGCGGGACGTGTCGTTGTTCGGAATCGCCCAGGTCGTTCTCCGGCACGACGCGACCGCTGCAGTGGACGCGTTGCCGGTCGATCGGCGACCGACCGACGATCAGATCGCGATGCTCCGTGGGTCCCTCCCCGCACAGCCGGTACACGTGGGCGTGGTGCTCGCCGGTCAGCGTGAGCCGTCCGGGCCCTGGGGACCGGGCCGAGCAGCCGAGGCCGCAGACGCGTTCGCCGCTGTGCGCACGGTTGCCGCGGCGTCCGGCGTGCACGTCGATCTTCGTGCAGCACACCACCTTCCCTGGCATCCGGGCCGGTGCGCCGAGGTTCTTCTCGACGGTGAGGTCGTCGGGCACGCAGGCGAACTGCATCCGGCCGTGCTCGAGCGAGCCGGTTTGCCGCCGCGTACGTGTGCGGTGGAGCTGAGTTTGAGCGCTCTGCCCGTCGTCGAATCGCTTCCGGCCCCCGAGGTATCCCCATACCCGGCCGTGTTGCAGGACGTCGCTGTCGTGGTCGACGCGTCCGTGCCCGCTGCGTCCGTCGAGGCTGCGCTGACGATCGGCGGTGGAGAACTGCTCGAGTCCATCCGACTGTTCGACGTCTACGAGGGTGAGCAGGTCGGCGAGGGGCGTAAGTCGTTGGCGTTCGCCCTCCGGTTCCGCGGTTCGGACGGAACCCTGACCGAGGATCAGGCGACCGCGGCTCGCGACGCAGCCGTGGCGGCGGCATCCACAGCGGTCGGTGCCCAGCTGCGCAGCTGAACCGTCGACGGCGCGGCTGGTGTTGTGCGTAGCGTGGTGTCATGACGGGCACGACGACGGGAGCAGCCGATGAGTGAATCCGACACGCAAGCCACGGCCTCGGATCTGCAGGTGTTGAACGAGGTTCTCGCGGCGGTGGCCGGCCGACCTCGGTTGGCTCCGGTGGCAGCGGCGGCATCCGCTCTGGCGGCCGAGTTGGGGACGGCGGAACCCGAGCCCGCCGGTCCGGATCGCGGCGTCCCGCCGGGAACCGTTCCCGATGTGGATGTTCCGCAGGTGACGAAACCTCGTATCGACCAGCCGCTCGGCGATCCACCACCGGGAGCTCCGTTGGGCGGAACGGTGCCGGGCGTCATCGATGCGGAATTGGTCGACGACCTTCCCGTCGGCGGGGGTGGGGGTTATGTCGGCGGTGCGACTACGGGCGAGTTCACCGACTCCGGGGTGCCGACCTGGGATGGGGTGCGAGAGAAGGTGGAGCATCGCTCGGGTACGGCTGTCGGGGCGGAGGAGCTGGACCGGGAATCGAGAGCCGGTCAGGACCTGGACAAACAGTGGAACGATCGGCAGGAAGCCGGCCGAAAGAAGCTCGACGAAATTCGTAGATCGATGGGTAGCAGCTAGCGTTTCTGGCCCGCCGATGAATGAGCTTGCATGATGCTGCATAATAAACCGCATGACTATTTCGGAGGCAACGCCGAAGCGCATCGCGGTGGCGGGTGCCAGTGGCTACGCCGGTGGTGAGATCCTTCGCCTGCTGCTCGGCCACCCAGCTGTTCGCGACGGCTCGTTGGTCATCGGAGCGCTGACTGCGGGTGGCAATGCAGGCGCGACACTGGGTGAGTTCCATCCCCACCTGTTGCCGCTTGCCGACCGTGTGCTCGGCCCCACGACGGTCGACGAACTTGCCGGACACGACGTGATTTTCCTCGGGTTGCCGCACGGTAAATCCGCCGAACTCGCGCTCCAGTTGCCCGAATCCGTGGTGATCATCGACTGCGGTGCCGATTTCCGCCTCAACGACTCGGCAGCCTGGGAGAAGTACTACAATTCCCCGCATGCGGGGACTTGGCCGTACGGGCTCCCGGAGCTACCGGGGCACCGCGAGCTCCTGGTCGGGGCCACGCGTATCGCCGTGCCCGGGTGCTATCCGACGGTGTCGAGCCTAGCCCTGGCCCCGGCAGTTGCCGCCGGAATCATCGAGCCACGGGTCAACATCGTTGCGGTCACCGGCACGTCCGGTGCGGGCCGGGCACCCAAGGCCGACCTGCTGGGCTCCGAGGTGATGGGCTCGGTTCGCGCATACGCGGTAGCAGGCGCGCACCGGCACACTCCCGAGATCGTGCAGAACCTGTCGGCTGTGGCCGGTACCGACGTGTCGGTGTCGTTCACTCCGGTACTCGCGCCGATGCCGCGTGGCATTCTGGCCACCTGTACGGCCGTGACCACCGCTACCGAGGCTCAGGCCGTCGAGGTGTACGAGAAGGCCTATGCCGCAGAGCCTTTCGTTCATGTTCTTCCGGCCGGGCGGCTGCCGCAGACCGGTTCGGTCATCGGATCGAACGCCGTGCAGATGAGTGTGTCCGTCGATGCAGACGCCGGCTTGCTGGTGGTCATCGCGGCCATCGACAACCTGGCCAAGGGAACAGCCGGTGCAGCAGTGCAATCGATGAATCTGGCGTTGGGAATCAACGAGACCGACGGTCTCTCTACCGTAGGAGTTGCTCCATGACCGGCCTGAAGAGCGAGACGGATACGGTCGCCTCGATCGCGGGGAAGCTCGTGCGTTCCCAGGGCGTGACGTCTCCCGCCGGATTCCGTGCGGCCGGGATTCCCGCGGGTATCAAGGCAAGTGGCAGGTCCGATCTGGCTCTGGTGTTCAACGAGGGCCCGGACTTCACGGCAGCGGGCGTCTTCACCCGCAACAAGGTCAAGGCCGCGCCGGTGCTGTGGTCGCAGCAGGTGCTCACCACCGGTCGGCTTCGCGCGGTGGTGTTGAACTCGGGCGGTGCCAACGCTTGTACCGGTGCACCCGGTTTCCAGGACGCGCATCGGACGGCCGAGGAGGTCGCGTCCGTGTTGAGCAACTGGGGTTCGGAAACAGGGGCCATCGAGGTTGCCGTGTGCTCGACAGGTCTCATCGGCGATCGGTTGCCGATGGACAAGCTGTTGCCGGGGGTGACCGAGGTGGTGCACGAACTGGCCGGCGGTATCTCCGGTGGCACCGATGCCGCTTACGCGATCATGACCACCGATACCGTTCCGAAGCAGGCCGCGATTCATCACGCAGACAAGTGGAATGTCGGTGGCATGGCCAAGGGCGCGGGCATGCTCGCACCCTCGCTGGCCACGATGCTCAGTGTCATCACCACCGACGCCGTCGCGACCACGGAGCAGCTCGACACCGCGCTTCGTGCGGCCACCCGGTTGTCCTACGACCGACTCGACGTCGACGGCGCATCCTCCACGAACGACACGGTACTGCTGCTCTCCTCCGGGGCGAGCGGTGTGAGCCCGTCGCAGGAGGACCTCGACGCTGCTGTTCTGGCGGTATGCGACGACCTCGCCGATCAGATGATGGCCGATGCCGAGGGCGTCACGAAGCGAGTGAAGATCACCGTCTCCGGTGCAGTATCCGAGGACGAGGCTCTCGTCGGTGCGAGGACGGTCGCCAGGGACAGTCTCACCAAGACGGCCCTGTTCGGTTCCGACCCCAACTGGGGCCGTGTACTCGCGGCGATCGGTATTGCTCCGATCGAACTCGATCCGGATCGGATTGCTGTGTCGTTCAACGGCAATCCGGTGTGCATCGACGGCGTCGGCGCTCCGGGTGCGCGCGAGGTCGACTTGTCCGGAGTCGATATCGCCGTGACCATCGACCTCGGACTCGGGTCCGGTACGGCCACGATCAGAACGACGGATCTTTCCCACGCCTACGTCGAAGAGAACTCGGCGTACTCGTCATGACTGCTGCTGCAACGCAATTGACGGCAGCGCAGAAGGCGTTCACGCTCGCCGAGGCACTGCCCTGGCTCCAGCGCTTCTCGGGCAAGATCGTCGTGGTGAAGTACGGCGGGAACGCCATGATCGACGACGATCTCAAACGAGCGTTCGCCGCCGACATGGTGTTTCTACGCACCGTCGGCATTCACCCCGTCGTCGTGCACGGCGGAGGCCCGCAGATTTCGGCCATGCTCACCCGGCTGGGCCTGACGGGTGAGTTCCGCGGCGGATTCCGGGTCACCACACCGGAAGTCATGGACATCGTTCGGATGGTGCTGTTCGGGCAGGTCGGCCGTGAACTCGTCGGCTTGATCAACAGTCACGGGCCGTATGCCGTCGGAATCTCGGGGGAGGACGCGCACCTGTTCACCGCGACGCGTCGTTCGGTCCTGGTCGACGGCGTCGATACCGATATCGGTCTGGTGGGCGACGTCACCTCGGTAGATCCGAAGGCGATCTTCGATCTGATTGCCGCAGGCCGCATTCCGGTGGTCTCCACCATCGCACCCGACAGTGACGGCGTGGTGCACAACATCAACGCCGATACCGCTGCTGCTGCTCTCGCCAGTGCGATCGGGGCAGAGAAGTTGGTCGTGCTCACCGATGTCGAGGGTCTCTACACGGCGTGGCCCGATCGCAGTTCCCTGACCTCTCGAATCGACGCGTCGGAACTCGACGCATTGCTGCCCACGCTCGATGCGGGAATGGTTCCGAAGATGGAAGCGTGCCTGCGGGCCGTTCGTGCCGGTGTGCCGTCGGCGCACGTCATCGACGGTCGCGTCGAACATTCGGTTCTGGTGGAGCTGTTCACCGGAGAGGGGATCGGCACCATGGTCACCCCCGATCACTCGTCTACGTCAGGAGTCACGTCATGACCGGCACGCAGTCCACGGTCGATCTACAGCAGCGGTGGTCCACGTCGCTGATGGACAACTACGGTGTGCCGCGCGTAGCGCTCGTCCGAGGCGAAGGCGCTGTGGTGACCGACGCCGACGGCAAGCAGTACCTCGACCTGCTGGCCGGTATCGCCGTCAATATCCTGGGCCACGCTCATCCTGCGGTGATCGAGGCGGTCACTGCTCAGCTCTCCACTCTGGGTCATACGTCGAATCTGTATGCGACGGAACCGGGTATCGAACTGGCCGAGCAATTGCTCGCACATCTGGGTGCGGGTGCGACGGGACGAGTGTTCTTCTGCAACTCGGGTACCGAGGCCAACGAGGCGGCGTTCAAGATCGCGCGTCTGACCGGTCGTCCCCACATCATTGCCGCCGAGAAGGCCTTTCACGGACGGACGATGGGTGCACTGGCGCTCACCGGACAAGCCGACAAGCGAATTCCGTTCGAACCCATGCCTGCCGGTGTCCAGCACGTGCCCTACGGAGACATCGCCGCGCTCGAGGCAGCCGTCGATTCCGACACCGCCGCAGTGTTTCTCGAACCCATCATGGGGGAGGGCGGCGTGGTCGTTCCTCCCGACGGGTATCTCGTTGCCGCACGTGAGATCACGGCGAAGCACGGCGCGCTGTTGGTCCTCGACGAGGTGCAGACCGGTATCGGCCGCACGGGCTGGTTCTACGCCCACCAGTCGGTCGGCATCGTGCCCGACGTGATCACCTTGGCCAAAGGACTGGGCGGGGGTCTGCCCATCGGAGCCTGCATCGGTATCGGGGCGGCGGGGGAGTTGTTGCATCCGGGCAAGCACGGCACCACCTTCGGCGGCAACCCGATCTGCGCCGCTGCTGCGTTGGCTGTGTTGCGGACCATTGCCGCCGACGACCTCGTTTCGCACGCCGACAGTCTCGGCAAGACCATCGCTCATTCCATCGAGGCTCTCGAACACCCTCTCGTCAGCCATGTTCGGGGCTCCGGGCTTCTGCTCGGAGTGGTGCTCACGGCCGCAGTTGCGCCTGCGGCCGAGGCGGCGGCCCGTGACGCAGGCTTCCTGATCAATGCAGCGCAACCAGACGTATTGCGGCTCGCACCGCCGCTGATCATCACCGAAGAGCAGGCCGCGTCGTTCGTCTCGGCACTACCGGCAATTCTCGACGCAGCACAGGAGGCACACCAGCCATGACCGTTCAGCACTTCCTTCGCGACGACGACATCACCCCGCAGCAGCAGGGAGAAATCCTGGCGCTCGCGGCCGAGATCAAGCGGGCTCCGTTCTCCAAGCGGCCGCTCGAGGGGCCGAAGGGCGTCGGTGTGATCTTCGAGAAGAATTCCACCAGAACTCGGTTCTCGTTCGAGTTGGGCATTGCGCAGTTGGGCGGCCACGCCGTTGTGGTCACCGGAAGCGACACTCAACTGGGACGCGAGGAGACTCTGCAGGACACCGGCCGCGTGCTGTCCCGCTACGTCGAGGCGGTCGTCTGGCGTACGTTCGGCCAGAAGCGACTGGAGCAGATGGCAACGGGTGCAACGATTCCCATCGTCAATGCGCTGTCCAACGAATTCCATCCCTGCCAGGTCCTCGCCGATCTGCAGACGCTGATCGAGCACAAGGGAAACCTGACCGGGAGGACGCTGGCGTACTTCGGCGACGGTGCCAACAACATGGCACATTCGCTTCTCATCGGCGGAGTGACCGCGGGACTCGATGTCAGGATCGCCGCTCCGAAGGAATTCGCACCACTCGGTTACGTCCTCGATGCCGCACGTGCGCGCGCCGAGGAGACCGGAGCGTCCATCACGGTGACCGAAGACCCCGACGAGGCCGCCGACGGTGCCGACGCTCTCGTCACCGATACCTGGACATCGATGGGTCAGGAGAACGACGGACTCGATCGAGTCGCTCCGTTCCGGCCCTACCGCATCGACTCCGAGCTGCTGTCGAAGGCGAAATCCGATGCGGTCGTGCTGCATTGCCTTCCTGCCCACCGCGGCGAGGAAATCACCGACGAGGTGCTCGACGGTCCGCACAGTGTCGTCTGGGACGAGGCCGAGAACCGTCTGCACGCGCAGAAAGCACTGCTGGTCTGGCTCCTCGAGCAGGCTCGGCGACCGTGAGTGACGACGTCACTGCGGTTCCGCTGACCGCGTCGACCCGCGCGGGCAGACAGGCGCGGATCATCGCGTTGCTGGCCACGCATCAGGTGCGCAGTCAACCGCAGCTGGCGTCGTTGCTCGCCGCCGAGGGGATCGACACCACCCAGGCGACGCTGTCGCGTGACCTCGAAGAGTTGGGTGCGGTGAAGTTGCGCGCTCCCGACGGCGGCGTCGGGGTGTACGTGGTCCCCGAGGACGGCAGCCCGGTGCGCGGGGTGTCGGGCGGAACCGACCGTCTCCTGCGGCTGTTGGGGGAGCTGTTGGTGTCCACCGATCACAGCGGAAACCAGGCAGTTCTGCGGACACCGCCCGGAGCTGCGCATTACCTGGCCAGCGCCCTCGATCGTGCTGCATTGCCGGAAGTCGTGGGAACGATCGCCGGGGACGACACGATCCTGCTCATCGCCCGTGAACCGACCACCGGCGGCGAGATCGCCGACAAGATAGAAAAGCTCGCTCGACGCGGAAACTGAGATCCGGTCACTCCGCACTGCACCACACGAACCACGAAGGAGCGTCATCACCATGGCCGAACGCGTCATCCTCGCCTACTCCGGCGGACTCGACACCTCTGTCGCCATCAGCTGGATCGGACGGGAGACCGGCAAGGAGGTCGTCGCTGTTGCCATCGACCTCGGCCAGGGCGGTGAGGACATGAATGTCGTCCGCCAGCGCGCATTGGACTGCGGCGCAGTCGAATCGGTCGTCGTCGACGCCAGGGACGAGTTCGCCGACGAGTACTGCCTGCCGACGGTGCAATCCAACGCGCTGTACATGGATCGGTATCCGTTGGTTTCGGCCATCAGCCGCCCGCTGATCGTCAAGCATCTGGTGGAGAACGCACGTGCGCACGGCGGAACCGTTGTCGCCCACGGATGCACGGGCAAGGGCAACGATCAGGTCCGGTTCGAGGTCGGTTTCAACACGCTCGCTCCGGAGCTCGAAGTGCTGGCACCGGTACGCGATTACGCGTGGACCCGGGAGAAGGCGATCGCGTTCGCCGAGGAGAACGACATTCCGATCAACGTCACCACCAAGTCACCGTTCTCCATCGACCAGAACGTGTGGGGACGAGCAGTGGAGACCGGCTTCCTGGAAGATCTGTGGAACGCGCCGACGAAGGATGTGTACGACTACACCGAGGATCCGACGGTCAACTTCCAGGCACCCGACGAACTGATCCTCACGTTCGACAAGGGTCGCCCGGTCGCCATCGACGGCCGTCCGGTGTCGGTGCTCGGTGCGATCCAAGAACTCAACACCCGTGCGGGCGCTCAGGGTGTCGGCCGATTGGACGTCGTCGAGGATCGGCTCGTCGGCATCAAGAGCCGTGAAATCTACGAGGCTCCCGGTGCGATGGTCCTGATCCGTGCGCACGAAGAACTCGAGCACGTGACCCTCGAGCGCGAACTCGGCCGCTACAAGCGTCATACCGACCAGAAGTGGGCCGAGCTGGTCTACGACGGCCTGTGGTACTCGCCGCTCAAGGGTGCACTCGACACGTTCGTTCAGCACACGCAGGAACACGTCTCGGGCGACATCCGCTTGGTGCTGCACGCGGGCGGAATCATCGTCAACGGCCGTCGCAGCGGGGAGTCGTTGTACGACTTCAACCTCGCTACCTACGACGAGGGCGACACGTTCGACCAGTCGGCGGCCAAGGGATTCGTGCAGCTGCACGGGCTCTCCTCCAAGATCGCAGCGAAGCGGGACCTGGGCCTGTGACCACTTCGAGCAACGCACACGGAACCAACGAAGGCTCGCTGTGGGGCGGGCGCTTCGCCTCCGGCCCGGCGGCTGCCATGGCTGCCCTGAGCAAATCGACACACTTCGACTGGGTTCTCGCGCCCTACGACATCCGTGCGTCCATGGCGCACGCTCGGGTTCTGAACGGTGCCGGACTGCTGACCCCGCAGGACCTCGAGACCATGCTCGACGGTTTGCAGCGCTTGGCCGACGACGTGGCGTCCGGTGAGTTCGTCGCGGCCGAGTCGGACGAGGACGTGCACGGCGCCCTCGAACGCGGTTTGATCGACCGGGTCGGACCCGAGGTGGGTGGTCGCCTGCGCGCCGGCCGCTCACGCAACGATCAGGTCGCGACCCTGTTCCGGATGTGGTTGCGCGACGCCGTCCGTCGGGTGGCGGTCGGTGTTCTCGACGTCGTGGACGCATTGGCAACTCAGGCTGCGGCTCACCCCACCGCGGTCATGCCCGGCAAGACTCATTCACAGGCGGCGCAGCCGGTGTTGTTGGCGCATCATCTGCTCGCACATACCCATCCGCTGCTGCGTGATGTCCAGCGGTTCGCGGATTTCGACAGGCGAGCGGCGGTGTCGCCCTACGGTTCCGGCGCTCTGGCCGGCTCCTCGCTCGGTCTGAGCCCCGAGAAGATCGCCGCCGAACTCGGGTTCGATTCGTCCGCCGAGAACTCGATCGACGCCACGTCCTCGCGTGATTTCGCGGCGGAAGCCGCGTTCGTATTGGCGATGACGGCGGTGGACCTGTCTCGGTTCGCCGAGGAGGTCATCTCGTGGAGCACACCCGAATACGGTTACGTGACTCTTGCAGATGCATGGTCGACGGGCAGTTCGATCATGCCGCAGAAGAAGAATCCCGACGTCGCGGAGTTGACTCGTGGCAAGACGGGCCGCCTGATCGGAAATCTGACCGGCCTGTTGGCCACCCTCAAGGCACAACCCTTGGCGTACAACCGGGATCTTCAGGAAGACAAGGAGCCGGTCTTCGATTCGGTGGCTCAGCTGGAGTTGCTGCTCCCGGCACTCACCGGTTTGACGGCGACATTGGAGTTCCACACCGATCGCATGGCCGAACTCGCGCCGGCCGGGTTCACGCTCGCCACCGACATCGCCGAATGGATGGTGCGGCAAGGGATTGCGTTCCGGGTAGCGCACGAGGCAGCGGGAGCCTGCGTGCGCGCGGCGGAAGCGCGGGGCGTCGGGCTGGTGGATCTGACCGACGACGAGCTCGCGTCGATCGATCCGGCGCTCACTCCGGCGGTGCGCGAGGTGCTCACCGTGGAGGGTTCCATTTCCTCGCGTGATGCTCGCGGCGGCACCGCGGCGGTTCAGGTGGCGCACCAGCTCGGTGGTGTGCGGGCGACTGCGTCGACGTTGCGCGCGTGGGCCGAGGTGCCGGT
Organism: Rhodococcus sp. 05-2255-1e; assembly: GCF_002259025.1. Taxonomy (NCBI): domain Bacteria; kingdom Bacillati; phylum Actinomycetota; class Actinomycetes; order Mycobacteriales; family Nocardiaceae; genus Rhodococcus; species Rhodococcus sp. 05-2255-1e. The sequence goes on along the minus strand of NZ_NOZE01000023.1, from coordinate 7,635 downwards.
GTTGCGGCACTAGTCGACATCCTCGCCGTATTCCACGAGTGTGATGTGAGAAGCTTTCGTCACGCGAAGACCGATGTCGGTCGTTCCGTCGGGGCCGAACGCAGGAGTGTATTTGTGGGACTGAATGCAGACGCGGTACGTGGTCCACTGCGGCGTGCTATCGCAACGGCCCAGAACGGCCTCGAGGTCATCCGGCTGGGTGGTCTCGAGACCGAGGTCGATCCGTCGCCTTTCCGGGTGATGGACCGCGAGCCGATGTATCGGTTGCGGCGTTACTTCCCCGACGACGTTCCCGTGGACAGTCCTCCGGTGGTGCTGATTCCGCCGATGATGGTCTCCGCGGACGTGTACGACGTCACCACCGATCAAGGTGCGGCCGGAATTCTGCACGGCATGGGCATGGACCCGTGGGTGGTCGATTTCGGTTCGCCCGATACCGAAGAGGGCGGATGGAGCCGTACTCTGGCCGATCACGTCGTCGCCATCAGCGAGGTCGTGGACAAAGTGCACGAGCACACCGGCCGCGACGTTCACCTCGGAGGGTATTCGCAGGGCGGCATGTTCTGCTACCAGGCTGCCGCCTATCGAGGTGGACGAAACCTGGCCAGCCTCATCACGTTCGGGGCTCCGGTGGACACCTTGGCCGGCTTGCCGCTGGGTATCCCGGCCGGTGTCGCCACTCGGGGCGCGGAGTTTCTCGCCGACCACGTATTCACGCGCTTGGCCGTGTCGGGGTGGATGGCGCGGACAGGATTTCAGCTGCTCGACCCGGCGAAGACCGTGCGGTCTCGTTTGGATTTCCTGCGACAGTTGCACGACCGGGAAGCACTGTTGCCTCGGGAGCCGCAGCGCCGCTTCCTGGCGATGGACGGCTGGGTGGCGTGGTCCGGGCCCGCCGTGGCCGAGTTGCTCAAGCAGTTCGTCGTGCACAACCGCATGATGACCGGCGGTTTCGTCATCAAGGACAGGTTGTTGACGCTTGCCGAGTTGACGGTGCCGGTCTTGGCGTTCGTCGGCGAGGTGGACGACATCGGACAGCCGTTGGCGGTGCGCGGAATCCGGCGTGCCGCACCGCGTGCTCAGGTATTCGAAACGACTTTGCGTGCAGGACATTTCGGTCTCGTGGTGGGTAGCACCGCAGCTGCGCAGACATGGCCGACCACCGGAAACTGGATTCGGTGGCGCGAGAACCTCGGACCGAAGCCCGAGGCCGTGCGCGTCATGGAACACGAAGAGCACTCGGACAGCGACAGCGGAGTGTCGATCACCAACAGGCTGATTCATACCGCTGCCTCCATCGCCGAAGTGGGAGTAGGTGTAGGACGCGGACTGGCCTCGGCCGCGACCGGTGCCGTGCGCGGCACTCGTGAGATCTCGACCGAGGCCGTGCGCACTCTTCCGCGGCTGGCACGGCTGGGGCAGATGCAGCCGCACAGTCGGGTCTCGTTGGGCCGCTTGATCGCTGAGCAGGGCAGAAAGTCCCCGCTCGGCGAGTGCTTCCTCTTCGACGACCGAGTGCACACCTACGACGCCGTCAACGTGCGTATCGACAACGTGGTTCGAGGTCTGATCAGTGTCGGTGTACGGCCGGCATCGCGCATCGGTGTGCTGATGGAGACCAGGCCGAGTGCTCTCGCCGCCATCGCAGCTCTCTCGCGCATCGGCGCTGTTCCGGTGTTGCTGCAGCCGGGTAGCGACCTCACTGCCGCGTTACGCACCGTGGACGTCGACACCGTGATCGCCGATCCGGAAAATGCCGCGGCGGCGGTTCCGGTCGCGCCCAACGTACTGGTGCTCGGCGGCGGCGAGACGCGGCGGCTCGATGTTCCGGACGGCTACGAAGTGATCGACCTCGAAGCCATCGACCCCGACGCCGTCCGGCTACCGGCCTGGTTCGAGCCGGATCCCGGTCGCGCTCGCGAACTGGCGATGATTCTGTTCACCACCACCGACCGTGGTCTCGAACCGCGATACATCACCAACCATCGCTGGGCACTGTCCGCATTCGGTACCGCGACGACGGCCGCTCTCGGTCCCGGCGATACCGTGTATTGCCTTGCACCGCTCCATCATTCGGCGGGCATACTCGTGACCATCGGCGGCGCGCTTGCCGGCGGATCGAGGATCGCGCTCTCCCGTGGTCTCGATCCCGAGCGCTTCAGGGAAGAGGTGTACCGCTACGGCGTCACTGTCGTCAGCTACACCTGGACGATGATGCAGCAGATCGTCGACGACGGGCGCTTCCCGGTCGACACCGGTCACCCGGTTCGGCTGTTCATCGGCTCCGGTATGCCGGTGGGATTGTGGCGTCGCACCCTGGCGAAGTTCACCCCGGCGCGAGTGCTCGAGTTCTATGCCTCCACCGAGAACGACGTCATTCTGGCCAATGTCGCCGGGACGAAGATCGGCTCGAAGGGACGCCCTCTGCCCGGCAGTGCGCGAGTGGCTCTGGCGGCGTACGACCCGATCACCGGCCGACTCGAAGAGGACGACGACGGATTCGTGCGGCAGTGCCGCGACGACGAGATCGGGCTGCTCCTGGGCCGCCCGAGCGGTGACGGTGAAGCGACCAGCCATGTCATGCGTGGGGTCTTCGAGCCCACCGACGCGTGGATACCCACCGAGAATCTGTTCCGGCGTGATTCGGACGGCGATTACTGGCTCATCGATCGTAAGGACACCGTGGTTCGCTCGGCGCGGGGTCCGGTGTACACCCAGCCGATCGTCGACGCCGTCGGCGATCTCGACCAGGTCGGTTCGGCCGTGGTCTACGGGGTTCGTGTTGCCGTCGACGGGCCACGGTCGATCCGCATGGAAGCGTCGGCCACCGAGGTTGCCGTGTGTGCTGTCTCCCTGCAGCCGGAAGCGGTGATCACCGCTCGCGCTCTCACCGATGCCCTGGGAGTCCTGCTTCCGGACGAGCGCCCGGCGATCGTCCACGTTGTGTCCGACATCCCGGTCGGTCGCGCCTATCGACCCAACGCGTCTGCATTGAAACAGGCAGGAATTCCTACTCCGAGCGCACGATCGTGGTACTACGATCCGGAGTCGAACAGCTACCGACGACTGACGAAAGCTGTTGTGGCAGAACGCTTCGTGGGACGTCAGGCCACCGCCGAGAAGTCTTCCTGACATGAAAGAACGGCCGGCGGCCCCGACGACGGAAACAATCGGCGTTCGGTAGCGTGAACGAAGACCATCACTCCGACTCGGTCGGAGCAGACAGAAGGACACCTGTGGCAATCGACTCGACACTGCTCTCCATCCTCGCGTGCCCTGTGGACAAGGGCCCGCTCCTGCTCGTCGAGGACGAACTGCTCTACAACCCGCGACTGCGTCGCGCATATCTGATAGAGAACGGCATTCCGGTGTTGCTCGCCGACGATGCGCGCGATGTCGACGACGCCGAGCACGAGTCGATTCTGGCGCGCGCCACGTCCTAGACCACCTCGTTCATGGTGTCCGCCGACGCAATGTCGCTGCCGCACCGGTCAGCGCTGCCACGGTGAACATCACGACCACGGCGATGTCGGCCCCCATGCGCTTGGTTGCATCGGGGTGGACGGATATCTCTTGCAGGGCGTCCACCAGGTAGCTCAGCGGCAGAAGGTTGCTGACTGCACCGAGCCAACTCGGCATCTGATCGCGGGCCACCAGGAGCCCGCAGAGGAAGAGCTGCGGGATCACGACGACCGGCATGAACTGGACCGCTTGAAATTCGGTACGTGCGAAAGCGCTGCACAACAGCCCGATCGCCACACCGAGCATCGCTCCGAGTACCGCGATCACCAGAACCCACCCGATCGAGCCTTCGATGTCGAGCCCGAGCAATCCGAATGCGAGTGCACACGCGAGCAGCGCCTGCCCTACAGCGGCGAGCGAGAACGCCGAGCCGTAACTCGCGAGCAGGTCCATCTTGGACATCGGTGTGGTCAGCAGGCGTTCGAGTGTTCCCGTGCTGCGTTCACGCTGCATCGAGATCGACGTGAGCAGAAACATGACGACGAACGGCAGAATGCCGAGCATCGTGATCGCAATTCGATCGAACGACGATTGTTGGTTCGGGGGAGCTGGGACGTCTCGGTACAGGAAATACAGCAGCACCATCAGTAGAGACGGCACGAGCAGGACCATGGCCACCGATCGGTGATCGGCTCTGAGCTGGCGCAGGATTCGACCGGTACCCGCGACGTAGATTCGTGCGTTCACGATGTCTGTTCCGTGGATCTGATGAGCGAGAGGAATGCGCGGTCGAGGTTCGTTTCCTTCGTCCGCGCCAGTAGCGCTTCGGGGCTCGATCGGTCCAGGACAGCACCGTCGCGCATCAGTACGAGCTGGCTGCAGTGTTCTGCCTCCTCCATCACGTGGCTCGAGACCAGCACTGTCGTACCTGCCGCTGCGATTGCGGCGAATCGTGACCACAGTTCCGAGCGAAGGACGGGATCCAACCCGACCGTCGGCTCGTCGAGGACGATGAGTTCGGGTTCGGCGACCAGCGCGCTGGCCAGGGAGACCCGGCTCAGTTGGCCACCGGAGAGCTCACCCGCCCGCGACGCCGCATGGTCGGTGAGTCCGACAGCCTCGATGGCGGACGCCACCTCGGAGTGGCGGCGACCGTACAGCGACCCGAAGTACTGCACGTTCTCGCGAACGGTGAGGTCTCGGTACACGCTCGGTGCCTGCGTCACGTACCCGACAGTGCGGCGCAGGGAGGCGGAGCCGGCTGGGCATCCGAGCACTGTCACGGTTCCGCCGGCAACGATCTGCGTGCCGACGATGGCGCGCATCAGCGTGGTCTTTCCGCAGCCCGATGGGCCGAGAAGGCCGGTGATGGCAGCCCGCGGAATCGTCAGGGACAGATTGTGCAGCACCGTTCGGTTGCCGCGGCGAACCGTCAACCCCGTGATCTCGACGGCATGTTGCCCGGCGAACGCCATGTCGGCCTCCAGACTCTCATCGATCGGTGCAGTCATAGCCCCGTCGATGCCTCGAGGTCAAGGGTTCAGCATCATGGGACGGGTGAACGCTGCTGACTTGGAAATCGGAGAGCCGGACGACGCAGCCCGACGTATCCTCGGGGCCACCGTCCATGCAGGCGCGGTGTCGGTGCGCATCGTGGAAGTCGAGGCATACGGCGGTCCGATCGACGGTCCGTGGCCCGATCCCGCTGCGCATTCTTTCCGTGGTCCGACACCCCGAAATGCCGTGATGTTCGGTCCGGCGGGTCGGCTGTACGTCTACCTGAGTTACGGCATGCACTTGTGCATGAACGTCAGTTGCGGGCCGGACGGGACGGCCGCTGCCGTCCTGCTTCGAGCCGGTCAGGTAGTTGCAGGTCACGACCTCGTCGACGGCAGGCGCGGTGGCGGAAAGTTGCGGACGGCGCGGGTCGAGGCCGGGTGGGCTCGAGGGCCCGGCAATCTCGGACGAGCACTCGGAGTGGGACTCGCCGACAACGGGACCGATCTGTTCGACGCGTCGTCACCGATCACCCTCGAGCTGCCCGAACATCCGCTGGGCGACGAGGCGGTGAAAGTCGGTCCACGCGTGGGTGTGAGCGTGGCAGTAGACAGACCGTGGCGTTTCTGGCTACCGGCCTCGCCTGCAGTGTCGAACTACCGGCGCAGTCCCCGGGCTCCCCAGCCCGGCTTGCGTGAGGGCTGAACGAGGCGGCGGCAAGTGCATGCGGGAAGATCGACGTCGTGAGCGAGAACATCATCGACGAATTGACCTGGCGCGGACTGATCGCGCAGTCCACCGACGTGGAAGCACTGAAGAAGGCCACCTCGGACGGGCCGATCACGTTGTACTCCGGTTTCGACCCGACCGGACCCTCGCTCCACGCCGGCCACCTCGTTCCGCTGCTCGCCTTGAAGCGGTTTCAGCGGGCCGGGCATCGGCCGATCATTCTGGCGGGTGGCGCAACCGGACTGATCGGTGATCCTCGCGATGTGGGGGAGCGGACCATGAATTCCCGTGAGGTGGTCACCGAGTGGGCGTCGCGTATCCGGGGGCAGCTCGAACGGTTCGTAGACCTGGACGACGGCCCTACCGGTGGCGTGGTGGTGAACAACCTGTCCTGGACAGGGGAGCTATCCACCATTGACTTCCTCCGAGACGTCGGCAAACACTTCTCGATCAACGTCATGCTCGCGCGGGAGACGGTCAAGACTCGGCTCGAGGGCGACGGCATGTCGTACACCGAGTTCAGCTACATGCTGTTGCAGGCCAACGACTACGTCCAGCTGCGCCGGGAGTACGGCTGCAGTCTGCAGATCGGTGGCTCGGATCAGTGGGGCAACATCATCGCCGGCGTGGAACTGAACCGTCGGCAGGACGCCGAACAGGTTCACGCGCTGACCGTTCCCCTGGTCACGTCGTCGGACGGCAAGAAGTTCGGTAAGTCCACCGGTGGTGGCAGTCTCTGGTTGGACCCCGAGATGACCAGCCCATACGCCTGGTACCAGTACTTCGTGAACACCGGTGACGCCGATGTGGTCAAGTACCTGCGCTGGTTCACCTTCCTGTCCCAGGACGAACTGGCCGAATTGGAGACAGCAACCGAGGAGCGACCGCACGCGCGAGAAGCTCAGAAGCGACTGGCAGCAGAGATGACGACTCTGGTTCACGGCGAAGAGGCGACTCGCTCGGTCGAACTCGCCAGCCAAGCACTGTTCGGGCGGGCCGAGCTCACCGACCTCGACGAGAGCACTCTGGCAGCGGCGTTGCACGAGGCATCTGTGGCCGACATCGAGGTGGGTGCTCCGAACACGATCGTCGACCTCCTTGTCGCGACAGGGTTGAGCGAGAGCAAGGGTGCTGCGCGCCGGGCGGTCAAAGAGGGCGGGGCAGCGGTGAACAACGTCAAGATCGCCGACGAGAACTGGACACCGTCGAGCGACGACCTCTTGCACGGACAATGGTTGGTGGTCCGGCGCGGGAAGCGGAACTTTGCGGGAGTACGCGTGGCTCGCTGAATCCAGGATCGGCCAGTGGCCGGAGTCACATTGATGTAATTTGGTTTGGACATCCGCTCGAGGGGCAATCCATCGAGCGCGACCAGGCTGTTCACACCGATTGTGTCCGAACGACCTGGGGATTTGACGCGTTGTTATCCGGGGCGTAACTTTGTCCAAGTCAGAGCGACACGGACGCCAGCCCAGACCGCAAGGCCTGAGCGAAGCGGACGCGCTCTACACAATCTGGTTCGGACACTACTTCGGTTGCGTCTTAACCGCGGATCGAAGGCCAGTTTGACTGAGCCTGAACATCCGATCTAAGCTGGAACGGTTGCCCCGGACACCGACGAGATCATCTCGGACGTGAATGGTGTGTGCGTGTTCTTTGAGAACTCAACAGTGTGTCGATGAATGTCAGTGCCGAATTTTATTTGGTGAAAGCATTCGATGTATCAGCTGCCCGCTTGTGGTGGTTGTTGTCGGGTGTTGTTTTAAAATGCTAGTTGAGTTTTTTTGCTAGTGATTTGACTTGATGTCTTTGACTGATTCACGGTCTTTCGGGACTGTTGTTTCGCAGGTCTTTTACGGAGAGTTTGATCCTGGCTCAGGACGAACGCTGGCGGCGTGCTTAACACATGCAAGTCGAGCGGTAAGGCCTTTCGGGGTACACGAGCGG
>NZ_NOZE01000041.1:0-2186 GCF_002259025.1 Rhodococcus sp. 05-2255-1e | reverse complement strand
TCGGCGTTCTTCCTGGTGTCGTTGTGGAATGGCGCAGAGGGAGTCGTCGACGCCGGCAGCGAGCTCGACTTCAAGATCTACAGCAACCAGAGTTCGGTTGCCCCGGGTGGATTGCGGTCCTGCTCGTGCGCCAGCCGCGCAGTTCTGCGCGACAACGACAACTACGACCACAATGCTCGCGCTGAAGTCAGCGTGAGCATCCAAGGCCAGCAGGGCTTCTGGTACTTCTACGTGCGTAGCCCCGTCGCGCACCGGGACGGCCCGCCCGCCGGCCAGGCGACGATCTACCGGTTCCGCCCGGCGGACCATTTGTCCGGCGACTCACTCGGTGGGGACCACTCGTTCTAGCAATCAGGTGTGGGATGCGACAAGATCGTGGTCGCATCCCACACCTGTGCATGACCTTCGGATGGAGAACTGGTTCAGATGGCCGACTACACGTTGCTCCTCCCCGCGTCCGGCCTCGTCGCGCAGTACCGCAGTGACGACGACACGATGCGCGTTGTGCCGTCCGCTGCCCTCGACAGTGACCTGGACTGGGGATCTACGACCGACCTTTCGACAACCGATCCGGAGTCGTTTCCCTTCGAGCTGAAACAGCAGGTGTGGCCCGGTGACGCACCTGGACCTACCTGGTGGGTTCTGATCACTTCTTTGCCGCCCGCAGTCGGGGTGAAAGCACAGACTGTCGACGGCGAGGAGCTCGCGGTGCTGCGAATGGGTCCGGTCACAGTGATCGAATGGGTGAGCACCCCGAAGACCATCATTGTCACAGCGGGGTCTCATACCCACAAAATCTCGCCGTTTCGTTCGGGATCTCGCGGCCCAGCCGCGTACTCGTTCGACGAGAAGCCCAAGTCGGAAGACGACAATGGGGTGGATTTCGGAAGACTGGACTGACCGTTACGGGTACCCGGCATGCCGGGGGCGCAACGCCTCTCAGACGCACCGTCCCACATCAAGTGCGTACTCCATATATGCCGCTACACAACACTTCTCGAGCATTCGTTCGATTAGCGAGTGGATGGGCCGCCTCTTTCTGGTGGGCGGTGACGTCGGCGTCGACCGCTCACGTTCCCGTCGGCCGATGCGGAGGTCTCTGCTGCCGGGTCGGTGGTCGGTGCCGGCGTCGCCGCCACCTGAGTTCGGCCTTCGCCACGAGCGGAACACGCATAAGCCGTTTGGGTAGTCGACCTCGATACGGTCCAACCCAGAGTGGGCTTTGGAAGTGCCCATCGGCCCACTTCTGCCATGCGTAGCCGTCCGAGTCGGTGAAGCCGACGTTCGCTCTGAGTTTGTCGTTACCGTCGACCGGGTAGGGATCGGGCTCTGCGAGAAGGAGTTCGTCGTAGTTCAGAGTCGCTCCGGGTTCGACGGTGTGTGCGCCAGTGAAAGGCGTTTGACCAGGCTTGACGTACTGACTATCGACCCACAAGGTTACGGCTGTGATAGGTCTGTCCCCGTGGTTTGTGACGCTGCTCTGGGCTCGCACGACGCCTTCGCCCGCGCTCTGGATGTGCGTCGGTGAGACGGTCACAGCTTCGACGTGTCGCTGCATTCTTTCGCGTACTTCTCTCCGCGATTTGCGGACGTTGTGCACTTGAAAGCTGACTGTTGCCACCAGTGAGATGACAGCAACTATCAGGGAACACACTGCAATCTCAGTGGGCGTCATTGGAAACTCCAGTCCGGCTTTGGTGTGCGGCTTTCTCGAAGTGGCGATAGAGGGTGCGTTTGCTGACCCCGAGTGCGTCGGCGATGTCACCGATTGTGTTGCCTTGGTTACGCATTCGCGTTGCCTCCCGCTTCTTCGTAACCGTGAGTGCAGGTGGGCGGCCGCCGACCTTTCCTCGTTCGCGGGCTGCTGCGAGGCCGGCGTGGGTGCGTTCGCGGAGTAGTTGGCGCTCGAAGCTGGCGAGGGCCCCGAAGATGTGGAAGGTGAGTTCTCCGCCGGCGGTGGTGGTGTCGATCTGTTCGGTGACCGACGCGAACGCCACTCCCCTGGTTTTCAGGTCTGCGATGAGTTCGATGAGATGTGGGAGGTTGCGGCCGAGTCGGTCGAGTCGCCAGACGGCGAGCACGTCGCCGGGCAGAAGGACGTCGAGGAGTTCGGTCAGTGCCGGCCGGGTGGTGGTGGATCCGCTCGCGGTGTCGGTGAAGATGCGTTCGCAGCCGAAGGCGCTCAG
>NZ_NOZE01000050.1:0-2698 GCF_002259025.1 Rhodococcus sp. 05-2255-1e | reverse complement strand
TGTCGACCATACCCCCTCCCCGTATGTTTCGGAAGGCCGTTGGCTGCGTCGAGCGGTTTACGAACCTGCGGCGACGACCGGTCCGTTGGCTGAACTTCGAATCGAGTCAGGGTGCAGTGGGGTCTACGTCGAATCGGCCAGGGTGCGCGGTCCTGACATAGCGCACCGCTGTGGTGGTGCCGATACCGAACACGGTCATCAGGGCAACTGGGTCGCCGCTGTGGGCGGCCTCGTCGAGGATGCGATCGACACGCAGTTCGCGGGCGGTGATGCCGAGGTCACGGAATGGGCGGGTGATGTAGTGGCGACTGCCCGGCAGTGCGGTAGGCGCAGTTATCCGGGTGATCAGCAAGTACGGATTCGTGCTGGTCGGCCACCGCAGCTGACGGTAGATCAGCCAGTCGCGGAGCACCTCGGCGGTGAACTCGTCCAACCAGAACGTGTGGCGGGTGTGTGGACGGGTGACGGTTGCTCGTCCTGCCGAACGGTCGAGATGGTCGAGTCGGAAGCCGATGACCTCTTCGATCGTCAGCGCGTGGACCGCGACGAGCGCCAGAATCACCCGGTCATCGGGCCTGGTCAGCTGATCGAACAGCCCATGTACGCGATCGGATCGTAACGGTCTGAGGATCCTGCGGGTGTACCGACCAGCGACCTCTCGGGCAGGGTCGGCGAAGATGCGACGTTCGCGTTTGAGTCCGCGAAAGAGCGACCTCAGGGCCGTGTGCACGTTATGTCTCGACTGCCCTGAGTGACGGCTGAGAGCGCGCTCGATGTCGACAGTATCGACAGATCGCAGACTTTGGTGTGTCTCAGCCCATTCCTGCAAGACCGGTAGCGCGAAATTGAGATAGAGGGCAATCGTCACTGCCGTCAACGGTCTGGACTTACGTCGACCGCGGCCGCCCAGCGCAGTGACCCACGCCTGCACGTCGTCACGGAACTGCGCGGGTGTCTGCTCGATCATCCGTATCGTGCGCTCGGTGTGCCGGGCGGCATTGCGTGCCGCCACCCCATCGGCAGGGTTTCGTCCCGACATCAGTTGGGAGGTGGAACGCGGCGGGCTCCGCGCTTCCGGGCCCCGGCAGTGGGTGCGGCCGGGCCCGACCGATCGCCGATTGCGCGTGCTGGAGCTGCGTCGAGATCCGCGTCGTGAACAGCTTCCGCCAGCATCAGATCACCGACAGTGCAGTTCAACGCCGCACAGATCTTGTCCAGGTCATCGAGACGGATCGTGATCGGCGCCGAAGACCACAGGGCCGCAGTCTTGCTCAATGACGGATGGAAGTCGACCTGCTCGAATGCTTTGAGCAGCTGCGTCGGACGCCAGATGTCGCGTTGCGCCGCAACCATGCGCAAATTCCATTTCATCTTCTAATTCTCCGTACTCAAGCGCCGCACGGCGCGTTGTGTCGACTCGATGACAGACCGTTCCGGGTCGGCTCCTGCCGACGCCAAATAGCCCACAGTGGTGCTCGCCCATTCGTGACCGAGCATCTTCTGCACATCCCACAAGGGCATTCCTCGTTGGTAGTTGTGGGTAGCGCAGGCATGACGCAACAGATGGGGGTAGAGCTCGCGCACCGGGCCGTTGAGGTGATGGTGCGATGCAGCTTTGAGATTGCGGCGAAATGTCGAGGGTTGAATGGCGGGTGCAACGGCGAGGTTGAGCGCCGCGACGGCGGTCGGCAAGCGTTCCGATGGCCACAACGGTGCGCCCGCGTCGGTCGGGTCGTCGCAGAACTCGCCCCGGACCTGCTCGAGATACCACCACAGCAGCTCTCTCCCCTCTTCGAAGAGAAAAGCTTGCCGTTCGCGTGGACCCGATCCGCGGGCACCCTTACCCACGACGACGAAGCGGCCCCACTGTCCCGCTTCCCAATGGATGTCGCCGATCCTCACCGCACACAGCTCCGACGCCCGCACACCGGACAAGTACGCAATCTTCGCCATGGTGTAGTCGCGTGCGCTCACGTGGTACTTGCGAGAGCGTGGCAGGGCGTCTCTCCAGTCGGCAAAGAACGCTGTCATCGCTCGTCGAGTGGGAGGAATCCGCAGCGCGAAATCACCCCTGTGCCTCGGCCGGTTGAACGGGTCGACCGGTGACTCGACACCGACGCCGAACGCTCGGAGCAGCTCGCCAGCGTAGCGGTGCTCGAGGAATCGGTAGTAGTTGTCGATCTGAACTGTCTTTTTCCGGATGGTCGCGTGACTGCGTTTGCCGGGACCGGCGAAGTACTGATCGAACTGCTGCTGGGTCAATCGCCATGGCACGCAATCGAAGTAATCGCATATCTCGATCACGGGATACATGATTCTCTGCAGCGTCGCGGGGCTCAGACCCGCCACATCTCTGGCCCATCCGTATTCGACCAGCGTGTTACGGAAGAAGTCGTGTTCGTCGTCCCCCGACGCCGACGCCAGCCGCTGCAGCGATTCGACGTCCGCAAGTTCCCCGCTGCCGACCCCCGCGGCACTCGATGCGCCGTCGGCAGCGATGCGCTGCTGCCGACGAGTAGCGAAATCTGACACGAACAGTGAACTTATGCGAGGAACTCGCAGAATCCACGAGTAACTGATGAAATTTGAGCGACCACGGAATGAAGAAGAATCGTTGCTCTGACCAGGAACCCTGGGCTCACACCGGTTCCTGGCAGCCGATCGAACCCGCGCGGACTCCAGTGGCCAACGCGGGGTC
>NZ_NOZE01000047.1:0-3076 GCF_002259025.1 Rhodococcus sp. 05-2255-1e | reverse complement strand
CGACGACGCCGTCATCCGCACCATCACCGTGTTGGTCATCGCCTGCCCGCACGCACTCGGACTCGCGATCCCGCTGGTGGTCTCCATCGCCACCGAACGTGCCGCCCGCGGCGGGGTTCTGGTCAAGGACCGGCTCGCACTCGAAACCATGCGCACGGTGGACACCGTGCTCTTCGACAAGACCGGGACCCTCACCAAGGGTGAACCCACCGTCACCGCAATCGAGGTGACGAACGGGCGCACCGCCGACAATGTCCTCGCTTTGGCTGCTGCCGCAGAAGCCGACTCAGAGCACCCACTCGCACGGGCCATCGTTGCGGCCGCACGCGCGCGGAACCTGACCGTCCCGGCTGCAGCAGACTTCCAGTCGTCTCCCGCCGTCGGGGTCTCTGCGGACGTCGACGGCACCCGCGTGCAGGTCGGCGGGCCCGCGCTGCTCGAGCAGGAACACGGATCCGAACTTGCTGTCGCCGACCGGTGGCGGGGCGACGGGGCGATCATCCTGCACGTCCTCGCCGACGGTGCCGTGATCGGTGCCCTTGCGCTCGCCGATGAGATCCGGCCCGAATCACGCACGGCAATCGACGCGCTCCACGCCCGCGGAGTCGCGGTGGTGATGATCACCGGTGATGCCGATGCCGTCGCGAAGTCCGTCGCCACCGAGCTCGGTGTGGACCGCTACTTCGCCGGGGTGAAACCGGAAGACAAGTCCCACAACGTCGCTGAACTGCAGAGTGAAGGACGCACGGTGGCGATGGTCGGCGACGGAGTCAACGACGCCCCAGCGTTGGCACAGGCCGATGTCGGTATCGCGATCGGGGCCGGCACCGACGTCGCTATCGCGTCGGCAGGGGTGATCCTCGCCAGCGACGATCCGAGGTCGGTGTTGTCGGTGATCGAACTCTCGCGCGCCTCGTACCGGAAGATGAAGCAAAACCTCTGGTGGGCAGCGGGATACAACCTGATCTCGGTTCCGCTCGCGGCAGGGGTGCTCGCACCGGTCGGGTTCGTGCTGCCGATGTCGATCGGCGCGATCCTGATGTCGCTGTCGACGATCATCGTCGCTGCGAACGCACAATTACTGCGTCGACTCGACCTCGCGCCCGACACCATCACCGGAGCGGTGAACGAGGGGAGTTCCAATTCTCCGTCGCAGCGCACACCGTCACTGTGAGAGCTGATCTCGTACCGGAAACGCAGCCCTGACGACTGCGAAGCGCTGATGGCCGCACCCTCTCCGCCGGAGAGGATGCGGCCATCGTTGTGTATAGCGGGCCGGGTCAGCCGAGCAGCCGCTGCATGGTCTCGATTTCCTGCTGCTGAGTGGCGACGATGGCGCGTGCCATCTCCAGGGCGTCAGGATTGGAACCGTCCGCGATTTCGGTGTTCGCCATCTCGATGGCACCGGTGTGGTGGGCGATCATCATCGTCAACCACTGGCGGTCGAATTCCGGTCCCGACGCTGCCATCAACGCGTCCATGTCCTGAGCGGTCATCATGCCGCTGCCGGAGCTGTGGTCCATCCCGCCCATCTGACTCATGTCAGCCGAGGGCGCGGGCTTACCCCACTCGGCCAGCCACGCCGTCATCTGGTCCATCTCGGGCTGTTGCGCGGATGCGATCGCCGATGCCAGTGACAGGACCTCCGTGTTGTCGGTGCGGCCTTCGGCCATGTCGGCCATCTCGACTGCTTGCGCGTGGTGCGGGTACATCATCTGCGCGAACATCACGTCGGCATCGTTGAACTGCGCCGTCGAACCCGCCGGCGCGGACGATGCCGGCGTCGAGGACATCGATCCCATCGAATGGCCATCCATCGACGAATCGGCCCCGTTGTCGCTACAGCCGACGACGAGGAACGCGCTCGCGGCAGCAGCAGCGATCGAGGCAATGACTTTGGTACGCATGAGGAAACTCCTTGCAAGAGTGAGTAGTACAGAGGATTCGATGTCGTTCGATCCGCCGACAGACACGCGTCTGTCGGGCTTCCTGTCACACTCGCAAGGTCACCGATCTGTCCAACTCCCACAACGTCCACGGCGGCGCACGCCCCCACGCGGAGTCGGTGCGCCCAACGATCCGGTTGACCAGCATCGGTACCGGGTCGATGGCTGCGCTCGTCGCCGGGACCGTCAGCGCGGGCCACGACGCTGTCGTGCCCACACAGGGGTGCATCATCTGGTGTGCCGACGGGCAGTCGTGCTCCCCGGTCATCACCGGAACCGACACCGAGTTGGCCATGCGGGACGGCGCTGCCATCGAGGCATGGCCGCCGCTCATCGACATGGACATGGACATCGAGCCGGTCACAGGCATCGACATCGGTGTCACCGAATGCATCAACAGCACACCGAACACCGTCAGTGCAATCAGCAAACCGACCATCGGAGCTGGGCCCCGTCGACCGCGCCGGCTCACAGAGTGCATGCCCTCGACGATACCAAGAGATACCCCCTGGGGGTACATTCGTCTCTGCGCTTCGGTCTTCGATGCATTTTGTCAGACTTTCGTGGTGTCGAGACGGTCCGCGCCCGAAGGTCGACGACCCATTGTCCGTCGTCGATGCGGCGGCGTAGCGCAAGAGATCGTCCGGTGGTTGCCCGGCCTGCGAATGCGGTTGTCCCGCAGGGGTTAATGCTCTACGCACACGCAGGTTACGACGCTATAGTCCGCAGGTTTCTGCGAACCCGCGCAGTTACGTCCCACTTCCATTCCCACACCCAGGCCGGTCCGGACGGGAGCGGCCCAGCAGAGGCGAGCATCGGAGACAACGGATTCGGGGGCATCGACGACGAATGCCCGCGTAGGCGATCGGCGAACCATCGAAAGCCGACCGCAAGCGGTCGCACGTCCCCTCCGGGGCCGCCCCATATGGGTCACCAATTTGGTCGTACGAGTCGCCCGAGTCTGACATGCCGGGGACCCCGACCAGTCAACCCACGGTCGCAGGCTCCCTCTTCGGGGTTGACAGGCCACCCGTTATCTTCTTCCCAGCCCCTGACCATCGGGGGCGGGTCGACCGATCCGGTATGGCTTACAGGCCACCGGCCGACTTCAGGTCTCGGCGAGTGATGCC
>NZ_NOZE01000008.1:0-3861 GCF_002259025.1 Rhodococcus sp. 05-2255-1e | reverse complement strand
CGTTATCTTCTTCCCAGCCCCTGACCATCGGGGGCGGGTCGACCGATCCGGTATGGCTTACAGGCCACCGGCCGACTTCAGGTCTCGGCGAGTGATGCCGCCGGATCGGTAGGCACCGATTCACCGCTGATAGAGGCATGGCTACAACGACGGGTCTGCATAACGTGGGTGACGGGAACGGTGCCACGACCACCACAAACCGAAGGTAGGGAGACGTTGAACAACAGCAGCTACCAGGTGTTCTGCGGCATCGACGTCGGCAAGACCAGCCACTACGCGGTCGCGCTGAACCGAGACGGCGAACGCCTCACAGGGAGTGAGGTACACCAAGACGAGGCCGCGATGCGGCGACTGTTCACTGACTTGACCCGTCACGGGAAGATACTGGTCATCGTCGACCAACCCCGCAACATCGGCGCACTGCCCGTGGCGGTGGCTCGTGACTGCGGCATCGACGTCGCCTACCTACCGGGACTGAGGATGCGACGAATCGCCGACCTGTACCCAGGCAACGGAAAGACCGACGCTAAAGACGCGTTCATCATCGCCGACGCTGCCCGCACGCTCCCGGACACACTGCTGCCGATTGGCGAAAATAGTGACCTCGTGGAAGGTCTCCGCGTGTTGGCTGGCTTCGACGCCGATCTTGCCGTCGACGAGAATCGGCTGATCAACCGACTGCGCTCGGTCCTGTTGTCGGTGCACCCGGCGCTCGAACGCGCTATCGGCGCGCAGCTGCACCGCCCGATCGGACCAGGACTGCTCGCGAAGTTCGGCGGACCGGTGGGTTTCTCGGCTGCACCGCGGCGCGACATCGATTCGCACGCGCAAGTTCTTGCACCACGGTTATGGAACAAGATCGTCGACAGCATCATTGGCGCACTCACCGAACAGACCGTGAGTGTGCCCGGTGCAGCACAGGCTGATGTCGTCATCAAACACCTTGCAGGGCAGCTTCTGGACGTCCGCGTCGCGCGCCGAGACCTGGCCGCGCACTTCGAGCAGGCCCTGACCGAACACCCGGCAGGCGCGATCCTGTCCTCGCTACCCGGTGTGGGCGTGCGGACCGGGGTGACGATGCTCGTCGAGATCACTGACATCGGCCGATTCCGGGACGCAGGTGCGCTCGCGGTCTACGCCGGGGTAGCGCCGCGGACACACCGCTCCGGAACGTCCATCAAAGGCGAGCATCGACAACACAGTGGTAACTCCAGACTCAAACGCGCCATGTATCTTTCAGCGTTCGCCGCTCTGAAAGACCCTGTCTCCCGGACCTACTACGACCGCAAGCGAGCCGAAGGTAAAAACCACCGATCAGCCCTCATCTGCCTTGCTCGACGCCGCAGCAATGTCCTGCACGCCATGCTGACAAGCGGAACCGAGTACCGACCGTCGCAGCAACGAGGCGCGGAAGCGATCGCTGCCTAACGAGACACGTCGGGCTAGGGCGTGTTTGTAAATACCTGTGGAGGGTCGGCGCGAGGCCGCTGTCAGACTGGCGACATGTCGATCACACTCGTCCCGATCACTCTTCAACGGTTTCCCTCATGGCTGAAACGGAGCCAGGGCGAGTACGAGACGGACCTGATCGCTACAGGTGAGACGTCACGCGCCGCTGAAGAGCACTCCAGTGATGCCCTCGAGCGTGCTTTCCCAGCGGGTGCTCCCACCCCGGGTAACACTGTGTTCGACCTCGTCGACGACACCGGCCAGATCGTCGGGTACCTCTGGATTGGCCGCGACAACTCGGACGACGCCAGCTCGTGGTGGGTGTGGGATGTCGTAGTCGAGCCAGAGCATCGAGGCCAGGGCTATGGGCGAGCAGCGATGCAGCTCGCCGAAGACCATGCACGGGCGGAGGGCGCGCGGACGCTGGGACTGAGCGTGTTCGGTTTCAATGCGGTCGCGCGCGGGATGTACGAGTCAGCCGGTTATGAAACCACAAGTGTGAAGATGCGCAAGCGGCTTTGAACCCCCTTAATCCTTGCGCCCTGGGCTGGTCGTGAGCCTGTGGAGGGTGGCGGCGAGGCAGAGACCGGCGCGGTGGGGTGCGAGCGGTCTTGCTCGCCTGCGCAGCAACGTCTCTACGCCATGCTGAAAAGCAATACGACTTTTCACCCCTGCCCGGCAACTAGAAGCCGCATTACCCGCGGCCTGAGCGGCAAGCCGGCACTTGGTGTGGACAGCTCGGCTGCAATGAGCGTCTGTTCGAGAGGTGCAGCGATAGTCATCAGGTCGACGACACCGGGGGTCGTGCTGTGGGGACGGGGAAGTCGGCGTACCCCTCGACCAGGGAAGTGCCTTCGTCGTGTCAGCGCCAGGCTAAGGTCACCCGTTGTGTGCGCGCATTCACAGGTCGAATTGCTGTCGACAGCGGATGAGGCCGACATGGCTGCTGTGGCGCGTCTGCTGAGTCAGGTTTCGCTCACTGCCACGGTCGATCGCGAGCGACTTGGCGAGGTCCTCAGACATGACGCGACTGAGTTGTTGGTTGTGCGGGTGGATGGGCAGATTGCTGCAATGGCGACATTTGTAACGGTCCCATTGCTGTCTGGCTTACGTGGCCATGTCGAGGACGTCGTAGTCGATTCAGAGGCGCGCGGTCGGGGTTTCGCGAGGTTGCTCCTGGAACGGATCACTGAGTTGGCAACCGAGAGAGGTTTCCGCACGGTTGATCTGACCTCCCGGTCGTCTCGGGTATCGGCATTGCGGCTCTACGAGTCGGTTGGCTTTGTTCGTCGGGACACGAACGTGCTGCGATTCGTTCCGGCGGGTTCTCAGTAGATGATCATCGGGCCATACGTGCCGCCTCAAGCGGTATCTTGCAATCAGTCACCGCGGACATAAGCGTGAGGCAGGGCTGCCGCCGACAGGTGAAGTCCACCAGACATGTTGTGCGAAATCGTGTCTGGGTAGATTATGCGGAGACCTGAGCGATGGAGTTCGATAGTTCGTGTCACTGCGCCGCCGTCATATACCTGTGCGGTCACGGTTCGCCCTCTCGGCGCAAACCATCGGACATTTAGGCGGCGATGTCCACTCCATGTACTCCCCTGTGGTTGCTAACCCTTGCGTGGCACCAGTAGCCGAGGCCGTGTGGATAACGACCGCTATCTGGTTGCGTCACTTACCGTGGTGCACGGCGCGAAGTTGGTAGCAGCAGCAAGTTAGTTCGCTGGCCAATTCGCTCCATAGCGAGTGGAGACCGCCTCGTGGTCGCGGTAGAGCTGCTTGCGTTTACGTGTCGAAAGCCTGTCGCCGAACACTGTGCCGTTGATGTGGTCGGTCTCATGCTGAAAGCAGCGTCCGAGGGTGCCGCCGGCAGTCAGTTCGAGCGGATCACCGTACTGGTCCTGGCCGAGGCAGGTGGAGAATTCGGGCCTGGCGAGATCGCTACACGCGCCGGGTAGTGACAGGCATCCTTCCCCGAACTCGATGAGCCGTCTGTTATTTCGTTCTGGTAGTTCAACGATCGGGTTGCAGACCACGCCCGTCTGCCGTCGCCCCGTCTCGTCGCCGCAGTCGTAGATGAACACCGCCAGATCGACGCCGATCTGTTGTGCAGCCAGACCGGCTCCATCAGCGGCAGTGTTGGTCGCGAACATATCTGCCAGTAGTTCCTGTAGCTCTAAGCCGAAATCAGTTACTGGTCGGGCTGGGGTGTGAAGAACTGAAGTGCCCCAACGGATTATCGGTCGTGCAGTGCCGAGACGAATGAGCTCAGAGACAGGCATGGCACTTATTGTCCCACGTCGACGTCTGAGCGGGGGGCGATGTGGGACCTCGGATGTGCTCGCCAACGCGCGCCTGTCTCGCGAACGTTTTCGCAGTTACGTGTTGCGAAGTTGATAGAAGCACTCG
>NZ_NOZE01000042.1:0-5174 GCF_002259025.1 Rhodococcus sp. 05-2255-1e | reverse complement strand
GTCGCTGAACAGCCGACGACGACGTTGCCGGTGCCGAATGCTGACCTCCTCGCGTACATCATCTACACCTCAGGAACGACAGGCACACCCAAAGGCGTCTCGGTCACCCACCGCGGCGTCAATGACCTCATCGCTACCCACATCGCGCGCCTCGCCAATGTCGAGGACCCGACCACCGGCACTCTGGAACCCCACCACCACGTATGGACGCTGTTCCATTCATACGCATTCGACTTCGCGGTCTGGGAGATGTGCGGCGCGCTTCTGCACGGGGGACGGCTGGTCGTGGTTCCCGAAGAGGTTGCCTACTCTCCTTCCGATTTCCATAACCTGCTCGTAAACGAAGAAGTAACGGTGCTGACCCAGACACCGTCGGCGTTGGCACGGCTGTCTCCCGAGGGGCTACCGTCGATCGCGCTACTTCTACTCGGGGGAGAGACGTGCCCAGCCCAGCTAATCGAGCGATGGGTGACGCCTGAGCGAGCCGTGATCAATGCTTATGGCCCGACCGAGTGCACCGTCTACGTTTCGATGACCGAACCGCTAGTCCCTACAGGGGCAGTGCCGATCGGTGCCGCTGGCTCCGGCACTGCGTTGTTTGTGTTGGATTCCGGTTTGCGGCGGGTTCCGATCGGTGTGGTTGGTGAGTTGTATGTCGCGGGGCGGGGTGTGGCACGCGGTTATGTGCGACGGCCGGGCTTGACGGCATCGCGATTCGTCGCGTGTCCGCTCGGCCCTTTGGGTTCGCGGATGTATCGCACCGGCGATCTGGTTCGTTGGAATCACGACGGCGAGCTGGAGTATGTGGGTCGCTCTGACGATCAGGTGAAGATTCGTGGTTACCGCATCGAAATCGGTGAGATCGAATCGGTGCTCCGGACGGCCCCCGGAGTAGGACAGGCTGCGGTCGTCGTCCATGAGGACCACCCAGGGTACAAACGGCTGATCGGCTACGTCGTTCCCCACACAGACTGGGCGGGCGAGTTGGATGGCAACCAATTGCGCCGCTTGACCGACGCGTGGCTGCCCGAATATATGTCGCTTGCGGCGGTCGTGGTCCTCGATGCATTGCCCATGACGAGTAACGGCAAGCTTGACAAAAAGAGGCTTCCGGTACCTCAACTAGGACAATCGAACCAATACCGAGCACCGACTACTCCACTCGAGGAGAGCCTGGTTGACATCTACGCGCGCGTACTGAATGTGGAGAAAGTTGGAGTCGACGATTCGTTCTTCGATCTAGGCGGCGACAGCATCTCGTCCATTCAGGTGGTGTCCCGGGCCCGGCAAGTCGGTTTGTACTGCAAGCCCCGCGACATCCTGGTGGAGCGAACCGTGGCACGACTTGCCCACGCTCTCCAGCTCTCGGTCCCGGAGCAGTCTCTCCTTCGGCCGGCTGAGGCTGGGCCCGTCACGGCAACGCCGATCATGCGGTGGCTGGCATCTCTCACGGCACCGACAGACGAGTTCAACCAAACCATGTTGTTCCAGGGGCCGCAGCAGGCGAAGTACAGCGACGTGGTGTTGTTACTACAGGCATTGGTCGATCGGCACGCCATGCTCCGGTTGCAGGTGGACAACGCCCCGACTGAGGACGCGGACAACTGCATCGTCCTACCAACAGGCTCGATCAGCGCAGCCGACTGTGTAACCCCCGTCGTGGACTTCTCCGATACCACGTTTGCCAATGCCTTGAGCCGTCTTGACCCGCGTCGAGGAGCCATGGTGCATGGGCTGTGGGCTGAGCGCACCCGCCAGCTGTTGCTCATCGTCCACCACCTCGCGGTCGACGCGGTCTCCTGGGGAATCATCCAAAGGGATCTCGCAACGGGTTGGCGCTGCCTCACCGAGCGGCGAGAAATTACCCTGGATGCCAGCGGCACCTCGTTCCGTGAGTGGTCAACGATGTTGGCGCAGTACGCTGCCGAGCGGAAAGTCACTGACCAGCTTCCGCATTGGCAGCGCATTGAAGCCGTTGCCACCCTGCTGCCCAGCCCGCACCCGACTCCTGGTATCTGGCGCGATGTGGAGCATCTGTCGGTCAGCATCGACACGGAGCTAACCGAAGTGCTGGTAACCGACGTGACTGCGGCTCTGCACATCAACGTTCAGGATCTGCTGCTCATCGCACTCGGTTCTGCCCTCGCTGAACAGCACCAGCACTTCGACGTCCCTTTCCGCATCGACGTGGAGAGCCACGGACGTCGCGATGAAATCGGCAGTGGGATCGATTTGACCAACACCGTCGGATGGTTCACCGCAAAGCACCCGGTCGCTTTGAACGTCGTACCCATGGACCGTGACACTGTTCTGACCGGGGGCTCGGACATGGGTATCTGGATAAAGGACGCCAAGGAACAGCTGCGTGCCCACCCCGACGGAATCACCTACGGTCTTCTCAAGTATCTAGGCACCAACAATCTGTCTGGCGTAGATCCCGCCATCGGCTTCAACTACCTCGGCCGGCGCAGCGTGAGCCAGCTCGACGCACCCCTCGAAGATTGGCGGATCCTCGGACCGACTGAATCGCCTGATGCTCGACGCTTTGGTTCCCGCTCGATGCTGTTGCCGCACACAGTCGGCATCAATGCAGCCGTGCTAGCCGAAGGTTCGCAGTCAGAACTACACGTGTCCTGGAGTTGGACGAGCACACAGGTGGATCGCTCCTATATCACCGAGCTGTACGCGCGCTGGTATGACGTTCTAGCTGGAATTGCGGCGTACGTGCAGAACGGCGGCGGAGGACTGACTCCCTCCGACGTCCTGCCGGCGGTGGTCAATCAGCGGCAGATCGATCAACTCGCACAAATCGTGGAACCAGCAGACCTTCTCCCGCTGACTCCGCTTCAAACCGGGCTGCTTTTCCATCGCCGTTCCGGCAGTAATGAACCCGTAGAGCTGTACACCGTGCAACTGGGTATCGAGATTGCTGGCGTACTCGACGTGCCGCGCTTGCGCGAGGCCGCTCATACAGTCGTCGGACGCCACCCCAACCTAATGGCTCGGTTCGTCTCCGAGGGTTTCCCCGAGCCGGTGCAGATCATTCCGACACGCCCAGACATACCGTGGACGGTAGTTAACGGCTACGAGTGCGATCAGAGGCTGCTGGATGCAGAGCTCGCCGCCTGCGGCAACCTCGTAGATGAGGCACCGCTACGGATTCTCCTTCATCAGACTGGGACGAATAAGCACACGCTGGTGCTATCCGTCCATCACATCGTGGTGGACGGTTGGTCAATCCAGATTCTGCTCAAAGAGATGTTCGCCGTCTACGAACGGGAGACTCTGGCACCCGCGCCCACCTTCCGAAATTACGTCGAGTGGCTATCCGCCCAGGACTGGAGCGCGGCGCGGCGGCATTGGCAGAAGCTGCTGGCGGGACTTCAAACGCCGACCTTGTTAGATCCAGGAGATCGCTTCACTGATGCGCGATCGCTGTTGCGAGTCGACCTCCCTATCGACGTCACGCGTTCTGTTGAGCAGTTGGCTCGCTCGCAAAACACGACCATGAACATCGTGCTACAGGCCGCCTGGGGCCGTCTGCTGGGCGCATTGACTGGCAGCGGAGACGTCGTCTTCGGCACTACCGTATCGGGGCGGCCAGCAGAACTGTTCGGCAGCGAGTCGGCGGTGGGCATGTTCATCAACACCGTCCCGGTAAGAGCATCCCTGACCGCGACGACGACCACGGCTGAACTGATCGGCATGCTGCGGGACGACTACCACGATGGGCTAGACCACCAGTTCGTGGCCCTGGCCGATATCCAGCGCGCCGCGGGACATCAACAACTGTTCGACACCCTCTTCGTCTACGAGAACTACCCACTGAGGATGTCCGGCGGGCAGCTCGAGACAAACGGACTGAGCGTACGCATAGCCTCAAGTCGCGAGTTCACTCACTATCCAATCGCCTTACAGATCTGGCCCGGTCCACAGCTGAGGGTGCGGCTGGAATACCGCATGGCGGTCCTCGACGAGCGGTTGGCCAAGCAAATCCTGGTATGGCTCCAGACACTATTGATTGCGATGGCGGCGGGCCCGGATCGTCCTTTGGCTTCGTTCGACATCCTGGGTGAGGATGAGCTGACGCAGCTGGACGTACTGGGTAACAGGTCGGCTGTGACGGAGTCCGTTGCTGGCGTGTCGATTCCGGAGTTGTTCGCCGAGCAGGTGAGGGTGCGGCCGGACGTCATAGCGGTGGTGTTCGAGGGTCGGTCGTGGACGTATCAGGAGTTGGACGACACATCGACGCAGTTGGCTCATTTGTTGGCTGGGCGTGGGGTGGGAGTAGAGGACGTTGTTGCACTGTTGCTGCCACGTTCGGAACACACTGTGATAGCCATACTTTCGGTGCTGAAGCTGGGTTCTGCTTACTTGCCGATCGACATCAACACCCCTGACGAGCGCCTGGCATTCGTTCTACAAGACGCCAAACCAGCAGCAATAGTGACAACGGTAGCGCAATTGCACCGGGTCGATGAGAGCAAAGTGGCAGTCGTGACCCTCGGGGGCAGGGTCACCGTCGAACCTCCCACTGTCACCTTTCCATTCCCCCATCCAGAACTGACGGCCTATGTCATCTACACCTCAGGAACGACAGGCACACCCAAAGGCGTCTCGGTCACCCACCAGAACGTGACGCAACTGTTCACCAGACCCGCACGGACGTCCGAATTGTCGCCAGGACAGGTGTGGTCGATGTTCCATTCGTACTCGTTCGATGTGTCGGTGTGGGAGATGTGGGGCGCTCTGCTGCACGGTGGCCGCTTAGTCATAGCCTCTGAGGACACGGCCAACTCTGCCACCGACTTTCATGACCTACTTGTGAACGAAAGTGTTTCGGTTCTGACCCAGACCCCGTCCGCCCTCGGCCGGCTGTCACCGCAGCGGCTGAGCGCATTGAGGACCATTTTTGTGGGGGGTGAGGCGTGCTCGCCCGAACTTGTCGATCGGTGGGCTTCAGGCCGAGAAATGATCAACTCCTACGGTCCTACCGAAAGCACCGTTTACGCCTCTATGAGTGCGCCCATGAAGCCTGGTCATGGAGCTCCTATCGGTACGCCGGTGCCGGGTGATGCGTTGTTTGTGTTGGATTCCGGTTTGCGGCGGGTTCCGATCGGTGTGGTTGGTGAGTTGTATGTCGCGGGGCGGGGTGTGGCACGCGGTTATGTGCG
>NZ_NOZE01000001.1:0-5248 GCF_002259025.1 Rhodococcus sp. 05-2255-1e | reverse complement strand
CGGTGCCGGCATGCCGAACTTCCGCCGCAACGGTGTGTTGATGGCCAAGCACGGCATCTACGACCTGCGTCAGCACCTCGAAGACGTCGTCTGGCCCGTCCTGCGCAAGTGGAGCGTCTTCGAGCGCAACGACTTCACCGCACGCGGTGAGAACAAGCGCGAGGAACTCGCCGCGTTCCTCGAAGACCTCGAACGTCAGGCCACCAAGTTCGAGGAGATGCGAGATCGCTCGCTGGCCCGCGAACGCGCCAAGGCCGAAGCACGCGCGTCCTGAGTTTCGATCGACTGGTGTGCCCGGTACCGACTTCGGTGCCGGGCACCGCCTTTTCTCCTGAAAGTTCTCCCTTCGTTCCAAAGGCTTGTTTTCCATGACATTGCAGATCGGCTCCCTGGAGTTGCGCAGCCCCGTCGTCCTCGCACCGATGGCAGGCGTCACCAATGTGGCGTTCCGCACGTTGTGCCGCGAGCAGGAACTCGAGCGCGCGGGCAGCACGTCCGGTCTGTACGTCTGCGAGATGGTCACCGCACGTGCTCTCGTCGAACGGCAACCCGCCACGATGCACATGACGACGTTCGGGCCCACCGAAACTCCCCGGTCCTTGCAGCTCTACACGGTCGATCCCGACACCACGTACGCCGCGGCGAAAATGATCGTCGACGACAACCTGGCCGATCACATCGACATGAACTTCGGCTGCCCGGTCCCGAAAGTCACCCGCAAGGGCGGCGGAGCCGCATTGCCGTACAAGCGAAACCTGTTCGGCCGCATCGTCGCTGCCGCGGTCAAGGCCACCGAGGGCACCGACATCCCAGTCACGGTCAAGTTCCGTGTCGGAATCGACGAGAACCATCACACCCATCTCGATGCCGGCCGGATCGCCGCCGACGAGGGTGCAGCGGCCGTGGCGTTGCACGCCCGCACCGCCTCCCAGCGTTACTCCGGCACCGCCGACTGGAACGAGATCGCTCGACTCAAGGAGCACGTCACCGGGATTCCCGTCCTGGGCAACGGCGATATCTTCTCGGCGTCCGACGCCGTCCGCATGATGGCGGAAACCGGATGCGACGGCGTCGTCGTCGGGCGTGGCTGTCTCGGTCGTCCGTGGTTGTTCGCCGAGCTCAGTGCCCGCCTGAACGGGCGGCCGGAGCCGACGCCGCCGACCCTGGGTGAGGTGGCCACGATCATCGCGCGCCATGCCGAGTTGCTCGCGCAGCACCACGGTGAGGGCAAAGGCCTGCGCGAGTTGCGTAAGCACGTGTCCTGGTACCTGCGCGGCTTTCCCGCCGGCTCGGATCTTCGGGTGTCGATGGCATTGGTGTCGACCCTCGCCGAACTGGACGACCTTCTGGCGCAACTGGATCCGACCGTTCCGTTTCCCAAGGACGCCGAGGGTCCCCGCGGCCGGCAGGGCTCGCCCGGTGCAGTGTCGCTGCCCGACGGATGGCTCGACGATCCGGAGGACCTGTGTGTCCCCGCCGGTGCAGATCTGATGCATTCCGGCGGCTGATCGACCCGCTCACCAGGGCCCGTCTCGCACGAAGTGGACCGCGCCGCTCGAGTCAGTACTATGGCTTGGATTGCCGAGTAGACGGCACATGCGTGTGATGGAAGGCCAGGTTCGAATTCGTGGGAGACGATCGAGAGTCGGGCCCGTCTGTGCCCGAGGGTCGCGCCCCATGGGAGCGCCCGCTGTCCTCAATCGGACGAACCGGCGCAGGCGGACGTTCCGGACAACGTCCCCCTCGGTCCGACGACCCCGCCGCACCCGACCCCGCTGGTTCGGAACCCGACGCACCCGACTCCGATTCTCCGCCGAAGCCGGGTGACAGCGGCCGACTCGGTAAACGCTCCCCCCGCAATGCGGACACGGTGTCGGTCGCCGAGCTGGTCGACAAGATGTCTCGTTCGGGAGCGACCCGACGTGATCCCCCCGAACGGCCGGACGTCGAAGAGCCCACCGAGGTCATCTCACCGATCACCGACTCCACTCCCCCGCCGGCTCGGGCGAACCGTCCGATGCCCACCCCGCCGCCGCACGCTGCCCCCGAACCCGTCGGAGCACCCGCCGCCGACCGGCCGGCACTGACGCGTCTGGCGATGAGCCGGGTACGACGACGACGACGAGTACGCATGATCGGCCGAAGCCTGGTCTCGATCGTCGCCATCCTCGCCGTGGCTCTCACGGGAGTGGTGTGGGGCTACCTTCGCAACACCGATCAGGGATTCCTCCAAGTCGCCGCGCTCGACCCCGATTCGACCGACGTCGTCGACGCCGCAGGCCAGTACGGAGACGAGACCTATCTGATCGTCGGCACCGATACGCGCGCCGGTGCCAGCGGGCAGGTGGGCGCAGGAACCGTCGCCGATGCCGAGGGGTCGCGCTCGGACACCGTCATGCTCGTCAACATTCCGGCCGACCGCAGCCGCGTCGTCGCCGTGTCGTTCCCACGCGACCTGGACGTGACCCGACCCGAGTGCGAGCAGTTCGACAACGTCACCAATACCTACACCGGTGAGATGTTCCCGGAGGCGTACGGCGACAAGCTGAACGCCACCTACGCCCTCGGCGGCCCGAAATGCCTGGTCAAGACCATTCAGAAGATCTCAGGACTGCGGATCGGACACTTCGTCGGCATGGACTTCGCCGGGTTCGAGTCCATGGTCGACGAGGTCGGCGGTGTCGAGGTGTGTACCGCGCAGCCTCTCGTCGACTACGAACTCGGAGACGTACTCCCCAACGCCGGTACCCAACGCATCGACGGCCGCACCGCACTGAACTACGTCCGGGCACGCAACATCGAATCGGAGGGCAACGGCGACTACGGCCGCATCAAGCGCCAGCAGCGCTTCCTGTCGTCACTGTTGCGATCGGCGTTGTCGAACAAGGTTCTTCTCGACCCGGGCAAGCTGAACGGATTCGTCAACGCGTTCACCTCCGACACCTTCGTCGAGAACGTCAAGACCCAGGACCTGGTGACGCTCGGCCGTTCGTTGCAGAACGTCGACGCCGGCGCGGTGACCTTCCTGACCATTCCCACCACCGGGACGAACGACTACGGCAACGAGATCCCCAACGAGGACGCGATCGGTGCCATCTTCCAGGCGATCATCGACGACCTGCCCCTGCCCGGCGAAGAACGGGCGGAACCGGTGACACCGGAGCCGACCCCGCCGCCCGCGGCTCCCGACGCCCCGCTGCTGGCCGTCGATCCTGGCACCGTGTCGCTGCAGGTGTCCAACGCATCGGACATCGCGGGAATGGCGCAAACCGCATCCGATCAGCTGGCGACGTACGGATTCCAGATCCTCACGGTCGGTAACTTCTCCGGCTCCGCCGCTCAGACGGTCGTTCGGTACTCCCAGGATCAGGAAGCCGCTGCGGCGACGGTGGCGTCGGCGATACCCGGCGCTGCGATCGAACTGGCTCCGAGCCTGAACAACGTCGTGGAGGTGGTCCTCGGTTCCAACTACCCGGGCTACACCCAGTACCCGGCCGACGTCGGTGCGCAGATCGACCCCACCCAGGTGGAGGGAACGACCGAAAGTGCACAGTTGCCCGAGGATCTGTCGTTCACCAACGCGGCCGACGACACGTGCGCCTGACCCCATTCATTCCCCGTTAACCCTCGGGACAGAGAACTGGTCGGTGTGACCTACTAAACTGCGCTCATGCGCGTCGCCTACAACGAACAGATGAACGAGCTCGCCGATCTCCTCGGAGAAATGGCGAGCCTGGCTGGTGCGGCCATGGAAAAGGCCACGCAGTCTCTCCTCCAAGCAGACCTGGTTCTCGCCGAGCAGGTCATTTCCGAGCACGACAAGATCACCGAGCTCAGCGCGATCTGCGAGGAGAAGGCATTCACGCTTCTTGCGCTGCAGGCTCCGGTCGCGGGCGATCTCCGTTCGGTGGTGGCCGGCATCCAGATCGTCGCCGATATCGACCGGATGGGCGCACTCGCACTCCACGTCGCCAAGATCACCCGTCGCCGGCACCCGAACCACGCCCTCCCCGAGGTCGTCAACGGCTACTTCGCCGAGATGGGACGCCTCGCCGTGCAGATCGGTGCCTCGGCCCGCGAGGTGCTCGAGACCCGCGATCCCGAGCGCGCTGCGAAGCTGCAGGAGGAGGACGAGGCGATGGACGATCTGCACCGTCACCTCTTCACGGTGCTGATGGACCGTGAGTGGAGCCACGGCGTCGCCGCCGCAGTGGACGTGACCCTGCTGGGCCGCTTCTACGAACGCTTCGCCGATCACGCCGTCGAGGTCGGCCGCCGAGTCATCTTCCTCGTCACCGGCCAGCTTCCCGCCGACCTCCACCAGCAGAACATTCCCAGCTCGTAGCACCCACTTTGTTCGAGGTCGAGTAGCGCTGCGCGACAACGCTACTCGATCTCGACCCCAGGGCAGGCGCACAAAGAGAACCCCCGTCGAGCTTTCGCTCGGCGGGGGTTCTCTGTGCGGTGTGCGGTTATCCGAAGCGGCCGGAGATGTAGTCCTCGGTGGCCTTCTGCGTCGGATTGGAGAAGATCTTCTCGGTGTCGTCGATCTCGATCAGCTTGCCGGGCTTGCCCGTTGCCTCGAGGTTGAAGAAGCCGGTCTGATCGCTCACGCGCGCGGCCTGCTGCATGTTGTGCGTGACGATCACGATCGTGAAGTCCTGCTTGAGTTCCTGAATCAGGTCCTCGATCGCCAGTGTCGAGATGGGGTCCAGGGCCGAACAGGGCTCGTCCATCAGCAGCACGTCGGGAGAGACGGCAATGGCGCGGGCGATGCACAGACGCTGCTGCTGACCACCGGAGAGTCCGCCGCCGGGCTTGTCGAGGCGATCCTTGACCTCGGTCCACAGGTTGGCACCCTTGAGGGAGCGCTCGGCGATCTCGTCGAGTTCCTTCTTGCCCCGGCCACCCTGCAGCTTCAAACCGGCGACGACGTTGTCCTTGATGGACATGGTCGGGAACGGGTTGGGTCGCTGGAAGACCATGCCGATGGTGCGTCGCACACCGACGGGGTCGACGCCACTGCCGTAGATGTCCTCGCCGTCGAGCAGCACCGAACCTTCGACGCGAGCGCCGGGCGTGACCTCGTGCATACGGTTGAGCGAACGCAGGACGGTCGACTTACCGCAGCCGGACGGTCCGATGAACGCGGTGACGCTGCGCGGCGGGACTGCCAGAGTGACGTCGGAGACGGCATGGAACTTGCCGTAGTAGATGTTGACGTCCTTGAGATCGAGACGCTTTGCCA
>NZ_NOZE01000011.1:0-3454 GCF_002259025.1 Rhodococcus sp. 05-2255-1e | reverse complement strand
TGTGTGTGTTGTTTGAGAATTGCACAGTGGACGCGAGCATCTTTGTTGTAAGTAATGAAGAGCGTACGGTGGATGCCTTGGCACCAGGAGCCGATGAAGGACGTAGGAGGCTGCGATAAGCCTCGGGGAGCTGTCAACCGAGCTGTGATCCGAGGGTGTCCGAATGGGGAAACCCAGCACGAGTGATGTCGTGTTACCCGCATCTGAATATATAGGGTGTGTGGAGGGAACGTGGGGAAGTGAAACATCTCAGTACCCACAGGAAGAGAAAACAATAGTGATTCCGTGAGTAGTGGCGAGCGAAAGCGGATGAGGCCAAACTTTGTGCGTGTGATACCCGGCAGGGGTTGCGTATGGAGGGTTGTGGGGTTTGCATTGTCGATTCTGCCGGATCGGCCGACAGTGAGAAATTGTGGTGTTAGTCGAAGTGGTCTGGAACGGCCTGTCGTAGAGGGTGAGAGTCCCGTAGACGAAAACATTGCAACTGTCGTTGTGGATACCCAAGTAGCAGCGGGCCCGTGAAATCTGCTGTGAATCTGTCGGGACCACCCGATAAGCCTGAATACTCCCTGGTGACCGATAGCGGACTAGTACCGTGAGGGAAAGGTGAAAAGTACCCCGGGAGGGGAGTGAAATAGTACCTGAAACCGTGCGCTTACAATCCGTCAAAGCCGTCGAGCAGTTTACTGTTGGTGGTGATGGCGTGCCTTTTGAAGAATGAGCCTGCGAGTTAGTGGCATGTCGCGAGGTTAACCCGTGTGGGGTAGCCGTAGCGAAAGCGAGTCCGAATAGGGCGTATCCACCTTGTGTGGTGTAGTGGCGTGTTCTAGACCCGAAGCGGAGTGATCTACCCATGGCCAGGTTGAAGCGACGGTAAGACGTCGTGGAGGACCGAACCCACTTAGGTTGAAAACTGAGGGGATGAGTTGTGGGTAGGGGTGAAAGGCCAATCAAACTCCGTGATAGCTGGTTCTCCCCGAAATGCATTTAGGTGCAGCGTCACGTGTTTCTCACCGGAGGTAGAGCTACTGGATGGTCTAGGGGGCCTACAAGCTTACCGAAATCAGCCAAACTCCGAATGCCGGTGAGTGAGAGCGTGGCAGTGAGACTGCGGGCGATAAGGTTCGTAGTCGAGAGGGAAACAGCCCAGATCGCCAGCTAAGGTCCCTAAGCGTGTACTAAGTGGAAAAGGATGTGGGGTCGCGAAGACAACCAGGAGGTTGGCTTAGAAGCAGCCACCCTTGAAAGAGTGCGTAATAGCTCACTGGTCAAGTGATCCTGCGCCGACAATGTAGCGGGGCTCAAGTACACCACCGAAGCTGCGGCACTCACACAATAGCCCGCTGAATCCTTGCGAGGGTTCAGCCAGGTGTGTGGGTGGGTAGGGGAGCGTCGTGCAGCCATGGAAGCATCGGAGTGATCCAGGTGTGGAGGCTGCGCGAGTGAGAATGCAGGCATGAGTAGCGAAAGACGAGTGAGAAACTCGTCCGCCGAATGACCAAGGGTTCCTGGGCCAGGTTAATCCGCCCAGGGTGAGTCGGGACCTAAGACGAGGCCGACAGGCGTAGCCGATGGACAACGGGTTGATATTCCCGTACCCGTGTAACCGCGCCCATGGTGAATCAGTGACACTAACCACCCTGAATCCAGATGACTGATCTCTTTCGAGAGTGAGGCGTGTGGTGGATGCGTGGGACCTGATCTGGTAGTAGCCAAGCGATGGGGTGACGCAGGAAGGTAGCTGGGCCAGTCAGTGGTTGTACTGGTGTAAGCCTGTAGGGCGAACGGTAGGCAAATCCGCCGTTCACATAGCCTGAGAGGTGATGCGTAGCCGATTGAGGCGAATTCAGTGATCCTATGCTGCCGAGAAAAGCCTCTAGTGAGTTGTTACACGGCCCGTACCCCAAACCGACACAGGTGGTCAGGTAGAGAATACTAAGGCGATCGAGATAACTATGGTTAAGGAACTCGGCAAAATGCCCCCGTAACTTCGGGAGAAGGGGGGCCCCTGCCGGTGATGGAACTTGCTTCCTGAGCTGGTGTGGGCCGCAGAGACCAGTGAGAAGCGACTGTTTACTAAAAACACAGGTCCGTGCGAAGTCGTAAGACGATGTATACGGACTGACGCCTGCCCGGTGCTGGAAGGTTAAGAGGACCGGTTAGCCAGTAATGGCGAAGCTGAGAATTTAAGCCCCAGTAAACGGCGGTGGTAACTATAACCATCCTAAGGTAGCGAAATTCCTTGTCGGGTAAGTTCCGACCTGCACGAATGGCGTAACGACTTCTCAGCTGTCTCAACCATAGACTCGGCGAAATTGCATTACGAGTAAAGATGCTCGTTACGCGCGGCAGGACGAAAAGACCCCGGGACCTTCACTACAGCTTGGTATTGGTGTTCGGTTCGGTTTGTGTAGGATAGGTGGGAGACTGTGAAGCGGTGACGCCAGTTACTGTGGAGTCGTTGTTGAAATACCACTCTGATCGTATTGGATACCTCAACCTCGGACCATGATCTGGTTCAGGGACAGTGCCTGGTGGGTAGTTTAACTGGGGCGGTTGCCTCCTAAAATGTAACGGAGGCGCCCAAAGGTTCCCTCAGCCTGGTTGGCAATCAGGTGTCGAGTGCAAGTGCACAAGGGAGCTTGACTGTGAGACTGACAAGTCGAGCAGGGACGAAAGTCGGGACTAGTGATCCGGCACCGGCAAGTGGAAGCGGTGTCGCTCAACGGATAAAAGGTACCCCGGGGATAACAGGCTGATCTTCCCCAAGAGTCCATATCGACGGGATGGTTTGGCACCTCGATGTCGGCTCGTCGCATCCTGGGGCTGGAGTAGGTCCCAAGGGTTGGGCTGTTCGCCCATTAAAGCGGCACGCGAGCTGGGTTTAGAACGTCGTGAGACAGTTCGGTCTCTATCCGCCGCGCGCGTAAGAAACTTGAGGAAGGCTGTCCCTAGTACGAGAGGACCGGGACGGACGAACCTCTGGTGTGCCAGTTGTTCCACCAGGAGCACCGCTGGTTGGCTACGTTCGGAAGGGATAACCGCTGAAAGCATCTAAGCGGGAAGCCTGTTCCAAGATGAGGTTTCTCACCCCCTCGAGGGGGTAAGGCCCCCGGCAGACCACCGGGTTGATAGGCCAGAACTGGAAGTACAGCAATGTATGCAGGTGACTGGTACTAATAGGCCGAGGACTTACCACAAAGAAGCTACGCGTCCACTGTGCAATATCTGAAACAACACACGAGTAGTTGTTCAGTAACACAACCGAATACACGAATCCGCCACCCCACACGTGTGTGGGTGACAGGTTCGCTCGTGACACTGTTTCGCAGAGTTACGGCGGCCATAGCGGAGGGGAAACGCCCGGTCCCATTCCGAACCCGGAAGCTAAGCCCTCCAGCGCCGATGGTACTGCACTCGACAGGGTGTGGGAGAGTAGGACACCGCCGAACAC
>NZ_NOZE01000018.1:0-10278 GCF_002259025.1 Rhodococcus sp. 05-2255-1e | reverse complement strand
AACATCACTCGCCGAGACCTGAAGTCGGCCGGTGGCCTGTAAGCCATACCGGATCGGTCGACCCGCCCCCGATGGTCAGGGGCTGGGAAGAAGATAACGGGTGGCCTGTCAACCCCGAAGAGGGAGCTTGCGACCGTGGGTTGACTGGTCGGGGTCCCCGGCATGTCAGACTCGGGCGACTCGTACGACCAAATTGGTGACCCATATGGGGCGGCCCCGGAGGGGACGTGCGACCGCTTGCGGTCGGCTTTCATGGTTCGCCGATCCCCTACGCGGGCATCCGTCGTCGATGCCCCCGAATCCGTTGTCTCCGATGCTCGCCACTCCTGGGCCGCTCCCGTCCGGACCGGCCTGGGTGTGGGAATGGAAGTGGGATGTAACTGCGCGGGTTCGCAGAAACTCGCGAACGATAGCGTCGCAACACGCGCGTACGTGGAGCATCAACCCGTGCGGGACAACCGCATTCGCAGACTGGCGACCATCAAACGCCTTATGCGGCCGCCAGCACAGCCTCGCGTTTGATCCGGCAAGACCAATGCCGTCTACCGATCGGCTCCGGCCCACCCCTTCCCTCATACCCCCACGGGTACTTGCATACCCCCCTAGGTATGTGTCACAGTAGGGATGTACCCGCCAGAAAGGACCGCCATGTGCTACCCCGTCCCGTGCCCGGCATGCGGTAAGACCACCTGGGCTGGCTGCGGTCGACATGTCGACAGCGTTATGAAGAACGTTCCGCGGTCGCAGCAGTGCTCCTGCTCCATGGAGACACCCGCCCCAGCTACACGCGACAACTTCTTTCGTTCCCTGTTTCGTCGCTGACCCCCACCCCAACAGCACTCCACTGCATTTCGCAGGAATCTCTGGGCGTCTTCAACGCTTCTGAATACCCCCACCCGTATTAGGAGAAGTAATTGTGACCAAGCCCGCTACCGCGGCGGCCACCGGCCGCCACGACCGCCATCGGCCACCGGCACCCGGCGCACTAGGCCGCCTGGGAAGCACGATGGTCGCCCGCCGCAGGTGGGTGTTCGGCATCTGGCTGATCGCCCTCGTTGCCCTGGGATCGGCTGCGCCATCGGTGTTCTCATCCTTGGCCGGGGCCGGCTGGCAGGCCAACGGTTCCGAATCCGTCCAGGTCCGCGAGCTCGCCCAGCAGCATTTCGGTGGTAACTCCTCTGCGGCAGTGCAAGTGGTCGTTCACTCCGACACCGCCACGATCGAAGACGCAGCGGTGCAGCAGACACTCACCGACGTCGCGGCCGTATTCGACGGTGACACTCGCTTCGGCGAGATCATCGCCCCCCAGCCAGGCATGACCATCAGCCCCGACGGCCGCACCGGCATCCTCATCGCCGGCGCAAACGCAAGTACAGATGACATGGTCAAAGCCGTCGACGAGGTCAAAGGCGAACTGACCGAACTCTCCGGCGACGGCATCGAGGTCTACCCGACCGGGTCCTCCGCACTGTGGTCGGACTTCAACAAAGCCAACCACGATGCCATGATCCAAGCCGAATTATTCTCGTGGCCAGTCACCTTGGCGATCATGGTGCTCGCGTTCGGATCGCTCGTCGCCGCAGGACTGCCGCTGCTACTCACCGTCGCCGGACTCGTCGCATCCGCCGGTGGTCTCGTGCTGCTCAACGGCGTCACCCCGATCTCGGTGTGGGCGATGAACTTCGCGATGATGTTCGCGCTCGCCCTCGGCATCGACTACGCCCTCTTCATCGTCGCCAGGTTCCGCGACGCACTACGCAACGCCGATCCCCGTGCCGCCGTCGCCGAAACCATGGACACCGCAGGCAAAGCCGTGGTCCTGTCCGGTCTGACAGTCCTGGTGAGCCTCTCGGCAGTGCTTCTCGTTCCCGCACCGGCCGTGCGGACCATGGCCGTCGGCATCATGCTCGCTGTCACGTTCGTGCTGATCGCCACCATGACCCTGCTCCCCGCAACCCTGGGGGCACTCGGCTCCAAGGTCAACGCCGCATCCCTGCCCTACGCCAAACGCCAGCAGCACCGCTCCCCGAAATTCGCAGCCTGGGGCGAACTACTCCACAAGCATCCCTGGCCGTTCGCACTGGTCTCCGTCGGCATCCTCATCGTCCTGGCACTGCCGGTCCTCGGACTGAAAGTCGCAATGCCCTCGATCACCGTCGTCCCAGAAGATGCACCGGTTCGCCAAGGCTACGAGCTCGTCCAAGCCCAGTTCGGCGACGGCGCACCCGGCGCACTGCAGATCGTCGTCCCCTCTTCCGACGCCGCCGCGACCGCCACCGCAGCCAGCAGCGTCGACGGGATCTCGATGGTGACTCCGCCCCAGCCTGCCGCGGACGGCTCGAACTACTCACTGCTACAAGCGCTTCCCGCCGTGGACCCCTCCGACGAGAGTATGGGCACCATCCTCGGTGACCTGCGCGCGCAGCTCCCGGAGTCGGCATTGGTCGGCGGGGCACCGGCGGAGAACCTCGATCTGCAGCAAGCCCTCAACGACTACCTGCCGCTGGTGATCGGGATCATCCTCGCGCTCGGTTTCATCCTGCTGCTCGTTGCACTGCAGGCACCGCTGATCGCGATCCTCGGCACCGCCGTCAGTCTGCTCTCGACCGCAGCCGCATTCGGAGTAGCGAAGCTGATCTTCCAAGACGGACACGGTGCATCACTGCTCGGCTTCACCCCACAGGGGTTCCTCGACGGCTGGGGACCGGTGTTCTTCTTCGCGATGATCTTCGCCATCGCCATGGACTACACCGTGTTCCTGCTCGCCACCGCCAAAGAGCACTACGAGAAGACCGGCGACCCGAAAGCCGCCCAGGTCGACGGCCTCGCCCACTCCGGCCGCGTCATCTTCGCCGCCGCCGCGGTCATGGTCGCCGTGTTCTTCACCTTCGCACTCTCCGATCCGCTCCCACCGAAAGAAATGGGCATCATTCTCGGTGTCGCGGTACTGCTCGACGCCTTCCTGATCCGGCTCATCCTGCTGCCGGTCCTGCTGCGTCTGACCGGTCACGCCGCATGGTGGTCACCAGCCTGGCTGCGCAAGGTGCTGCCCTCGATCAGCTTCTCTCACTGACACCCTCACCACACCCAACGGAGCAATCATGACCGATCCGAACACAACCCACTCGGCGGCATTCACAGGATGGCCGATCGAACGTATCGTCCCCGCCCTTGCTGCCGGTGTCACCGCCACCGGTCTGGCACTCGGCGAATTACACGCACCGCAATGGCGACTACTCAGCGCGTTCGCTGCCGCCAACCTCGCCCTCTACGCAGCGGTTGGCTGGTGCCCGGCCAGCGCACTGCTCACCAAAGCGGGCGTGCCGAGTATTCGCCGGCCCCGAATCGGGTAGGCCCACACCACCACAGTTCGACCACCGAAAGGAATTTCCCTCATGAACATCGCACTCTCGACCACTCTGACCGACACTGACTTCGACACCGCAGTCGACTCCGTCAAATCAGCCCTGTCCGACCAAGGCTTCGGTGTTCTCACCGAAATCGACATGCAGGCCACGTTGAAGGCCAAACTCGGCGAAGACATGGAGCAGTATCTGATCCTCGGTGCCTGCAATCCCACCCTCGCGCACCGCGCCGTCGGAGTCATGCGCCAGATCGGCTTGCTGCTGCCGTGCAATGTCGTCGTCCGCGCCGACACCGCCACATCCGGATCGGTGATCGTCGAAGCGATGAACCCCGACATCATGGTCCAAGCGACCGGAGAACCCGCCCTCTCCGATGTCGCGGCCGAGGCCACCACCAAGCTCCAGGCCGCCATCGACGCACTCGGTGGCCAGGACACAGCCCACAGCTGATGACCCTGGCACTGGCACTGGTCCTCGGCGTCGCCGTCGGCATCCTGCTCGGTCTCCTCGGAGGCGGCGGGTCGATTCTCGCGGTCCCGGTTCTCGTCTACGCCCTCGGAATGGACCTGTCGGAGGCGATACCGACATCGTTGCTGGTGATCGGTGTCGCCTCTGCGACCGGGGCCATCCCCAAGGTGCGGGCGCGGCTCGTCGAGTGGCGGCTGGCGGCGATCTTCGCGGCCACCGGCATTGTCGGCACCGTGGTCGGCAGCGCCCTGGGCAGACATCTGCCCGAGGCGGCCGTGATGATCGGCTTCGCAATCGTCATGATCATTGCCGGGGCGCGGATGCTGCGCAGCGCCGACGATGTCGGAACTGCATGCAAGACAGGGGATTCCGGGATCGACTGGCGGCGATGCGCACCACGGTCCATACCGACAGGGTTCGGGGTCGGTGTCCTCACCGGACTGTTCGGCGTCGGCGGAGGATTTCTGATCATCCCCGCTCTGGTGCTGTTGCTGGGAATCGAGATGGGTGTCGCTGTCGGAACGTCGCTGGTGGTCATCGTCGCAAACTCCGCCGCCGGACTGATCGCTCAGGCCGACGGGCTCGGCGGGAACTGGGCACTGACAGCCGCGTTCGCCGGTGCTGCGATTGCAGGCTCGCTGGTCGCCGGGCGACTGAGCACACGCATTGATACCGACAAGCTGCGCACGTGGTTCGCCTACCTGGTGTTCGCCGTCGCGGGCTACGTACTTGTCGACACCCTCGTTCTTTCATGACCGAACGCACACACCGACCCGATGCCCCCAGGGGTAATCTGAAACCACTACCACCCTCACACCCTCAGGAGACCGCAATGGTCGGCGACGAAGACAGCATCGCATTGGTACTCAACCGGCTGCGCCGCGCACACGGCCAACTCGCCGGAGTGATCGGCATGATCGAGAACGGACGTGACTGCAAAGACGTCGTCACCCAACTCGCCGCCGTCTCCCGCGCCCTCGACAAAGCCGGATTCAAGATCGTCGCCACCGGCCTCCGCGAATGCATGACCGGCGACACCGCCGACAACAAAGAACCCATGACCGAAGCAGAACTGGAAAAACTCTTCCTCGCACTGGCCTGAACGAGGACGTTTCACGTCAGAAACGAGGCCGACCCGACGACACCGTAGGAGTACCCCGTGAGCGCTACCGATCCAGACATCGCCATCATCGAAACGTCGAGCCTCGGCGACCGCAGCTACCTGATCAGCCACGACGGCATCGCCGTCGTGATCGATCCCCAACGTGACATCGACCGCGTCCTGGCACTGGCCGCGGAGAAGAACGCCGCGATCACCCACGTACTCGAAACCCACATCCACAACGACTACGTCACCGGCGGCCTCGAACTCGCACGCGCTACCGGAGCCGAATACGTTGTGCCCGAGGGTGACCCGGTCGAATTCGAGCGACGGGCAGTGGGGGACGGCGATGTCGTCGACGCGGGATCGGCGACGTTTCAGGTCATGCACACCCCGGGCCATACACATCATCACGTCAGCTACGTACTGCAACTCGGAGACGAACCGATCGCGATCTTCACCGGCGGCTCGATGCTCTACGGATCCACCGGCCGCACCGACCTACTCGGCTCCGAACACACCGACGAGCTCACCCATGCCCAGTTCCACTCGGTCCGTCGAATCGCCGCCGAACTCCCCGCCGACGTCGAGGTCTACCCCACCCACGGATTCGGTAGCTTCTGCTCCGCGACCCCCACCAGCGGCGACTCGTCGACCATCGGTGAACAGCAACAGTCCAATCCCGCGCTGACCCAGGACGAACAAACCTACGTCGACGAGTTGATCGCAGGATTGTCGGCCTACCCCGCGTACTACGCCCACATGGGCGTCATCAACACCGAAGGTCCGGCCCCGATCGATCTGTCCACCCCGGAGCCTGTCGATCCCGACGAACTACGCAGGCGCATCGACGATGGCCAGTGGGTCGTCGACCTCCGCGCACGAACCGCCTTCGCTGCTGGACATCTCGACGGCTCCCTCGGTTTCGAGCTGTCGACGACGTTCGTGACCTATCTCGGATGGCTCTACCAGTGGGGTGCGCCGCTGACATTGATCGGTGACACCTCCGACCAAATCGACGATGCCACTCGAGAGTTGGCGCGCATCGGCATCGACCGCCCCTCCGGTTCGGCTGTCGGTGAGATTCACTCACTCGCCGGCGACGGCCACGTGCGGTCCTACGAGGTGTCCGACTTCGCCGGACTTGCCGCAACCGACTCCGACATCACTGTGCTCGACACACGTCAACAGTCCGAGTACGCGGACGGCCACATCCCCGGTGCGGTGAATATCCCCCTTCACGAACTGCCGCACCGACTCGCAGAAGTCCCCGACGGCAAAGTGTGGGTGCACTGCGCCTCCGGCTATCGCGCCTCGATCGCGGCCTCACTACTCGACCGGGAACATCGCAGCGTGGTGCTCATCGACGACGACTACAACCGCGCAACAGATCTCGGACTCGACACCTCGAAGACATGACGAAATGCTTCGACGACCGAACGCGACGAGACAGGCGTACCCCCAGGGGGTATATGTTGGTATCATCGGCCGCATGCACTCAGTGAATCGGCACGGTCGACGGGGCACAGCTCCGACGGCAGCTTTACTGATTGCACTGACGGTGTTCGGTGTCCTGTTGATGCATTCGGTGACACCGATGTCGATGCCCGTGACCGGCTCGATGTCCACATCGATGAGCGGCGGCCATGCCTCGTTCGCAGCACCGTCCCACACGGACGCCACGGTTCCGGTGATGACCGGGGAACATGACTGCCCGTCGGGGCACCAGATGATGCATCCCTGCGTCGGCACGACGGTGTCGTGGCCCGCGCTGACGGTCCCGGCGATGAGCGCAGCCCTCGACCTGGCGCCGACATCGGTGAACCGGATCATTGGACGGGCCGACTCCACGCTTGAGCGTGCGCCGCCGTGGACGTTATGGGAGTTGGACAGATCGGTGACCTTGCGAGTGTGACAGGGAGCCCGGCAGACGCGTGTCTGTCGGCGGATCGAACGACATCCAATTCTCTGCACTACCCACTCTTGCAAGGAGTTTCCTCATGCGTACCAAAGTCATTGCCTCGATCGCTGCTGCCGCCGCGAGCGCGTTCCTCGTCGTCGGCTGTAGCGACAACGCGGCCGATTCGTCGATGGACGGCCATGCGATGGGATCGATGTCCTCGGCACCGATGTCCTCGGCCCAAGCAAGCGCGTCCGCAGAGTTCAACGATGCCGACGTGATGTTCGCGCAGATGATGTACCCGCATCACGCCCAAGCAGTCGAGATGGCCGACATGGCGAACGGCCGCACCGACAACCCGGAGGTGCTGTCGCTGGCATCGGCGATCGCCGCCGCGCAACAGCCCGAGATGGACCAGATGACCACCTGGCTCACCGAGTGGGGCCAGCCCATGCCCGACATGGACAGGGGTGACATGGGTGACATGGGTGACATGGGCGGGATGGACCACAGCTCCGGCAGCGGCATGATGACCGCTCAGGACATGGACGCGTTGATGGCAGCGTCGGGACCGGAATTCGACCGCCAGTGGTTGACGATGATGATCGCCCACCACACCGGCGCCATCGAGATGGCCAACACCGAAATCGCAGACGGTTCCAATCCTGACGCCCTGGAGATGGCCCGCACCATCGTCGCCACCCAGCAGCAGGAAATCGACACCATGCAGCGGCTGCTCGGCTGACCCGGCCCGCTATAGACAACGATGGCCGCATCCTCTCCGGCGGAGAAGGTGCGGCCATCAACGCTCCACAATTGTCAGGGCTGCGTTCCCGGTACGAGATCAGCTCTCACAGTGACGGTGTGCGCTGCGACGGAGCATTGGAACTCCCGTCGTTCACCGCTCCGGTGATGGTGTCGGGTGTGAGGTCGAGTCGCCGAAGCAGCTGCGCGTTCGCGGCGACGATGATCGTCGACAGCGACATCAGGATCGCGCCGATCGACATGGGCAGCACGAACCCGACCGGCGCGAGCACTCCTGCCGCGAGCGGAACTGAGATGAGGTTGTATCCCGCTGCCCACCAGAGGTTTTGCTTCATCTTCCGGTACGAGGCGCGCGAGAGTTCGATCACCGACAACACCGACCTCGGGTCGTCGCTGGCGAGGATCACTCCGGCCGACGCGATAGCAACGTCGGTACCCGCGCCGATAGCGATACCGACATCGGCCTGCGCGAGAGCCGGTGCGTCGTTGACTCCGTCACCGACCATCGCCACGGTGCGCCCTTCCTGTTGAAGTTCAGCAACGTTGTGGGACTTGTCTTCCGGTTTCACCCCCGCGAAGTAGCGGTCCACACCGAGCTCGGTGGCGACGGACTTCGCGACGGCTTCGGCATCACCGGTGATCATCACCACCGCGATACCCCGAGCGTGGAGCGCATCGACTGCCGTGCGGGATTCGGGCCGGATCTCGTCGGCGAGCGCAAGGGCACCGATCACAGCACCGTCGGCCAGGACGTGCAGGATGATCGCCCCGTCGCCCCGCCACCGGTCGGCGACAGCAAGTTCGGATCCGCGCTCCTGCTCGAGCAGCGCGGGCCCGCCGACCTGCACGCGGGTGCCGTCGACGTCCGCAGCGACCCCGACAGCGGGAGACGACTGAAAACCGGCTGCAGCCGGGACGGTCAGGTTCCGCGCGCGTGCGGCGCCGACGATGGCACGGGCGAGGGGATGTTCAGAGTCGGCTTCTGCGGCAGCGGCCAAAGCGAGGACCTCGTCGGCGGTGCGCCCGTCTGTCACCTCGATTGCGGTGACGGTGGGTTCACCCTTGGTGAGGGTGCCGGTCTTGTCGAAGAGCA
This sequence comes from Rhodococcus sp. 05-2255-1e, assembly GCF_002259025.1. Classification (NCBI taxonomy): domain Bacteria; kingdom Bacillati; phylum Actinomycetota; class Actinomycetes; order Mycobacteriales; family Nocardiaceae; genus Rhodococcus; species Rhodococcus sp. 05-2255-1e. Next base: position 1,585 of record NZ_NOZE01000018.1, on the reverse strand, counting down.
CGGTGTCCACCGTGCGCATTGTTTCGAGTGCGAGCCGGTCCTTGACCAGGACACCGCCGCGGGCTGCGCGTTCGGTGGCGATGGAGACCACCAGCGGGATCGCGAGTCCGAGTGCGTGCGGGCAGGCGATGACCAACACGGTGATGGTGCGGATGACGGCGTCGTCGGGCATCCCGAATAGCGTCCACACCAACGCGGTGATGATCGCAGATCCGAGAGCGAACCAGAACAGCCAGCCGGCGGCGGTGTCGGCGATGCGCTGGGCCCGCGAGGTCGAGTTCTGGGCGTCGGCGACCAAGCGGCCGATGCCTGCGAGGGCGGTGTCCTCCCCGACTGCGGTGACCTGGACGCGCAGACCGGAGTCGGTGGCTACCGTGCCGGCGACAACTTGGTCGCCGTCGCTGCGGCGGACGGTGCGTGATTCGCCGGTGATCATGGACTCGTCCATGCTCGCCGATCCGGAGACGATGGTGCCGTCCGCCGGTACTCGGCCGCCGGGGCGCACGACGACGACATCACCGCGCTGCAGCTCGGCCGGGGACACCGGCACCACATCGTCGCCGTCGACGCGTTCGGCGGTGTCCGGAAGCAGCGCCGCCAACGAGTCCAGAGCGGAGGTGGTCTGCGCGAGGGATCGCATTTCGATCCAGTGCCCGAGCAGCATGATCACGATCAGCAGCGCCAGTTCCCACCAAAAGTCGAGCTGATGATCGAGCAGGCCGAGGCTCGCGCCCATCGACGCAATGAATGCGACGGTGATCGCGAGGGCGATGAGCAGCATCATTCCTGGTGCACGTGAACGGATTTCGCCAACTGCTCCGGTGAGGAAGGGAGATCCGCCCCAGGCGTACATCACGGTGCCGAGCGTCGGCGAGACCCAGGCGATCCACGACGCGTCCGGCAGTGAGTATCCGAGAAGCATCGCGAACATGTTCGATGCCACGATCACCGGAACGGCGAGGACCAGCATGATCCAGAACAGACGACGGAACATGCCGACGTGATCGCCGTGACCGGCATGGCCACCGTGCCCGGTATGCCCTGTGTGTCCTCCGTGTTCGGAGTGCTCGCCGTGTCCGGTGTGGCCTGCGCTGCGTTCGGACGTGTCGTGCCCCGACTGCGCGCCAGCTCTCTTAGCCGTTCCGACGTCAGAATGCGTGTGGTTGTTCATCGCGAAATACCTCTTCCTGCAACGACTTCAGCGGTTACGCGGTAGGCGAATCTGCGGTTTGCGGTTCGGCTGCGTATCCGGCATCGCGAACGGCGGCAATGACCCGGGCGTGGTCGGGCTCGCCGATGCTCGTCACCGTCAGCGTTCCTGCCGACGCTGATGCTTCGACCGTGTCGACCCCGACCACAGCACCGACTTCTTCCCGGACCGACGCTTCGCAGTGGCCGCAGGTCATGCCCGTGACTTTGTAGTGCGTGGTGATCATGTCGCGCTCCTCCGACTGTCTGCATACCCCCTAGGGGTATCTGGCTAACGTGTCGACCATACCCCCTCCCCGTATGTTTCGGAAGGCCGTTGGCTGCGTCGAGCGGTTTACGAACCTGCGGCGACGACCGGTCCGTTGGCCGAACTTCG
>NZ_NOZE01000038.1:0-10382 GCF_002259025.1 Rhodococcus sp. 05-2255-1e | reverse complement strand
AATGAAGAAGAATCGTTGCTCTGACCAGGAACCCTGGGCTCACACCGGTTCCTGGCAGCCGATCGAACCCGCGCGGACTCCAGTGGCCAACGCGGGGTCAGCGTTGTCGACGGCGCATCGCGGGTGAAGCTGTTCTCGCGCAACGGAAACGACATCTCTGCCTCGTTCCCGGACGTGGCGGCGGCGTTGGCGGAGACGACGGCGGGTCGATCGGTGACCCTGGACGGCGAGTTGGTGGCACTGCATTCGGCCGGTCGGCCCGATTTCGGGCTGCTGCAACGCCGAATGCATGTCGCGCGCCCGCCGGCGGCGTTGTTGCGGTCGACCCCGGTGACGTATTTCGTGTTCGATGTCCTCGACGTCGACGGCGAATCGGTCCGGACGCTGCCCTACATACAGCGGCGCGCGCTGCTCGAGGGCCTCGGCGTGGCCGACGGGCGTCGGGTACAGGTGCCGCCGACCATGACGGGAATCGACGGCGAGACGTTGATGGGCATTGCCGCCGACAACGGCATCGAGGGGGTTGTCGCGAAGAAAGCCGAGTCGGTGTACCGATCAGGGATCCGGTCGCCGTCGTGGATCAAGGTACCGATCCGGAACACACGCGAAGGCGTGATCTGCGGATGGGTTCCGACGGGCGGCCGAGCCGGCGGGACACTGGCGGCGCTGCTTCTCGGAGCGTACGACGAGGCGGGCGAGTTGGTCTACATCGGCCGTGTGGGAACGGGTTTCACCGATCGGATGCGCCGTGATCTGCGGAGCACACTCGATGAGCGCACTCGTCCGGACAGTGCGCTGCACGGTCCGGTTCCGCGCGCCGACGCAGTCGGGGTGTCGTGGGTGGCACCGGAATTGGTGGCGACTGTGGAATATCGCGAACAATCGGCAACGGGGCGTTTACGGCATCCCGCATTCAAAGGAATCCGATCCGATATCGCTCCCCGTGATGTCGTGACATGAAAGGGTGCAGCTCATCGCCACATTCTTGGTTACGCTGGCCGTTACCCGAGTTTGTGACAAATGTGTGTGATCGAAAGGTTTTCCGGCTGTGGCCAAGCGAGTGACAACCCAATTGGTGGACGATATCGACGGGTCGGTCATCGACGACGATTCCGGCGAGACCATCGAATTCGCGGTCAACGGCGTCGAGTACGTGATCGACCTGAAAGCGAAGAACGCCACCGAGTTTCACAGGAAGCTCGATTACTACATCGAGCATTCGACGCGGGTCGGTGGCCGCAAGCGTAAGCCCTCCCCCGCCGGCGCGACGACGCCCGCGAAGACCGGGACACCGGCCACGCGTGACCCGGCGCAGACACGCGCGATTCGGCAGTGGGCCGCCGACGAGGGCTACGAGATCAGCGATCGCGGCCGCATCCCGGCCGCTATCGAAGAGGCGTTCAACGCCGCTCACTGACCTTTCGTGAGCCGCCTGCCGTCGTGAGCAGTGCGGCGGTTTGGCGTCGAGCGGGGGAGCTCGAGGGCGGCGGCAGCCCCCTCGACCCGGGCCGGGACCAGGGCAACCGGTGGCGGGCACCGTCGAGGTACCCGCCACCGGTCCCGGTCCTACTCCGTGGACGCGGTGAGCGCGTCGTACGCCTGCTCAGGGGTGAGCATTCCGGCTGCGGCCTGCTCGACCACCGTCAGCACGTGGCCGTGCTGGTCGAGAAAGCCAAGGTAGTTGTCCTGGTTACCCCAGGCCGTGCGCCGCCACGAGTCGTTGCCCTTGCCGCTCACTCGTGCCTCGTAGGCGGCGAGGATCTGCGCGAGCAGGATCACCTGCGCGCGGGTCTCGCTGGCCTTGTCGATCGTGGCGGCGAGCGCTCGACGCGCGGCCTTGTCCGCGACACCGGGGTACCCGGCGCTGGGGCTCGTGTCGACAGGCACGGTGACACCGAGCAACTCCGTGAGATATTGCGCCGCTTTGTTCTCGGTCAGCAGTCCCGGCTCGTCGACGAGTGTTTCGGTGATCCACTTCCCTGCCCCCTTCGGCAGGGTCTTGCGGGTCAGGAACTTCGCCAGCCATTCCTTGCGGACGATCGTCGCGGCAGCGCTGGCCTTGTTCAATGCGACGGTGCGCCGCCGAGCGGCCTTCTCGGCTTCCTTGGCCGCGAGCGCTGCCTGCGCTGCCTTCTTCTCGCGTGCCTTCCTCTCGGCTGCGGCCTGGTCGTCGGCCTCGTCGGGTTCGCTCGACGCTGCGGCCAGGATCGGCCCCAGTTTCACACCGGCCGCGTCGGGGTCGACGGTGAAGTACTCCGGCACCCACACCTGGGCGACAGTGACGTCCTTGTGGTGGTGGTAGCCCTCGGTGGCGAGGGCTTTCGGGGCTCCTTCGGTCGCCCAGTCGATCGACTCGGACTCGATCACCTCGCCGGTGGCGGTGAGGGTGATCTGCTCGTTCGGGGTCAGCCACACCGCCCAGTGCGCGGCTGCGCCGTCGATGACGGCGTCGGTGATCTGGTCTCCGTCTGCGGTCACCAAGTCCTCAGCGGCGATGTAGGGGCTGTCGTAGTCGGGTTCCTCCTCGAGGACGGTCAGACCTTTCTCGGCATACGGGGTACCGGCTTCGGCGCGGGCCTTGCGTTCGGCGCGGTCCGCGATCAGCTCCTGCGCGACGGAGCGGAACCGTGATCCGGCGTCGAGCAGTTCCTCGACAGCCTCGTCGTCGCCGTCTTCATCGAACACCGCGACCACTGCCGCCTGCTCGAGGTCGAGCTGTCCGGCGTCGAGCGCCTCGCGAGCGGTCTGCGACCGACCCGCTGTTCCTGCGGCTTTGGCGGTCTCCCGATTGTCGTACTGCATCGTCTTGGCGATCTTGGTGGCCGACAGACCGAGCTCGAACATCTCGGTCACGGCTTTCGCGCGTTGACCGTCGGTGAGGGCGATACGGCGATCGTTGGTGGTCACCTGCTGGGTGAGGCGTTCGATTTCGCGGTCCTTGGCCTTGCTCGCAGTCGGCTGGATCAGTACCGGCACACTGTCGACCCCGGCTTCGAGAGCGGCGAGGGTGCGGACCTGGCCGTCGATGACCACGACTTGGTCGCCGTCACGGCGCGCCAGGATCGGCAGGAGCACACCGTGTTCGGTGATGGAGGCGACGACGGCGCGGAACTCGTCCGAGTCGGTGTCGACCTCGTCGCGGACGTTGGGGCCGACTTCGAGGGCGTTGGGGTGCAGGCGGGCGAACTCCTCGCCCGCCCCCACGACCGGCGTGGTGCCGGTCGTGGGGGCTTCGGTTGCGGCGGTGGTGGTTTCGATGCTTGCGGTCATGGTGGTGTCTCTCCCTGGTAGATTCTTCGGTTGGAGACACCGGGCAGATAGGCGCTGTCCGGTGTTTTCTTTTTCCGGGCCTGTACGGGCCTGGGGGTTACTGCTGGGCGGTGGCTACCTGGTGGTGGCCTGTCTGGCGTGCGGCGTGGATTTCGGCCTCACTGGCTCCGTGTTCGCGGGCGGTGCACGCCCAGAACGCGGCCCGCTCGAGGTGCGCATCGACGGTGGTCGAATTTGCATCCGCTGCGGCCCGGTTGACCTGCTCGGTGTAGGCGGTGACCTGCGCGAGTGCATGGGTCTTGACCTGCTCCGGTACCTGACCGATCGCGGCCATGATCGCGGTGTGCAGTCCCACCGTCCTCGGTCCTGTGATGGTGTCGTGCATGTCGCTACTTCCCTTCTCAACTGGTGGCCTGGCCTTTTGCCCTGCCACGTTTTTTCGCCGTTTCTGGCGTGAGGAGAGAAACCAGCGCACGGGAACGACGGGGCAACCCCTCGGCCGGACAGTTTTCGTGGGAGCGCAGCGACTGCTCTACGAAAAGTGTTCGGAGCCTTGGCCGTAGCGAAGCGGAGCGAGGGGTTGAGTCGGCGGGCACGGGTGATGGATGCTCGCCGGTAGCCAGAACCGGAGTGAAAAAACGTCTCTTCCCTCTTTTGAGTGCGGAGCGCAGCGGAGTTCAATTCGGTGGACACCGCAGGTGGCCGGCACCGCCGGCAGGCGGAATGCACGACTACCGGTCGACGCCGGCGGCGTGGCCACCTCCCAGCAGCGGAAATCGGCAGGGTGACTGTGCGGGAGCGACGCAGGCCGGCCACGTTCGGTGTCGCGGTAGCGCGGATCTGTTGAGGGTGCGCCTGCTGCCCTGGGGTGGTTCGGTCGGTTTCCCCGATCGGGTGGGTGGAAGCGGTAGCTGTCGCTTCTATCGGTCGAGTATCGAGGTGGTGTCCTGAATCGGGTTGTGGTGTAACAGTTTCGAGGCTGTTTGGGTCCGTCGATTGGAGGACATCGCGGCAGTGTTGTGTGGGGTGATACTGCGATGGTTCGTTCTACTTTCCTCTCGAGAAAGTTGGTTGACCATGCGTTCTTTCACTTCCCGGGCGTCCGCTGCGGTGCGTCGTTCGGTTGTCGGTGTTGTTCTGTTCGCTGCGTTGGCGATGTCGGCGTTGGCGGTTGCGCCTGCGGCGAATGCGGCGTCGGGTGCTCATGTCGCGGTCGGCGCGAACGCGCGTAGTTGCGTGAGCTTGTCCTCGTGCCTGATGGGTCAAGTGGCCTACGACGGTTCGGGGTCGACGTATCAGGTCTCGGACATGTCGTGCTGGTGGGACGGTGCCTCGTACAACGGTTCTCCGCGCTGGTTCAAGGTCTATGTCCAGCTCACGAGCGGGTATGTGGGCTGGTTGTTCGTGCATTCGTCGTTCGTCGGTAATCAGCCCGGCGTTCCGAAGTGCAGTTCGGGCAGCGTGTGAGCGTTCCGTCTATTCGACTGCGCTGGTGAGTGCGTCAGGCCGGTCCATTACGCCGTTGTTCACGCGGTTGGACCGGCCGGTGCCGTCGTGTAGCTGCGTCAGGGCGAGCGCGCGGGCGGTCATCTCGGCGATTTCGGCGGGTAGTGGTGGTCCGTCGATGGTTCGGATTCGCATGGCCTCAGTGTGGCATCGGGTACCGACAGATTGTGTTGCGCTGCAACGGGTTGAAGGCTGAACCGCACGTGCACGGGCGGCCTGTCTGCGCTGTGGTCGGGGTTGTGGCAGTGCGGAGCGCAGCGGAGTTCGATTCGGTGGACGCCCGTAGGGTGGCCCGATCCTGCTCCCTCACGCTTTCCCGCTCCTGGGCAACGGAGAAGGCCCGCACCCGGTGTGTCGGGGTGCGGGCCTTTCGGTCTGCGGGTTGTGAGCCTGTGTCAGGGCTGTTCGGCTGGTGGGGTGGTCGGGCGCCCTTCGGCGGCGTCGCGGATCCACTGGGGTACCTCGAGGCCGTCGCGTTCGTACAGCGCGACCGATGCCCGTGCTGCGGCCCGCGCGACCTGTGGTCGGGCTGCGGTGGTGCGCTTTTCGGTGGTGGTCATCGTGGGTCCTCCTGCTCGTTCTGGTTGTCAGTGTCCTCGGTTTGTGCCGGTGACGCCAGTGCTCGCCACAATGCCCGGGTTGCGACAGCGCGCAGGACGTCTCGTTCGGTTCGGGTGATGAGCGGCGAGTCGGTCACCGGTGTGTAGATGTCCCAGCCCAGGGCGGCTTCGGCTTCGTTGTCGCTGGTGGTGCGTTCGAGGCACCAGGTGATCCGTTGCCAGGCTTGGGCGCGTTTGTCCGCGATGGTGCGTTGGCGGACTGTCAGGGCGACGCCGACGACGGCGAGGACGCCGACGATCAGGGTGACCCATGCTTGTGCGGGCATCAGGGGCGTTCCTTTCCAGGTGGTGCGAGGTTGGTTTGCCCCGGTGCCGTCAGGCACCGGGGCGGGTGGTCATAGGCGTGAGGTTCCTCGGACGATGTCGCCCTCGATGTAGGTGAATCCGTCTCCTCGGCCGTCACGGAGCGCGAAGTGGTAGTCCGCTTGGACCCAGACGGTATCGAAGTGTCCGGCGTCGGTGAGTGTGCCGAGTAGGTCGCGGTCGGCTCCGTTGGGGAAGAACGCGACTCCGGACGAGCGCGGGTAGTAGCGGTTCAGGGTGTCGATCAGGGATTCGACGCTCCGGCATTCGGCGGCCGCGTCGAGGGCCTTGTCGTAGACGGTCCAGTAGTCGTCGGTGTCGTTGGCGGTCATGACTTTTGCTCCTCGGTCGGGTCGATCGGATGGGGGTGTGGTGAGCGGGCCGGGTCAGTAGTCCTCGTCCCAGTGCTCGCCTGCGTAGGTGGGGTCGAAGTCGGCGGGTGCGTGGGCCGGGTAGCGGCGGCGCAGGTCGTCCTCGAGGTCGAGGCGGTCCTGCCAGTGCTTGTCGCATCTCGGGTGCGCTACTCCGGTTCCGGACAGTGCTTCCCGGTATTCGACGTCGCCGGTGCAGTCGGGTCCGTCCGCGATGCAGGTAGCGGTCTCGGTGTTCGTGGTCTCGGTCATAACTGTTGCTGCCCTTCGGAACTGGTGCCGGGTCGGTCTTGCGTCCTCCCCCACGTTTTTTCGCCGTTTCTGGCGTGAGGAGAGAAGGCAGCGCACGGGGCCGACGGGGCAACCCCTCGGCCGGACAGTTTTCGTGGGAGCGCAGCGAGCACGGGACGAAAAGTGTTCGGAGCCTTCGGTCGTAGCGCAGCGGAGCGAGGGGTTGAGGCGGCGGGCACGGGTGATGAATGCTCGCCGGTAGCCAGAACCGGAGTGAAAAAACGTCTGTGCCCTTTCGAGTGCGGAGCGCAGCGGAGCTCGATTCGGTGGACACCGCAGGTGGCCTGATCCGCCGGCCGGAACATTCCGGCCGGCGAACCCTCCCCCGACTGGCTACGCGGCCTCCCCGGTCCCGGTGTCCTCGGCCTCGTCCGACTCGGCGTCGGCAGGGTCGAGGGCGTCGGCCAGCTCGTGGACTGCGGTCAGTACCGCTTTCGCGGTGGCGGTGACCTGCTCGAGGTCTCCTGCTGCCCATCCGGCGATGTAGCCGACGCTGTAGGCGCTGGTGTCGAGTCCGAGCATCCCGGCCAGGACGTAGGCGACGGATTCGGCTTCGACCTCCATCCGGCCCCGGTGCAGGTCCCTGCGGGCTTCGGGTCCGATGAGGTCGGGTGCGTGCATGAGCGCGTGCGCTGCCTCGTGGATCATCGTTTTCGCGGCCGCTGCGGGTTCTAACGCTGCGTCGACGACGATGCGGTGGGAGCCGTCGGTGGTGGTGTAGCCGTTCGCGCTGCTGGCGATCGCCTCGCGGGTGACGGTCCATCCGCGCCCGGTCATGATCGCGGCGACGCGGTCGTAGATCGCATCCGGATCGGCGCCGGTGAGGAGCTGGGCGATTTCCTCGGGCTGCGGGTGTCCCTCGATCGGGTCGGTTTGGGAGTGGTCGAACACCGACAGAATCGGGAAGGTGGGCACCTTGCGGGTCTCTTCGTCGCCGGTGTCGGGGTCGGTCTCGGTGACGGTGCGGGAGCTGTAGCCGTAGATTCGGATCGCTTTCTCGCCCTTGCGGACCTGCCGTCCGCGCTGTTGCCACGCGCGGAATCCGGCGACCTGCGTTGCCTCTGGTTTCTGACTGAGTATCAACAGGACGTTGTTGAAGCTGTAGGAGTGGAACGAGGCCACGTGGTCGAGGTACGCGCGCCAGGTGTCGGAGCTGGTCAGCTCGGCTACCTTGTCGGTGATCGAGGTGTGCAGCGATGCCGCCAGCTCGCGGCGTGCTTCGGCTTTGTCCGCTGCGCTGGTCTTGGTCCGTGATGCCATGACTGGTGCCTCCTCCGTCGTGACCGGTCCCCCGGCCTGCTCTGCCAATTTCTTGTCGCCGTCATCTGGCGTGAGGAGAGACAGCAGCGCACGGGAACGACGGGGCAACGCCGCGGCCGGAGAGTTTTCGTGGGAGCGCAGCGACTACGGGACGAAAAGTGTTCGGAGCCAGAGGCCGTAGCGCAGCGGAGCGAGGGGTTGAGCCGGCGGGCACGGGTGATGCAGTATCGCCGGGAGCCAGATGTGTGCGACAAGAAATTCGATGTCTTTTCACGGTGCGGAGCGCAGCGGAGTTCGGTTCGGGGGACGCCCGCAGGGTGGCCGGCACCGCAGGCAGGCGGAACACCCGACAGCTCGTCGACACCGGTGGTGTCCACCTTCGACGTCGCAAAACAGCACGGTTGCCGATCTGGCCGAGAGCCGATAACCTCAGTTGAGCTAATACGAGGTTTTCGAGAATGGGTGGCGTAAATGGTGACTCCGGCGGACGTGACGGCGATTCTTCGGGCGCGGATTCGAGCGGGCGACTATGGAGAGCGCGGCCCGATGCCTACGCTCGACGAGTTGAACGAGGAGTTTTTTCCGTCGTCCTCGCGGCCTCAGCCGCATGCCGGTCGCGCGGCTTATGCGCCGTTGATCGCCGAAGGAATGGTAGAGGTCAGAAAGGGCAGGAACGGAGGTCACTTTCTTATTTCTCGATATCCGCGCAGCTCGAGTAGCGCGCTTGCTGCGCTGGCCGCGAAGATCGACGGTGTAGCTGCTGACCTGAAAGCGGTTCGAGATCACGTCCTCTACGTCGTCGAGTTCGAGAATATTCTCGTTGTCGACCGCTTAGCCGCCGAGACCAACAGAAAGTTCGGCGAGAGCCTGCACCCGTCCCGGGGACGTGCGGAGGAGTTTGCGGTGGAGATCCTGGTCCGTCTCGGGATAGAACGTGACGATGCCGTGAAAACGGCTCGTTTGGCAGGGTTTGCTGCTGCGGACATCAATCCTTACGGGGTCCGAATTTACGGCTGCACTCTCGGCGGTGAGCGCGTCGAGGTGATGCCGCCGGACCCGGCTTATTAGGAGTGCCCACCTCCCGCTTGTGGATCACCTGAGGTGATGGTGCGGGAGCGACGGAGACCAGTCACTCTCGTTGTCGCGGTAGCTCGTTGGCCCACTTGTGGTCGTGGACGTTTACCTTAGTACGAGCTACGCATCGGAGTCTTCGAACCTCATCAGCAACATAGCGGGGGGTCGGTCTTTTATGAAAGTTAGCTGACCATAAGTCCGATTGGTCGGTTATCGTGATGTCGTCACCCACGCTTCGTGCCGCTGCCAATTATGCAGCATCGCAAGCACATTCAGGTCCAGCGGGGATCACGCCTGCGTTCGTGACGTGTGTTCATCACTTCGTCGGAAGAAAGTTGGGTTGTTGATGTTCAACAAATCAGTCATGGCTCGTCGTGCGGGCGTCGTTGCTGCAACAGTTGCGGTCGGTGGGTTGCTTCTGGCTCCGTCTGCCAGCGCGGATACACGAACCGGGTGGGTCGGGTCGACCGGCCCAGTCGGGGGGAATCTGCTGCTCCATACATCGACGGTGTCGAACACTCCGCTGTTCGCTGACACACGCGTGTACACCGCGTTCGGGAACACCGTTCCCTCTGCGACGATGGGTGTGCGGTCACGTCTGTTCACCAGCGGTGCGCTGTGTGTCATCAAGCCGTACAAGTTCAACAGCGGACCGGCGTCGAGCCTCAACGACCCCACGACGGGCGACTGCGGACCTGGCTTCTACAACAGCCACGGGTTCGTCAGGGCCTGGAACGGCACGGCCTACCAGGAGTTCGTCACCTTCCCCAGCGACCCTCTCCAGTGGGGTGCGGCCGCCCGCTCCGCCGACGACGGGTCCGATGCTGCGGTGACGGTCAATGACAACGGCCAGACGATCGGCTCCGCAGAAGGAATCACCGACGACGCTCAGCTTCCAGAGCTGGTGTCCGCGTTCGGAACTGACGGCCAACGCGGTTACGTTCGTAGTTCGGACATCGTCGAACCCGATTACACGCTCGAGCAGGCACAGGCGTTGCCCGATAACGGACAAGGCGTATTGGAAGCACCTGCTCGCACGGTCCCGCTCTACGATGACGACGGTGCCACCGTCCTCGGTGAATTCTCGATCGGCTAGGTGGGCGTTATGCCGAAATCGAGGCGTGGACCGCATTTTGTCGGGATGGTCATGGCCGCGGTGTTCGCGGTGGTGGTGGGCATGCTCGCCGCACCGCCGGCCGGTGCTCAACCCGAAGACGACATCAGCGTGGCACCCCAGAAGATGGGGCAATCCGCGCCACTCTACGACTGCCTTGCACCACCGAACCCGATACCGGACCAGTGGACCTGCATCGATGGCGGGCTACCCGCCCCTGCGTTGCCACCGGAGGTTCAGCGCAGCCTTCCACGGGAACTGGCACCGGCTGCCTTCAGTAACTACTGCACGTTCGATGGCACGACCTGCTGGACTGTCGACAGTGACTTCAATGCCCGAGTGCATGCGTCGAACGTGAGGTTCATGCTCAACACCACGCAGGTCGGCTCAGCGGTGGTCGACGTCGAATGGGGCTTGGAGGGGAACGGGACATTCGTCAACAAGTTCCAGATCAGGCCATCGGTGAGGACGACATCGGCGTTCTTCCTGGTGTCGTTGTGGAATGGCGCAGAGGGAGTCGTCGACGCCGGCAGCGAGCTCGACTTCAAGATCTACAGCAACCAGAGTTCGGTT
>NZ_NOZE01000030.1:0-16872 GCF_002259025.1 Rhodococcus sp. 05-2255-1e | reverse complement strand
GGCTCCACCCGCAGCCCCTCCCGCCCCGGTTCGCTCCGAGGCTCCGGAAGTCAGTCTCACCAAGTCCAAGCCCGTCAGTCTGTCCAAGGGCCAGAAGGTCACGCTGCGCAAGGACGGCGGCGTGGCACTGACGGTGATTCGCATGGGCCTCGGCTGGGACCCGGTGACGACCCCGAAGAAGGGTGGACTGTTCGGCGGCGGGGGCCGTGCGGCAAACATCGACTTGGACGCGTCGGCGATCATGCTGGCAGATCGCAACGTCAACGATGTCGTGTACTACGGCCAGCTCAACGCCAAGGACGGGTCGATCACCCATAAGGGAGACAACCTGACCGGTGAGGGCGAGGGCGACGACGAGGTCATCGTCGTCGATCTGACGCGAGTACCCCAGCACGTCACCGGCATCGTCTTCACGGTCACCTCGTACCGCGGCCAGACGTTCGAGCAGGTCGCCAATGCGTTCTGCCGGCTGGTCGACAACACCACCAACACCGAACTCGCCCGCTTCACCCTGCAGGGCGGCATGCCGTTCACCGGATTGGTGATGGCGAAGGTCTACCGCCAGGGCAGTGAATGGAAGCTACAGGCCATCGGCGACGGCATCCAGGCCAAGCACGCCGGTGAAGCCGTCAAGCAGCTCGGCCGCTATATGTGACCGCACGCCGACCGGTTCGATCTGCAGCGCTGTCGAGTACGCCACCGAGCGGGTCGACGGCGCTGCCGTTTCGAATGAGATCCTCAGACGGCCGGTAGATCTGCCGAACGATCAACGCGCACAAGCCGATCACTGCGATATCGCGCACGACCACGGTGGCGGTGAACCACTGTTCGGGCAGACCCTTGTTGTCCACGCCCAGGTAGTAGTACATCCGGGGGAACCAGACGAACGCGTCGATTGCCATCCACGCCAACAGGATTCGACGATGCGGTAGAGCCAGCACCGCGAGAGGGACCAGCCACAGCGAGTACTGGGGACTCCACACCTTGTTGGTCAGCAGGAACCCGGCCACCACCAGAAACACCAACTGGGCCAGCCTCGGCCGGGTCGGAGCCGTCGTACCGATGTAGGCGATCAGCGCACACACGACGGCGAAGAGCAGCAGCGTGACTGCGTTGAGAACCAGCGGCTTGTCCCCTGGATAGAGGGGGCCGTCGAAGCCCGTCCATCCGGTGAAGGAAGTGACGACGTTGTACAGCGAATCGGGGTCGGCTCCGCGCTCGGAGTTGAGCCGGAAGAACTCGTACCACCCCGTCGGATACAGCAGGGCCAGTGGAAGATTGACCGCAAGCCAGGCCCCGAGGGCAGCCGCTGCGGTCAGCCCCCACTCGCGCATGCGGCCGGCCCGCCAGCACAACACCAGCAGCGGTCCGAGGAACAGCAACGGGTAGAGCTTGGTGGCACCGCCGAGGCCGAGTAGTACACCGGCTAGTACGGGCCGCTTCTTGGCCCAGGCCAGCAGACCGGTGAGCGCGAATGCCGTTGCGAGAGCGTCGAAGTTGGTGAATCCATGCACGATCACCAGCGGTGAGGCAGCCACCAGGGCAGCGTCCCAGATGCGTCGCCCCGCCGAGATCGCCGTCGCCCACACGGTGACCAGCCACGCGACGGCCAATCCCAGAGCAACGACGTTGAAGTAGACGACCACAGGCAGGGCTTGCGGCAGGAAACTCAGTGAGTTCCATGCCTTTCCGACGACCATCGAGCCGTACTGGTACAGGCCGGCAATGACCGGGTACTCCATGTACCGGATCTGACTCGACCCGTCGGCCTTCGTTTCTTCCCAGGACTTCTTGTACGGAAACGCACCTTGGTCGAGCCGCTCGGCACCGTAGAGCGGCACGGTGTCCGAGTAGCACATAGCCACGTACTGGCGACTGCCGCTCCAGTCGAGACCGAGTTCACCGTTCGGACCCACCGGTGCCTGTTGAATGCACGCCGCCTTGGCAAACCAACCGAAGCAGAGAAAGACCACCGCGAGCAACAGGATGACCCGCAGCGCAGTGAACCACCGTTGCCGACCGACCAGAGCGTGCGCGCCCACCGGCCCGCCGATGACCGAGGACAGTTCCTCGGTCATCGGATCGGTACGGCTGGGTGCGTCACGGTCCGTTGCACTCGCCGTGTCCAGGCGACCAGGACTGGCAAGGGCTCTGCCCTTGCGCTCGGGTTCGGTCGTCACCGTTCGGTGCTACTGGCCGGGAGTCGCCGGTTCGGGGGCTGCCGGCTCGGGTGCTGCCGGTGGCTGTGCGGGCTGAGCCGGGGCCAGACCCGGCAGCGGAATGGTGACGCCCGGCAGAATCTCGACCTGACGCGGCGTGATGACCACCGGCGGCGAAATCTCCGTCGGGATCGGCAGAGTCACGGGCGGCGGCGCGGACGGAGCCACCGTCGTGACCGGGGCGGCCGGTGCCGAGTACTGCGGGACACCTGCCTGACCGGCGATGGCCTCGGGCGTCGGGAACGTCTCGTTCGAGGTGCCCTCGAGCGTGCCGTCCATCGTCGCCTTCCAGATGTCCGACGGTATGCCCGATCCGTAGATCGGACCGCCGTAACTGTTCTCGAGCGGCAAGCCCTGCTCGGTACCGACCCACACCGCTGTCGACAGTGACGGGGTGTAGCCGACCATCCAGGCGTCCTTGTTCTGTCCGGTATCACCGAGCTGCGCGGTACCGGTCTTCGCCGCCGATTGACGACCACCCGCGAGGTTGTGACCGTTGGAGTACCCGGCGATCGGACGCATCGCCGACGTCACGTTGTCGGCCACCGCCGCCGAGACGACCTGCTGACCGGCCTCGGGTGCACGATCGAGCAACACCGTGCCGTCGGCCGTGACGACCTTCTGCACGAAGTGCGGGGTGTGATAAACGCCGGAGGCTGCCAGTGTGGCGTAGGCCGAGGCCATGTCGATCACCCGCGACTGGTACTGGCCGAGCACGATTCCGTAGTTCGGGCCCGCGTTGTCGGGCTCGGTCAGCGTGGGGCCGACGCCCTCGATCTCCTGCGGGATACCGAGCTTGTGTGCCATGTCCGCGATCGCCTGCGGGCCGTTGTCCATGCCCAGCATCATGCGGTAGAAACTCGTGTTCAGCGACCGCTTGAGGGCCTCGGCGATGGTGCACGTGCCACAGGATTCGCCCTCGACGTTGCTGATCTGGATGCCGTTGACGTCGAGCGAGGAACTGTCGTACATCTTCGACAGCGGAATGCCCTGGTCCAAGGCAGCGGCGAGGCCGAACACCTTGAACGACGATCCGGTCTGCAACCCGGACTGCGCGAAGTCGAAACCGCGCCCGTCCGCGCCGCCGTAGTACGAGCGGACCGCGCCACTGCGCGGATCGATCGACACCGACGCCGTGCGCAGCTCCGACGGCTCACCCTGCAGGTTGTTGTCCACGGCCTCGACCGCGGCGGCCTGCGCCCTCGGGTCGATCGTCGTCGTGATCTGCAGACCCTCGGTGTTCAGATCCTGATCACTGACCCCGACAGCCGACAGTTCACGCAAAACCTGCGCCTTGATCAGACCGTTGGGACCTGCGTCGGCGGCATCGCCCGAATCGACCTGAGAAATGGGGACCCACTGCGGATACTGCATCGCCGCACGCTGAGTCGCATCGAGCTGGCCCTGCGAGACCATGCCGTCGAGCACGTAGTTCCACCGCGACTGGGCCCCGGTGGGGTTGACTTCCGGATCGAGTCCGGACGGCTGCTGGATGGTCGCAGCCAGTACTGCGCCTTCCTCGACCGAGAGCTGATCGACGGATTTGCCGAAGTACGCCGTCGACGCGGCAGCGATGCCATAAGCGCCACGACCGAAATAGATGGTGTTCAGATACGCCGCGAGAATGTCGTCCTTGGACCATTGGCGAGCCATCTTCGACGAGATGACCAGCTCCCGCATCTTGCGCGTCAACGTCCGCTCGGAGCCGACCACCGCATTCTTGACGTACTGCTGGGTGATCGTGGAACCGCCGCCCGCGCTGTCACGTCCGAGAACGTTGTCGCGCAGGGCACGGCCGAAGCCGGTCACCGAGAACCCGGGATTGGAATAGAAGTCGCGATCCTCCGCCGAGAGCACGGCGTTACGCACGTGCTCCGGAATCTGGTCGATCGTGACATCGGTTCGGTTGCCCTCGGGTGGCACCACCTTGCCGAGCACGCTCGACCCGTCGGAGGCGAAGATCGTCGCGACCTGATTGGTCCTGAGGTCACCGGGCCGCGGGACGTCCACCAGCGTGTACGCCACCATGAACAGCAGAATCGGCACTATCAGGCCCAAGGCGATCAACGCGTAAATGGTGCGTCGAACAACCCGCCACTTGGACTTGGTCGTTCCGCCAGCTCCACTCCGGGACTTCTTCTTCGTTTTCGCGGCGGAACCTCTTTCGGGGGGCTCGGGCGGTTCGTTGCCCGAGGAGCTAGCTGATGGATCGTTCGGTTCGTGTGGCGGCGGGACGGATCCCGATCGGGTGACACCTGCCGCGGCGTAGCGACCGTCACCGGACGGGCGACCCTGCGGTGGCATCGGACGCTGGCCCGGAGGCGGACCCGGGCGTTGGCCGGCGGGAGGCATCGGCGGTCGACCCTGCGGTGGCATCGGACGCTGCCCGGGAGGGGGCCCGGGGCGCTGACCCGGAGGCGGTACCGGACGCTGACCCGGAGGAGGCACCGGCGGTCGACCCTGCGGTGGCATCGGACGCTGCCCGGGAGGCGGTCCGGGGCGCTGACCCGGAGGCGGTAGCGGACGTTGGCCCGGAGGAGGCACCGGACGTTGGCCCGGTGGGGGTACCGGACGACGTCCGGGCGGATCGGAATGGCGGCTGCCGCGCGGTGGTCCGGGCACGTCGGGGCGCCGTCCGGAGTCGCTACGGCCAGGTTCGTTGTTACCCGGGTTGTTGTCGTAGGGGGAACTCACGTACGAATCTCCAGTAATCTCGGCGGCCGCGTCGAATTCTCGGTGGCTGGGTTCAGCGAAGCGATTGTGTCATTCACTCGCAGTTCGACGGTTCGGTTGACGGGATCCCGATCGTGGGCGACGGGGTTGCTTGGGTGCGGGCACGGCCCCGAGGACGTAGGACTGGACGAGGTGATTCCAGCTGCACGAGCGGCAGACCTCGACCACATGGACCGAAAATTCCTCTTGGGTGGCAGCCAGCCGGCCGAGTTCGTCGGCCGTTCTCGCCGAGCCGGACAGGGGGCCGAGCTTCTCGCCGAACACCCACGACACCAGCGTGAGCTGCTCCTTCCGGCAGATCGGGCACACTACGTCGCTGCCGCGGCCGTGGAACTTGGCGGCACGTAGAAGATAGGGATCTGCATCGCAGACCGCTGCCACGCCCGTCCTACCGGAGTAGACCTCGGCCAGCAGCGACCGACGCTGAAGGGCGTAGTCCACCACCTGTCGCTGAAGTCGCACGAGAACCAGAGTACGTGCGGCAGTGTCGATGGAGACCTGCGATCCCCGCCTGGACGACGATCGGCCCCCATTCCTGGGCCGAGAAACTATGCTCCACCTGTGCCGACGCGACTGTCACCCAGTACGCGAGCGCGTGATGTGGATCGCACCGATACTTGCGCCACGTTGGACGAAGCACTCGCCGATGGCCAGCTGTCCGATTTCGAGCACGCCGCAAGGATCGATCTGGCGAAGGAAGCCGACACGATCGCCGATCTGCACGCCCTCATCGAGGACCTTCAGAACGACACCGATCTGCCGCCGATGGCCGACCCGATCGAGTTCGCGCATCCGATCACGACGGCAAAGGGCTCACGCCTGGGCTTCATGGCCGTCGCGGTCCCTGCCGTTGCCGCACTCGTGGCGCTCACCTTCGGCATTCGCGCGTGCTCGAACACCGATGACCCCGAATCGGGTCTCGGGTCGGCCGGGTACAAGAATCCTGCAGTCGTCGTGGATATCGTCGATGCACTGCAACAGAAGATCGGCACGTCGGTGGTCGACAGACTCGGGCTGTACGAGGACTACGCCGTCATTTCGGCACCTGCACCCGGGGTGCCACAGAAGCAGGTCAGCTACACCTATCGCGACGGCGTGATCGACGACTACGACGACAACTTCTCGAGCACCCGCGACTTCGACGAACCTCAGATCGACCTGGCGACGGTCGATCTAACGAAGGCAGCGGGGATCGTCGCCGGTGCCCGCGAGAGCTTGAACATGAGTCGAATCGACAGCTACACCGTGAGCTTCCACGGCAGCGACAACGGCCCGCAAATATCCGTCTCCGCCGACAACACCGACCAGGAAAGCGGAACTCTCCTGTTCGATCCCGCAGGCAACTTCCTGCGTGTCACGCCGTTTTCGTTCGGCTGATCAGTCCGGAAAGGAAGCCCGCAGGTGGCACCACGACCCGATTTTCGCGCTCGCGACATAGACCGCGCGCTGACCGCCACCGTTCTGGATTCCGCATACGCCGACGGCCAGCTCACCTTCGACGAGCACCGCCTACGCAGCGAACGTGCCCGGGTGGCCATCACCCTGCGCGATCTGCGACGACTGGTCTCCGACCTACAAATCGACGTCGACCTTCCGGAACCACCGCCGCGAACATCCGAACCCAAGAACCGGCTGCTGCTGGCACTCGGCTCGGTCGCCATCGTGACTGTCGGGCTGGTGGTGTTTCTGTCGACCAGGACCGGCGAAGAACCGGTTTCGACTGCTGCCGTCGTCGCGTCCACGACGACGCGCAGCGTGACCCCCACCGCGCCGATGGACCTGCCGGTCGACGTCACCCCGATCATCGCCCGCCCCTTCGTTTTCGACACGGCAGCCGGACTCGACGATTTTCGAGAACGCTACGTGGAACGCTTCGGCAGTTCGCAGGTTCTCGAGGTGTTCGTCCAGATGGACGGCAACCGTGCCGATGTCTATCGCCCGACGGCAGAGGGCCGACGAGAGCGCGTGTTCGTCTCCGGGGGGTTCGAGGTGTATCACGAGACCGAGCCGCCCGAGGAACAAGAGGCGCTCTTCGACTGGGCCACAATCGATTCCGCGGTTCTGGCAGGCCTCGTGGCGGGAACGCCCGACGCCGTCGGGGTCCCGGGCGCCGCCGTCGAGTACGTCATGATCACCGATTCCCGCGGCGAGCAGCGCATCTCGATCACCGCAAAGAACGACGACGATCAGGGTGGCCGCGTCGAAGCGGACTTCGCGGGCAACATCGTCTCGGTAAGCCGATAGACGCCGCGAATCATGTTGCGTGTCGGCTACTTCGGGCTCTCGTGCGTGATGGCGCGGTAACCGGTTGCCCCTGCCCTGTCGACTGCGGCCTTGACGACGCCGAACACCGCACCGTGGACGGCTGCCGCGATCAGCACCTCTCGGACGGAGCGATTCAGATCCTTCGGGTCGGGGGCCGCCGCGTCGTCGTCGCCGACGTGCTTCCACACCTGCTTGAACACCGCGCCGGCCGCCAGCCCGCCGAGCACACTCGTCGCCAACGACATCGGTCTGTAGAACGCCTTCGATACTGCACTCATCGAAACACCTTTCTCGTACGTCGGCGACGAAGAAGAACCGTCACCAACACTGCGGTCACCACGAAGCCCACGGCCCCTGCGGCAGTGCCGGGCCTACTGCGCACCGCATCGGAGGCACGCGTCGCCTGTCGAGAGGCCTCGTTGCCCACTCGGGTGGGGATGTCGGCTTTGGCCGCGAGAGCGGCGACGGTGTCGGCCAGTTCGGAACGCTGTTCCTCGATGCTGGGCGGCTGATCGGAGTTGCCGGAAACACTGTGGGCCGGTGAGTCGGTCATCGGATGCCCTCCTTCACTGCGGTGATGTCGTCGCCGATACGTGCTGCGGTGTCTGCGGGAATCGGCGGCAAGGCCTTCTTTGCCCGTGACGCGCCGACTGCGGCCAGGATGCCCCCGATCGCCAGCACCACGATCGCGACGATCAGCGCTGCGAGCCATGCGGACAACACTGTTGCCAGTCCGAGCACTGCGGTAGCGATCAAGGTGGCGAGCCCGAGGAACAGCAGCAGCGCACCCGCGCCGGAGATTCCGACGCCCACCCCGAGGCGACTTCCCTTGCTCTTGACTTCGGCGAGTCCGGCGTCGATCTCGGTCCGGACGAGCGTCGAGACCTGAGTCGTCAGTCGCTCGATCAGCTGCACCGTCGACAGGTCCGCCACGTGGGAGCCCCGCTCGGACTCGGCGTTCGACAGTGGGGGCGGTTGATCGTATTCGTCGATGATGCGCTCCTTCGATGTAGTGCCGTCCTGTGTCGATACCCGCGAAGGACCCCGAAAAACACGTCCGCAAATGCCGGTTCGCGCGATGTAACCGGCCATTGGTTTGTCACTTCATGTATCGGCGCGATACATTCTCCGATAGTGTGGCTCATCGCATCGCCAGGATGTGATCGTTGGATTCGAGAAGGGGGAGTTGCATGCTCGAACTCGCAATTCTCGGACTGCTTCTCGAATCACCCATGCACGGTTACGAGCTTCGCAAGCGGCTGACCGGCCTGCTCGGAGCATTTCGTGCGTTTTCGTACGGATCGCTGTACCCGGCGCTCCGTCGACTACAAACCGACGGGCTCATCGCCGAGGACGCCGGTCCCGAACTGCTCGTGAAAAGACGAGCAAAACGGGTGTACGTGCTCACCCCCCTCGGCAGGGAACGATTTGCCGAACTGGTGGCCGACACCGGACCGCAGAACTACACCGACGACGGATTCGGCGTACATCTGGCCTTCTTCAGTCGAACCCCGGCAGAAGCTCGGGTCCGCATTCTCGAAGGCAGACGACGCCAGGTCGAGGAGCGCCGAGAAGGCCTCCGCGACGCTGTGGCCAAGGCGAACGGAACACTCGACCGCTACACCCGGCAACTCCACCAGCTCGGTCTCGAATCGAGCGAACGCGAGGTGCGCTGGCTCAACGAAGTCATCGCAGCCGAGCAAGCCGCCCCCAACCCAGCACCGTCCCACACAGCACCAAACAGGACAGTCAAGACAGAAGGAGAACCCGACCATGGGTGAGAACAACAACGCAATCCGCGTGGCCATTGTGGGTGTGGGCAACTGCGCCTCATCCCTGGTCCAGGGTGTCGAGTACTACAAGGACGCAGACGAGAACGCCACCGTTCCCGGCCTGATGCACGTCATGTTCGGCAAGTACCACGTCCGCGACGTCGAGTTCGTCGCCGCGTTCGACGTCGACGCCAAGAAGGTCGGCTTCGACCTCTCCGAGGCCATCTTCTCCAGCGAGAACAACACCATCAAGATCGCCGACGTGCCCCCGAAGGACGTCCACGTCCTGCGCGGACCGACCCTCGACGGCCTCGGAAAGTACTACCGCGAGACCATCACCGAGGCCGACGGCGAAGCAGTCGACGTCGCACAGGCACTGCGTGACGCCAAGGTCGACGTCCTCGTGTCCTACCTCCCCGTCGGATCCGAAGAAGCCGACAAGTTCTACGCACAGGCCGCCATCGACGCAGGCGTCGCCTTCGTCAACGCCCTCCCCGTCTTCATCGCCTCCGACCCCGTCTGGGCCAAGAAGTTCGAGGACGCTGGCGTCCCCATCGTCGGCGACGACATCAAGAGCCAGGTCGGTGCCACCATCACCCACCGCGTCATGGCGAAGCTGTTCGAAGACCGCGGCGTGCAGCTCGACCGCACCATGCAGCTCAACGTCGGCGGCAACATGGACTTCCTCAACATGCTCGAGCGCACCCGCCTCGAGTCGAAGAAGATCTCCAAGACCCAGGCCGTCACGTCGAACCTGCAGAAGGAATTCAACGCCAAGGACGTCCACATCGGACCGTCCGACCACGTCGGCTGGCTCGACGACCGCAAGTGGGCCTACGTCCGCCTCGAAGGCCGCGCCTTCGGTGACGTTCCCCTGAGCCTCGAATACAAGCTCGAGGTCTGGGACTCGCCCAACTCCGCCGGCGTCATCATCGACGCAGTCCGCGCCGCGAAAATCGCCAAGGACCGCGGCATCGGTGGACCGGTCATCCCGGCTTCCGCTTACCTGATGAAAAGCCCGCCGAAGCAGCTGGCCGACGACGTCGCTCGCGAACAACTCGAAGCCTTCATCATCGACGCGTAATTCTCCGCGGCACCGACGCCCGCCGGTCCACTCAACGTGACATTGACCCCCAAAAAGGCCACCAAATGTCACATTGAGTACCGGCGGGCGTTCGGTTATCCCGCCTCGACGATGGCGCGCGGGTCGAATGTCACCCTGATTTCGGTGATTTTGCCGTTCTCGATTCGTTGCCAGTTCGCGGTGGGGGCCGGGGGTGCGATGGACGTATGCAGCTCGAACCACGTCAGCACGTTCGGGCCATCGACGAAGACGTGCGCGATGTCGATGTCGGTGACGATCTGCGACATTCCCTTCAACCCGGCGACGCATTCTTCGCCGCTGTCGGCGGTGCCCAGTGGCCCCCGAAACGTGGCGTCTTCGTGCAGGATCGAAGCGAGAGTGTCGAAGTCCTTCGCCTTCCAGGCCTCGAAGTAGGTTGCTGCAATTTGTGCGGGTGTCTGTGTCATGGATTCGAGTCTCGAACCGGCGCAGTCAGAAGTCCAACAGTTGGTTCCGATCATCACCAGAACTTTTACTCATAGCCGCAGCTAGACGCTACGCGCTATGGTTCTCGCGTGGCCATCGATCCCACCTCGAAGCATCCGATTCTCGAACGCGTTCGCGCTCTGGCGTTCGCGTACCCCGACGTGACCGAGAAGGTTTCGCACGGCAGGCCGACCTTCCGCACGACCTCGGTGTTCGTCTACTTCGGCGGTGGCGTCAAAGGCGGCGATCAATTCGATCTGTCGATCATCGTCAAATGCGAGAGCGCCGAGGAGCAGCGAGCCTGCGAACTCGAGCCGCGCTACTTTCATCCCGCCTACCTCGGACCCGCAGGCTGGGTGGGGTTCGACCTGAGCAGTGACCGCAAAGACAAGGCCGACAGCGATGTCTGGGCCGAAGCCGCCGAACTGATCGACTGCAGCTACCGCGTCACCGCGCCGAAGCGCGCGATAGCACGCCTCGATGCCGGCGAAGGTCCCGATCTGGGAGTACAGCAATGGAACTGAGGCAGCTCGAGTATTTCGTCGCGGTGGCCGAGGAAGCGAACTTCACCCGCGCTGCCGCCCGCGTTCACATCAGTCAATCGGGGGTCAGCGCGCAGATCAGGGCGCTCGAGCGCGAACTCGGGGCCGAGCTGATCGACAGATCCGGTGGCACAGCCACTTTGACCACAGCCGGCCAGGCGGCGTTGCCGCAGGCCCGCGCGACACTCGCCGCGGCAGGATCCGTCAAACAATCCGTCGACGATGTGACGGGCCTACTGCGCGGCAGACTGAGCGTCGGTATGGTCACCGCCTGCACCGTTCCCCCACTGTTCGACGCGTTGGCGGGCTTCCACGCGGCACATCCCGGCGTCGACATTGCTTTGCGCGAGGGTAATTCGGACGATCTCGTCGCGGATGTTCGATCCGGCGAGCTGGATCTTGCGTTGGTCGGTCTCGCTTCTCGGACCCCCGCCGGACTCGAATCGATGGTGGTGATCGACGAGCGGATCGTTGCCGCCGTGCCGGCGGAGCATCCACTGGCGGCGCAGAAGGACGCGACACTCGCCGAGGTGTGCGAATATCCGATCGTTGCCCTTCCGCCGGGCACCGGAATTCGTGCGGTGTTCGACAGGGACTGCGCCGGGGGAGGTCTGTCACCGTCGATCACGTTGCAGGCCAGCGCACCTGACGCGGTAGCCGACCTCGCCACCCGCGGTTTGGGGGTCGGGATTCTCAGCCGGTCGATGGCCGAATTCTACGGCGACCGGCTCGTCGCGATCGAGCTGACCGACTCGCACACCGCCGCCCTGCTGGCCCTGGTGTGGCGCAGCGCGATGAGTCCGGCACTGGCCGAACTGGTGGGCATCGCGACGACGAGTTTCAGCGAATCTTCTTGACGGTGAACCACAGTGCGACCAGCAAGCCGAGCAGCGCTACGGACGGCAGCACGCCGGGATCACCTCCGATGATCCCGGCTACGGCGAAACCGAGAGCTACCAGCGCAAAGAACCCGAGAATGCCTGCCAACAACTGCAGGTGGTCCTGCGCCGTCACGACTTGACGCCGCCCGCCGTCAGTCCGGAGATGATGCGGCGCTGGAACAGCAGCACCATGATCACCAGTGGAATCGCAACGATGGTGCCCGCGGCCATGATCGCGGCATACGGCACCACGAGCGGATCGTTGCCGGTGAACCGCGCGATGGCGACGGTCACCGGTTCGGTCTTGTCACTCGAGAGCTGACTGGCCAGCAGGTACTCGTTCACTGCGGCGATGAACGCGAGAATCGCGGTGGTGAACAAGGCAGGCGCGGCGAGCGGGAGCATCACCAGGCGGAATGCCTGGAATCGTCCGGCACCGTCGATCCGCGCGGCTTCTTCGAGCTCCCAGGGCAATTCGGCGAAGAACGCCGCCAGCGTATAGATCGTCAGCGGTAGAACGAACGAGATGTTCGGGATGACCATTGCCTGGTAGCTGCCGATCCACCCGATGTTGGTGAAGAACTGGAACAGCGGGGTCACCAATGCGACGACGGGAAACATCGACGCACCCAGGATGATGCCCGTCACCACGTACTTGAAGCGAAAGTCGATGCGCGAGAGTGCGTACGCGGTGAAGATGCCGATGACCAACGCGATCAGAGTGGTCGCGCCGCCCACGATCAGACTGTTGCCCACCGCACGCAGGAAGTTGTTGCCGTTTGCCGTCGACAACGCGTTCTCGAAGTTCTCCCACGTGACGTGCGTCGGCCACGGCGTCGTGTCGAAGGTGTAGCGCGGGTCGCGGAATGCGGTGACGACCATCCAATAAAACGGTGCCAGTCCCCAGACGAGAATGACGACGACGCCGAGATAGATGCGAGCTTGCTTCATCGGCCGGGCCCCTTGCGCTGATTGTCCTGAGTGGCAACGGCATTGGCACCGAGAAACTTCACCAGGATGAACGCCACGACGAAGATCATGATGAACGAGATCGTCGACAACGAGGCAGCGCTGTTGAATCCCTGACGAATCTGATCCACCACCAGGATCGAGATGGTCCGGGTGGCGGGATTGCCCTCGGTGAGGATCGCCGGCAAGTCGTACATACGCAGCGCGTCCATGGTGCGGAACAGAATTGCCACCATCAACGCGGGCTTGACCAACGGCAGTGTGATCCTGGTGAACCGCTGCCACGCCGACGCCCCGTCGACGCGGGCCGCCTCGTAGACGTCGGCTGGAATCATCTGCAACCCGGCCAGGATCAGCAACGCCATGAACGGCGTCGTCTTCCACACGTCGGCGATGATGACGGCGAAACGAGCGGGCCACGCGTCGCCGGTCCACAGAATGTTGGTTCCCAGAATGCGATTGGCGACACCGTCGTACGCGAAGATGAAGTACCAGAGCTTGGCCGTGACCGCCGTCGGGATCGCCCAGGGGATCAGGATTGCCGCGCGCAACAGGGCGCGTCCGGCGAAGGTCTTACCCATGATGACGGCCATTCCGAAGCCGATGACCACCTCGATGGACACCGTGACGACCGTGAAGAACGCGGTGTTTCCGACGGCGCCCCAGAACTGCGACCCCAGCGTTCCCGGCGGGCAGGGCACCAATGTGCCCGACGCCGAGGTGCATTGCTGCAGGATCCAGTGCGTGTAGTTGTCGAAGCCGGCAGATCCACCGGTGACGAACATGCCGGTGGCGGGATCGAGACCGGGATCCTTGGAGAAGGACATCACCAGGGCTCGGATCACCGGGTAGACGATGACGATCGCGAGGATCACCATCGTCGGTGCGATCAACAGCCAGGCCCGACCCTGCGTCAGGCCGAACCGCTTGTTCTTGGACCGCACATGCCGACCGCGGCCGGGGGACGAGCCCCCGGCCGCGGTGGTTGCGGCGGCCCCACTGGTCACACCAGCAGGTACAGCCATTGGTTCTCCCGAAATCAGTTGGCGCCGGCGGTTTCGATACCGGCCTGCATGTCCGTGATCGCCTGGTCGACGCTCTTCTCACCCTTGATGGCGGCAGAGACGTTGTCCTGCACAGCCTTCGAGACGGCCGGGTAGAACGGGGTGACGGGACGCGGAACGGCATTCTCGATGGATGCCTTCAATGCGGGAAGGTACGGCATCGCGGCGATCAGTGCGGGATCGTCGTACAGCGAGGAGAGCACGGGCGGCAAAGCACCCTCGGCGATGATGCGCTGCGCCTTCTCGCCCTGCATGAAGCGCAGGAAGTCGGCAGCAGTTGCCTTGTTCTCGGAGTACGCGCTGATCGCGGCGTTGTATCCGCCGAGCGTCGAGGTGCCCACTCCGGTGACGCCGGGAAGCGGTGCGACCGCATACTTTCCGACCACAGCCGAACCTTCTTCTGCGGCGGTGCCGTAGACGTACGGCCAGTTGCGCAGGAACAGCGTCTTTCCGTCCTGGAACGCCTGCTGGCTGTCGGACTCCTTGAACGTGGTGTCCTGGGCCGGGATGACGCCGGTCTCGAACGCGGTGACCAGAGTCTGCAGTCCGGCCTTGGCTTCCGGGCTGTTGACGGTGGGGGTCTTGCCGTCTTCGCCGACGATCGATCCGCCGTGCGCGTTGATGATCTCCGACGCGTTGGCCGTCAGACCCTCGTAGGGGGCGAATTGCCCTGCATAGCAGTCGATGTTGTTGTCGCGAGCGACCTGGCAGTCCTCGGTGAGCTCGGCCCAGGTGGTGGGTGCCTCGGGGAGCAGATCACTGCGGTAGTAGAGCAGTCCACCGTTGGTGTTCTTCGGCGCGGCGTACTGCTTGCCGTTGTAGGTCGCACTCGCGACGGTCGCGGGCAGAACGCCTGCGTTGTCGAGTGCGAATTCGCCCTCGAGCGGCACGAGCCAGCCCTTGGCCGCGAACTCGGCGGTCCAGACGACGTCGAGTGCCATGACGTCGTAGTCGCTCTGCTGCGCCTGGAGCTGCTGAACGAAGTCGTCGTGGGCCTGATCGGCGTCGGCGGACTGCTCCTTGAAGGTGACCTGCTGATCAGGGTTGGCGGCGTTCCACTCCGAGATGATCTGCTGGACGACACCGGTCTCGGTGGTGTCCTGGCCCTCTACATACGTGATAGGTCCACGGCCGTCGGCATTTTCGGATGCAGCACCCGAATCGCCGCTCGAACCGCTGTCGCTCGAACATCCGGTGAGCGTCAGCAGCGTGGCTGCTGTCGCAACCACTGCCACCTTCGTGATCAAAGACGCCATTGTTTTCTCCACTTACTTCTACGCGGTGGTATGCGCCCGGAGATGGGCACGCAGAATCGTGCTGTGATGCTCCCCCGACACATATGTCGATGGGTACTGTGGCACACAACTCACCGCGCAGGGGTCATTATCGAGTTCCTGAATCGGTCAACCCGGACGTGTCGGAGGTGCCCGGTACCCTTTCGCTCATGAGTTCGGACAAGATGCTGACGCGAATCGGCGGATTGCTGCGTCAGGCGGAGTCCACCGACAACCCCCACGAGGCCGAGGCCTTCATGGAGGCCGCGCAGCGTTTGGCCACGTCGGCGTCGGTGGATCTGGCGGTGGCGCGTTCGCACAGCGCATCCCGCGAACGGCAGGCGACGCCGACTCAGAAGGTCATCCCCATCGGTGAACCGGGCAAGCGTGGACTCAAGACCTACGTTCAACTGTTCGTCGCCATCGCCCACGCAAACGATGTGCAGTGCGACGTCGCCAGATCGTCGACGCAGGTGTTCGCCTACGGTTTCGACTCGGACATCGAGACCACCGAGGCCCTGTACTCCTCTTTGCTGATTCAGATGGTCCGAGCGTCCGACGGGTACATCAAGTCCGGTGCCTACAAATCCGAGACGGCCATCCGCACCGTCACCGAGGTCAAGAATCGTCGCCGCTACACCCGACGCGAGGAAGTGCCCGTCGCCGCCGTGACGGCACGTCTGAACTTCCAGACGGCATTCGCGTCGCGCATCGGTCAACGGCTCGCGGAGGTCAAGAAGGACACCGAGGCCAAGGCCATCGCGCAGGAGACCTCCGGTGCCGGAACCGCTCTGGTGTTGCGAGACAAGGAGATCGAGCTACGCGACTACTACCGCCAGACGTCCACTGCACGCGGGCACTGGCGAGGCCAGAGCGCGAACGCCGGGTACTCGGAGGGCGCACGCAAGGCCGGAGATCGAGCGGGACGAAACGCGAAGATCGGTGCCCACGCAGAAATCGGTGGAGCAAGTCGGCAACTGGGCCGCTGACTGCTACGTGGCCGGTGATGCCGTGAACACCGGCCATCCGATGTCGGTACGCCACAGCGTCGAATTCTCGGTATCCCGCGGCCCGACGACATAGACCTCGCGAACCGGCCCCGCAATGGCGAGGCCGTTGGTCTCCACGTGCACCCCGAGCGCACCGTACGTGACGTCGATGTCGTCGTGGGGTCCGTGATGAACCGTCACCGCGAGTTCGACGGGAGGCAGCGTCATCGGCCGAACTCTGCCGACGGACGGCGCGTCGATGGTGGGAACGAAGACGGTCAGCTCACCCCGCCCGTCGGTGAAGAGTTCGTTGTCGTACAGCCCGCCCGGCGGCCCGGTGGTGTCCGATACGACCGCGTCGATCTCGGCCATCGCGTCCGAGTACCAGCCCAGCACGTCGGACGCGTCGACCACCTCGGAAATGGCTGCGACAGAGGATTGTTCGGTGAGAATGCGTCGGACATCGATCGCGGGCGGAGTGGGATCGAGCAACCGGCGCAGCGCCGTCACGGCTGATCTGGTGTCGTCCAACTGACGCTCGAGTCGAGTGAGATGTTCGGTGATCAGTCGAGCGCGGGCATCGGGATCGGGTGTCTGCACGATTGCCCGCACCTC